>JBJXDX010000145.1:0-6808 GCA_046154585.1 Hyphomicrobiaceae bacterium | reverse complement strand
GACGCACGCCCGACGCGGCGTACTTCGGACACCAGAGCATGCCGCCGATCCGCTTGGCGGCCTAACCCCGGCAGACGATCCACTTACCCAAGCGGAATGTCTGTCCGAACAAACGGGACCACCTCATTCATCACCTGAGATGCTGGGGTTTCAAGCCTGCGGCGTTTGCGCCATGATACCGGGGGTGACATCCTGGACATGACCCAGAGGTGCCGGACACGACAGGACACCCCTTAGGGGTGTGTCCGTGTCTGTCCGGGTAGCGGCACGCCGGACATGTCCGCAAATGTCCGGTGTCCGGGTAGAATGTCCGGCTGCTCGCTAGTCATTCTCGCTCCTGCACAGCCCACACAAATTGCTTACCCATAAGATTCGCAGCGCCGATCAGCTGTTTGTTTTGCGCGCTGGTCGAGGCTCGCTTGAACGCTTTTTGCCGCGCGTTCTGTTTCTGCATGTCGGTGCCGTCCTCCGCCACCACATAACGCTGATAGAACTCAGTGCGTACTCCCTCGATATCGACAGCGATCACCTCCACGCTATCATGGGTGGGTTTGAACCGCTCGCTGGCGCTGACGAGTGCATTGTCGAGGGAAATCTTGAAGACCCGCAGCGAGTTGGGCCACCGGCTCTTTGATTGTTTCGTCGCCGCGCCCTGCTGCCAGGAGATGGTGCAGCTTGTTTGGCCGTCGTCCAGTTGCACTGTCATGGCAGCGAATGGCACGACCATCCCGCTTGGGCCGCCCCGCACCTTGCGCACGGCTACGCGACTGTTCTTCACCTCTCCGGCTAAGTCCCGATCACCCAACAGCGCTAAGACAAAATCGGAAAAGTCCTCCTTGGGCGAAGCTCCGCGCGTGCCGGTGTCCGTGACCTTTCCGAAGTGATCGATGCCTGCAATGCAGATGCCAAGCTCGTTCGCAACGCTGGCCAGCATGCTCATGACGGCTTGAGCTTCAGCGGCCGAGTTTTCATCCTTCCAGCCGGCGGCCGCGCCTATGGTGTCAATAATCACCAGCGCCAGCGGTAGGTCGTGGCGGGTCCGATACTGCACCTTTGCTTCAAGACATATCGCTATGAGCGCCTCACGCGCCTTGGCGTCGGTCAACAGAGGGCAGCTTTTCGCCCACGCGAATTGATCGATGTTGAGTTTATGTTTAGTAGCGAGCGCTCGGAGCCTTACAGGCACTTGAGACTGGCCCTCCGCCGCCAGCCACAGCACGCCTCCTTTGCGCGCGATCTGGCGGCCGGCGAACATGCCTTCGGTTAGTACGGCGGCTGCCAGATCCATGGCGACGAACGTCTTGTAGGTGCCCCACTGGCCTGAGAGCAATCCGATTCCGGTTTCGGGCAACATCTGCTCAATGAGCCAGGGTTGTTTCTCCTCGCCCGCAGGGACGCCCCAGATAATTGGCGACTGATGCGGATGGGCCTGCCAATCAGGTGCCCGGTCCACGAGCTGCCACAGCTGGTCAGCCGTTCCGCCCGCCAGGATCCAGTCGGATACGTCCCCTTTGTCAGCTAGATCGGGAAGTGCCAGCACGCGCACCTGCCGCGCAATGCCCTGCAGTGACATAGCAACCGCGTCGGCATGTTTGCGGCCAGGCTCGTCATTATCGGGCAGGATGACGACGTTCGCGTCCTTCAGGCACACGGCGTGAACGCTTCGCCAGTTCCCGGCGCCACCGGAACTACACGTCGCGACAATGCCAAGCTTCACGAGGCTGTCGCAGTCCTTCTCGCCTTCGACCACGAAAACCGGTTGGTTCTTCGAAATCGCCTCGGCCAATTCTGGCAGGCGATAGGGCACCTGCAAAATGCCCTGTACATTGTTGGTCCATCCCCCCTTGGCATTCGGTCGGCGTTGCCTGAACTCCTTTGGTGCATAGCGAACGACTTGGAAGACCAATTGGCCTCCCTCATCGACATAGTCGTAGGTGGCGAGAATAACGCGCTCTGGCTGAGCATTCGAATGACCGTTGGCAAGTCCGTTCTTCGAAGGCCACAGCCCGCGTTCCATGAGAGCGGTGAGAACAGCATTTTGGGTGCAATTGGCACGGCATCTGAAAAGGACCTTTCCGTTCTTTTCCTTGATATCGAGGCTTGGACTTTTGTCATCGTGCGCAGGACACGGGCACCTATAGCCCACGCCATGGCGTCGGCCGCCGAGCGCTTTCGCGATCTCCTTAGCTGAGGGGCGCGCCTCATGCAGCATGCGCGGCGTCCTGACTGAGCCGGCGCAAAATACCGGCAAGCACGTCAAGCTGTTTGGTGCTCGGGGATTTGCGATAGTGCGATACCGTTTTGACGAATCTCAGTTCCCAATCGGTCAACTGCTCGCGCTCGCGCAGGAGCTGACGGACTACCTGTCGCCATTCGGCAGGGTCACATCCGGTGAGGTCTGCGCTGAGTTCGACAAGTTTGGCCAGGTCGTGCAGCGTGCGGCCCTTACCGGCTAACGTTCGGCGGATCGCTCTAACCGTGGCTACAATCTCGCCGTCGTAGTTAGACGACAGCCGGCGGATCAGATTGCCCAGCCGGCGGGCATTTTTCTCTATGGCGCGGGCGGCGTGATCGACTTCATTAATCATCGGCACAACGCTTGTTGCTGCCGTGAAGCGCGCCTATATCGGCTTGCGACTGCTACACTGCAGGCTGATCAATGGGACCCCGCCCCGCGCGGCTACGCGGGACGGGGCGCTCCGCAACTCGACCGTCCGGGGCATGTGGGGGTGGGCGATCGACAGCAGAATTTCGGCTGCTTTACCGCCGCGCGGTCACGACAGGACCGGGCGGCGTTGCCTTTTTTGGCGAAGGGGCTCAAATCTTCGTGCCAGGCGGGTTCAATTACACCGGCGATGCTTGTGCGGACCGTGAGTCGAGCCACTTATCGAGTTCGCTTTGGCGAATACCTACGCGGCGACGGCTAAGCCGCAGAATTTTGATTTCACCGCGCACGTGACAACGCTTGAGCGTGTCCGCGCTTACTCCCGCCTTGCCTGCGGCTTCGGGGAGTGAGAGAACGCGATCATCGGGCTGAGTGGTCATGGGTGCCTACATCTTGCTGTGCGGCGCTAAGCAACGCCGTGCCAGAGAAGATGCCGACAATTCTTGGGTCATAATAGCTGGAGAATCTTACCCAGCAGTCGTCAGCGCCTCCGCTATCCTTACCCGCCACCGTTGATTGGCAACGTCCCGTGCTTTGGCGAAATGCTTGCGAAGGGTATCGGGAGGTGGCGCTACCTCGGGAAACTCCCTATGCATTTTCTCCGCAAGCCTGCGCAGGCTCTGTCGGCGAGGACGGGAGAAAAAAACGACGTACTCCTCGAACAACCACGCCGGCACTTCCCTGGGCCGGCCGGCTTTCGACGGTTTGAAACCTTTCTCGTGCGTAGCAGCCAGCTCCAAGACCAACATCCGCCAATCGCCATAGGGGACGTGATATTTCTCGCACAAGGCGTCCAAGGGGTCCGGGAAGGCAAAGGCTGCGCCGATCCGGCTAAGCGACGGCAGGGTAGCTTTGATGGCATTCATTGCATCCTCCGAACTTCCTCGCGCACGATCAGCTGCTGCGACTGCAGCAACACGACGTTGCCCTCGCGCCTCTCAACCAGGGCTGTGACGTGAGCGCCCCACAAGTCCAGCGCCCGGCGCTTCTCTGGGAGGTAGGTCGCCCGGTTGTAGACACCTGCCACGCCTGCTTTGGCGCCGCTCACATGGTTCACAATTGATTCGACGACGTGCGGTGCGGCGATGCCGTGCTCGCTCACATGGGTGACGAACGTGCGCCGAAGGTCGTGCAGCGTCCAAACCGGCATCGCATTGGTATTCTTGGCGGCCGCCGCAATCCGGCGGTCAAGGTCGGCCTTCGACTTGCTCCAGCCGCCAAAGCCACCTGCGCCCAGTCCAAACACCAATTCGCGACCTTCGCGGCGGGGTATTGTTTCCAGGATGGCGAAGGCCGCGTCACTCAACGGCACGAGGTGCGGCCTGCCATTCTTGGTTCGGTGGCCCGGCAATTCGAACTGACGCTTTGCCAGATCGATCTCCGACCACATCAGGTCCCCGATCTCGCTTCGGCGCTGCCCCGTCAGAATGAGAAGCCGAACGATGGCGCCATACTCCTCGTTGCCGCAGGCACGCCAGACCGCGATCAGCTCGTCCTCCGTCAGAACCCGTGTGCGGGAGCCATGCTGACCTCGTGCGCGGATGTGCATCGTGGGGTTGGCATCGCAATAACCGCGATCAATGGCCCAGCCAAAAAGCCCTGAGAGCGCGATGCGGGCGCGATCTGCAGCTATCTTGTGCTCAAGGCCATCGATAATCCCAACTACGTCCTGCCGGGTGACAGCCTCGATGCTTCGGCCATGCAGCGGCCTCCAGTATTGTTCTAGGTATCGCCTGGCTTCGGCGTGGCTTTTAGGACGAACCTCCATCCTAAGGGCGGCCAGATACTTGGGCACCAGGTCGCCCAGAAGGGCCGGAGACCGTGCTGCCGCTGCCTTAGCCTCCTGCACCACATCTGTCCCGAGGCGCGCCTTGGCGAGGACTTTAGAGGCCTCCAGCCGCATGGCCTTGAGATTGCCGCGCACGACCGCTCCCAGCGTCTTGCGGCGCTGTTGGCGCCCCACATTGAATTTCACGAAGTACGAGGCCCTGCCGCTGTCGAACTTGCGGATGCCGAAACCCGGCAAATCATCGTCGAACACTTGCGTGTCGCGGGACCCGGCAGGCACGGCAAGCTTGTCCGCATATCCTTCGATCAACTTGGGCATCAATCACCTCCCGCGGAACGCAGGCGGCACGCATTTTGTGCACTCTCGTGCAACGTGCTGCTGCTCTCCACAGAAGGTAGAACGGCAGAAATGTGGACGCAGCAAGGCTTTCTGCGCCCTGTGCCTCTTTCTGCTACGCTGTGCGATGTGAGCGTCCGCTTCCTACGGATCAGGAGGTCGTGGGTTCGAATCCTTCCCGGCGCGCCAATCACTTAGCCAAGTCAGCACTCCGTTTGGGCAACAGCCTGGACAACATACCTCACCTCCAACACCCGTCGCATCGATTGCCCTTCGAGCTGTTTTGAGAGGGCGTCAGCATCTGCCAGTTCGATCGGTGATGTCGTCCTTGCGCGCCGCACACGCGACAAGGCGTGATCGGGACGATGTGATCGGGCACGAGCCCAAGCGCCCTCGCCTTGCCAGCGAAGATAACGTAAGCGCGTCGCACCGTCGGGCTGTCGCCTAACGCTCCCTTGCCTGTCGCACGTAGGGCAGCATTGCGCGCGACCTTCGTCTCGCTGAAGCGCTCCCAATTCGTCTCGCGCCACTTGATAGTTGCACGCCGTGCGACTGATGGGTCCTTAAGAGCCCGATGCCGCGCTCGATACGATGGCTCCCTTGCGCGCTGGCGCATACACTCAGGGCAATTGCCGTTGCGCCTTTGCCCCATCAGTTGCGGGTGCCTCGTGCAAACCTTGCCGATGTATCGTGCCATCATTCGATCCTGTGTCATCGAGCGAATGATGAGGAAATCGACGCCAAAAATCAGCCATTTGTTGCCAGAACGAGAGAATATTCAGTGATTGCAACGATTGGCTCCTGATCATCAATCAGGTGCTCGATTTCAGTTGCTGCCTCACCTCAAATTCGCTCGTATACGCCGACCCGCGCCGGGACGTGTCACGACGCGCGCAAAGCCCGCGAAGGCAGCCTCGCCAGCGCTTACCAGGCCTGCGCTAGCACATACTAGGTCTCTGCTAGGTCGGCGGGGCTTTTGCCACCGGGCCCTAGAGGAGCACCCCACTGGGCACCTACCAGCACCTAGTAACCGCCTCCAACGCGCCTATGGCGTGCGTGAGCGCTCATACGCGTGCGCATGCATGGCATTCGCTGTTGCCCAGCTCGATGCTGGACGAAAAGCAGCCGCACGCTACTCTTACGGCGGAGTCAATTCTTGGCTCACTCAACGATGGAAAACGACAGTGCGCTTGTGCCCCCAACGCATGCACGATGCCCCGATTACAAGCATTGATCAGACCCAACGAAATTTGAGGCGAGCAGTCTCCGTTTTTATTCCAACGTAGACAGAATAGACGGCGGTGGTAACGAAAAGCGCTTCCCAAGTGTGTTGAGGCAGCATTGCATCCCAGAAAAAGTAAAACAGCCCCGCGACTATGGTGATGCCGATCGACTGCGCGATATACGCGACTCGATTCTTCACGATCGAGACGAAGTACCGCAGAAGGCGCGATCTCCGCTTGGCGTTGCCAACCGAGAACAGTAGGCCTGCCAGCAATAGTACGCACACGACCAAGTCTAGCGCCACGCCGCCGAACACCGCCGTACTAAGGCCGGCCAAAAGTGCAACGAAAAACTTTAGCTTGCCCAAGAACTGCAGGTTGTCTGAGTACGCAACTAGGACAAGAGACATTCCGAATGCTATGAAGACCCCCAGAACAAACATATCTGCGATGAATGAGTGACGGCGACTGACACGCCAATTGAAATTCAGAAAGAGAGCCAAAGCGAATCCAAACCCAAAGAGCGTCACCAGCAGCATATCGCGCGCCCAAGACGCACACCTACCGGACTTGGTAGGCAAAAGCGTGTCTAGCAGCATGCAATCACAAACTGTCCCTCCACCAAATGTCAGGACTACTGCTGCCACCGCGGCGATGAAAAGCATCGCATGAGGTGGTCCCGTTTGTTCGGACAGACATTCCGCTTGGGTAAGTGGATCGTCTGCCGGGGTTAGGCCGCCAAGCGGATCGGCGGCATGCTCTGGTGTCCGAAGTACGCCGCGTCGGGCGTGCGTC
>JBJXDX010000144.1:0-12620 GCA_046154585.1 Hyphomicrobiaceae bacterium | reverse complement strand
CCTTCAGAGCACCATCGTCGAGGACATCAACGACTTCATCGACAACAAGTGCGACGAGGTGAAGGACGAGCTGGCGGGCAAGTAGGCTCGCGTCCTTCCCCCGTCTTCACGCTCGGATCAGTCGACGCTCTTTCTTGCAAGGCAGGACGCGCTTGGCGTTTTGCCTGCGGCGTGCTTGCATGGCTCAAAACAAAAGCCAGCGGAGGAGAAGCCCATGAAAACCGCGGATGCGATTTCCGAGATTCTCAAGCGTGAAGGCGTCGAGTGGATCATCGGCTATCCGGTGAACCACATTCTGGAGCGCGGTGCGGCCGCCGATATTCGGCCCATCATCGTCCGCCAGGAGCGCACCGGCCTCCACATGGCTGACGCCATCTCGCGCGTCACGAGCGGCAAGAAGCTCGGCGTCTTCTGCATGCAGCACGGCCCCGGCACCGAAAATGCCTACGGCGGTGTGGCGCAGGCTTACAGCGAGAGCGTCCCCATCCTGGTCATGCCGATGGGTTATGCCCGCCGCATGGCCTGGATTCAGCGCAACTACAATGCCAGCGTCAGCATGGCCTCCATCACCAAGTCCGCCGAGCCCATCACGTCGGCCAAGGAAATTCCCGTCGTGCTCCGGCGTGCGTTCGCGCGGTTGAAATCAGGCCGCGGCGGCCCGGTTCTGGTGGAAGTGCCGGTCGACCTCTTTAACGAGGAGATCGACACCCTCGACTACACACGGCCGCGGGCGGCGCGTTCCGGGCCTGATCCCGTGGCCATCCGCGAAGCTGCCCAGATGCTCGTGAAGGCGAAGCGCCCCGTACTTTATGCGGGCCAGGGCGTGCACTGGGCCGAGGCCTGGAGCGAGCTCAAGGAGCTGGCCGAGCTGCTCGCCATCCCCGTCACCACCAGTCTCGAAGGCAAGAGCGCGTTCCCCGAGACGCACGCCCTCTCGCTCGGCTCCGGCGGCCTCGCCACGCCCGGCTCGGTGCATCAGTTCCTGCGTGACGCCGATCTCATCTTCGGCGTCGGCTGCAGCTTCACGGAGAGCAATTTCGCGGTCAAGATTCCGCCCGGCAAGACCGTCGTCCACGCCACCCTCGACCCGATGGATCTCGACAAGGACGTGCCGTGCTCGCTGGGCGTGCTGGGCGATTCCAAGCTCGTCCTCGCCGCGCTCATCGAGGAGGTGCATCGCATCGAGGGCAAGACCCCGCGCGATCCCCGCAAGGTTGCCGCGTCTATCCGTGAAGCCTACGAGCCCTGGCTCGCCAAGTGGATGCCGAAGCTCACGTCTAACAGCGAGCCGCTCAATCCCTACCGTGTGCTGTGGGATCTGCAGCACACCGTCGATGTCGCCAACACCATCATCACGCACGACGCCGGCAGTCCGCGCGACCAGCTCTCGCCGTTCTGGAAGCCGACCACGCCGCTGTCGTATCTGGGCTGGGGCAAGACCACCCAGCTCGGCTACGGCCTGGGCCTCGCCATGGGCGCCAAGCTCGCCAAGCCCGACAAGCTCTGTATGAACGTCTGGGGTGATGCCGCGATCGGCTTCACCGGCATGGATTTCGAGACGGCGGCACGCGAGAAGATCCCGATCCTCTCGATCCTGCTCAACAACTTCAGCATGGCCATCGAGCTCAAGGTCATGCCGGTCTCGACGGAGAAGTATCGCTCCACCGACATTTCCGGCGACTACGCGGCGATGGCCCGGGCCTTCGGCGGCTACGGCGAGCGCATCGAGAAGGTGTCCGACATCGTTCCCGCCATCAAGCGCGGCATCGCCGCCACCGAGAAAGGCCAGCCCGCTCTGCTTGAATTCATTACGTCCAAGGAAGTCGAGGTTTCACGCTTCTGATCTGCAGCGCGGCTCAGGCGGTCGCCATCTCGCTTAGGATCTTCTCGGCCGCAGCTTTGGGATCGGCGGCCTGGGTAATGGGCCGCCCGATCACCAGATGGCTGGCGCCGGCGGCGATCGCCGCAGCCGGCGTCATGACACGCGCCTGATCACCTTCCGCGGCTCCCGCCGGGCGAATGCCCGGTGTCACGATCAGAAACTCCTTGCCCACAACGTGCCGCACGAGCGCCGCTTCCTGTCCCGACGCGATCACCCCGTCGAAACCTGCACGCTGCGCCAGCTTCGCTCGATGCACGACGAGGTCCACCGGGCTCATGCCTTTGACACCCTGCTGCTCCAGGTCGGCGGCGTCGAGGCTTGTCAGCACGGTCACCGCCAGCAGCTTGAGCTTGCTCGACCCGCGGCCCTTGACGGCGGCGTTCAGGGTCTTTGCGTCCGCCCCGTGCACGGTCAGATAGTCGAAGCCCAGCCGTGCGATATTGGCGGCTGCCTTCTCCACTGTGTTGCCGATATCGAGCAGCTTGAAGTCGAGGAACACCGTGCGCCCGGCCGCCTTGAGCCCCTGCGCAAACTCCAGCCCGCCACCGAACAGCAGCTCGAGCCCCACTTTGTAGCAGTCAACCGTATCGCCGAGCCGCGTCACCAGCTTGCGCGCGTCGTCAACGGTCGGCACATCGAGCGCAACGAACAGGCGGTCGCGCGGTGTAACGCCGGTCATCAGTTCTACCTCATCCGGCCTTGCCTTCGAAGAACTCCTTCACCTTGCTGAAGAAGCCGTCGGAGGCGGGGTTCGTCTCGGTGTTCGACTCCTGCGCAAACTGCTCCAGCAGCTCGCGCTGGCGCCGGCTCAGGTTCTTCGGCGTTTCGACGTCGACCTGGATGTACATGTCACCCTGCGCCTTCGAGCGCAGCACCGGCATGCCTTTGCTCTTCAGGCGGAACTGCTTGCCGGTTTCGGTTCCGGCCGGCACCGGCATACGAATGCGCCCGCCGTCCACCGTTGGCACATCGATGTTGCCGCCGAGCGCGGCCGTCGTCATGGCGATCGGCACGCGGCAAAAAATGTCGGCGCCATCGCGCTGGAAGAACTCGTGCGGCTTGATGGACAGGAAAATGTAGAGATCGCCGGTCGGTCCGCCGCGCAGGCCCGCTTCGCCCTCGCCCGCAAGACGGATGCGCGTGCCGTCTTCGACACCCGCCGGAATGTTCACCGCCAGCGTCCGCTCGCGGTTGATCCGCCCCACGCCCGAGCACGCCGGGCACGGGTCTTCGATGAACTCGCCTCGCCCATGGCATGACGGGCAGGTGCGCTCGATCGTGAAGAACCCTTGGCTGGCGCGCACCTTGCCGGCGCCGGCGCAGGTCGGACACGTCGTCGGCTTTGTGCCGACTTTCGCCCCCGTACCGGAGCAGGTCTCGCAGCCGATGCTGGTTGGCACGCGGATCTGCGCCTGCCTGCCGGAGAAGGCCTCCTGCAGCGTGATGTCCATGTTGTAGCGAATGTCGGCGCCGCGCTCACGGCCCGATCGCTGGCCGCGTCCACCGCCGCCGCCGCCACGGCGGCCGCCCATGAACTCGCCGAACAGATCGTCGAAGATGTCCGACATCGAGCTGGCGAAGTCGGGACCAAATCCGCCTGGGCCGCCGCGACCGCCCTCGAAGGCGGCATGGCCGAACTGGTCGTATGCGGCCCGCTTCTGCGGATCCTTCAGGACCTCGTAGGCCTCGTTGATCTCCTTGAATTTCTGCTCCGCGACCTTGTCGCCTGCGTGCTTATCGGGGTGATGCTCCTTCGCCATTTTGCGAAAAGCGGCCTTGATGTCCTGCTCGCCCACCCCGCGCGCGAGACCGAGGATCTCGTAATAGTCACGTTTCGCCATGTAGTCGGCTTCCAATCTCGTCCCCGAACCCATTGGTCGAAGCGATCAACTTCGTCCGCTGGAGCAGGATCGTTTCGGATTTGAATCACCTTGCCTTGCGGTAGGCGCCTCGGCCGAAACGTGAATCCTGCTCCATTTCATAAACTTAGAGTGCGATTCACGTGTCGCGGCGGAGCCGCGCTACGCACGGACGCATGGAAGCCGATAGTGCTTCCATGCGAAGCGATCGCGCTCTGGACATGCAGAGCCCCCGCTTTGCTTTAGAACTGGCGAAAGGTGCTCCCCGTCGAGCCATTCCGCCAGTCCCGCGAAGCAGAGCGAGGGCTGTCATTTCACACCCCGAGGTCAGGCTGATTTCTTCTTGTCGTCCTTGACCTCTTCGAACTGCGCATCGACCACGTTGTCTTCGCCCTTGCCGGCCGTCGCGCCACCTTCCGGCCCGGCGTCGCCGTCTTCGGCGTTCTGTTTGCCCGAGGCATAGATCGCCTCGCCGAGCTTCATCGAGGCCTGCATCAGCGCCTGCGTGGACGATTTGATCTTCTCGACGTCGTCGCCGGCCATGGCGTCCTTCACGGCTGCCATCGCCGCCTCGATGGCCGTCTTGTCGTCCGCACCGACCTTGTCGCTGTTCTCCTTCAGATCCTTCTCGATCTGCGCGGTCAGCTGATCGGCGTGGTTGCGCGCCTCGACGAGGTCACGCTTCTTCTTGTCCTCGTCCTTGAAGCGCTCGGCTTCCTCGGTCATCCGCTTGATCTCGGCGTCGTTCAGGCCGCCCGAAGCCTGGATGCGGATCGACTGCTCCTTGCTGGTCTTCTTGTCCTTGGCCGAAACGTGCACGATGCCGTTCGCATCTATGTCGAACGTCACCTCGATTTGCGGCATGCCGCGTGGCGCTGGCGCGATGCCGTCGAGATCGAAGCGGCCGAGCATCTTGTTGTCGCCGGCCATTTCACGCTCGCCCTGGTAGACGTTGATCGTCACCGCGCGCTGACCATCCTCGGCCGTCGAGAACACCTGGCTCTTCTTGGTCGGAATGGTCGTATTGCGGTCGATCAGGCGCGTGAACACGCCGCCGAGCGTCTCGATGCCGAGCGAGAGCGGCGTCACGTCCAGCAGCAGCACGTCCTTGACATCACCCTTCAGCACGCCGCCCTGGATCGCCGCACCGACGGCCACGACCTCATCCGGGTTGACGCCCTTGTGGGGCTCCTTGCCGAACAGCTTCTTGACCTCGGCCTGCACGCGCGGCATGCGCGTCATGCCGCCGACCAGCACCACCTCATCGATGTCCGCTGCCTTGAGACCGGCATCCTTCAACGCCAGCTCGCACGGCTGCATCGTCTTCATGATGAGGTCTTCGACCAAGCTCTCCAGCTTGGCGCGCGTCAGCTTCATCGTCAGATGCAGCGGCGACTGCGTCTGCGGGCTCATGGAAATGAACGGCAGATTGATTTCCGTCTGTTGGGCGCTCGACAGCTCGATCTTGGCCTTCTCCGCAGCTTCCTTCAGACGCTGCAGAGCCAGCTTGTCGTTCTTGAGATCGATCTGGTTCTCTTTCTTGAACTCGCCCGCGAGATATTCGACCAGGCGGATGTCGAAGTCCTCGCCGCCGAGGAACGTGTCGCCGTTCGTCGACTTCACCTCGAACACGCCGTCGCCGATTTCCAGGATGGAAATGTCGAACGTGCCGCCGCCGAGGTCGTAGACCGCGATCGTCTTCGATTCCTTCTTCTTGTCGAGGCCATAAGCCAGCGCTGCGGCCGTCGGCTCGTTGATGATGCGCAGCACTTCGAGGCCCGCGATCTTGCCGGCGTCCTTGGTCGCCTGGCGCTGGGCGTCGTTGAAGTAGGCAGGAACGGTAATCACGGCCTGCGTCACGCTATGGCCGAGATAGGCCTCCGCCGTCTCCTTCATCTTCTGCAGAATGAAAGCGGACACCTGCGAGGGAGAATAAGGTTTGCCGCGCGCCTCGACCCACGCGTCGCCGTTCTGCCCCTCGACGATCTTGTAGGGGACGAGCTTCTTGTCCTTCTCGACCAGCGGGTCGCTGTAGCGCCGCCCGATCAGCCGCTTGATGGCGAACAGAGTGTTGTTTGGATTTGTCACGCCCTGGCGCTTGGCCGGGAGCCCGACCAGCCGCTCACCGTCCTCGGTGAAGGCCACGATCGAAGGGGTGGTATTCACACCCTCCGCGTTGGCAATGACCTTGGGCGTTCCACCTTCCATCACCGCGACGCAGGAGTTGGTGGTGCCAAGATCGATGCCAATAACTTTTGCCATGTCTCAAATTCCTCTCGATTGCGGCGAACCGTCCGGGCCCGATATGGCACCCGCAGCTCCGAAGACCCCTTCGTGGGGGGCCCGCGGAACGGTCCCCTGAGCTGAAAAACGATGACTGGTGGCTATATAGGCGTGGCGTTGTGGCGTCGCAACGCCCGGCAGCATCCCGATTGTGATAAAATTGTCCCTGCACCCAGTATGGATTGGACCGGCATCGCCGCAAACAAAAAATGTGTATTTCCCAAGGTTTTCGCCGGCTTCCGGCTTACTTCGAACAATCGGCGCAAGCACGGCTCCTGGCCGCCATCCGCTGCGTCATTGCGGACGCCCCGCTCTACGTTCCGGCCATGCCGCGGACGGGCAAGCTCATGTCGGTCCGGATGACCAATTGCGGGTCGCTCGGCTGGGTCACGGACCAGGAACGCGGCTATCGCTATCAGGCGGTCCATCCTGTCACTGGACGTCCATGGCCGCCCATTCCGGCTGCATTGCTCGATCTGTGGACCGCGGTTGCTGCCCACCCAGCCCCGCCGGAAGCCTGCCTTGTTAATTATTACTCAGCCTCGGCGAAGATGGGCAGCCACCGCGATGCCGACGAGCAGGATTTTTCCGCGCCGGTGGTTTCGGTTTCGCTAGGGGATGACGCAGTCTTCCATGTCGGGGGTGCGCGCCGGACCGATCCCAAAACCCGCATGACCCTGAAATCCGGTGACGTCGTCGTTCTGGGCGACGGCTCGCGGCTCGCCTACCACGGCATCGACCGATTGCTCCCTGGAACCTCGGCCCTGCTGGAGGAGGGGGGCCGCTTCAATCTGACTCTGCGGCGCGTCAGCAAGCCGGGCTGATCAAGCTACTGCGTACCGTCTCTCGCCGACGCGGTGTCGTTGCCCGTCGTTTCCCGGAGGATATCGTCCAGCGACAGCTCCGGCTCCTTGTTGGAACTTTCATCCGGCGCGCCCGGCTTGGGGCCGCCCTTGGCCACGATCACCATGGCCGGTCGCAGAACCCTGTCCTCGATCATGTAGCCGGCCTGCAGCACTTGCGTCACGGTTCCATGCGGCACGTCGGTGCTCTGCGTTTCCATGACGGCCTGGTGGTGGTGCGGATTGAACGGTGCGCCCAGCGGGTCCATCCGCTTGATGCCGTGCCGCTCGAGCGCGTTGACGAGCTCGCGCTCCGTCATCATCACGCCCTCCAGGAAGCTTTTCAGCGCCGCATCCTGTTCCGCGGCCTCGGGCGGCACGGCCGCAATCGCGCGCTGGACATTGTCCCCGATCGTCAGCACGTCCTGGGCAAATTTCGACACCGCATACTTCAGCGTATCGCTTTTCTCTCTCTCGCCGCGTTTGCGCACGTTGTCCATTTCCGCGTGTGTGCGCAGCAGACGGTCCTTCAGTTCGACGTTCTCGGCCTGCAGCGCCGCCACCAGTGCGGCGATCTGCGCCTCCTCGGTCTCGGGGGCTCCGCCCTGCTGTTCAGCCGGCGCCGCGTCGGGCTTTGGCGCATCGGCCGATGCTTCAGTCGTCCGCTTGGTATCGTCGTCGATCATAGGCTCACTGTTGCTGGCTTGGTCGGGTTGGCCGTAAAGCGTGCCGGCGGGCGCTCGGCAGCCTCGATATCATGCCATACGCTCTGAAAATCAAGTCAGGACGCGACCCACGAGTCGCGCCGTGAAATCCACCATGGGAATGATGCGGGCATAATTCAGGCGGGTCGGGCCGATCACGCCGAGCACGCCGACAACTTTGCGTTCCGAATCACGGAACGGTGCCACGATCAGCGACGATCCCGACAGCGAAAACAGCTTGTTTTCGGCGCCGATGAAGATGTGAACACCATCGCCCTTCTCCGCCACGCCCAGCAGCTGGATCAACTCGCGCTTGGCCTCCAGATCGTCGAACAGCTGGCGGATGCGTTCGAGATCGTCGAGCGCCGTCAGATCCTTGAGAAGATTGGCCTGGCCCCGGACCAGCAGGCTTTTGCGATCGTCATCGGCGCCCGACCAGGTTGCCAGTCCCGCCTCGATGACTTTTTTCGTCAGCGTGTCGAGCTCGGCCTTGGCCGTGGTCAGCTCCTTCTCGATGCGCGCTTTCGCCTCTCCAAGCGTCAGCCCGCGAATGTGGCGGTTGAGATAGTTGGACGCTTCGACCAATGCCGAGGGCGGCAGCCCGCGGGGTACGGCGATGACGCGATTCTCGACCGACTGATCCTCTCCGACCAGCACGACCAGGGCCTTGCCGGGCTCCAGCGGCACGAATTCCATCTGCTTCAGGCGTGCATTCTGCTTGTCGCTCAGCACCAGGCCTGCGCAATGCGACAGGCCGGAGATCATTTCCCCGGCCTCCGCCAGCACCTGATCGATGGACCGCTCGCGCTGCACCGAGATCTGGCGCTCGATCTGCCGGCGCTCGTCGTCGTTGAGATCGCCCACCTCGAGCAGCCCGTTGACGAACAGCCGCAGACCCGTCTGGGTCGGAAGGCGTCCGGCGGACGTATGCGGCGCGTAGATGAGGCCGAGATGCTCGAGATCCGACATGACATTGCGGACCGAGGCCGGCGACAGCGCCATCGGCAGATGACGCGACAGATTGCGCGAGCCCACAGGTTCGCCGGTCGCGAGATAGCTCTCCACGATCTGCCGGAAGATCGCGCGTGAGCGCTCGTTGAGTTTGGTGAGTTCGTTCGGTGCGTCTGCCATCCTGCGGGCGAAGTCAGCTCCTGCTTCGAGCCGCTTCGGCCGATGCCGCGGTCAGGCTCATGATGTCTTGTATATCATGAAGTTATGTAGGAGGGGCAGCCGGCGTCAAATAGGCTTGGGAAACAGCGCTCCGCCGGCAGGCGAAGCAGTGTCGGCTTGCATCCGGGCGCAGTGCTTGCGATAGCTTGGGCCGCCCCAATTGCACATTACGCCGTCCAGCCGCTCCGGGCGGCTTCAGGAGCATCGCATGCGCCCTTCCAAACGTCAGCCGGACGAGCTCCGCCGCGTCAGCATCGAACGTGCCGTCTCGATGCACGCAGAAGGATCGTGCCTGATCAAATTCGGCAACACCCACGTCCTGTGCACCGCCAGCCTGGAGGAGCGGGTGCCGCCCTGGCTGAAGGGCCAGAATCGCGGCTGGGTGACCGCCGAATACTCCATGCTACCGCGCGCCACATCCGAGCGCACGCGGCGCGAGGTCACCGTCGGCCATGCGTCCGGGCGCACGCAGGAGATCCAGCGCTTGATCGGCCGCGCGTTGCGCGCCGTGGTCGACCTGAAGGCCCTCGGCGAGCGCCAGATCAGTGTCGACTGCGACGTCATCCAGGCGGACGGCGGCACACGTACCGCCGCCATCACCGGCGCATGGGTGGCGCTGCACGACTGCATCCAGTGGATGAAGATGCGCGACATGGTGCGCGACAGCGTGCTGCAGGACCAGGTGGCGGCGGTGTCGTGCGGCCTCTATTCCGGAATGCCGGTGCTCGATCTGGATTACGCGGAAGACTCCAATGCGGAAGCGGATGCCAACTTTGTCATGACGGGCACCGGCGGCATCGTCGAAGTGCAAGGCACCGCCGAAAAGAAGCCTTTCAGCCAGGAAAGCTTCGACCGCCTGATGAGTTTGGCTCGCAAGGGTATCGGCGAGTTGGTCGAGCTGCAGAAGCTGACCGTCACCTGAGATCGCCGGCGCCTGCGCGGCGGTAGGCAAGGGAGGGCGATATGCAACCGGACGGCATTCTCGAAACCGTGCTCTACGCTCCCGACCTTGCTGCTACCGAGGCGTTCTACAGCGATATCCTTGGCCTCGTGCCGTTCCAGAAGCAGGCGGACCGGCAGCTGTTCTACCGTTGCGGCAACCAGGTCCTGCTGATGTTCAACGCCGAAGCCACCCGCCACCCGCCCAAGCCCGGTGCGCTGCCCGTACCGCCGCACGGCATGACGGGTGAGGGCCATGTCTGCTTTCGTGCCTCCGCGCCCGAGATTGAGTCGTGGAAAGCGCACCTGGAGGCCAAGGGCGTCGCCATCGAATCCGATTTCGTGTGGCCGTCGGGCGGGCGCTCGATCTACTTCCGCGATCCTGCCGGCAACTGCCTCGAGTTTGCCGAGCCGAAGATCTGGGGACTGGCCTGATGCAGCGACTGCAGCGCGGCGACAGCCTCGTCGTGGCGAGCCACAACCCGGGCAAGATCAGCGAGATCGACGATCTGCTGCGGCCCTATGGCATCGCGCCGGTGTCGGCCGGCGCGCTCGGCATCAGCGAGCCGGAGGAGACCGAGACTACCTTCGCCGGCAATGCACGACTCAAGGCGCTCCATTGCGCGCTGGCGAGTGGCCGCCCGGCGTTGGCCGACGACTCCGGGCTTGAGGTGCAGGCGCTGGATGGCGCTCCCGGCATCTATTCCGCCCGCTGGGCCGGGCCCGACAAGGACTTCGATACGGCCATGGCCCGGGTCGAGCGCGAGCTGTCCGCTCGCAACGGCGAGCGCCGCGCCAATTTCACCGCCGTGCTCTGCCTGGCCTGGCCGGACGGGGAAGCGCATGTATTCGAGGGCAAAGTGCATGGCCAACTCGTCTGGCCGCCCCGCGGTGACAACGGTTTCGGCTATGATCCCATGTTCCTGGCCGACGGCGAGACCTTGACCTTCGGCGAGATGGAACCTTTTAAGAAGCATGCGATCAGCCATCGCGCTCGTGCGTTCACGCTCTTCGTCGCAGCCTGCCTCGATGCGGCCGTCTGACGGTGCGGGCTTCGGCGTCTACGTGCATTGGCCGTTCTGCGCCTCCAAATGCCCCTACTGCGACTTCAATAGCCATGTGCGCGCCGGCGGCATCGATGAGCCGCGCTTTCTCGCCGCCTTCCTGCGCGAGCTGGCGCACATGGCGTCGCTGGCGCCCGGCCGCGAGGTGTCGAGCATCTTCTTCGGCGGCGGCACGCCGTCGTTGATGCAGCCGTCAACGACCGGCGCCATCCTCGACGCCATCGCCTCCCACTGGATCGTGCAGCCCGGCGCCGAGATCACACTGGAAGCCAATCCGTCGAGCGTGGAGGCCGATCGCTTTCGCGGCTACCGCGGTGCCGGCGTCAATCGCGTCTCGCTCGGCGTGCAGGCGCTCAACGATCCCGACTTGCGCGCGCTTGGCCGTCTGCACTCCGTGGCCGAAGCTCGTGCTGCGGTGAACGTCGCGCGCTCGACGTTCGATCGCACCTCGTTCGATCTGATCTACGCCCGCCCGCGCCAGACGCTCGCCGCCTGGCGCGACGAGCTGCGCGACGCCATCGCCATAGCCGATCGCCACCTGTCGCTGTACCAGCTCACCATCGAGGACGGGACGCCGTTCGCCGGATTGCACGCCGCCGGCAAGCTCAAGGTGCCCGATCCGGAGCTTGCCGACGCGCTCTACGAAACGACGCAGGAGATGATGGAGGCCGCGGGCCTTCCCGCCTACGAGATCTCCAATCATGCGGCCCCGGGCGAGGACAGCCGGCACAATCTCGTCTACTGGCGCTATGGCGAATATGCCGGCATCGGCCCCGGCGCGCACGGACGCTTGAGCACTGATGGCCGGCACCACGCTCTCGTTACCGAACGCCAGCCCGAACGCTGGCTCGGCCAAGTCGAGCGCGACGGCCACGGTCTCGTCGAGCGCGCGCCGCTCTCCAGCGCCGAGCAGACCGACGAAATGCTCCTGATGGGATTGCGTCTCACCGAAGGCATCGATCTCGCCCGTCTCGCCGCCATCGGCGGTACGCGGCCGGATACCCGCACCATTCGCGAGCTTGCTGATCTAGGACTGCTGGAAATGCCGGACCATGATCGCCTTCGCGCCACCGCCCGCGGACGTTTTGTTCTCAACACGCTCGTCCTGAAGCTGTCTGCCAGCCTCGTGAGGGCCTAGTCCACCTTGTGCTTCTTGAGTTCGCGGACGAGCGCCGTCAGGCGGTCGGCGACGTCGAGGCAGGTCTCGATCGTCACCTTCAGCGTCGCCCGGTTCTGCATCAGGCCGTTGAGGCGGTCCTGCTGCTCGCCGAACTCGTAGAAAAGCTGCTCTGGCGCCAGGATTTCCTCATCCTCGATGGCGCACATCACGTCGAAGGCGTTCTGCGACGCCAGTACCAGCATGGACGCGATGTCGTTGATGAGTTGCTGAAAGACGCGTGTCAGGCCCGCATCGATGCGCGGCCCCACGACGCCGAATTTCATCGGCGATGCCGCTGCTCCCCCCTCACCGGCAAACAGCTTCGGATTGCGGTGCAGGCGGCGAAAAATCTCCTGCAGCCCGAGGCAGCACGACTCCAGGTCGCGCAACGAAATGCCGGCTTTGCGCCGGGTGCGGCTGCGCTCGCCGACCTTGTCCTGTCCGACCCAGTTGACCGCGGCGATCGAGGCGATCGTGGCCAAGGCGGCCAGCGCCGGCAACACGGCTGCAAACGGGTCGGGCGCAATGCGTCCGTCCGTGTCGACGGTCTCCGCTTTGTGTCGCGGCTCCCTGGCCACCTGTGCTCCAGACGATGCGGATGCGAATCTCAGCCCCGGAGCAGGATCGTTTCGGATGAAATCCCTTGCCTCACACGAGACGTTTCGGCCGAAACGTGAATCCTGCTCCAATTATTAGTTCAGAGTGCGATTCACGCTTC
>JBJXDX010000143.1:0-29269 GCA_046154585.1 Hyphomicrobiaceae bacterium | reverse complement strand
CCAGCTGCCGCCGCCGTTGTTGGTGACGGTGTAGGCCGAGCGCAGCCCGCTCCAGGCCGCGCCATCGTGCCCGGTCCCACCGTCGATGCTGTCGGAGCCGACGCCTCCGAGGAGCACGTCATTGCCGGCGCCGCCCTGCAGGGTGTCGTTGTTCTGGCCGCCGTGCATGTAGTCGCCTTCGGCGCCGCCGATAAGCAAGTCGTTGTCCTGGTTGGCGATGATGATGTCCGAACCCGTCCCGCCATTGATGGTGTCGGCGCCCACGCCGCCGTCGAGGCGATCGTTGCCGTCCTCGCCGATCAGTGTGTCGCTGCCGGCACCGCCGTGCGCATAGTCGTCTCCAGCACCACCGTTGATGGAATCGTTGTCCTGATTGCCGACGATGTTGTCGTTGCCGGCGCCGCCTTCGAGGGTGTCTTGCCCCAAGCCCCCGCTGAGTGAATCGGCCCCGCCAAATCCCGAAAGACTGTCGTCGAAGCGATTGCCCGCCAGCACGTCGGCCTGCTCACCCCCGTCCACGTTGCGGCCCACTCCGAACACCTGATGGCGGACATCGCCCTGATCCTCCCACGTGACGACGAAGCTGCCATCCAGCAGGGCCGCGACGCTCGGGTCGGTTTGGGTGCCGAGGGTCGTCGCGTTGACCAGGAACTCGTCACTGGACGGGGTGAGATCAGCGTTGAAGACACGTGCGATGATGCCGCCGCTGGAGCCGTCACTCGGCACCTGCCAGACAACAACCAGGCGCCCGTCGCTCAAAGCTGCCACCGCCGGAAAGTTCTGGACGCCCACCCCGGTGAGGGTGACCTCGCCCGTCACCGCTGCGCCGTCGGCGTTGCGAATGCAGATGACCACGTCTTCGCCATCGTCCCAGGCGACGGCGAAGCGATTGCCGGAAAGCGCCGTGATGGCGTAGTTGCTTTCCATGCTCGAGCTAACCGCGAACTCCCCGCCCGACGGCGACCCGTCGGCATTGAAGACCTGTCCGCGATAATTTCCGAAGCTCACGTCGCGCCAACAGACCACGAAACGGCCGTCCGTGAGCGTGGTGATCACAGGGTCGAATTGGCCGCCTCCCTCTGGTGTCTCATTGACTAGAAAGTCCGTAGCGCTGACCGGGTCCCCGTCCTCGTCGAAGACCCGCGCACGGACGGGGAGGCTGGACGCGCCGTTGAAATTCTGACCGTCCAGCCAAGCTACGGCGAAGCCTCCATCCTGCAAGGCAGTGATGGCCGGCAGTGTCTGATCCAGATTCGTCTGCGTATTGACAACGACCTCGTTCGCCTGACTGCTGGTCCCGTCGCTCTCGAAGACTCTGACAAAAATGTCGTCCTGATTGCCGCCTGCCGCAGTACGATCGGTCCAGGCCACAGCGAACCCGCCGTCAGCAAGCGCGACAACGCTCGGCTGGTGCTGTTGGCCGCCCGTAATCGTATTGATCAGGATCTCGCCGCCGGGTTCAGGCACCCCATCCGCGCTGAATATGCGAGCACGAATGTCGGAGTCCTCGGCCAATCCAACTTCGCTCTGATCGCGCCAGACAACAACAAACCGACCGTCCGTCAGCATGGTCACGACCGGATCGGTCTGCGGATCGGAAACGGTCGAGTTGACGGGCTGCTCAATTCCCACACGCCTAACGAGCGGCATGAACATCCTCAAACGCTAAAACAATCGCGCAGCAACAATAGCAACACGAAACATCTCACAAGTTTTCGGACATGTCATCCGCCACCGGATTGTCATTTGACGGATATTGTCATTGCCTTGGCCGCCGTGGGCATAGGGCAGGCCAACTGGCATTGCGACAGCGTCGGCGGCATGCGAGTTAGTACGGATCGCTTTCTCGAGGGGTATGTTTTCATGGCGTTTTGGAAGAAAGGTAAGGCAGAGTCACCCGCCGAGGAGAAAAAAGCTGCTCCGAGCGCGACATCTCCTTCGGTCGCCGTGGCGCAGGTGGTGACAAACGGCTCATCGCCCGAACCCAAGCCGGCGCAGAACACGCTGCAACAGAGTGCGGCGGACAGGCAAGGCGGCGTGCAGGCCGCTGCGCAGGCGCCCGCTTCCGCCGCAGCGCGCCAAAACGCGCTCTCGGTGCAGAACGTCCGGCGTGCTGTGGCGTTCAGCCAGGTGATCGGATTGATGACGCGGTCGCCATCGCTGCGGGAACTCAAGATCGGCGCGCTGCCGGCCCTGGTGATGCCGGCGATCCAGCTCGGACAGTTCTCGGTCGCCCAAGCCCGCAACGCCGAAGGCCAGACCGCGCCGATCGGTGCTGTGCTCTGGGCCAGCGTCTCGGACGCGCTCGACGCCGAGCTGTCCAATGCCGGCGCATTGCCGCCTGCGCTTCAACTCAAGGATTGGCGCTCGGGTCCACATCTCTGGATCATGCTCCACGTCGGCGACGAGCGGGTCATCGCCACCATCGTGCAGCAACTGAAGACCACGCAGTGGAAAGGCCATAAGGTGAAGCGCATCGTGCGGAAAGAAGGCGCAGTTCCCGCGGTGGAAGTTCTTTAGCACCAAACTACGCAGTCGGTGGCAGGCGCGTTGGCTGCCGCGTCTGCTGGCCACCAGCTTTCGTCGTAAGCCACACCGCTTTGGAGCGCCAGGGGAGCGCACGCAGCATCTGTGTCATCTCCTGTTGTGAACTTGCAATGCCAGCCGGACAAGTGTCGGCTGGCGATAAAGTCTGGCCGTTCGGGTGAAGCAGACCTCAGCAAGTTGTTTCTTCGCATCGGAGCTGGGCGTGGCCCACGGCGACAAGAGTGCGAGCTAGCCGCCGCCTTCCAGCTCGAGGCGCGAGGACGCGGGCCACTCGCCGCGTGTAAACTCAAAAACCCGACGCGACATAGGCGATGGCGTAGCAGTAGATAAAGGGCAGTATTGGGTTCAACCAATAGGCGTTGGACGTGAAGAGCGTATTGACGATGAACAATGCGGCGATCGGCACCAGCATGATCAGGTGATCCGCGATACGCAGGTCGGCTCGGGCGTAGGCGATCATACGGCGAACGTAGAAGACACCAAACAAGGCGATCACGCCGCCGCCGGCCCAGAGGCCGCGGCAGATGAGAGATGGCGTCGATGTCGCGTAGGCCGCGATGTCGCCCAGAATTTTCTCGCGCACGATCCAAACGACGGAACCCAGCGCTGTCTCACTGTTGGCCAGGCTCATAGGATAGACTATGGCACGGCCCTCGAAGACGATGGACCCTGGTCGCGTTGCTCCAAATTTGACCGCAGAGAGCCCAGAGAGGCTCTGGAACCAATCGCCGATCAGCGGAATGGGGACGATCAGGCTTTGCACCCACGTCTGAGCATCCATGGAATTGAAGGCGACGCGTTCGGCAGTGTGGAGGGCGATATGGCTGATGGCAGCATTCATATCGTAGGACAGGCTCGCAGCAGCAACGAATCCTGCGAGACCGAAAAGTGCTCCGCATACGAAGCTCGCAGCCCGGAGTGTTTGAACTGAGCGCTGTTTCGCCACTCCGCGCTGCGCGAGGAAGAACAAGGCCGCCGTTATGGGGATCAGCACGACTGAGGCGGGTTCAAACAGCACGCTCGCACCAAGCGCCAAACCTGCACCGAGCGCAAAAAGAGGTGATCCCCGTTGCGCGAGGACGGCAAGAAACACGTAAAGCGTGAGCAGAAAATGATACCAGGCCATGGGCCTGACCAGCCCGGCGAAGTCGCCGGCTCTCGTCGCGATAAAGCTCAGCGCGAGCGCGATGAGGGCGACTTCCCATGACCCCGACAAACGCAAGGCGATCAAGAGGAGCATGACGAAGGCCGCAATAGCCGCAAAGACCTGCAGCACAAGAACGCTTGCAAACAGTTCCGGCCGGCAGTGCGTGCGATCGGGAAGGCTGCACGCCAGTCCCTGCCTTACTTCTGGATCAACTACCGCAGCAACGGTCAGCAGCAACGCCTGGCCGGGCATTCGCTCATGCCGGGCCGCTCGGGGGACAGCGGTCTCGGACGTCAAATTGCGATAGAAGTCACCGGCCATCTGGACGCTTTCGATGTCGATGGCGCCGTTGCCTCGCGCCACAGACAACGCGCGGATGGTCACGGCCAGCGCGATCGAGATCAGAAGCAATGCGATGCACGTCCTGATCCAGGTTGACGGGGCGTGGGACCGAGCTGCGGCCCGCGCAGGCCATAGCATTGTCGTGCGAGCAACGGCGTCCACGCTCATTTGACCAGCACGTTCGCTGCGTTGACGCTCCGCGGAGCCAAGTCGGGCAACGCTGCGGCACCGCCGGCGTCGCGCGCGGTAGAGATCGACATGAAGCCGCTCAGGATGTGTGCTGAAACGCGCCGCGGCATGAGCCGAATTCCGAGCCAAACCACAAGCCAGAAAAGGCCGGGAACAACGATCGACTGGTTCGACGTCAAGCCACGATAGGCCGCGCGCGCCACTGTCTGCGGCGAGCTCGCCAGCAGGGCGAGCGGCGAGAACCAGGGCGTTGGCGCGACGAAGGCCGTTCGCACAACCCCGGGTGCCAGCAGCGATACGGAAATGCCCGCGCCCCTGAGCTCCTGGCGGAGGGCCATCGTCATGCTGTGCAAGAACGACTTTGAAGCGCCGTAGAAGGCAAACCCCGGTGTCGGGACCATCCCTGCGAGGGAGCCGACGTTGAGGATGGCGCCTCGCCGGCGCTGGATCATGTCCGGCAGCACTGCGCGCGTCATGGCGTGGACAGCCAGGACGTTGGCGCCCACAACATGCTCGAGCTTGTGCGTTTCCGCATCCGCGATCGGGCCGTTGAGCCAAGCGCCGGCATTGTTGATGAGGTGGCTGACGAAGAGATCGGACGATGCGAGCTTGTCGCAGATGCGGTCGATCGCGTCTGCGGACGTGACATCGAGCGCAAGGGTATGCACCTGCACCGAGAACCGGTCCGCCAAATCGCGCGCGGCGTTCTGCAGAGGGAGGGCTCGGCGCCCGATCAGAAGAAGATCATGGCCATGCTCCGCGAATTCGTGCGCGATGGCACGACCGATCCCCGCGGATCCACCTGTGATCAATACGACTGGATGCGCCCCGACCCCACGGCCGTTGCGAACGTCCGACGCACCCCGCAAATTGTGCATGTCGGCAATTCCTAAATGAACGTTGGCAGCATCTTGCAGGGTTATTGTTGCGTTCGGCAAACGACAGCGCACGGAAGCGCACAGAAAATAAGTCGTTCTCCACAGAACCGTGCGGTCGTCGATGATGGCAAACTGCACGTCCTACATGCGAGCGGATCGCCTCATCGGCACCAACGACCACAGCAGTGCCAGCGTGCCCGCCGCGCACAGCACGCCCAGGCACACGGCATAGGCAAACGGCGAGCGCTGCGCCGTGCCCGCGGCGCTGAGCAGATCCAGCACCCAGCCCATACCGGCCTGGATGCAGAAGCTCGTGGCGATCACCAGCACGTTGATGGCGGTGGTGACGCGGCCGGCCATCGCCGCGCCGAACTCGTCGACCAGCGCCGCGTAAGTCAGCGACATCGGGTTGATGAGAAATCCGACCGCGACCCACAGCGGCAGCGCCAGCGTCGTTGCACCTGCCGCCAGCAGCGCCAGCGCGATCAGAAACACGACGCACAGGAGGCGCACGACGTGCATGAGCGGCAGGCCGAACCGCTGCCCAAGCGTCGTCAGGGGTCCGCAGGCAATGGACCCGATCAACTGGCCGAAGGCCATGGCGGAGATGTGGAACGCCACCGCATCGCGGCTGAGCGCGGCGACATCGGCAAGCCACACACCGGCCCACAGTCCCTGCAGCGCGAAGCCCGGACCGCAGGTGAACATGGCGAGCGGCGCCACGCGCCAGAAGAATTTGGCGCTGTAGATGCGGCCGAGGCCCGTCAGCAGATCGGCCCACCCGCTCTCGCGGCGCGGCTGGTCGGGCACGCACAGCCACACGCATAGGGAAGCGGCGAAACACAGCGCGGCCAGGACACCCACCAGCGTCCGCCATCCCAGGTGCTGGATGAACAGCTCCGACGGCGAGCCCGATAGAATTCCGCCGAAGCCGCCGAAGGCCATCAGCAGTCCCATCGCCATGGGCACGTGCCGCGGCGGCAAGCTCAGCGCGAAGATCGAGAAGCCGCCCATCAGGCTCACGGCGACGCCGGCACCGATCATGGCGCGCGCCACGACCAGCGCCTCGAACTGGCTCGCCAGCGCAAACAGCATCGCGCCGGCGCCCGCCACCAGCATGTTGATGGATTGCACGCGCCTGACGCCGTAGCGGTCGATCAGCAGCCCGAGCGGCACCTGCATGACGGCGAACGCCAGCAGATAGGAGGCCGTTAGCGCCCCGAGCGAGGTGGCGTTGAGCGCGAACTCGCCCGTCAGGTCCGGCGCCAGAACCGCATTGATGTTGCGGAAGACGTAGGAGAGGAAATAGCAGAGCGCGATCGGAAAGAAGATCGTCAGCGCGAACTGCCTGAGCGTCACGGACGGCGCTTGCACGTTGGCCTCGGTCGTTCCGCTCACAGGCGGCTGTCGGGTCCCTGGAGCCGGCCGGCCATGCGTTCGAAACGGAACGGTGTCGGATCGACCAGCGGCGTGCGCCCAAGCACAAGGTCGGCGGCGAGATGGCCGCCGCCGGGCCCCGCGCCGAAGCCATGGCCGCTGAAGCCGGTCGCGAGATAGAAGCCCGGCAGCTCCGCCACCGGCGAAATCACCGGCAATCCGTCGGGCGTCGATTCGATGGCGCCGCCCCAGCCTTCCACCATCGTTACGTCCGCCAGCACCGGATACGTGCGCTTCAGGTCCGCCATGGCCTGGCGCAGCAGCGCCTCGTCGGGCGGCGGGTCGAACACGCGCATGGCCTCGAAAGGCGATGGTGCATCGAGGGGCCAGGTGTTGTGCCGCATCATGGCGTCGAAGAACGGACGGCCGAAACGGATCTTGAGCTTTCCGCCGCGCTGCTTGTACGTGGCCCAGAACATGCGCGCGTAGCGGAAGGCATCGGGCGTCAGGTCGAACGTGCCGCGCCCGCTGTAGGCGACGTTGAGGCCCCCGTCCAGGCGGCGGCGGATGCTAACGCCCGGCGTGGCGATGGCGCCTTCGGTGAGTTCCGGTGCCGGGCTCGTGCGCAGCACGGAGGCCTTCACGTGGAGTTGCGGCAACCGCACACCGTGCCGGCGCGCGAACATCGACGTCCACACGCCGCCGGCGCACAGCACGGCATCCGTGCGGATCGTGCCTTTCTCCGTCACCACGCCCGTGATGCGGCCGGCTGTCGTCTCGAGCCCGCGCGCCGCGCACGACTGATGCACCGTGACGCCCAGCCGACGCGCGGCTTCGGCAATGGCAGGCGCGGCTTTCTGAGGCTCCGCGCGGCCATCCGAGGACGTATACAAGCCGCCGACCCATTTATCATTGGAGCTTTTCGTCTTGGCACTCGCCTCCTCGGGCGAGAGGACCTGCGCGTGCACCTGGTGCTGGCGCGCGTAGTTGCTCCAGTCCTCCCACATGGCGAGCTCGGCCGGGTCCTTCGTGACGAACAGGATGCCGGTGCGGCGGAAGCCGACATCGGTGCCGATCTCGCCGGCGAGGCCCGCCCACAGCTCGAGACTGTGCCGCGCCAGCGGAATCTCCGCGCGGTCGCGGCCCTGCTGGCGGCACCAGCCCCAGTTGCGGCTCGACTGCTCGCCAGCCACGTGCCCCTTTTCGACGAGCGCCACGCGCTGCCCTGCCTTGGCGAGATAGTAGGCCGCCGAGGCGCCGACGATGCCGCCGCCGATGACGACCACGTCCACGCGGTCGGGGAGCTTCGCGTCGCTCTGCACGGGATCTACGCGGGGGGCCATTATCGGACCTCTTGTGTGGTTTTACAAATGCCGTTCGAGCAGCGTCTTGCCGATGATCCACAGCACTGTCGTCGGCACCTGTCCGGGATTGAAAAAGGAGTGTGGCGTCGCGCCCCAGAACTGAAAGCTGTCGCCTTCGTTGAGGACCGATTCCTCGTCTCCCACCTTGAGAAGAAATGTCCCCTGGAGCACGAGCCCTCCCTTCTCGCAGGCATAGATGAGCGCCTGATCACCCGAGTTGCCGCCCGGCGGCAAAATCAGGGTCATGAACTGCAAGTCCTGCGCAACGCTTGGGGACAGCAGCTCCTTCACCATGTGCTGCGAACCGAGGTCGAGCCGCGGCCGGTGGTGCAGGCGCCGCACGAATTTCGGATCGTACAGCGGATCACCCTCGCTCCGCTCGTCCTCGAACAAGGCGCTGAGCGGGATGCGCAGCGCCTGACGGATGTTCGTCACCACGCCGAGCGACGGGTTGGAGAGATTGCGCTCGATCTGGCTCAGCGTGCCGATCGACACGTTGGCGGCTTCCGCGAGCTGCTGCAGAGACATGCCGCGCTGCAGGCGCACGCGGCGGATGATGGGGCCAACGGCCGGGATTGGCATATCGCTGGCGCGTTTCTGCGTCTCGGACGCCGCGGCACGGGGCACGGACTTCTTCCGGACCTTCTTCTGGGCTTCGATCGCACCCATTGATGTTCAGTTCCCTTTGCGCTGGCTCAGCCGGACGATCTGGCTGCGGTGACGGATTTCATAATTCTGTTGGCAAGGCCATCGAATTGCTGAAAATCTCATAATGGCGGCGAGAGCGAAAGGCGCTTCTGCATGGCGCTTTTGCTGATTTTTTGCCCACGTTGCACAGCAATATCACGTCCGCGACCGATTGACAGATGCTTTCATCGTATAGACAATCGATTTATAGAATACTGAAAATTGACCAGCCTTTGACCATACAGTCCTGCATGTCGGGCACGGCGCTCGCGTGCGGAGAGCCGGCGGCAAGAGGCAGTCGAAGCGGAAGCAACGGATCAGTACCGGGGGCAATGTGGGATACCGCGTAGGCGTCGACATCGGCGGTTCGTTCACCGACTTTGCGGTCATGGACGAGGCCGATGGCTCGGTCCACGCCCTGAAGGTTTTCTCCCGCCCCGATCGCCCGGGCGAGGAAGTTCTCGAAGGCATGCAGCAGATCGGCAGCCGGTACGGCATTTCGCCGGCCGAGATTTCCTACTTTACGCATGGCACCACCGTCGGCGTGAACTCGGTGCTCCAGCGCAAAGGGCTGAAGCTCGCGCTGTTCGTCACCGAGGGTTTCCGCGACGTGCTCGAGGTCGCGCGCCTGCGCACGACCGACATGTTCGATCTTCTGGCGACGCGGCCCGCGCCTCTCATCACGCGCGACCGCGTGTTCCCGATCGCCGAGCGCATCGATGCCGACGGCACCGAACTGACGCCCGTCTCCGAGGCGAGCGTCGCCGCGGCGGTGACGGCGGCGAAAGCGAAAGGCTGCGAAGGCATTGTCGTCAGCCTGCTGCACAGCTACCGCCATGCGGGTCACGAAAAGGCCGTGCGCGATATCTGCCAGAAGATCGCGCCGGAGCTGCCGGTGTTCCTGTCGAGCGAGGTGTGGCCCATCGTGCGCGAGTACGAGCGCACCATCACCTCCACCGTCAGCGGCTACGTGCAGCCGCGCGTTGCGCACTATCTGGGCTCGCTGCAGACGGCGCTCAAGAATGTCGGCGTTGTGCCCGAGCTCAAGGTCACCAAGTCCAATGGCGGCGTCATGTCGGCCGAGCAGGGCAAGGGCAACTGCATTCAGATGATCCTGTCCGGCACGGCGTCGGGCGTGATCGGGGCTGCGTTCATGGCGAGCGCCGCCAAGGTTGCCAAGGCCATGAGCCTCGACATCGGCGGCACCAGCGCCGACGTGGCAATGATCTTCGACGGCACGCCGCAGTACGGCGTCGGCGAGCGCATCGGCGATTTCAACATCTTCATCCCGTCCGTATCCGTCAGCTCCGTCGGGCAGGGCGGCGGCTCCATCGCCTGGGTCGACAAGCTCGGCGTCCTCAAGGTCGGTCCGGAAAGTGCCGGCTCCAACCCCGGCCCCGTGTGCTACGGCCGCGGCGGCACGCGCCCGACCGTCACCGACAGCTTCGTCGTCTGCGGCCTCATCGGCTCGCAGGATCTGGGCTACAACGCCGTCAAGATCGATGCCGAGGCCGCTAGGCGCGCCATCGAGCCGCTTGCCGAAGAGCTCGGCGTCACGGTCGAGCGCACGGCGGAAGCCATCCAGAGCCTCTGCATCTCCGGCATGTACAGCGGCGTCAGCGGTCTCGTGTCGCGCTTCGGCATCGATCCGCGCGAGTTCACGCTCATCGCCTTCGGCGGCGCCGGCCCGATGCTCGGCCCCATGCTCGCGCGGGAAGTCGGCATGCGCGAGGTGCTGGTGCCGCCGACGCCCGGCGTGCTGAGCGCGCTCGGCGGCCTCGTTGCCGATCTCAAGAGCGACTTCATCCGCACTGTCTATACGGAGCTCAACGCCCGGGCGATGCCCGTCATCGCCGAGACGTTTGCTGATCTGGAAGCCGCCGCCCGCCGTTGGCTCCACGAGGAGCAAGGGTTCAAAGGCGAAGCCCGCATCACCTATGCCGGCGATCTGCGCTACGGCGGCCAGTCCTACGAGATTGAGACCATCTTCGATCCCGAATGGCTGAAAGCCGGCGGCGACCTCGCCGCCATCACGGATGGCTTCCACGTCCGTCACGAGCAGCTTTTCGGTCACGCGGATCGGCAGGCGGGCATTCAGGTCATCAACCTGCGCCTCGTCATCGCCGGGCAGACGCCGCGCCCGAGTTTGCCGCTGCAGGCGCGCGCGACGGCGCCGGCCTCGCCCAAGCTGACGGTCCGGGCGTGGCTCGAGGGCGGGTGGCACGACGTGCCGCTCTACATGCGCACCGACCTCACCTTCGGCCATACGTTCTCGGGCCCTGCGGTCGTGGCCCAACCTGACTGCACCACCGTTGTTCCGCACGGCTGCCACGTGCGTGTCGACGAGATCGGAAACCTCCGCATCAGCATCGGCGCGGGAGATTCGCAATGACGGCCGTCGCACGCGCCCCTGAAATGCCGGCTCCCGCATCGCCGGCTGCCGACATCAAGACCGACCGCATCACGCTGCAGACCTTCGCCGACCACTGCATCGCCGCCGTGGAGGCCATGGCCTTCACGCTGATGCGCACGGCGCACTCGACCTTCGTCAAGGAGACGGAGGATTTCACCTGCGCGCTGCTGACGCCTGAAGGTGCGACGTTCGCCTGCCCGCGCACCATGGGTACGACATGGCTGTTCGGCCTCGACTATGGCCCGGCCATCAAGATGATCGCCAGCTACGAGGAAGGCGACGTCTGCATCACCAACGATCCCTACAGCGGATCGGTCGCTACCCACACGCCCGACATCCACATCTGGAAGCCCATCTTCATCGAGGGCGAGCTCGTCTGCTTCGTCGCCGGCCACATCCACAACACCGACATCGGCGGCGCCGTGCCGGCTTCGCTCTCGCGCACGCTGACCGAGATCCAGCAGGAAGGCATCTGCATCCCGCCAAGCAAGCTCGTCAGCCGCGGCGTGCTGAATGAGGATATCGTCAAGATCCTGCGCGCCAATGTGCGCGTGCCCAAACAGAACTGGGGCGACCTCAACGCTCAGATCGCCTCCGTTGCCATCGGCGAGCGCAAGATCAAGGACGTCATCGCCCGCTTCGGCCTGCCGCAGTTCAAACAGGGCATCGAGGACATGCTGTCCTATGCCCATGCCAAGGCTCAGGAGGTCGTGCGCACGATCCCCGACGGCCAGTATTTCCACGCCGAATACGCCGACGAGGACAGCGACGGCGGCCTGCCATGCCGCATCGCCATCACGCTCACCATCAAGGACGGGTCGCTCATCCTCGATTATACCGGCAGCGATCCGCAGCTCACGTCGTCGCTCAACATACCCACCGGCGGCCGCGAGCAGCACGCGCTGACCATGGTCGGGCTGGGCTACGTGCTCTACACGCTCGACAAGACGCTGCTGATGAACTCCGGCGTCTATCGCGTCGGCCGTGCCATTCTGCCTCGCGGCAGCGTCGTGCATGCGGTGGCGCCGGCCGCCGTCGGCATGCGCAGCCTCACCTGCATCGTGACGCAGCTCGGCACCTTCGGCGCCTTCGCCAAGGCCATTCCGGAACGCCTTGGCGCCTCGCCCGCCGGCGGCAATGCGCTCATGTTCGTGCGTACGCTCGATACCGAGGGGCGCACCATCATGGCCTCCGTCGGCCCGCTCGGCGGCGGCGCCGGCGGCGGCCCCTCAGCCGATGGTACCGACGGCGCCGGCGCGAGCAGCGCCTACCTCAAGAACACACCTATCGAGATCAGCGAGTCGGAGATCCCTATCCGGTTCAAGGAGTACGGCCTTGCCCCTGACTCGGGCGGCGCCGGGCTTTGGCGTGGCGGCGCGGGACTCGTCATGGAGTTCGAAGTCTTCGCCCCGCATACCATCATTACAGCCCGCAACCGCGACCGTTCCATGTACGGCTGTTGGGGCCTCAAAGGCGGCTATGCGGGCGCGCTGTCGAGCTTCATCCTCAATCCTCAATCGCCCGAGGCCAAGCAGCTCGGCAACCGCGATGTCGTGACGCTGCAGCCCGGCGACGTTATCCGCACCATAGGTCCAGGCGCCGGCGGCTGGGGCGATCCACTCGATCGCGATCCCGACCAGGTGGCCCTCGACGTCGCCGGCGGCCTCGTGTCGGCCGAGCAGGCGCGCGCCGCCTACGGCGTGGTCCTCTCCGGTGAAACCGTCGACCTTCCCGCAACCCGAGCGCTCCGCGCCCAGTCGCGCAAGAAGCGTCCGCTGTTCGACTACGGCCCGACCCGCACGGCCTATGAAGCGGTGTGGAATGAGGAGCGCTACCGCGCGCTCACCCGCGTGCTCACGCACACGGCCATCACGTGGCGGCACTGGGTCAAGATCCAGGTCTTCGCCGCCGTCGCCGCGGGCCGCCACGCCGATGCCGGCGAGACCGAGCAGATCTCCCGCATCTACGAGGAGCTGACGCAGCGTTTCCCGCGCCTCAGAACCATCGAGCCATCCGCACTCTGAACCCGTACGTCGTCGAGGAGGAAATCCATGACCAGCATCCTGAGAAAGATGGCCGCGGCGCTCGTGCCGCTGCTTGTGTGCGCCGGCGTTGCGCAGGCGGCTCCGGCCGAATGGAAGATGCACATCGTCTGGGTGCCGACCCGGCCCGAGGCAGTCTCGTTCAAGGAGTTCGTGGCCAAGGCCAATGAGCTCAGCGAAGGCACGCTCAACATCACGCTTTTCGACAGCGGCTCGCTGGGCGTGAAGGACGTGGACATGCTGCGCATCCTGCCGGCCGGCACCACCATCCAGATCGCCGGCCTGTCACCTGCCTACCTCAGCCGCGACGTGCCCGAGCTGCCGTTCGTGCTGCCCGTCGGTGTGCTCCCGACGCCCGACGACGTGCTCAAGACCCAGCCGGCGCTCGATAAGATCTACCGCACCATCTACGACCGCCACGACATCATGATGCTGGGCCTCGTCACCTCGCCGATCCGCACGACGCACGTGTGGTGCAAGGACCCGATCAATACGCTCGAGGCGCTGAAGCACAAGAAGCTGCGCGTGTGGGGCAAGTTCCAGGTCGACACCTTCGCCAAGCTCGGCGTTGCCGCCCAGATCGTGCCGCAGAACGATCTCTACCTCGCCATGCAGACGGGCGTGGTCGATTGCGCCATCTATCCCCTGGTGTTCGGCAAGACCATCTCGTTGCAGGAAGTCGCCAAGAACGTCGCCTACCTGCATCCCTACTCCGATCCGCCGCTCGCGGTGATCGTCTCGGCCAAGGCCTACAAGGCGCTGCCGGAGAAGGCGCAGAAGGCGATTGCCGAGGCCGGCAAGTGGATCACCAAGCGCACGGCCGATGCGCTTGCGGAAGGCACCAAGCTCGATGCCGTGGCGACCGCCGAGATGACGGCTGCGGGCGTGAAGATCCTGCCCGAGTTCTCCAAGGCCGATCAGGACGCCTACCTGAAGGCCTCGCAGGACGTGTGGCTGATCGGCGCCAAGAGCGTCGGCGAAAAGGGCGTGGCCAACTATGAGGCCATCAAAGCCACCATCAAGTAGCGCCGGTTCGGTGGCGCCGCCTTCGCGCGGCGCTGCCCGGCGTGCGAAATCCTGCGCACCGATTCCGCACGCCGCTTTTCTTTCCTATGGGACAAGGCCCCCGCATGAGCATGGTCGAGCGTCTGTTCACAGTCATCGCCAGGGCGATGCTGTATGTGGCGACCGCTGCCCTGCTTCTGCTGACGTTCCTCGTCGTCCTGTCGTCCCTGATGCGCTACGTCTACGGCAGCCCGTACAGCTTCACGGAGGAGCTGGTAGCGCTGCTCTACATGAGCTCGATCTTTCTCGCCCTCCCGCTTGCGACCGCCGAGCGCGTGCACGTCGCCATCGCCGTGCTGCCGAAGAAGGTGATGCACCTGCTGCGCTATCCGCTGCGCCTCCTGGCCTGCCTCATCATGATTGCGTTCTGCGTCTGGTTCTCGATCGTCGCGTACGAGTTCGTGGCGCAGTCCTACGCCTTCAATTCCAAGTCGGAGCAGGCGGAGATCCTGCTCTGGCCGTGGATGGCCGTCATGCCCATCAGCATGGGCTTCGTGGTGATCATTTCGATCCTACACCTCATTCAGAGCATCGATCCCTCGGCTGAGCCCCCACCGGAATCGGAGAACGACGCGGCCCTCAAAGGGGATGCGCTCTGATGCTTTGGACGGTGCTCGGCGTTTCGCTGTTCAGTTTCGCGGCCACCGGCGCGACGCTCGGGGCCGCGATGGGCCTCACGGGTTTCATCATCCTGCATTTCTTCGCCGGCGGCTCGACCAACGTCGGCATGTATGCCGTCTGGGACCTGATGAACAACTTCACCTTCAGCGCGGTGCCGATGTTCATCCTGCTCGGCGACGTGCTGGTGGCGAGCGGCCTCAGCACGCGCGTCTATACGGCGATCGCCCCGCTGTTTCAGCGCGTGCCGGGCCAGCTCCTGCATTCCAACATCGCCGTTTCGACGGTATTCGGCGCCGTCAGCGGATCGAGTGCCGCCACATCGGCCGCGGTCGGCGCGGTGGCGTTCCCCGAACTGTCGAAGCGCGGCTACTACCTGCCGTCCGTGTGCGCGTCGCTCGCGGCTGGCGGGACGCTCGGCCTTCTCATCCCGCCGAGCCTCTCGCTGCTGATCTACGGCGCCTGGCAGGAAGTGTCGATCGGCAAACTGTTCCTCGCCGGTATCCTGCCCGGCCTGCTGATGGCCGCGCTGTTCATGATCTACATTTTCATCGACAGCTATATCCGGCCACATCACCTGCCGCCGCGCGGCGAGAAAATGCCGTTCCGGCAGATCATGCGCGGCCTGCTCGATATCTGGCCCATCGTCATTCTCATCGCCAGCGTGCTCGGCACCATCTATCTCGGCATCGCCACGGTCACGGAGTCCGCGGGCCTCGGCGCCGCAACCACCATCATCCTGGGTTTCCTCGTCGGCCAGCTCACGACGAAGAAGCTCGTGAAGGCCGCCATCGACACGACGCTCAGCTTCGGCGTGCTCTCCTTCATCCTGATCGGCGCCGCCGTGCTGAGCCAGGCCATCACCGTGCTGGGCGTGCCCAAGTCGATCGTCGAGTACGCCCAGTCGTTCCAGATGTCGAAGTACCAGATCCTGGCGGCGGTCGTGTTCTTCTATCTCATCATGGGCATCTTCTTCGACGGCATCTCGCTGATGCTGACGACGGTACCCTTCATCTATCCCGTCATGACGATCGCCGGCTTCGATCCCGTCTGGCTCGGCGTGTTCGTCACCATCATGATCGAGATCGGCATGCTGACGCCGCCCGTGGGCGTCAACCTGTTCGTCATGCTCTCGATCGCGCGGCAACAGGTGACGATGGGCGATCTCGCCCGGGAGTGTTTCCCCTACTGGATCATGATGCTGGTCGGCACGGCGCTGATCACGGCCTTTCCCATCATCGCCCTGTGGCTGCCGAACATGATCAAGTAGGCGAGCCGCAGCGCAGAGCACGTTCGAGGAATGAGACGCAATGGCGTTTGATACAGATCCTGACACCGTCGAGGTCGGCATCGACATCGGCGGCACCTTCACCGACGTGGTCTGTCGAAGGAACGGCACGGCCATCAGCATCGTCAAGCTCGCGACCACGCGCGCCGATCCCTCTCTCGCGGTGCTGACGGCGGTCGAGCACATGGTGAAGGAATGGAACGTCGCGCCGGCCGCCATCAAGCGCCTGCTGCACGGCACCACCATCGCCACCAACGCCGTGCTCGAGCGCAAGGGCGCGCGCGTCGGCCTCATCACCAGCCGCGGCTTCCGTGATGTGCTCGAGATCGGCCGGGTCATGCGCCAGAAGCTCTACGGGGCGATCCTGGAGCCCGAGACGCCGGTGTTCCTGGCGCCGCGCAAGTTCCGCAAGGAGGCGACCGAGCAGGTGTCGTCCACGGGCGAGGTCATCGTGCCGCTCGACGAGGCTTCCGTCATTGCCGCCGTGGATGATCTTGTGGCCCAGGGCGTCGAGGTCATCGCCGTCGTCTACATCTTCTCCTTCCTCAATCCCGCACACGAGCTGCGCACGCGCGAGATCATCCACGCACGCCATCCGAAAATGCTCGTGTCGCTGTCGTCCGACGTCGATCCCGCCTTCCGCGAGTACGAGCGCACGGTCGTCACCGCCTTCGACGCCTATATGAAGCCCGTGGTCGACAGCTATCTGCGGCATCTGGAAACCGGCGTCGCCGAAGCCGGCGTGTCGGCACCGCTGCAGATCATGCAGTCGCGCGGTCTGCTTGCGGGCACGGCAGTGGCGCGCCTGCGTCCCGTCCGCCTCTTCATGTCGGGCCCCGCCGGCGGCGTCATCGGCGGCAGCATTGCCGGCGCCATGGTCGCCCGCAACAACCTCATCACCATCGACATCGGCGGCACCAGCAGCGACATCGCGCTGGTCGAGAACGGCCAGCCCATCATCCGCTCCGAGGGCAAGGTCGGCGGCTACATGATCCGCGTGCCCATGGTGGACGTGAACGCCATCGGCTCCGGCGGCGGCAGCATCGCCTGGCTCGACGACGCCGGCGGCCTGCGCGTGGGTCCGCATTCGGCCGGCTCCGATCCCGGCCCCGCCTGCTACGGCCGCGGCGGACAGAAGGCCACCGTCACCGATGCGTCGATCGTGCTCGGCTACCTCAACCCGGACTACTTCGCCGGCGGCTCCATCAAGCTCGATCCGGCACTGGCGCGCACCACCATCGAGCGCGAGGTGGCAAAGCCGTTGGGCCTCTCTGTCGAAGAAGCGGCCCTCGGCATCCATCGCGTCGTGAACGCCACCATGGCCGAGGGCATTCGCCTCGTGTCCGTGCGCCAGGGCCGCGATCCCCGCGATTTCACGCTGGTCGCACTCGGCGGTGCCGGGCCCGTGCACGCCACCGCGCTCGCGGCCGATCTCAACATCTCCAGCATCGTCATTCCGGTGCATCCGGGCGTGCTGGCGGCGGCGGGACTGCTGTCGGCCCCGACTGGCCACGAGGTGAGTGCTGCCTATCCGCGCAAGCTTGCGGCCTTCGACGTGACCGAGATCACCACCGCGCTCGCGTCCCTCGATGCGCAATGCGCCGCGCTGATGGCCAACGAGAAGCTGGAGCCCGGCAGCATCCAGGTCCGGCACTTTGCCGACATGTGCTACGTCGGCCAGTCCTATCACCTCGAAATTCCGTTCGCGGTGCAGGGCGCCGAGACTGCCAGCCGCTTGCGAGAGGATTTCCTCAAGTACCACGAGCAGGTCTACGGCTACGCCACCGACAACCCGATCGCGCTCGTCAATCTGCGGACGGTGCATCAGGCCAAGCCCGCCGACGCCCTGTTCCAGTCGAGCTACACGCCGGCGCCGGGCGAGGCCGGCAAAGGGGCGCGCCTGATCCGCGTTGCGGGCGCTCCGCAGCCGGTCGAGGCCGCCGTATACGCGCGCGCATCCCTGGCCGCCGGAACGGCCATCGCCGGCCCTGCCGTCATCGAGCAGACCGATACCACGACGCTGCTCGAGCCTGGATGGATGGCGCGCGTCTGCGATGACGGTAGTCTGCTGCTGGAGAGGGCGTCGTCATGACGGATGTGCAAGCGAACGGCAGCCTCGATCCCATCACGCTCGAGGTCGTGCGCCACAAGGTCGATGGCATCGCTGCCGAGATGGAGATGACGGTCATCCGCAGCGCCTTCTCGACCATCGTCAAGGAAGCGCTCGACGCCTCGGCCGCCCTGTTCACGCGCAACGGCGAGACGCTGGCCCAAGCCATCGCCGTGCCCAACCATCTGGCCACGCTGCAGCCGATGATGGCCGCGCTGCTCGTCCGCTTTCCGCTGGCCGCAATGGCGGACGGCGACCTCTATATCCTGAACGACCCCTATGCGGCCGGTGGCACGCACATCCCCGACATCGCCATCATCCAGCCCGTCTTCAATGATGGCGAGATCATCGGCTTCTCGACCGCGCTCACGCATCACCAGGACACGGGCGGCATGACGCCCGGCTCCACGCCGACCAACGCCACCGAGATCTTCCAGGAAGGCCTGCGCCTGCCGCCCGTGAAGCTGCGAGACCGCGGCACCTTCGACGACACGCTCATCCAGATCATGCGCCTCAACGTGCGCCTGCCGGACATCTTCATGGGCGACATCAACGCCCAGATCGCCGCCTGCGCCATCGGCGCGCGCCGCTTGAAGGAGGTGGCGCAGACCTACGGCAACGCGCATCTGCTGGCGCTGTTCGATGCACTCCTCGATCACTCCGAGCGGCTGACGCGCAAGGCCATCACCGACATCCCGGACGGCACCTACCGCTACGTCGATTGGCTCGACAACGACGGCGTGGACCTCGACCGGCCGGTGCGCATCGAAGTCGCCGTCATCGTCGCCGGCGATCGCATGACGTTCGACTTCACGGGCACCGACCCGCAGTTGCGCGGGCCCTGCAATTCGCCGAAGTCGGGCAGCTTCGCCGCCGCCTGCTTCTCGCTGCGTGCCGTCACCGATCCCGACAACACCATGCCGACCAACGGCGGCTGCTTCCGTCCGCTGTCGTTCGTCCTGCCCGAGGGAAGCCTCGTCAATCCGCAGGAGCCCGCGCCGCTCGGCTGCCGCACGCTCACCATCAAGCGGCTGTCGGGCTGCATCCTCGGCGCGCTGCGCCAGGCCGTGCCCGCACGGGTGCCGGCCGACTGCGGCGACGAGTTGATGATCCTGCATTTCGGCGGCACGCGTGCGGACGGCTCGCGCTACGTCACGTCGCAGCTCCTCGCCAGCGGCACCGGCGGCGGCCCCAACGGCGACGGCACCGATGCCATCGAGACCAACATCTCCAACTGCATGAACGTGCCCGCCGAGGCCATCATGATGGAGGCGCCGATCCGCGTGCACTCGCTATTGCTGGCGGAAGGCTCGGGTGGTGCGGGGCGCTGGCGCGGCGGACTCGGCTGCATTCAGGAATTCGAGATCCTGGATGGCGAGGTCACGGCCACCTATCGCGGCGAGCGGCACTTCTTCTCCGCTGCCGGCATGGACGGCGGCGGCCCCGGCGGCAAGGCCTGGGCCATCATCCGTCGCGCCAACGGCACCGAGGAAACCGTGCCGTCCAAGATCGTGACGCGGCTGATGGCGGGCGATCGCTTCGTTCTGGCCACTGCCGGCGGTGGCGGCCGCGGCGATGCCCGTTCGAGGCCCGCTGCCCTGGTGGCGGAGGACGTCGCCAACGAAAAGATTACCTCAGCGGACGCGCGCGACACCTACGGTCGAGACATCTCGTAGCCAGGGTCGCCTGGCGGGTTCTGCGCTCCCTTCTCCCTCTCCCCGTCCTTACGGGGAGAGGGTCGGGGTGAGGGGCAGCCAAAATGCACGGAGCCAGCATCTGCCCGTCGTGGCGAAACTATGCCTCCGACCCTGAGATGAGCGGTAGCAGAAAACTCTGAGCCAGCATCTGCCCACCCTAACCCTCTCCCCATTGAAGGAATGGGGAGAGGGGATAGAAGATCCGATGATAAGCTTGGACGTGTCAGCGGAGTAGGTGAGCAAGGATGTTTGTGACTGGTGCCTGTCATTGCGGGCAGATTACCTTTGAAGCCGAGATCGGGAACGGCGACGTTGCCGTGTGCCATTGCGCGGATTGCCAGAAGCAGTCCGGGTCCGTTTTCCGGGCCAACGTCAGCGCCCCTGCGGCACATTTCCGGCTGCTGCGTGGCACGCCGAAAATCTACATCAAGACGGCGGACAGCGGTGCGCGCCGGGCGCATGCGTTTTGCCCCGACTGCGGCACACCAATCTATGCCACCGATCCGGTCGCTCCAAAAGCGTACTCGCTGCGCATCGGCACGCTGGACCAGCGTTATGAGCTGAAGCCGCCCAAGCGGCAGATCTGGTGCGACTCCGCCCAATCCTGGGCCCTTCCCAGCTCCGGTGAGCGGCACGCCAAGCAGCCGTAAGGGCGGCTTTGGAAGCTCCGTCGGTCGCTTATCAACAGAAAAATTCAGCCGGCACCTACGATCGCCCGGCACCGCCGCGCTTCTCGTCGGGACGTTGCTCCGCGCCAAGCCGCAATTGCATGAGCGGCCAGCTCATCGCCATGGCGCCGAGCGCCGCCCAACCCGCCCACGGCAGCATGAGCGCCTGCATCCAGTGCTGTGCGGCCACCTCCATCGGATGCTGCAGCCTGCGCGCAGCCGGCGGAGCATCATGCGCGCCTTTTCCCTGCACCCGGCTTGGTTTCGGCCGTCCATAGGCCACATTCTGCTTCAGGATATCCTCCGCGGATCGCGCGGATTTCAGAGCCTTGGCCGGGGTGGCGCGCTTGGGCTGCCGTTTCGACGGCGTTCGGGAACGGGGCTTGGCCACGGCTGCACTCCTCATGGTGTCGAGAGTGAAACTGCGCTGCAGCATACAGGTTCCGCACTGCGGCGGCGATCGTTCTGGACCGCCTCCAACGCCGCCTCATCACGCGTTCGTTAGCATTGTTGCATACCCGTTCAGGCACTGTTCATGGGTATACTGTCAGAAAGCTACCATGTGAGTTGCCAGACAGGAGGGAGTCATGCCGAAAGCGGCGCGCTGCATTAAACTTGCGAGCTTCGATCATGACCTTTCCGAGACGGTCGACGCTGTGTTCAACGCGGAATGGGATGCCATCGAGCCTGCCTTCGACGGCTGGCAGGCGCCGGCCATCGCGGCCGCGCGCACGAGCCTGGCCAAGGTCGCCGTTCATTTCGCCCGCAATGGCGTCACCGACCCCGAGGACCTGCGCATCCGCCTGCATGCGGCCATGACCCAATCCCACGCCGCCCTGGCCGACGTTCACGCCGACTGACCTGCGTACGGAACTTCTGCGCCATTTGAACCGCGAGGTGCGTCAGCTCCTCGCGGTTTGCTTTCGTATGCCATCGGCTATAGGAACGCGGGAGCACCTGTTGGGAACGCGCAGCCGGGGGTCGGCAAGACTGTGGGGTTTCGGCTGGATTGGACATCCTTGCTCGCTGGATTGGCCGGAGGCACCCTCTCCCGCTACATCCGGCTCGTGCATCGCACGTCGACCGTCGTGATCGATCCACCCGACGCGCGCCAGCGGCTGCACCAGAACCACCCCTACATCCTCGCCATGTGGCACGGCCAGTTCGGCATGATGCCGGCGTTGCATATCGGCGAGTACAGAGTGTCGGCCATCGCCGCCCGGCATGGCGATGCCGAGGTGCTGGCCCGGGCTCTCAGCCAGTTCAACATCGAGATCGTGCGCGGCGCGGGCGCCAACGGCCGCTTCAAGGATCGCGGCGGCGTGCATGCCCTGCGCACAGCCATCCGACTGCTGAAGGGCGGCAGCACGTTCTCCATGACCGCCGACGTGCCGCCCGGACCGGCCCGCTACGCGGGCGACGGCATCGTCACGCTCGCGCGCCTGTCGGGCCGGCCGATCATGCCGCTCGCCGTCGCGTCCTCCCGCTTCATCACCTTCAATTCGTGGAGCCGGATGACGGTCAACCTGCCCTGGTCCAAGCTCGTCTACGTCGTCGGCGAGCCGATTTTTATTCCGGCCGACGCCGAGGGCGCCGAGCACGCGCGCTATCGCCAGCAGGTCGAGGATGCGCTGAACCGTGTCACCGAGCGCGCCTACGCGCTGTGCGGCGGCGACATCAAGCGCATCGTCCCTCCCGCCTTCACCCGCGATCGCCGCTCCAAGATCCGGGCGTAGTCTAGACGGTGAGCTCATCGCTCCCACAAGCGGACGTTCGGCCGACCTGCCTCCGAGGTCGCGTTTGTGCCACAAGCCGACATATGAGGCCTATCTAGGGGTAAACGAGCTCAGGGATCGGATGGCGCTTTGCCAGACTCAAAGTACTCCATGAGAATATCGATAAGTACTCTGACCTTGCGAACTGGGAAGTCGCCGGGCGGGCGCACGACGTAGAGGCCTGCCTCGGGCGGCGGATAACCACAGAGAACAGGTGCCAGCCTGCCGGAGGCGATGTGTGCTTCAATCAGGAAGTCAGGGAGTGCCGCAACGCCAAGTCCAGCGAGTGCGGCCGCCAGCAGAGCTGCCCCGTTGTCGGCTTTGAAGCGCCCGCGTGGACGCACCACGATGGTCTTACCGCGATGGACGAAGCGCCAGGACTCGGTTCCCTGCATCAAGGCTTCGTGGTTCGGGAGATCCTCCGGCGTCTGGGGCGCGCCGTACGCCGCAATGTATGCGGGGCTGGCGACGAGCCTGCCGCGCATCGCGCAAACGCGCCGTGCCACCAAGTTCGAGTCCGGGAGATAGCCGAGGCGTACGCCCGCGTCGAACCCTTCGCCGACCAAGTCGACGAAGCGGTCGCTGTAGGCGGCATGCAAGTGCAGCAGCGGACGGCGGCGCACGAGCTCGGCGAACACAGGCGCAAGATGCGTAGGCCCGAATGACAAAGGGGCGGCAACGCGCAGAAGCCCGCGCACGTCGCCCTCGGGCGAGACCGCGTCCTGCGCCGCGTCGAGCTCGGCGGCGACCCGCACGGCATGCTCGCGAAAGGTGGTACCAGCCTCCGTCAGCACTGCTCCGCGCGTCGTACGTGACAGCAGCTGAACACCGAGCGCTTCCTCCAGGCGCGCAAGCCGGCGGCTGACAATGGACTTCGACACGCCCAAGCGGCGCGCGCCGGGCGAGACGCCGCCGGCGTCCGCCACCTCCACGAAGGTTCGCAGGTCTTCCAGCTCCACGGGCGTTCCACTTCCCGCAACACCGATGCGCGGTATCAGGGTCTACCATTGCTCGGTGGGGAACGCCAATCTCATCGCAGACAGCGCGGCGATTGGCGCCGCGCGGCCCGTGACGAGGAGACTGCCATGAGCAAAGGACAAGGGGTCTGGACCTACCAGGACTCGGCTTTGGTGTTGATCGACTATCAAAAGGAGATGTTCGAGCAGGTCCGATCCGAGACTGGTGCCGAGCTGATCGATCTCAATGTTCGGCTGCTGATCAAGGCGGCGAAGGCGTTCAACATGCCGATTGTGCTCTCCACGGTCGGCGTCGAAATGGGCGTCAACGGTCCGACCAGGCCCTCTATCACGGCCGAGCTGCCCGGCATCGACGTGATCGACCGATCCTCTATGAACGCCTGGGAGGATCGCGCCTTTCATGCGGCTGTGAAGAAGACCGGCCGCAAGCGGCTCATTTTCGGTGCGCTCTACACTGAAATCTGCCTCGCCTTCCCGGTCGTCGATGCCCTGAAGGAGGGATACGAGGCGACGTTCGTCGTCGATGCCGTCGGGGGCATGTCGCAGTTGGCCCACCGCACGGCGATTGAACGCCTCTCGCACGCGGGCGCTGTGCCGAACACTGCGCTCGCTCTCGTCACTGAGCTGTTCCGCGACTGGAAGTCACCGGTTGCGGACAAGGGGCGCGAGATCATCAAGTGGTACTTCGCTGAAGTTCAGAAGCTGGGCTCTGCGGTTCAGAACGCCGCCTAGATTTGTCCACTGCCTTGGAACGGCGACGCGGCTCGGCGTCGTCGTTCCAAGCGGGCTTGAAAATTCATGAGAGATCGACGAGGAGCCTCGTGCACCAATGCAGGACGCAACAGTAGCAGCTGCTGGCCGTTTGTTGCTGGCGATGCTTTTCTTATTGAGCGGTTTGTCGAAGCTGGCCGCGCCCTCAGCGACGATCGCCCACATCGCCTCGGCCGGTCTTCCTTTTCCTTTGCTCGGCTACGTCGCGGCGCTCACCGTCGAGCTCGGCGGCGGCCTCCTTCTGCTGGCCGGGCTCCATGCACGCATAGCCGCTGCGATCATGGCCGCTTTCACGATCGCCGCGGCCGTGGCTTTTCACAGCAATTTCGGCGATCAGAACGAGATGATCCACTTTCTGAAGAACGTCGCGCTTGCCGGCGGCCTCTTGCAGGTCGTCGCCTTTGGCGGGGGGGCCTTCAGTCTCGATGCCCGCCGCGTACGGATTGCATAGCGTTGCACGGAACCAAGGTCTGCAACGGGTCAAAATGAGAAGGGTCGGCCTCCCATCAAGGCACCGCGGCCTGCTGCCGCTTCACGAATTCGCGCATGGCCGTCTGCAGCCTGGAAAGCCGCGCGCGCGTTGCCGCTTCCGCCTGCTTGTAGCACGCCCGCTCGTACTCGAGCTTGATGCGCGCCTCCAGGTCCGTTGCGGCCGCATCCTGCGCCTTGGGCGCCGCTTGTGCCGACGACACGAACGCGCTGCCCGTATTGGCATCTGTGGCGACCATCTTTTGGTCGATCGCAGCCACCTTCCGGCGGTCGGAAGATTTGGAGGCCGTCGGCCGATGCTCGATGACGGCCGCCTCGGGCGTCCGTTTCGGCGCCTCGCAGTCTGGCGCCTTGGCCGAAACCAGCAGCGCCTGTAGCGGTATGGATCGCGATGCGGCGGCGCGATCAGCCGTTCCGCGCACCGTCGATCTTTCCGCCGGAGCCATCGACAACGCGTCTTCGCTGTATTCGGGACCGCAGCCCGCCGCGAGGGTGAGAACACCCGCGCACGCAAGCGCCAGTCGCAACGGCTTCAAACGGCAAAGGTCCGCTGAGGGCGGAGGAGGCCCATTCCACATTTTTACACTGTCTCCTGCCTCACTCCCCCCTTCCGTATGCCGCGCAAATTTGGTGAAACCTTGGTGCTCGCGGATCTTTCGCGCGGCAAGGTTCTGCAAGCCCAGGGTCGCGCGCGAGGTTAGCGCTTCTTGCGGGCGCGCAGGTCGAACATGCCGGGGAGGCTGAGAAAGTCGCTGCCGGCCGGGAAGATCTGATGCTTCTGGATCTTCTGCGTGCCGGTGGTGGGCAGGTCCGGCGTGAAATAGATCCAGCCGGGCGCCTTGAAGTAGGCGAGCTGGGTGAAGCAGTGTTCGAACAGCGTGTCCGCGGTCGCCTGCGAATTGGCGGAGACATCGTGCAGCACGATGCAGGCCAGAACCTCCTCCTCGCGTACGGGATCGGGGGCCGCCAGCACGGCGACCTGCTTGACCAGGGGATGCGCCTGCAGCAGCGCCTCGATCTCGGCGGCAGCGATGTTCTCGCCGGCGCGGCGGATGATGTTCTTCTTGCGGTCGACGAAATGCAGCATGCCGTCGGCGCCGCGCCAGACCGTATCGCCGGTGTGGAACCAGCCGTTGCGCCAGGCGGTGCGGGTCGCGTCCTCGTCGTCGAGGTAGCCGGAAAAGAAGTGGCGGCGCGGGGTGGCTTCGCAATGGCGGATGACGAGCTCGCCGGGCTCGCCATCGGGCACATCGCGATCTTCCGCGTCGACGACACGGGCCTCGACACCCGGTACCGCGCGGCCGAAGGCGCGCGTTCCGACCTGGCGCGGCGGATGGCTGTCGCTAAGGATGCGCACCATCTCGGTCATGCCCCAGACCTCCACCATGGGAAAGCCGAAGCGCTCCTCGAACTTGGCGTGCAGCTGCGGCTCGATGCCGGCGCCGAGGCCGAAGCGGACGCCGTGCTGACGATCGTGGGGCGCGGGCGGCTGGCCGAGCAGAAGCGGCGCCACAACGCCGAGATAGTGGATGACGGTCGCGCGCGTCTCGGCGACCTCCTGCCACCAGCGCTGCGGCGAGAAGCGGTCGGGCTGGATCTGGCAATTGCCGGACAGCATCAGGCCGTAGAACGACAGGATGCCGGAATTGACGTGGTAGAGCGGCAGCGGGTTGTAGACGCGATCGCCGTCTCTCAGGGCCAGCATGCCGCCGAGCCTGGCGTACCAGTCGCCGCACGCGAGCTCGTAGGCATGCGACAGGACACAACCCTTGGGGCGGCCGGTGGTGCCGGAGGTGTAGAGGATGCTGGCCTCGCTGTCGGCGGTGACAGGGCTTGCATCGGCCGGCCGCGCGGGTGCCCGCAGATCGGCTGCCAAGGTTTCCATGATGCAAAGCGGCATGGATCGCCCGCTCTCGGCAAGCCCTGCTTCCAGATGCGGACGGCGGTCAGCTACGGCCAGCGCCATGTCAGCCTTCGAATGCGCCAGGAGGTAGGCGATCTCCGCGGCGCGGTAATCAGGGTTGATCGGCACGCAGGAGACGCCGATGGCGTTCAAGGCAAGCTTGTGCAGGAAGTGCTCGGGGCGGTTCTCCAGCAGCATGGCCACGCGATGCCCGTGGCCGTAGCCCGCGGCCCGGTATAGGGCTGCGAGGCGCTCCACCTCGCGGGCCGCATCGCGATATGTGATGACATAGCCGCCCGCATGATAGCTGCGCTGCGGGTTTACGGGCACCACCAGGAACTCGTGCGATGCGTATGCGGCGGCGGCGCGGACGAAGGCGTCGCCGATGGTGGTGCCGTCATCGATCTCGATCATGGGCGATCCGAGGACCTTGGCGGTAGAGACATGATGCCAATGAGAAAAGAGCGGCAACAAACGCCGCCTCAACCTAACCAGAAGAAACCTCATGGCCAAAAGCAAAATAACGCGGCGGGCGGCCGCGTGTAGCTCGAAGATGGCGCTGCCGGCGGAATGGTGGCATCGTCAGCGCCGGGTGCGAACGCCAAACAGGAGACCAAGACGATCATGATCCACGTCCTCGCCATGATTACCGCCAAGCCCGGCAAGCGCGACGCCATTCTGGAGGCCTTCCGCGCCAACATGCCGGCCGTGCACGCCGAGAAGGGCTGCATCGAGTACGGTCCTGCTGTCGATGCGGAGGGCGTCGGCGCGATCCAGACGAAGCTCGGGCCCGACACGTTCGTCGTCATCGAGAAGTGGGAGACGCTGGACGACCTGAAGGCGCACAGCGCCGCGCCGCACATGGCCGCCTATGCCGCCAAGGTGAAGGACCTGCTCGCGGGCCGCGTGATCCACGTGCTGTCGTAGGGGGTGTGCGGAAAGCCTTCCGGTCGGCGCCGGGCATGGTCCCGGCGCCTCGCTTTTCGGCGCGCGACTGTCCCTTATGGCCCTGCGCGAGCCGCAAGCCCAGTGTCATCCTCGGACTTGGTCCGAGGATCCAACTTGCCGCAAGCCCTGCACTCGGTAGAGTGCGGTAAGCTTGCCCTTCCACATCCAGCTTCCGGACTAGCGGTACCATGGGTCCTCGCGACAAGCGCGAGGATGACACCATGGGTGGGGTGAGGCCGTGCGCCACTGGCGGCCCTTCACATAATGTGCGCCGTTGAAGCACGCATTGTCGTGCGGCCGGAGTGGCGTCAAGATGAGTGCCCCACAAAAAAGCGCCGGGGGTGCCCCGGCGCTTCGTCGTCTCAGTGACTGGTCCTGCCCGCGTCAGTTGGACTTGGGCGGGAAGTAGTGGTCGGCTTGCAGGTTGTAGGGCGGGAACATGAAGCGCTTGGCCGGCACGACCTTCGCCGCGTAGGCCTTCTGCGATTCATAGACCTTCTTGAAGAACGGGCTCTTCTCGGACTCCTCAGCTGCGACCTTGTCCCAGACCTTGAGGAACTCCTCGTTGATCTCCTTCGGCGTGGTCATGACCTTGACGCCGTGCTTGGTCGTCATCTCGTGGAGAGCGTCGGCGTTCTGTTTCTGGAACATCACGCCCCAGCGCAGGAGCGTGTCGTTGCCCGCGGCGCGCATGATCTCACGCTGAGGGGCCGTCAGGCTGTCCCAGACGTCCTTGTTGATGATCATCTCGCCGACGGACGCCGATTCGTGCATGCCCGGCGTGTAGTGGTTCTTCCAGATCAGATGCAGGCCGAGGCTGAAGTCCTCGATGCCGCCGACCCATTCGGCGCAGTCGATGGCGCCGCGTTCCGCCGCCGGCGCAATTTCGCCGCCGGGCATGTTGACGACGGCCATGCCCATTTTGGCATAGAGTTCGGCGGTGATGCCGGTCTGGCGGCACTTCATGCCCTTGAAGTCGGCAAGGCCGGTGATCGGCTTACGGAACCATCCCAACGCCTGCGGGCTGGGTGCATGCAGCGGGAAGGCGATCAGGTTGAGCTTCAGCTCCTTCTGGTAGAACTCCCAGTAGAGGTCCAGGCCGCCGCCCTCGTAGAGCCAGCCGATGAAATCCATCTGGTCCATGCCGACGATGCCGGCCGGCGTGTTGGAGAACAGCGTGGCGGCCTTGTTCTTGCCGATCCAGTAGTAAGAGATGGTGTGCGTGCCATCGAGCACCTTCTTGTGCGTGGCATCGAGCACCTCGAAGGCCGGCACGACCGTGCCCGCCGGAGAAGTCGTGATCTTCAGCGATCCGCCGGTCATCTTGTCGACGCGGTCGGCGAACATCTTGAAGGCTTCCTGCGCCGTCGAGTTGGCGGGCCAGCTCGATTGCATGTTGAGCGTGCGCGTTTGCGCCTCGGCCGGTGCGGCGAGGCCGAGGGCGGCGGCCACTGCGCCTGCCATGAGCGCTCCCGCCCACAGCTTTCCACTCGTGCTCTTCGCTGGCGCGAAGATTGACTCCATCTTCATACTTCACCTCCCTGGGCTAGATAGTCTCCGGACGCCGACGGATTTGGTCCCCAACGGACCGGAGCAGACGGGGGGCACTTTAGCGCAAATGCGCGTTTTGGAAGCGATTTCATGCTCGGTAGGCGGATAAATCGCTGCATTTTCCGAGGCCAAGGCGTGCCTGCTTTGGCGCCAGTGACCTAGTGTCCCGATTCCGAAGTTCGCCTGATCTCGATGCTAGGTCCGAGAGCGAACTTCGGAATCAAATGGGACACTAGCTTCATAATCTTGCTAGTGTGATTCAGATCGAGAAATTCGATCCAAGATGTGCGGCAAACGCCGGCGAATTTCTCGATCATCACACTAGGCATGCACTAACATGCCCGTCCACAAAACTGGAGTGCGGTCATGCAGGGGCTGGACGGAACCGGTGAGCGGCCACGCGGCGTCATCGCCTCCGCGCTG
>JBJXDX010000142.1:0-9377 GCA_046154585.1 Hyphomicrobiaceae bacterium | reverse complement strand
CACCACCAAGAATATCGACCATGTGCCGTTCGATGGTCGCCGCTGACGGTAGCTCGCTTTTGTCGAACTCCTCGCCTGCGCGCTTCGAAGCTTCCTCCGCCAGCACCCTCTTCTTCGAATCGGGATGCGGATCGCCAAGCACCTGCAAAGCGCGAACTCATATCACGCGGCCGTCGTCGCCGAATTTGCTGATGTGGCGCACTGAAAGAGCGGGGCGTTTGCATTCGATCAGAGCCCATGAGCCGAGCTCCGATAGAGTAGCAACCGACGCTGGACGCGAGGCCGTTGCGCTCGTCATTCTTGGATTGCTGGCAGGTGCCTTCATCGCCTTTGGCGCCCTCTTCTCCTCGCGCAGGCGCCTATTTCGGTCCCGCGCAATCGCGAAGGATTTGCAGTTGAGCCTCGCTGAAGTACTCCACTTTCCGGTTCTTGTTGCGGTGCGACAGGTGCAGGCACAGGTCAGGTGCAATTGTCCGCGTATAGTCGCGGGTGACTTCGTTCACATCTGCCGGTTCCAGATAGCGCCGATTCTCGCTGACGAATTCGAACGCCGCTTTAGGGCCTTTGAACAACAATTCTGCGAGCACTGATTTTTGCTCGGCTGGGGTCATCGCGCGTATAGGCAGGGCGTTGAGTACGAAATCCAGCCATTGGCCGGAAGACTCGCCGCGCTTCACCACCATCGCGGTCAGCGCCCGCATTTCTCCCGGCGTCAACATGGCCACTAACTTTTCTTTCGACAGTCCTGCGGTCGAAAAGTCGTCCGGCCCCGCATCTGAAAGCACCTTCCTCATGAGGTCGCTTCGGAGTTCGGTCGAAAAATTGACGTGCCGTAGCGCGGTCAGGGCATACGATGGCTTTGACTTTGCGATTTCCGTTACCGCATCGCGTTGGATGTCAGTGGGTAATCGCTCACCGAGGATCTGCAGCGCGTGCACCGCGTCACCTGGGTCAGCTACAAATGCCGATCGCATGCGCGCAGCGAGTTGCGCGATCTCAGGATCGGAGATGCGCAGCGGCGCGGCGTGCGCGAGAAGCGTTGCAATGCTGGCGTCGTCCAGTGCCTTGCCGCGCAGCGCGAGGCGCTGCTCTGATGTCAGGCGGATTGAATTGGAGATGATGGCAACCGCTTCGTTGCCGCACCCGGGCAAGGTCAGGATGCGGCGGATCAGCTTGTCGAACTGATCATCATCGAGCAAGTGAGACTGTCGGGCCACCTGAGAAAGCTGTGTGACGTTTGCGGCAAGCTCAAGAAACAGGTCAAACACCTCGGTCCTGTGTACGAGGGGAGAATCGGGCCGCACCAGCAGTTGCAGCAGCGTCGGGAGGTGCTTTTCCTCGATGGCCTCCTTCTCGGTATAGTACGTGCTCCAGGTGGCGCCGAGCGCCGTCGCCTCGCTCTGAGGAGCCAGGCTCATCTTAATGGGGCATGCGATCTGGTCTCCAACTGCGGCGCGGCAGATCTTGTCAAGCACGCGATCCTGAAGCGAGCGCTTCTCGACCAGCGCAATTCTTCGTGCGCGGGGCCGCCCAGCTTCCTCGCGCAGGATTGCGTTTGCGGCCGTCACAAGGGATTCGGAAGGATCCTCGTTATGACGACGGGTGGCGATGTAGGATTCCGCATAACGATACTCGAGCTCGAGCGAGCTCGTGATCACTTTGCCCACCACGTTGTGCACGATCCGGGTGCCGGAGTGGTCAGTCAGAAACCAAGCTGTGTGCGCTGGACTCCGTGCCACCTCGCTCACGAAATGGACGCGTCCGTCTCCGCCGACCACAGCTGCCGCGTATGGCACTGCGCCGGCGGTGACCCACAAGGGAACGTGGAACCACATCCACAATAGTGTCAACCATGCCGTCAAGCTGCTCGTTCTGTCCTTGAAGGGGGAGAACAGGAGCTTGACAAATATGGCAGCCGAGATGCTCGAGAATACGATCGGCCAGAAGCTCCCCGCGATCGTGAGCCAGACCGTATCGTTCCAGCGCAGGAGCAGGGCAGCGCCGAGTCCCAGAACACATGGGAGCAGCCCGAACACCACTGCTCTGCATTTCGCGTTCTGCAGCCTGCACCAGTATTTCATTCTCGACCTCCCCGGCAACTCGGCAACTCGGCAACTCGACGGTCGATCTGATGGTGGCTCCACTCCGAAGGCGTTCATCCGCTAGGTCATTATACAGAAGCCGACTTCCCGGCCGTCCTCCGCCAGCACGAACGTTGGCGTTGCCGTCACTGGCTTCTGCAGCAACACGCCGGCCGCCGCCTGATCGCCAATGTGAACGCGGCGCAGCGGTGCGGTGCGGCCTTCGGGAGAGAGCGGGTAGCCCGGACCGATCTCAGCATGCCATCGCCGGCACCACACGCAGCCCGGCTCCTCGAACATGACGAGCTCGGCTGCCCAGGCGCTGCCCCCGAACATGGGGCAGCGGCAGCAAACATGACGTCGGCGAGTGCTAGTCTCGTCATTCGGTCCGCCGCTACTTGTTCACCAGGCTGTCCGAGGACATGACGTAGGCCACAAGGTCCTTGATCTGCTCAATTGACAAATGACCGTTCGCTCCGAGCCGCGGCATGCTCGCGCACGCCGCCACTGCCTGGGGATTGTAGATCCGATCATAGACGGCTTTGACATCCGCTTCAGAGAACTTGCGGATCTTGCCGTACTCCGAAAGGCTCGGCCCCAGCGTACCGAAGCTCAGCTCCCCACTGGAGAGCTGATGGCAGGCGTAGCAGTTCCCACCATTCTCGGTCGTCGGCGGATAGTCGGTGAACCGGCCGCCGTATCCCGACTGGGCAAGCTTCTGGCCTTTCTTCCAGTCGCCCATGAGCTTGCCGTCGGCCGGGTATTTGATCGACGCCTTCTCGCGTGCAACGATCGCTTCCGCTACTGCCCGCGGCGGGTTGTTTCGATACTGACTGCACGCTGCCATCGTCTCATCCTGTGTGAGACGCGTTTGCCACTCTGGAGGCGCTTGCGTCCAGCTTTGCTTCACTGCCGTTTGCATACGGGCCGAATCGATGACTGGACTCTGTGCGCTGGCCGACGCGGCGGGCAGGAGGACGATGATAAGAGCAACAAGGAAAAATGCCGGCATAGCCGCTTCCTCCCATCAACGCTTGAGGCCGGGCGCGTTGATCTCCCCGCCCTCGGCCGTCTTGACTAGATACATGGTCAGAGCTACCGGCACCTCGGATCCCAAATCCACCTCGGGCATGCGCATCTGCCAGAAGCAGTCATAGATGCGGTGCTCCATGGTCATGACGTGGCTGGATGACACACGATACGCCGGCCATTCGCCGACCACCTTGCGCGCCTCGACTGGTTTGGAGAGGAAGGGCAGCCCCTGCAGGCGAATGCGCTTGCCCTGATCGGCGTGACAGGTGGCGCACGCAAAATCCATGGGACCGCCGCGCCTGAAGAACAGGGCCTCGCCCAAGGCCAATGCCTCCTTCTCCTTGGGATGATCGAGCTTGGGCATGAGCTTTTGCCCATTCGACTCGTACGCCACGTAGGTGGCGAGCGCCCCGATGTCCTTGGTGGCGCGGCCGCCGCCGGGATACGGGTTCTTCAAGAGCGCGGCTCTCTCGAGGCCCTGGAGTTTCTCCATGCACCAGACGATGCGCGCCTCGGCATCCATGACGCGGTCGGCGTCGGTGAAGTAGCGCGGCAGTTCGGCAAAGGCACCCTTTACGACGCCGGGACCTTTACCGAGATCGCACCCTTCGAGTGAGACGGCCTTGGGGCCCCGCGGCATCTTCCACAAGGCCTCGCCGCGGTCGACATCGAGCATCGCTGGATTACTCCAGGGATCGGCTTTCAACATCTGGCGATAGCGCTCGATCTCTTTCTCACTGGCGTCGATGGCGTCCTGCGCCAGGCTCGGGGCGAGCGTTATCGCCAGCCCGCCTGTGACCACCCACGGCATCAGCCATAGTGTCGCGCGCCTTACCCTCCACACCCGACCCTCCTCCTTCCGCTGTCGCGGCACTTTTCTCGTGCCTTGGGCCTCTGAGAGTCGGGCGCCGTTGGCGACGCGGGGGCGCCAGACGACAGCTCATTACGTGGCCGCAAAAAGAGCATGGCACGGAAGGTCGAAGCCTGCAGACTATTGGCAGCAATTCCCCAATACAAAATTAGACAAGTGGCAAACGTTCGCTGAGGAGACCAAAAAATCCAACAATACCAATGGCGCTCCCTACGGGAATCGAACCCGTCTTTTCAGATTGAAAAGCGGCTTTGACTCCAATGATTTCAACGTCCATTTCGACTCTTCTTACAATGTTCCTGTAATGGAGGATCAACGAGTTGCATGTGAGTCGAAACGAATGAACCGCTCTGTTCGTTGGCCAAGCGCGCCGAGACTTGGGTTCTGCCATGCCGACCAAGTCTGATTTCGCATTCGACAGCAGAAGTAGCGACGCCGAGGTGCCATCGTCAGCTTGGTGTCAAAACACACCGGTCCGGCGACGGCGAGCGCACGGCAGATGAACCTCCGATAGCTGCCGGACTTGTGCAACGCCGCGAACGGGGAATGTGTGCCATGTATGGACGGCGCCCGCGTTACAAGAGGAATCTGACATTTCAGCGAAGCGTTCGGGTGCAGCCATGATGGGATGGACAGCCCCGCTTTCCACGGTCGCAATCGGTCGAGAGATTGATTCGCGGCGACAACTTGGAGGCGGAGATGACGGTGAAGGTCATTGGGCTGGATATCGCGAAGAGCGTCTTTCAGGTGCACGGCGTGAACGAGGTGGGTGAAGTTGTTGTCAGGCGAAAGCTGCGACGTTCGGATGTCTTGCGGTGGTTCGCGGAGATCGACCCAGCAATGGTGGGCGTCGAGGCCTGTCAGACCGCTCATTACTGGGCTCGGGAACTCGTGGCGCTCGGGCATGATGTTCGACTGATGCCGCCGCAGTTTGTGAAGCCGTACGTAAAGAGTCAGAAGAACGACGCTGCCGATGCGGAAGCAATCTGCGAGGCCGTGCAGCGGCCGACAATGCGCTTTGTGCCGATCAAGAGTGCCGAGCAGCAAGCTGCACTGCTGCTTCACCGTACGCGTGATCTCTTGATCCGCCAGCGCAGCTGCCTAATCAGTTCGATCCGAGCACACTTTGCGGAGTTCGGCATTGTAGCCAGTCGCGGCATCCGCGATATCGATCGGCTTCTCCAACTCCTAACGGATAGTCGCATTCACCTCCCGGAGTTGGCTCGCGAGATGCTGGGGGTTCTTGCCGCCCAGCTGCGAGAGGTGGCAGCTCGTGTTCGCACCGTGGAGACACAACTGCTCGCTTGGCATCGCTCGAACGACGTGAGCCGACGACTTGCTACAATCCCTGGTATCGGGCCTATCACCGCGAGCGCAATTGCCGCAACTGTCGTCGATTCCAATCAGTTTAGCTCCGGCCGGCAGTTCGCTGCCTGGCTTGGCCTCGTCCCCCAACAGCGGTCTAGCGGTGGGAAGGAGCGCCTCGGTTGCGGACCGAGGAATGACCGAACCCGACGGATACATCGCTCGCCGTATCAGAGCGTTCAATGATTGGGTGTCGTTCCGCGGAAACCATCAGGGTCGCTCGAGACCGGATAGATGACTGCAGGCAACCGACCAGTCCACATCAATTGCGCCTTGCGCAGGCGGGGCTGTCCATAGATGTATCCGGCCTTTCGATGCAGCCGCTCTGGCCGCTGGCCCTGATGTAATCCGCTGATCGGGTCCCAACCAAAAGCACGCGCTTATCAATCGCGTGGCACACAGCGGGTTTTCCCGATCGACGGTCTCGACCGTTTCGCATCAACGTCGTCATCACCCCTGCAATTCGAGAACGCACTGGGTTACCTCATCCTCCCCATCGCAAAGCCCACTAGACGGCAGCCGCGAGCTGCGGTGCTCGATAGGTTCCGCCCTTGGCCAGCAGCGCCCAAGCGATGCGCGCCATCTTGTTGGCGAGCGCCACCGCCACTACCTTGAACGGCCGCCGTGCCAGCAACGCGGTGAGCCAAGGATACTTCTCGGGATGTTGTCGGGCGCGCCGCAGGACGGCGTGCGCGCCCACCACGAGGATGCGCCGCAAGTATTGGTCCCCCTGCTTGGAGATGGGGCCAAGCTTCTGCTTGCCTCCCGTCGAATCTTGTCGCGGCACCAGGCCGATCCAGGCCGCGAAGTCGCGCCCCGATCGGAATGCCTTAGGGTCCGCCACGGTCGCGTCAATCGCGGTGGAGCCAACAACGCCGATGCCGGGGATCGTTTGGAGCCGGCGGCTCCTATCGTTTGACTTATGCTGGGATATGATGCGCTTCTCGAGCGTGCCGATCAGCGTTTGGCAGGCCTGCAGCTGTGCCGCCAATACCATCAGGCTTGCCTTGGCATCCACCGGCAGTTTGCCGTCGTTCTCATCGGTCACGATCGCGAGCACTTCCTTGAGGCCTTCGCGGCCTTGAGCAGCAACAATGCCGAGCTCGGCCATATGGGCGCGTAGTGCATTGATCAGTTGCGTGCGCTGACGCATCAACTGATCGCGAACCCGGTGCTGCATCAATCGGCCTTGCTGCTCGACTGACTTGACCGTGACGAAACGCATGGTCGGCCGCCGCACAGCCTCGCAGATCGCCTCGGCATCGGCAGCATCGTTCTTGTTGCGCTTGACGTAGGCCTTCACGTCCTTGGCCGGCATCAGCCGAACCTCATGGCCAAGCTTCCTCAACTCACGTGCCCAATGATGCGCCGTGGCACACGCTTCCATTCCCACCAGACACGGCGGCAACGCTTCGAAGAACGCCATCACCTGGCTGCGCCGCAGCTGCTTCCGGACGACCACCTTCTCCTTGGCGTCGATGCCATGAACCTGGAAGACGTTCTTGGCGAGATCCAAACCGATCGTGCTAATCTGCATGTGGACGGCCCCCTCATTGTGATTCGTCTGCGACGATCACGCTATGGCACTTCGATGCCGGGAGCGGGCGCCGTCCACTACATCAGTTCCAGACTTACCCAAGCAGCAAATTACTCGGGCAAATCTTCAGGCAGAGAACGCCTCTTGGCGAATTCAGGCAGGGCAACGGCCATTACAACCAGGCCGACGGCGAAGACGTCCAGTGCACTCACATGAGTGCCGAGAAATAGCGCTGACCACATGGCACCGAGCGGTGCCGTCAGGCAGCCCAACAGGCCCATCCGGCCGACCGGGAGGTCGCGCATAGCGTAGTTCGACAGAATGTAGACCCCAGCTGACACGACCAGTCCAAGATAGACGAGGACCCCGATCGATTGAGGGCTGGCATCAACCTTGTGGGTTGCAGGCATAATCAACAAGAGAAGGGCCGCCACAGCACACGCCGAGGTGAGCTGCCAACTCGTGGTGACCAGAGGGTTGGCGCCGGCTTGCGCGTTTCGCCGGCCGATGAGGCTGTTGAACGCAGAGGCGAGCACACCACTCGCCACGATAAGGTCGCCGATCAGGTTGCCGCCCCCATGGCGCGTCTGGCCCCATACCAAGATCACCGTCCCGCCAAACGCGATCACCGCCGCGACCAGCACCACGACTTCGATCTTCTCACCGAGAACGACCCGGGCAAGCAGCGGCATTAGGAGCGGCATCAGACCCCAGAAGACCGAACCGCTGACGGGTGACGTCATGGTGAGGCCGATCGCGATCAGAACGGTGACCAGGCCGGGTTCCAGTAGTCCCATGGCTAGCGGGCGCCAGCCCACCTTGCGCAATCGAACATCCGGCCGCATCGCGAGTACGACGAGCCACAACGTCACGGCGGCCAGCGACAGGCGCAGCATCACAAACTCGGCGGGCGGAATCTCCAGCAATACGAACTTGCTTGCCGGGGTCGCGGAGGACCACAGAAAGACTGCCGCGAGCATGGCCAGCGTGGCGAGCGACGACAAGAGTTGATACCCAGTCTCTGAATGTGGCCCGCGACCGATTGCAACGCTTAACGGTAGCATGGCCTTCCCGCGATTGTTGGTCGTTTCTGCCATTGCAGCTGGCCATGGTAAGAACGGATCTTCGCCGTGGATGTTGCGCCACTCCCTGCCAGTGACAACGACGGAGGAAGCGTGTGGAGCAAGCACCTCAAAGCATATCGATACGCCCTCTCAGCCGAGGCGACTTACCGGAGGCAAGCGCTATCTTGCGTCGCGCGTTCGCAACACACTTTGGGGTGCCGCCAGATACATTCTGGACGGATCGGGACTTCGTCACCGGTCGGTGGATGACAGATCCCTCGCTGGCATTTGGTGCGTGGATCGAACACCGCTTGGTCGGCTCAAGCCTGGGAGCAAACTGGGGGAGCCTAGGAGTATTTGGACCAATCTCCACGCACCCAGACACTTGGAATCGCGGAACGGCGGGAGACCTCATACCGCCGGTGATTGAGCGGTTGAAGGCACAGGGCGCGCGGCACATAGCTTTCTTCACGTTTGCCGAGAGCACTAAGCATATTGCCTTGTATCAGAAGTTTGACTTCTGGCCGCGGTTCCTCACCGCGATCATGACCCGTCCTGTCGACGCCAATGGCGCTCGGCCAGCCTCGACTCGTTACTCAACCATTGCCGGCGCAGATCGGGCACATTGGCTTGACGCATGCCTGTCCCTAACAACTGAGGTGCGCGATGGACTGGACCTCACATCAGAAGTGCGCACTGCTCACAGTCACGGACACGGCGATACGGTCTTTCTGACCGAGGGATCTCGGGTACTGGCCGTGGCACTCTGTGAATATGGTCCGAAGAGTGCGGCAGGAGACGGATCATGCCTCATCCGGTTCGCGGCGGTTCGACCTGACCTAGAGAATGAGATGCGTTTCGGCCAGCTGGTTGATGCCTGCGGAGCATTGGCAGCGAACGAAGGACTGAAGCAGCTCGTTGCGTGCGTCAATGCCAGTCGTCCGAAGGCCTATCGACACCTGCTATCAATGGGCTTTCGTACTCAGCGTAACGGCGTGACTATGCACTGGCCAAATGAAGACGCATACAATGAGACAACCTCCTACATCCTTGATGATTTGAGATAGCTGCCTTCTATTGGAAGGCGGCTGCGGCGCTATCTGATTGGTTTCCCGCGATGGCGGGGGAGTGCAACTGAAATTTCCGACCTGGGTCAAAACGTGGTTGACGTCCCGGGGCGTGGTGTAGGAGGAGGCGGCGGGATCGGCGCCTTGTGCGTAGGGAGGCCGCAGGCCGACCGGAGGACAAGGCGCGCGGTTGTCCACAAGCCCCGCGGGGCGGTCATGGTCCGACTCAGGTTGGTTCGGTTTGCCAACGCGAACCGACGGAGAGCCGAATCCCATGACCATCGACAGGATCGCCCTCAAGGAGCTGGTTGAGAAGGGCTCCGACGCCGATCTCCTCAGGGAGATGATCGCCTTCATCGC
>JBJXDX010000141.1:0-99323 GCA_046154585.1 Hyphomicrobiaceae bacterium | reverse complement strand
GGCGACGCATAGCGATCACCGAGACCGGATAAACGAGCGAAACGGACCGCGCTGTCATCCTGGACAGACGGCAGACCTGTGCAGGGCGGCGATGGAATCGCCCCGAATACCCGATTGAGTGGTCCACTGGGCGCACGCTGCCCTGCAACCCCTCACCTTCCTTCACTCCGGGCCGAGAGGTTGCGGAGGTGAAGGTGTTTGCTTTGCTGCTGCCCCTTACCCCGACCCTCTCCCCGTAAGAACGGGGAGAGGGAGAAGAAGGGCCGCGCCTCATCCAAAATTGTCATCCTTGTAACTTGCGATCTGCCAAGTCTGGTAAGGTTCCAGGCGCGGCGGCGGGAAGGCCGCGTCATCCAAGGGCCGCCAAGCGAGTGGCTGTTGGTGTGTGGCGCGGCTCCGTAAATCCCAGCCTTCCGGACTCGCCGCACCATGGGTCCTCGGGACGAGCCCGAGGATGCCACCGAGGTTGGGGCGGGCACGGAGATCAAATCTACATCCGTGGGCGTTCGGCTTTGGGATCGTACATGGCTTTGAGGCTGGCTTTGGCGGGGATGCGGTGGCCGGCGACTTCGATCTCGTAGCGGGAGGTGAGGAGGGCGTCGGCGCTTTCGCCGGTGGCGCATTTGACGTAGCCGAGGCCGACGGCGGCGCCGAGGTGGTGGCCGTAGTTGCCCGACGAGAGATAGCCCGCGACCTTGCCGTCGCGCCAGATCGGCTCGTTGTGGTAGAGCAGCGGCTCGGGGTCTTCGAGCAGGAACTGCACGAGACGCGAGCTTAAGCCGCCCTGCTTCTTGCGCAGCACGGCGTCGCGGCCGAGGAAATCGCCGAAGCGTCCGGCTGCCTTGTCGAGCTTGACGGCGAAGCCGAGGCCGGCTTCGAGCACATGATCGGCATGGCCGATGTCATGGCCCATGTGGCGATAGGCTTTCTCGATGCGGCAACTGTCGAGCACATGCATGCCGGCGAGCTTGAGGCCGACGCGGTCGCTGTGCGTCATGAGGGTGTCGAACACGTGCCGCGCCATGTCAGCGGAGACGTAGATCTCCCAGCCCAGTTCGCCGACGTAGGTGACGCGGTGCGCACGCGCCAAGCCCATGCCGATTTCGATGGGTTGCGCCGTGCCGAAGGGAAAGGCCGCGCTCGACAGATCGACATTGATGAGCGGCTGCAGCAGCTCGCGCGACTTGGGGCCCATGACAGCGAGGCAGGCCTCGCCGACGGTGACGTCGGTGGCGACGCAGCGCGCTGCTTCCGGGATGTGCCGCTTCAGCCAGGCCAGATCGCGCGGCACGGTGCCGGACGAGGTGACGACGAGGAATTCGGTCTCCGACAGGCGGGTGACGGTGAGGTCGGCCTCGATGCCGCCATTGGCGTTCAGCCATTGCGTGTAGACGATGCGGCCGGGCTCGACGACGACGTCGTTAGCTGAGATGCGCTGGAGCACGGCTTCCGCATCGGGGCCTTCGACGCGGATCTTGCCGAACGGCGTCATGTCGAATAGCGCCACGCCCGTGCGCACGGCCTTGTGCTCGGCGGCGGCGTGCGCGAACCAGTTCTGGCGTTTCCAGCTATAGCGGTATTCGGGCGTCTCGCCCTTGGCGCGGGCGCTCTCGGGCAGATACCAGAAGGGACGCTCCCAGCCAGCGGCCTCGCCGAAGCAGGCGCCGCGCGCTTCCAGGCGCTCGTGCAGCGGCGAGTGACGCACGCCGCGGGCGGACTCGTAGTGCCGATAGGGGAAGTGGTCGGCGTAGAGCAGGCCGAGCGTCTCGGTGACGCGATTGACGAGGTAGGCCTTGTTGCCCTGGAAGGGGAACATGCGGCGGATGTCGACACCCATCAGGTCCATGGTGGGCTCGCCGGCGTGCATCCATTCGGCCAGCGCCTTGCCCGCGCCACCGGCGGATTGGATGCCGATGGAGTTGAAGCCGGCGGCGACGAAGAAGTTCTTCAGCTCCGGCGCTTCGCCGAGCAGATAGCGGTCGTCGGGCGTGAAGCTCTCGGGGCCGTTGAAGAAGGTGTGGATGCCCGTGCGGGCGAGGATCGGCAGGCGGGCCATGGCCTGTTCGAGTTGCGGCGCGACGTGATCCCAGTCGTCGGGGAGCGTGAGGAATTCCGCGTCTTCGGGGATGCCGTCGATGGCCCACGGCTTGGACCTGGGCTCGAAGAAGCCGACGAGCAGTTTGCCCGCATCTTCCTTGGCGTAGGCGCATTCATCGGGCACGCGCAGCACGGGAAGATTGCGGGGAATGTCGGCGTTAGCATCGGTGACGACGTAGAAGTGCTCGCACGCCATCAGCGGCACATTCACGCCGGCCATGCGGCCGACGTCGCGTCCCCAGAGGCCGGCGCAGTTGACGACGTAGTCGGCGCTGATGCTGCCCTTGTCCGTGATGACGCCGGTGGCGCGGCCTTTCTCCTGCAGGATGCCGGTGACCTTGGTGGTCTCGAAGATGCGCGCGCCGTTCATGCGCGCGCCCTTCGCCAGGGCCTGCGTGATGTTGGCGGGGTCGGCCTGTCCGTCGGAGGGAATGAAGATGCCGCCGACAACATCCTTGAGGTCGATGAGGGGATGGCGCGCCTGCGCCTCCTGCGGCGTGAGCGGGTGCACGTCGACGCCGAAGGGCCGCGCCATGGAGGCCTGCCGCTTCAACTCCTCGAAGCGTTCCTCGGTGAGCGCAATGGAGACCGAGCCGTTCTGGCGGAAGCCGGTTGCGAGCTCCGTTTCGGCTTCCAGCTTCGTGTAAAGATCGGCGGTGTATTTGGCGAGCAGCGTGAGCGTAAGCGTGGCGCGGAGCTGGCCGATGAGACCGGCGGCGTGCCACGTGGTGCCGGAGGTCAGGCGCTTGCGCTCCAGCAGGACGACATCGGTCCAGCCGAGCTTGGCCAGATGGTAGGCGACCGAGCAGCCGACCACGCCTCCGCCAATGATGACGGCTCGGGCGTGCCGGGGTAGGTCGGTCATTGCGGGTCCTCGCAGATGCAGATGCGCTGGAGCCTTCTATAGACGATTGCCGTTTGCAAGTGGGCGCCGTCTATGGGGAAGATAGATTTGCGCGATCATGCCGCTGCGATGGAGCCAGCTATGCAGCATCCGCCCTACACGCTTTCGGTCATCACGGACGAGTTTTCGCCGCGGCTGGAGGATGGCATTGCGTTTGCCATCGCAGAGGGGCTGAAGACGGTCGATGTCAGGTCCATCGATGCGGTGAATTTCCTGTCGCTCGACCGGCCGGCGCAGGAGCGGGCCGCGAAACATATTCGGGCGGCGGGGTTGACGGTCGGGTGCCTGGCGACGCCGCTGCTCAAGTGGGCGGCACCGGGGAAAGCGGCCGCGACCATGGGCGACCAGTTCGGGTTCGACACCCATGGGCGCAGCATCGAAGAGATCTATCGCGATGCGTTTGAGGCCGCGGCGCTGCTGGGGACGCGCAACCTGCGGATTTTTTCATTCCTGACCTATGACGGATTCCGGATCGAGGATCTGCGGCAGGATCTGGAGACGCTGCTGAAGCTTGCCGACGCGTTCGACATGGTGCTGCACGTGGAGAACGAGCCGGTGTGCAACGTGCAGTCGGTGCCCGATCTCGTGCGGCTCATGGAGGCATGGCGGCATCCGCGGCTCAGGGCGCTGCTCGACATCGGGAATGCGTGGTGGGCGGAGACGCGGCCGAGCGAGGCCGACATCGTCGCCGTGATGCCCTACGTGAGCCTGATGCACTTCAAGGATTTCGATGGCAAGGCGCGGCGGGTCGTGCCGATGGGGCAGGGCGACATCCCGTTTGCGAAGCTGACCCGCTTGTGCCTTGAGGCGGCGAAGGGGCGAACGCTCGGCTTCTCGCTGGAGACACACGTCCCGTCCCGGCCGGCTGAGGCCACGCGGGAGTCGCTGGCGGGGTTGCGCGCCTGCCTGCCTTAGACGCTTCAACCAGAGTCGTTCTGGCCTAGATCTAACAACCTCTCCCCCTGCGTTCCCGGACGCCGCGCATGCGAAGCCTGCGCGGCGATCCGGGATCTTCACACGTCCCGATCAATGCGCAGAGCTCTCCTCGCAGGCGGGAAAGGCCCCGGCTGATTGGCGCGTTCGCGCCATCGCCGGGGACGCAGTTCTGGGGATTATCAGCGCTCTCGCGATTCCGTCGAAGGCGGAAAGACTCTAGGCAAGCGGCGCCGTGCGATGAAGCGTGACGCGCAGTCCGCCATGCGGAACCGGCGCGGTGGTCGGCAGAAAGGGTAGGCCCGTCGCGCGCGTCAGCCTGGCGTCGCTGCTGACGATGCCGACGCGCCAACCGCTGAAGCGCGCCATCAGCGTTTGCCCGAGGGCGCGGTACAGAGACAACAGCTTGGTCTTGTCGCCGATGCGTGCGCCGTAGGGCGGATTTGCAATGACGAGGCCGGGCGGCCCATCGGGAGGGACAATCTCGCTGATCGTGCCCTGCCGGAACTCGCTGAAGTCGGCGACGCCGGCGCGCGCAGCGTTTTCGCGGGCGATGACGATGGCGTTGGCGTCACGGTCGCTGCCGTAGAGGCGGACCGACGGCATGCGCTGGCTGCGGACCTCGCGCATGCGCTGCCAGGCTGCTGCATCGAAGGTTGCCAGGTGCTCGAAGGCGAACGATCGGGCGCGGCCGGGATTGAGGCGGGCGGCGATTTCGGCCGCTTCGATCACGAACGTACCAGAGCCGCACATGGGATCGAGGACCGGCTCGGTGCCGTCGTAGCCGCATTGGTGCAGAAACAGGGAGGCCATGGTCTCCCGCATCGGCGCCGCGCCGACAGCTTCCTTGTAACCGCGCCGATGCAGAAGCTCGCCCGACGTATCGACGGATAGGGTGCACAAGTCGTGGTCGATGTGGGCCCTGACCAAGACCTCCGCGTCCGGTGACGGAGAGGCGCCGAGGACCGCCTGGATCGCGGTTTCAATGCGTTGGGCCGCCGCATCAGAATGAAAGATGCGCGACTTCCTGCAGGTTGCCTCGACGCGGAACGGCACATCCGGACGCAGGACTTTGCTCCACGGCACGTGGCGCGCCTTGTTGTCGAGCTCGGCGAGATGGAGCGCCCGGAAACAGGCCACCTGTGCCAGCACCCGCCCGGCACCACGCACCCACAAGTTCGCACGCCAGACTTCGGGCCACCCGCCTTTGATCGTAACACCGCCTGCAACGGCTTTGGCCGAATTGAAACCCTTGGAGCGCACCTCCGCGCACAGGATGTCTTCCAGTCCGGGAACCGTCACCAGAAAAATATCGAGCTTGCCGTCCTTGGTCATCCCGCCTGCTAGCGCCAGCCGGGGTGCGGGTCAAACGCAGTTTACTCTCGAGCGGATGCTATCTCTGTCCCATGGAGGCGTTAGCAAAGCCCATTCGGACAACGTCGGCGGTAGACGGGCCGGGCTGGGGCCGTTAATGGTGCCCCCAAACGCAAGGAAGCAGAGGGTCGGGCATGGCAAACGCGATTTCGCATCGGGACATGGCCAATGCCATCCGCGCGCTGTCGATGGATGCGGTCGAGAAGGCGAAGTCGGGCCACCCCGGCATGCCGATGGGTATGGCGGACGTCGCGACCGTGCTGTTCTCCAAGTTCCTGAAGTTCGATGCGGCACACCCCGAGTGGGCGGACCGGGACCGGTTCGTGCTGTCGGCCGGCCATGGCTCCATGCTGCTGTACTCGCTCCTCTATCTCACGGGGTATCCGGAGATGACGATCGAGGAGATCAAGAATTTCCGCCAACTCGGATCGCGCACGGCCGGGCATCCGGAATATGGCCACGCGCCGGGGATCGAGACGACGACGGGGCCGCTGGGGCAGGGGATCGCCAATGCGGTGGGCATGGCGCTGGCGGAGCGGCTGCTGAATGCGCGCCTGGGTGATGGCATCGTCGACCATCACACCTACTGCATTGCCGGCGACGGCTGCCTGATGGAGGGCATCAGCCAGGAGGCGATCTCGCTGGCGGGCCACCTCAAGCTCGGCAAGCTGATCATGCTGTTCGACGATAACTCGATTTCCATCGACGGCCCGACGGACCTGGCCGTCAATGACGATCAGGTGGCGCGCTTCAAGGCCTCGCATTGGAATGCGGTGCGTGTCGATGGGCATGATCCGCACGCGATCGACAAGGCCATCGAGACGGCGCGTAGCCAACCGGACAAGCCGTGGCTGATCGCGTGCAAGTCCATCATCGGCTACGGCGCGCCGACGAAGCAGGGCAAGGCCTCGACGCACGGCGAGCCGCTGGGCGCTGACGAGATCAAGGGCGCGCGCGAGAAGCTCGGTTGGAGCAGCGCGCCGTTCGAGGTGCCGGAGGCGGTTCTGTCGGCGTGGCGCGCCGTGGGAACGCGGGGACGCAAAGAGCGCGAATCCTGGTTGGGCCGTTTCGCCAATCTCAAGGGCGACGGGCGGGCTCTGCTCGAAAATCCCGCCGATGCGGATGCTGTTACGAAAGCGATCGGTGCGGCAAAGGCGGCGTTTGCGAAAGAAGAGACCAAGCGGGCGACGCGGGTGTGGTCACAGCTCACGCTCGAACATCTGGTGCCGGCGCTACCGGCGCTGATCGGAGGCTCGGCGGATTTGACCGGCTCCAACGGCACGCGGACAAAGCATCATGCGCCGGTGAAGCCCGGCGAGTTCAAGGGCAACTACATTCATTATGGCGTGCGCGAGCATGGCATGGCGGCCGCGATGAACGGCCTGGCGCTGCATGGCGGCATCGTGCCGTACGGGGCGACGTTCCTCGTGTTCACGGATTACTGCCGGCCGGCGATCCGGCTGTCGGCGCTGATGAAGCAGCGGGTCGTGTATGTCATGACGCACGACAGCATCGGGCTCGGCGAGGATGGGCCGACGCATCAGCCGGTCGAGCACCTGTCGGCGCTGCGGGCAATACCGAACCTGCTGGTGTTCCGGCCTGCCGATGGGGTCGAGACCGCAGAGTGCTGGGAGCTTGCTCTCAAGGCCGCCGATCAGCCCTCGATCCTGGCGCTGACGCGGCAGGCGGTGCCGAACCTGCGCACCTCGCACACGGACGAGAACAAATGCGCGCGTGGCGCGTACGTCATCAAGGAGACGGTGGGCAAGCGCAACCTGACGCTGATGGCGACGGGCTCGGAGGTGGGGCTTGCGGTGACAGCGGCCGAGCTGCTGGCCAAGGACGGGATCAACGCCGCGGTCGTGTCGATGCCGAGCTTCGAGCTGTTCCGCAATCAGCCGGAAGCCTATCAGCGCCAGACACTCGGCGCAGAGCCGCGCATTGCCATCGAGGCCGGCGTGCAGCAGAGCTGGAACGAATGGCTGCGTCCGGGCGATCGTTTCGTGGGGCTGAGCGACTTCGGCGCCTCGGCGCCGGCTCCCAAGGTTTACGCGCACTTCGGCCTGACCGCCGAGCGCGTCGCGGACATCGGCAAAGAGATCAAGATGACGTCATGAACCTCGACAAGCTGAAGACGACAGCGGGCGTGGATGTGAGGGGCAAGCGCGTGCTCGTGCGTGCCGACCTCAATGTGCCGCTCAAGGACGGCAAGGTGACGGACGCAACGCGGCTGGAACGGCTGATGCCAGGCTTGCGCGATCTGGCGGATCGCGGCGCGAAAGTGATCGTCATGTCGCACTTCGGGCGGCCGAAGGGCGGACCGGCGCCGGAGTTCTCGCTGAAGCCGGTGGCCGACGAACTCGCCCGGCTGATGGGCAAGCCGGTGGCGTTTGGGCCTGATTGCATCGGCGCGGCGGCGGCAGCGACGGTCAATGCACTGCAGCCCGGCCAGATAGCGGTGCTGGAAAACCTGCGCTTCCACAAGGGCGAGGAGAAGAACGACGCGAGCTTTGCCGCGGAGCTGGCGAAGTTCGGTGACCTGTTCGTCGGGGATGCGTTTTCCACGGCGCATCGCGCGCATGCCTCGACCGAGGGCGTCACGCATCTGCTGCCGTCCTACGCCGGTCCGCTGATGATGGAGGAGATTCTGGCACTCCGCACGGCGCTGGAGAAGCCAAAGCGTCCGACGGTTGCCGTGGTGGGCGGCGCGAAGGTCTCATCCAAGATTCCGGTGTTGACCAATCTCATCGCCAAGGTCGACAAGCTGATCATCGGCGGCGGCATGGCGAACACGTTCTTCCTGGCGCAGGGCGTGGAGATCGGCAAGTCGCTGGCGGAGCCCGATTTCACCAAGACGGCGCTCGAGATCATGCACGATGCCAAGGCGCGCAGTTGCGAGGTGGTGCTGCCGCACGACGTGGTGGTGGCGCCGAAGTTCGAGGCGGGCGCGCCGGCGAAGACGGTGGGGCCGCTGGAGACGCCGGCCGACCAGATGATCCTGGACGTGGGGCCGAAGACCATCGCGCACTATGCGGATGTGATCGGGCGGTGCCATACGCTGCTATGGAACGGGCCGCTGGGTGCCTTCGAGATTTCGCCATTTGGCGAGGGAACGTTCGCCGTGGCGCGTGAGGCGGCCAAGCTTACCAAGGCGGGCAAGCTGGTGTCGGTGGCGGGTGGTGGGGATACGGTAGCGGCGCTGAACGATGCTGGCGTGACGGATCAGTTCACTTACGTCTCGACGGCGGGCGGCGCATTCCTCGAATGGCTGGAAGGCCGCGAGCTGCCGGGCGTTGCGGCGCTTGCGCGCGGAGCCTGACGGCCTTGGACAGCGCCCTGCCGAGCTGGCCGCGCGCGGTCGTGTTCGACCTGGACGGCACGCTCGTCGATAGTGCTCCAGACATCAAAGCAGCGCTCAACGCGACGCTCGCCACAGATGGTCTGGCGCCGTTCGACGTTGATCGCGTCAAAACCATGGTCGGCGGCGGATCACGGCGTCTGGTGGAACGGGCGCTGGCGGCGCGCGGCGATGCGGTGGACGACGGGCGTGTCGATCGTTTGGTGGACATTTTCGAGAAGATCTACGCCGACAATCCCTGCCAGGAGACGCGGATTTTTCCCGGCGCGGTGTCTTTGATCGAGACGCTGACGGCGCGTGGCATCGGCATCGGTCTGTGCACCAACAAGCCCGGTGGCGCGACGCTGCCGCTCTTGGAGGCGCTCGATCTGGCGCGGCATTTCGGTGCCGTCGTGACAGGCTCCGATGGCTTTGCCAAGAAGCCGGACGCGGCGATGCTGGCGGCGACTTTTGCCAAGCTCGGCTGCACCGCGGAGGATGGGGTCATGGTCGGCGACAGTGCGGCAGATGTCGGCTGTGCGCGGGCGGCGGGGTGCCCCGTGGTTCTCGTGAGCTTCGGCTATACGCACGAGCCGGCCAGTACGCTGGGCGCGGATGCTGTCGCCGACGGCTTCGATGAGATTCTGCCGATCCTGCAGACGATCGGTCGTTCGCACATGCGTGCGTGAGGTGAAGCGTCATGCTCTCGCGTCGCGACGTTCTGCAGGTGGCGCTGGCGGCTGCGGCGATGGCTGGTTTGCCGCGGCCATCAAGAGCGCAGGGGGGCCTGCCGCGGCAAGAGGACTTGCTGCGGTTCAGAGCCAAGGGTCAGGTGACGCTGCTACATATGGCCGACTGCCATGCGCAATTGAAGCCGATCTACTACCGGGAGCCATCCATCAATCTGGGTGTGGGCGAGGCCAATGGTCTGCCGCCGCATTTGACGGACAGTGCATTGCTGGAGCGCCTTGGCATCGACGCAGGATCGCGGGATGCATATGCCCTGTCGTCGGCGGACTTCGAGCGGCTGGCGCGCGTATATGGCCGCGTCGGCGGCATGGATCGCATGGCGACGCTCGTCAATGCGATCCGGGGCGAGCGTGGTGCGGAGCGAACGCTGCTGATCGACGGCGGTGACGCGCTGCAGGGGTCCTATACGGCGCTGCAATCACGCGGCGGCGACATGATCCGCGTGATGGAAGCGCTGGGCGTGGATGTCACCACGGGGCACTGGGAGTTCACGCTCGGCGCTAATCGGGTGAGCGAGCTGTTCGGTGACTTCAGGCAGCGCGGGACGGCGGGGCCGGATTTTCTCGCAGGCAATATCGTCGAGACGGATTTTCAGGAGCCCGTGTTCCGGGCGTGGCGCATGTACGAGAAGGGCGGCTTACGGATTGCGGTCGTAGGCCAGGCCTTTCCGTATACGAGCGTCGCCAATCCGCGCTGGATGGTGCCGGCGTGGTCGTTCGGCATTCGCGAGGAGGCGGTGCGCCGGCACGTGACGGCGGCGCGCGCGGCGGGCGCCGATCTCGTGGTGCTCAACTCGCATAACGGCTTCGATGTGGATCGCAAGCTGGCGTCGCGGGTCGAGGGCATCGACGTGATCCTGACGGCGCATACGCATGATGCCTTGCCGGCGCCGATCAACGTGGGGCGCACGCTGCTCGTCGCGTCGGGCTCGCACGGGAAGTTTCTCTCGCGCCTCGATGTGGAGGTGAAGGATCGACAGATTGCTGATTACGAATATGCCCTGATCCCGGTGCTATCGGATGCGATTGCACCTGATCCCGAGATGGCGGCCGTCGTGGCCGAGATCCGCAAGCCCCATGGGGCGATGCTCGCCACCGAGCTTGCGCGCACGGACCACCTGCTCTACCGGCGCGGCAACTTTGGCGGCACGCTGGACGATCTCATTTGCAATGCGCTGATGGAGGAGCGGGACGCCGAGCTTTCCTTGTCGCCAGGGTTCCGCTGGGGCGCGACGCTTCTGCCGGGCCAGGCCATCACCTGGGATGACGTCTACAACGCGACCGCCATGACCTACCCGAACGTCTACCGCGTGGCGATGAGCGGTGCCGCCATCAAGGGCATCCTCGAGGACGTGGCGGACAACCTGTTCAATGCCGACCCGTATTATCAGCAGGGCGGCGACATGGTGCGGACCGGGGGGCTCGGGTACACGATCCATGTCGACGCGGCGATGGGCCGCCGTATCAGCAACATGACGTTGCTTAAGACCGGGGAGCCCATCGAGCCCGCGCGCGACTATATCGTCGCAGGCTGGGCCTCGGTGCAGGAGGGCACGCAGGGGCCGCCAGTCTGGGAGTTGGTGGCGCGCTACCTGCAGCGGCGGCAGGTGATCGGGCCGGTTCCTCCCGCATCCGTGAAGGTCGTGCGCGGATAGCTGACGCATCCGTGTATTGTGTGTGGGGGCTGCTGATCGTACGCCTATCCTGTCCGGACATCAGGCGGGCCAATCTGGGAGAGCGAAGCTGCTCGACGCGCACATTTATATTGGAGTGGCTCTTGCGGGTCTGGTGAGCTTCCTGTCGCCCTGTGTGCTGCCGCTGGTGCCACCCTATCTCGGCTATCTCGGCGGCATGACGATCGAGCAGATGACGGCCGAGCGGGGCCTCGAGGCGCGGGCCTGGCGGCGCGTGGTGCTCGCGGCGTTCTGCTTCGTCATCGGCTTCACGACGGTGTTCGTGGGGCTCGGAGCCGGCGCATCCGTGTTCGGCCAGTTCATCCAGACCTACAAGGCGGAGCTGGCGATGGTGGCTGGTGCCGTCATCATTCTATTCGGCTTGCATTTCCTTGGGCTGCTGCGCATTCCGCTCTTGTATCGCGAGGCGCGGTATCACGCGCAGATGGAGGGCGCGACGCTGCTCGGCGCCTACATCATGGGCCTCGCGTTCGCGTTCGGCTGGACGCCCTGCATCGGTCCGATCCTGGCGACGGTGCTGGCGCTGGCTGCGAACGAGGCGACATTGGGCGCCGGCGTCGGCCTGCTGTTCGTGTATTCGCTGGGGCTGGGTGTGCCGTTCCTGCTGGCGGCGGTGGCGATCCGTCCCTTCATGTCGTTCATGCAGCAGTTCAAGCGCCACCTCGGCGTGATCGAGAAGGTGATGGGGGCGCTGCTGGTCATCACCGGCATCATGTTCCTGACCGGATCCATGAACTGGCTCGGGCAGTGGCTGCTCGACAACGTGCCGATCCTCTCCCGTATCGAGGAGATGGCGACACCTGATACACTGCAGACCGAGATCATGAAGCAGGGACGCGGCCGGTAGTGGCTGGCCGCGGCAGAGCATGCCGGCGAGCATAGCCAAGATTCCGATAGCCTTGACCATCGCCGGCTCTGACAGCTCGGGCGGCGCGGGCATCCAGGCCGACTTGAAGACGTTCTCGGCGTTCGGTGTGTATGGCGCGTCGGTGCTGACGGCGCTGACGGCGCAGAACACGCGCGGCGTGCAGGGCGTCGAGCCCGTGCGGCCAGAGTTCGTCACGGCGCAACTCGCCTCTGTCCTGGACGATCTCGACGTGCGCGCGATCAAGACGGGCATGCTGGCCAACAGCGCCATCGTCTCCGCTGTGGCGAAAGCGCTGGGAGCCGTGCCGGCCATTCCCGTGGTCGTCGATCCCGTGATGGTGGCGACGAGCGGTGACCGGCTGCTGACGCCTGATGCGGTCGCGGCTTATAAGGCCGAGCTCTTTCCTCTGGCGACGCTCGTGACCCCAAACCTCCCGGAGGCGGCGGCGCTGCTCGGCGTCAGCGCGGCGGCGACTGAAGACGAGGCGATCGCGCAGGCACGCGCCATTGTCACCTTCGGCAGCCGGGCGGTGCTCGTCAAAGGCGGTCATGGGCACGGCGCGGAGGCGGTCGATATTCTGGTCGGCGGTGACGCCGTGGTGCGGCTTGCCGCGCCACGGATCGAAACGCGCCATACGCATGGGACGGGCTGCACGCTGTCGGCCGCCATTGCGGCGCTGCTGGCACGTGGGGAAGGACTGGAGGCGGCGGTGCGGACGGCCAAGGACTATGTCTCCGCCGCCATCGCTGCCGGGCAGGAGCTGGGCGTGGGGCATGGCAGTGGGCCGGTCGACCATCTGTACGCGATCCGCCGGGGGCCGCCGCCGGTTTAGGCCCTCTCGAACCTTTACAGACGTTAATCGCGTCGATGAAAGGCCTTTGCGCATTGGCAACGGCGCTGCCAGCGTGCGCGCGGACGAGGATCGCCGGCGGCGGCGGTGGTCTGTGGAGACGAACATGCGCACGAAGATTTCCAAAGTAGCGATAGCGGCAGGTCTGCCGTTGGGCTTGATGTTTGCGGCGGGAGAGACGCGGGCCGATCCTCTCGGTGAGCTGCCGGGGCGCTGGTCAGGCAGCGGTTCGATCCGCCTGACGAACGGCACCACCGAGACGGTGAAGTGCGTCGCGACCTACTTCGTGACCGGGGGCGCCAACGTTACGCAAAACCTCCGCTGCGCAAGTCCGGGCTACAAGATTGACACGAAGGCCCGTCTGGCAATTCGCGGCGGTCAGGTTACCGGCAATTGGGAGGAGCGGCAGTATGCTCAAACCGGCGCCGTGACAGGTCGCATGACGAGCAACGGTTTCAATCTGCAGATCAGTGGTACGCAATTCACGGCGGCGCTGCAGCTCACGTCTACGGCGTGCAAGCAATCGATCAGTATCTCGCCCAAAGGTTTTGATATCTCGCGAATTTCCATTGGGCTTGGAAAGTGCTGAGCGGCGCGGTCACGCCATACAGCTGTGTCCGGCCCGACACGCTGCCGAAAAGTCATGCACTGCCTGTTGCATAGGCGCTATCGATTTGAGATGAGAGCGTGTAGCTAGGTGCTTGCAGGCATCTGACTGTGCTGTCATCTAGCGGGCCGACGTTTCGGGGGAGACCTACGGCTCGACAGGGGCACCGAGCTTCTTCGGGGGGAGAAGCTCAGTCGCGCGAACTGAGGCAGCGTCGATTTCTGCAGGCAAAGGCCGGTCCGGTGCATAACCGGGCCGGTTTTTTTTATGCGAGAACGCGAAAGTGCGACGTTACGCATCTCTAACTGATAACGGATGTTCAATTACGAACTCGCCATGTGTCGGAACGGCAACAAGACGAAGTGATTCACGTGATAGCGGCGCCGACCAGAGATTGGGCCGTTGCTGTGTGTCGGAACGCCCCGGTATTGTGCGTCGAGAGGCGAACGCAGCCTGATATGCAGGCAGGCTTTCGCAAAGGGGGATCCGGGCGCGCCGCCCGCGGCAATTGGAGGGGGAACCCAATGCGCGTGAGATCGCACGCACTTCTGTGCACGACGCTGGCGCTCGGTGGGGCTGTCGGCGTGACGAGCATGGCTCACGCTGGCGGGTTCGCCATTCGCGAGCAGTCGGCGCATTTTCAGGGCTCCTCGTTCGCAGGCAATGCCGCGGGCGGCGCGTTGAGCTCGATGTTCTGGAATCCGGCGGCTGTCGGGCAGTTCAATGGGATCAATACCGAGTCGACGTATGCGTGGATCATTCCGGACTCCGAGATCACCGCTCTGCCGGGATCGACGCTGCTCGGATTGGGTGCGGAGAGCGGCAACATCGGCAAGCAGGCCATCGTGCCGGCGAGCTATCTGAGCTATCAGCTCAGCCCGTCGGTGGTTCTGGGCGTGAGCTTCGGCGCCCCGTTCGGTCTGGCGACGGAGCCGTCAAATCGCGTCTGGGCCGGCATGACCCAAGCGCGGACCTCGAAGATCGAGACCTACAATCTGCAAACGGCGCTGGCTTGGCGCGTGAGCCCTACATTCATCTTGGGCGCGGGGCTGCAGATCGAGCGCATGGAAGGCACGCTCAAGAGCGCAAATCCCTTCGTTGCAGGTTTCCCAAATATCGTGATCAGGGGGGACGACGTCGCACTCGGCTGGACGTTGGGCGCCTTGTGGCACGCGACTCCGACAACAACTGTCGGCCTTGGCTTCCGCTCCTCGATCGAGCACAATCTGGAGGGTGGCATCGGCGGCGCTTTCCCGGCGCCGGGCGACATCGAGGCAGGACTGAAGACGCCGGAGACGGTCACGCTGAGCCTGCGGCAGGAACTCGGGCCCAGGTGGACAGGATTGGCCAGCGTTGAATGGTCAAACTGGAGCCGGTTGAAATCGCTCGATGTTGAATGTACAAGCGCGAGCTGCGGCGGCGGAGGCACGCTCGTGAGCCTTCCGCTCGGCTGGCATGACGGCTGGTTCTTCTCGCTCGGTGCCGAATATGCATGGTCGCCGGCGTTGACGCTGCGCGGCGGTGTGGCGTACGAAATTTCGCCGATCCAGAATGCCGACGAGAGGCCGGCGCGCCTGCCTGACTCCGATCGCATCTGGGCCAGCATCGGCGCGACGTACAAATGGTCCGAGAAGATTTCGGTCGATTTGGCCTACTCGCACATCTTTGCCGAAGACGCCGACATCCTTCGGACGGATGGCGGCGTACTGCTACGCGCGGAGACCGAATCGAGCGTGGACATCCTGTCGGTCGGCTTGAAGATCAAGCTGGGCGACGACCCACCGCCGGCGCCGCTGAAGTAACGATCATCCCGTATGGCAGGGCGCCTGCTGCTTGACGGCGGGCGCCTGCGCGGTGTTCCTGTGCGCCGAGCGCAGCAGGAGTTCCCGCATATGCCCATCCGCCTGCCTACCTACGACGATGTTTTGGCCGCGCGCGAGCGCCTCAAACCGCACCTGATCGCCACGCCGCTGATCGAGCATCCGGCGCTCAACGCGCGCACCGGCGGACGCGTGCTGGTCAAATGCGAGAATCTGCAGCGGGTCGGCGCGTTCAAATTTCGCGGCGCCTACAACAAGATCGCGCAGGTGGATCGTCAGCGCCATCCGGGCGGAGTTGTGGCATGCTCGTCGGGCAACCATGCCCAGGGCGTGGCCGCGGCGGCGACCTTGCTCGGATTGAAATCGGCCATCGTGATGCCGGCCGACGCGCCGCAACTCAAGATCGCGCGCACCCGGGCGTTCGGCGGCGAGGTCATCGCCTACAACCGCGAGACTGAGGATCGCGACGCCATTGCGTTGCGAATCTGCGAGGAGCGCCGAGCAGCCTTCGTGCATCCCTTCGACGATGCCGATGTGATGGCCGGCCAAGGCACGGTCGGGCTGGAACTCATGGAGCAGGCCAAGGTGCTGGGCGCGGTGCCCGATGCCGTGCTGGTGCCAGCCTCCGGTGGGGGGCTCGCAGGTGGCATCGCGCTGGCCGTGAAAGCAGCGAGCCCCGGCGCCGATGTGTTCAGCGTCGAGCCCGAAGGCTTCGACGATCTGGCGCGCTCGCTCAAGAGTGGGAAGCCCGAGCGCAACGCGCGCATGTCCGGATCGATCTGCGATGCGCTGATGGCGCCGTCACCGGGCGAGATCACGTTTGCCGTTGCGCAGAAGACTCTTTCGGGCGGGCTGGCTGTCAGTGATGCGGAGGCGCGCGCAGCGATGCGCTTTGCGTTCGAAGAGCTGAAGGTGGTGGCGGAGCCGGGCGGCGCGGTAGCGCTGGCGGCGGTACTCTGTCAGCGCCTTCCGGTCAAGGGACGCACGATTGCGGTCGTTCTGTCGGGCGGCAACGTCGATCCAAGGCTGTTTGCCGACATCATCCTGGAGAAATAGTGTGCGCCGCGCGGGGGCGGTTCATCGTGTCGCCATGGGGCGGGCGAAGAACTCGTCGAGTGGGGACGGGTCGGGAACCGCGTATGACCCAAGCTCGGGCGCTTCGCCGCGCTCGGCCATTTCCAGTTCGATGGTCTCGAGTGCCGCCATGATGCGGCGCGCGACCGCGTCGATGGTCTCGGCGAATTGGAGCGCGTGTTCCGATTCCTGCGCCTGGCGGGCGCTCAGCGCAAAGATTGCGGCCGCCTGCCGGCCGATGCGCTCGCACACCTCGCGATTGACCTCGCGGGCCTGCAGCGACCAGACGAGTGCATGCATCTCCTCGGCGGCCGCCAGCAGGCCCGCGGGCGGGTGTGTTTCTCCGTTGACGCCGGCGACCGAGGCGGCGTGGGACGGGCTGCCGCTGGCGCGCGACAGCACGACGTGCCGCGCCTGCCGCAGGAGCTGCGAGATGGCGTCGAGCTCCGTGCGCAAGCGGCCGAGGACGGCGGGCGGATCGCGCAACGACGTTTTCAGGCGTCCGAGTGCATCCTCGAGCTGCGTCGTCTCCATGCGTCGCGACCGGCGGCTGTGTTCGGCCAGAAACCAGCGCCCGCGCGCGGTTTCGAGCAGAGCCGCCTCGATCGACCGGTACTCCTGCTCCGCATGCAGTGGTGTTTCGAGCTCCGCGCCCGCCATCGCGGCCCTCCCTCTCCTAAACCCGCTCCGCAGCATTACGCGATTCGATCCGCACGCAGGCGGGAAAAATTGCGGATTGGTAGGATTGACCTGTGCAATCCACGTTTTGGTAGGGTCGTGATGCCCTCAACTCAAGGCGGGCGCCCAGGATCGGGTTTTACCTGGCGGCTCTCGGCCTTCTACGCGGCCGTGTTTCTCGTCGCCGGCACCAAGCTGCCGTTCCTGCCCGTCTGGCTCGAGTGGCGTGGGCTGACGCTGGCGGAGATCAGTGTCGTCACCGCGGCGCCGCTGTTTGCGCGCATCATCGTGACGCCCGTGATTGCGCTCGCGGCTGATCGATGGGGCGATCATCGGCAGGTGCTGATCCTATTGGCATGGACCGCGTTGGTCGTGCTCGCCGTGCTGACTCAAGCGCATGGCTTTCCGGCCATTCTATTGCTGACGCTGCTGGTCGCGGTGGCGTGGACGACGATCATGCCACTGGCCGAAACCGTGGCGATGGGCGGCGTGCGCGCGCAGGGCCTCGACTATGGCCGCATGCGCCTGTGGGGGTCGTTGAGCTTCATCGCGGCGAGCTTTGCCGGCGGTTGGGCGATCGTGGCAGCCGGACCCGGGGCCGCCGTGTGGCTCATGGTGGCGGGAGCGGCGGGAACGCTCGTCGCGGCGTACATTCTGCCGGCGTCGTCCTCGCCAGACCGTGCAGCACAGACGAAGCCATCAGTGACGCGGGCAGACATCGTGGCGCTGGTGGCGTCAGGCCGGTTCGTCGTGTTTCTGATTGCCGTGGGGCTGACGCAGGCGGCGCATGCGGTGTTCTACACCTACGGCACGCTGCACTGGCGGGCGCAGGGCATATCCGCCGGCTGGGCGGGCGTGTTGTGGGCCATCGGTGTCAGCGTCGAGATCGCGCTGTTTGCGTTCTCCGGCGCTGCGATTCGGCGGTGCGGACCGGCGCTGCTGATTGCGGCCGGAGGCCTCGCCGGCGTCGTGCGCTGGTCCGCCATGGCATTCGATCCGCCGCTTGCAGCGCTGGTGGTATTGCAGGCTTTGCATGGACTGACGTACGGGGCCACCCACATCGGCGCGGTACACTACATCAGTGGTTCCGTGCCGCCGGCGCTGGCCGGGACCGCACAAGCCCTCTACGCGAGCGTGACCGCAGGCATTGCCATGGGCCTGGCCACGCTGCTGGCGGGACAGCTTTACGCCACCTCGGGTGCGTCGGCGTATCTGGCGATGGCCGTGTTGTCGCTCGCTGGGCTTGCGGCGGGTCTCGTGCTGCTGCGCAAGTAGCTTTGCCGCTCATCCCCACAAGTCGCGGCTGGCCGGCGCGATGATGCCGTTCGTTATGGTCAGCCCCGGCACGCGATCGCGCGCCAGAAGCAGCGGTCCGTCGAGATCGACCCAATCTGCCTGCTGCGCGACGATCAGGGCCGGAGCCATGGACAGCGATGTCGCCACCATGCAGCCGACCATGATCTTCATGCCCAGACGCTGCGCCGCCGCGACCATGTCGAGGGCCTCGGTGAGACCGCCGGCCTTGTCGAGCTTGACGTTGACGGCGTCGTAGCGGTCGCGGAGCGTGGCGATGTCGGCGCCGGTGTGCGCGGACTCATCGGCGCAGATAGGAACGAGGTGGGGTAGCGATGCGAGTGCAGCGTCGCGGCCGGCGGGAAGGGGTTGCTCGATCAGTTCCACCCTCGCATCGAAGGCGGCACGCATCAGAGGCGCGAGATCGTCCGCGGACCAGGCCTCGTTGGCATCGACGACGAGGCGGGCATCGGGGCGTGCGGTGCGAACGGCGCTGAGGCGGGCCGCATCGTCGGGGCCGCCGGCGAGCTTCAGTTTCAGCAGCGGCATGTGGCGTGCGGCCTTGGCCTTCTCGGCCATTTCGCGGGGGCTTGCCAAGCTTAGCGTATAGCAGGTGAGGATGGGCGCGGGCGGTGGTAGGCCGGCCATGTCTGCAGCGGTGCGGTCGGTGGCCTTTGCCTCGAAATCCCAGAGCGCGCAGTCGAGCGCATTGCGCGCGGCGCCGGCCGGCATGGTCTGGCGCAAGGTCTGCCGGTCCGCGAAAGGCTCGCAGCTCCGCAGGGCTTCGAGCACGGTGTCGATCGTTTCGCCGTAGCGTGCATACGGCACGCATTCGCCGCGCCCGATGACCTGCCCGTCCGTGATGGTTGCGACGACGACGTGCGCTTCCCGCTTGCTGCCGCGCGAGATGGCGAAGGCCCCTGCGATGGGCCAGGTTTCAACAGAGGACTGCAATCGGAGCGGCACCGTAAAAATCCTGATCAGCCGATCCGGTGAGACTATCTCAAAGTCGGTGGCGCCGGCAGGTCGCGCTTTGAGGGCGGCTACGCCAGGCGTCCGCTGGCGTGGGCCAGGAACAGGTAGACCCGGCCCGAGTCGGACGTCACGTAACCCTGGGCGGAGCTGCCGGATTCGTCACGGGCATCGGCCTCGCGCAGCAGGTTCTCGAAATCCAGCATGTAGCGGTCGACGGTCTGGCGGAAATCGGCTTCCACCCGGTAGCGCCGCTGGACGGAGTCGAATGCCGCCCGTCCGTCGCTGGTGTAGATGGAGCGCACCATGATGCCGCGCTGGCCGGTGCGGAAGCGCGACCAGATCGCCGAGGCGGTGGTGGCGTCGAGCGCGCGTGCGATGACCTGGACGTTGAGCGGGGTGCTGACGGCGCCACTCTCCTCATCCTCGGAGGCGCGCGCCAGAAGATCGCCCAGCGACCAGCCTTCGCGCTCCTTCTGCTCGACAATAGCAGCCTTGGCGGCCGACTCCTGGTTGGCGCGGACGCGATTGTTGAGCTCCTGCGTGAAGCCCTGTGTGACCGAAGTGAGTGCCCGCTGTGGCGGGCCGCCGGCCCCGGAACCGCCTCCGCCAGCCGGCAGTGGGGCCGAGATGTCGCGACCATCGGCTTCGCGTGCAGACAGGGAGGAGAGCTGCTCCAGCGCCTTCAGCTGTTCCTGCAGGGACTTGCGCATGGCTTCCGCGCTGGCGCGCGTGGCATCGGGCAGGCGCTCGAGCTGCTCCCGGAGGCGCGTTTGCTCCTCCTCGAGATCCGTGAGCGCGTGCCGGGCCTGCTGACGCATCTCCTCGGACGTCGTGGAGAAGCGCGACGACAGGGTGCCGATCTGCTCGGACACCTCGCGCGAGACGTTGGAGAATTTGGCGCGCAGCTCTTCCATGACCCGGTCAGAGTCGGTGCCGGCCTGGTTCTGCAGGCGCTCGAGCTCGGACAAGGTGAGGCGCGAACGTTCCTCGACACCACGATAGACATCCTCGCTGACGGCGCGAACCCGATTCTCGGCCTCGGTCACCGAGCCTTTCAGGTTTTCCGAATAGCCAACCATGACGCGGCCGACGTCGTCGGCCCGCCCAGTCAGCTGATCGAGGGTGCGGGACAGGTCCGCCTGCCGGTTCTGCAGGGTCTTGTCGATGCGGAAGTTGGCCGTCTCGAGCGCGTTGGCCGCCTTCATGATCATCTGGCCCTGGTGCTCGAAGCGGCCCGTGACGCTCGACACCTGACCCAGCAGGTTTTCCGAGACGTTGCGCAGCAGATCGGTCTGGCTGGCGATGCCGTCGATGGCCTTGATGGATTGGCGAGTGACGTTCTCGCTGGCGCGGCGCACGGCGTTCACGCCATGCATGATCTGCTCGTCCATCTGTCCGGCCTGCCGGCCAAGCACGTCGCTGATTTCCTTGGCGTGCGATTCGAGCGCCTGGGTGAGCGCGTGAGTCTTGTCGGCGACCGACCCGTCGATGGCGAGGGTGGAGCGCAGGATCGAATCGTCGAACAGCCGCAGGCGCTCGGAGAAGGCGTCATCGAGCACGCGGGTGCGCTCGACAAGTTGCGTGTCGAGCGCCTGCTGGCGGTTCTCCATGGCGGCGTCGAGGGCGCGCACGTATTCCTCGAACACCGTTTGCAATTCTTCCGTGCGGCTGCCGAGCGCGGCGCCGAGCGTGTTGGCGAAGCCGTGAAACAGGGCTTGGATCTTCTCGGTCTGGCCGTCGAGGGTGCCCGCGACATTGTTGGTGACGTTGGCGAGCGAGCTCTCGAGTTGCACGAGGTTCTGGCTGGTGCCGTCGATGAAGGACGTCAGCTTGTGCTGCTGCTCGCTGAGCTTGTCGACCAGCGCGGGAACTTCGCGGCTGATCTCCTTCAGCGCGGTATTGACCTTTTCGCTGGTGTTGAGAAGGGATTCGCGCTCGCCCGACATCTGCGATAGGAGGCTGCGGATGCGGTGTTCGTTCTCGCTGTAGGAGGCCTCCAGCGTCGACACCTCCTTGTGGACCAGGGCTTCGAGCTCGCCGGCCCGCCCGAGCGCGCGTGATACAGCCTCGTTCATGAAGGAGACCTGGCGGCGCACGGCCTGTCCCACGGAGGCGATCTGCTGCTCGGCCATGCGGTCGGGCTCGGCAAGGCGGATGGCAACCTCGGTCATGGCCGACGACATCAGGCGCAGCTCTTGCGCGCGCCGGATGAGCATGGCCAGGAACCAGAACAGGGCGATCGGCAGGATAAGCGTGGCGGCAAGCGTGATCGCAGTCGGCCGCGACAGCATCTCCATGAGCGTGGGTGCACGCTGAATCTCCGGCACGAGCATGGCCGCGCCGAGAAGCAAGGTAACGAAAGTCCAGGCGCCGCTGGCGATGGCCGCGATGGTCAGCGGGCGCCGGGAGGGCTTCTGCTGCAGGGCGAAAATCAATCCGCCTATGGAGGGGACATCGTCGTTCGCTGCCACGCTGGCTTGCGGGCCAGCCGGCCTGCGGCGCGCGCTGCGGCGCGTTTCGCTGGCCGAGCGGCTGGCATCTTCGTCAGACTCCTGCGCGGCTACGCGATGAGGCGTGGCTGCGGAGCCAGGAATCGGCCGGGACGCCGCCCCGGAATTCAGTACAGGTGCGGCCGCGGAGGTTTTGATGGCAGGCGCCACTTTGCCAGCGCCATTGGGCAGGGGGGGCGGCGGCAATGTGGCCTTGGTCTGAGCCTCGGATTGGCCGGGACGTTTCTCAGCCCGGCTGGGCTCCTCGCGCGACGCATCCGCGCGATCGGCATCCCCCGGCTTGCTGGTATTCTCCTGCGCCATTCGGCTGGTCCGCGCGCACAGCACGCCAACGCGCGCTGTTCCCCTTTTAGTTACTTAGACTATTTCCGAGGCGCGGCACAGATGCGAGGTGCAGAAACTCGCAGAACATCCCCATTTTTCGGCCATCCACTGGCCGCCCCTCACATGGCGTGTAAGTGCCTATTGGGGCGAAAGAAAGATAGATACCCACAGATTGAGGCTAACGCTTCGTTACGGCGCTTGCCGCAATCGACGGTACGGCCTTTACCAGGATTTCGGGGGCTCCTGGCATAATGGGCCGCAGCGATGACGCGGGGTGAGGATTTGGGCACAATGGAATCAATGGCGGCGGCCGCATACGAAATGCCGGGCCTCGGCACGGGCCAGGACAGCACGGGCCAGGACAGCACGGGCCAGGACAAGAGCATCCCGATCGATCATGCCTACCTGGCGCGGTTTACGCTGGGCAATACGAGCCTCGAGCATGAGGTGCTGGAGCTGTTCGCGGACCATGCGCCGACCTACCTGCTGCGGTTGATGGCAGCCACGACCGACCGGGCCTGGTATGAGGCCGCACATACCCTGAAGGGGTCTGCACGCGCGGTAGGTGCCCGGCAGGTGGGGGCGCTGGCGGAGCAGGCCGAGCGACTCAAGGGCTTCAGCGATCCCGAGGCTCGCGCAGCGTCCATTGAAGCGCTTTCCGCGGCCCTTTGCGATGCGCGCCAGTACATCGCCGACTTCGTCGGCGCTGCGTAGGCCCCGGAAGGCCCTGCAACTCAGGGCGGGTGCGGCCCCGTCGTCGCTTGAAATCTTCCAAACCAGCAGCTAAATGCCGCACGCGATGGCTTTGATCTCTCAGGGCTGCGCTTCGGGTCGGCGTGTGCCGCGCGCCAATCTTTGTTATCCACCCCAAGCTGCGTTGCGGCCCAGGAGCCCTAGCTCGCATGGCCAAGATAACATTCATCCAACCCGACGGCCGTGCGCAAACCGTCGAGGGCGAGGCCGGCATGACCGTCATGGAGACGGCCAAGAAGCACCTCGTGGACGGCATCGAGGCCGAATGCGGGGGCGCCTGCGCCTGCGCCACCTGCCATGTGTACGTGGACGACCAGTGGCGCGAGCGCGTCGGCCCGCCGGCGGAGATGGAAGAGGATATGCTGGATTTCGCGTTCGATGTTCGCGAGTCGAGCCGCCTGTCCTGCCAGATCAAGGTGACACCCGAGCTCGACGGCCTGGTCGTGCGGGTGCCGGACAAGCAGTTTTGAGGCTTGCGGCGGCGAGCGCCGGCGCAAATTGGAGCGCGTAGAGGTGGAAGCGAATTCGAGCGTGCAAGCGCCTATCGAGACCGACGTCGTCATCATCGGCGCGGGACCCGTCGGGCTGTTTGCGGTGTTCGAGCTGGGGCTGGTCGACATCAAGGCGCACGTGATCGACATTCTCGACAAGGTCGGCGGCCAGTGCGCCGAGCTCTATCCCGAGAAGCCCATCTACGACATTCCGGCGCTGCCCGTCGTCAGTGGGCAGGAGCTGACCGACCGGCTGATGCAGCAGATCAAACCGTTCGCACCGACGTTCCATCTGGGCGAGCGCATCGACGGCCTGGCGCGCTGGGCGGACCGCGGGTTCCGGCTCGAAACGGACGCAGGCAAAGTGTTTCACGCCAAGGCGGTGGTGATCGCGGCAGGCGGCGGATCTTTCACGCCCAAGCGGCCGCCGCTGGAGGGCATAGAGGGCTACGAGGGCAAGTCGGTTTTCTATGCGGTGCGCCGCATGGATGACTTCCGCGATCGCGATGTGCTGATCGTGGGCGGCGGCGATTCCGCGCTCGACTGGACGCTCAGCCTGCAACCGATTGCCCGCAGCCTGACGCTCTTGCACAGGCGCGACGAGTTTCGTGGTGCGCCGCATTCGGTCGACAAGATGCGCTCGCTCGTCGCCGAGCGCCGCATGCAGCTTCTGATCGGTCAGGTGACCACGCTGCATGGCGCCGATGGAGCGCTGGAGGCGGTGACTGTGCGGACGAAAGAGGGCGAGGCACGGCTGGCCTGCAATCGCCTGCTGCCGTTTTTCGGGCTGACCATGAAGCTTGGCCCAGTCGCCGATTGGGGGCTCAACCTCCACGAAAATCTCATCCCGGTTGATACCGAGAAGTTCCAGACCAGCGAGCCCGGCATCTTCGCTGTCGGCGACATCAATACCTATCCAGGCAAGCTCAAGCTCATCCTGTCGGGCTTCCACGAGGTGGCGCTGATGGCGCAGGCCGCGCACAGCATCGTCCATCCGGACAAGAAGTTGCTGTTCCAGTACACGACGTCGTCGTCGAGCCTGCAGAAAAAGCTGGGCGTGCGCTGAGGCGGCCTTACGGGGGCTGGCCGCTCGCTTTCAGAGCTGAGTGCACAGCGAGCAGCGACGACAGATAGCGCCGCAGCGGTGCGGGAAGGCTTTCAATGCATGTCTTGGCGCGTTGTCGTCCCGATAGTGCGATTGCGGCGTAGAGACGTCCGCGCGGTGATCCTGTCAGCGTGTAGTCGCGGACGGCGACCGTGCTGCCGGCAAATTCCATCTTGTAGGGATGCAGCGGTGCAAGCAGATCGAAGGCGGTAAATCCGTCCTCGAAAGTCTTCTGCACCTCGCGCTCGAGAAGAAGGGCGCCGGCGCTGAATTTTTCGAACTCGCGGGCGTAGACCGTGACATGCAGGAAGCGATGGCCTTTGCAATCCAGGGTGATCTGGATAGCAGCAGTGCTTTCGTTGGATTGCACGGCGGCGACGCGACAGGGCACCGGGCGGTCATGTCCGGCGGCCACGTCGGCGAAAAAGCCCTTGAAGCGATCGTCAGCAAACGCGCGCGAGATCTGGCCTTTGCCGGCCAGCGATTGGCGCTTCATATCTATGGCGTGCCGGGCCAACTCGGCTGCCGCGTCGCCACCCGCCGGTGAATACACGGTGATGGGTCCAATGTCTGCCAGCCGCCGCTCGTGGCGCCGGCGGTTTCGGCGACCCTTGGAGCGGAGAAGTTGCTGGCAGGTGTCGGTCCCGGAGACGCGGGACAGGTCGAGATAGGGCGCCTGCTCAGTTGCGACGACCTTGGCGCCGAGGCGTTTCAACGCGCGCGCGGCGATCGAGTCGTCACGGACTTTGCGCAGGTACGCAAGATCGGCGCGCGTCGTGCCGAGTGCGAAGGTCCAGGCGGCATGGAGGATCGCGTCATCATCCGCCTCGGGCGCGACCAGAACATCGCCGTACTGGGAGACAGGATCCCCCATCCAGGCGAGCCGGCGCAGGCCGGCGACGCGTTCGAGCACCAGCGGGCAGACCAGGACCAGCCTGCCGGACAGCCGGCCCGTGACGATCGCAAGCCGCGATGCGGACCTGGACGATTGCGTTGGGAGATAGTGACGGCACCAGTGCCAATTCCAGGCAAACGTCTGGAAGACCTGAGTGGGTTGACCGGCCTCGGCAAACAAAGCGTCCCATTCCGGTTCGAGTGTCTCGAAGGCGGCCACGTCATTGATGAGATCAAAATGGATGGCCTGCAACGGGGCGGGACGAGCGTCCGTCCGGCCGGATATCCCGGCAGGCGTGCGCCAAGGGCCCTCTGCACTCCGAAACGCGATGGTGGTCATGGCTTTCCCGCTCCGCAACGGCGAATACATTTGTCGCTGGAGCAACGGGCGTGCCACGAGCCGGTTAGATATCTGTCGCAGGATATCCGTTAGCCTGCCGGCGCGGCAGCGTAAGCGATCTCGACGAGGCTGAGAGCGACGAGCGCGATTGTGGCGACCCACAGCAGAAACCGGCCGCGCAGGGTCTTGCCCGCGCGGCCGAGGATGAGAAGTGCGCCGATCATGGCTGCGCTGGCCAGATTGACGGCGATGCTGCCGCCAAGACCGAGACCGCCGTGCATGCGCACTTCAAGCAGCGACGCGGCGGCCAGACCGATGAGAAGCGCGCCGAGCAATCGCGGCCAGAAGGGCTGATCGGCCGATGGCAGACCGAAGAGGCGGGCGAACGTGCGCGGCGCGATGATGAGCGCAAGACCGGTGCCGAGCTTGAGGCAAGCCTCGATCCAGAGAAGCTGCTCGTTCATACGCGGTCGGTTGCAGCTGGCGTCGTGGTGGTCAGTTGCGGCGAGCCAACGGGTCGAAAATCTTCTCGCGGTCCATGGGCTCATCGCGGAGAGATTTACTAAACCAGCCGCTCGGGACTTCGGCTATGACCTTCCTGGGCGTGGCCGAGAAATCTCCCGCGAGGTTCCTGGTGAGGCTGGCCTTGATATCTTTCGTCTTGGCCTCGCTGCAGAAGTCTTCTTCCTTGGCGATCTTCTCGGTGAGGGAGGCGCGCGTGTAGTCGAAAACCTTTTCAGCCTTCGCGACTTGCTCGGGCGTGCCGCCCTGGGCCGTCTCGTAGGCAAGGTAGGCCTGCCGCAGTTTTGCGGCGTTGAAGTTATAGCCGCAGCGGCTGGCGCGCGCGGATGTCGCTGCGACTTCCAACGCGCGCTCCGTGCGCTCGTCCGTCACGGGCTTTGGCTGACTGCTGCCGAACAGGGAACCCGTCGTCACGCCGCCGCCATTGCCGCAGGCTGTGAGGCCGAGCGCGGCCGTGACGAGAAAGGCGCGAATTGCAAGACTTGCCAAGGTTTGACTCCCCCTGCCCGATAGTCGCTGCACGGAGACACGATCCCCGGTTCCCCGCAGCAATCGGCGACTCGCGGCGGAGAGTGCGCCCGCAAAAAGCGCCCGGCAAGGGGCTTTTTTGTGGCTCCGCACCGTGCCGCACAACCAGATTCGCCGCTGCGCCGCGCGCCGATTTCCCGGCGGCATGACGGAGCGATGAACGCGTAATCTGATGATCCGACAGCAGAGTGAAGTGCGTCGTGGGTGGTTGCTGGCACATCTCAAAAAATTCCAAGTAAATCGTGTTTGTGCCCTGCGTATTCCTGTGGCACGATTACTGTGCGGGGTGCGTATTGCGTTCATGGGGGTTGCCGATGCCGGTCCTGTCGGTTTCGGTTAGCGGTTACCGTTCCATCCAGCACCTGGACTTGCCGATCGCGCCGCTCACGGTCCTCGTTGGCCGCAATGCGGTCGGAAAAACCAACATCTACCGCTCCTTGGAAGTCTTGCGATCGGCCGCGGAAGGCACGATCACGCGGCGTATCGCCGAGGAAGGCGGCGCCGCATCCGTGTTGTGGGCGGGACCGCAGCGCTACCGCGAACCGATGCGCCTGACCTTCAAGGTCGAGGTCGATGCGCTCGAATATCGGCTCGAAATCGGTCTGCCGATGCTGTCGGAGATCGCGCTGTGTCTCGAGCAGGGCGTGAAAGAGGAAGAGATTCGGCTGCGCTCGGGCGGCAAGAGCGCGGTGGTGATGAGCCGACAGGGGCCAAACCTGTGGCTGCTCGATGCCGAGGGTAAGCGGCGCGAGTACAGCAACGTGCTGCTGCCGTCGGAGACGGCGGTGGCGTCGCTGCGCGATGCCGATCGCTATCCGGCGCTGGAGTATATCCGGCGGGAGCTGCTCGGCTGGCGGTTCTACCACGGGTTTCGCACGGAAGCGGGCGCGCCCCTGCGCAACAGCTGCCTGGCTGTCGCCACGCCGACGCTGGCACCCGACGGCCATGATCTCGCGGCCGTGTTCGCGACGCTCTATCATCTGCGCGGTGACGCCAAGGCCGTCGAGCAGGCGATCGAGGAGGCCATGCCCGGCGCGCGCCTGCTGGTGGAGGTCGACAAGGTCCGCGCGAGCTTCTCGCTGAAGTTTGCCGACCAGCCGCGGCCCTTCGGCGTGCACGAGCTGTCGGACGGGACGCTGCGCTATCTGTGCCTGGTGGGGGCGTTGTGCAGCTATCGGCTGCCCGACTTCATTGCCTTGAACGAGCCGGAAACAAGTCTGCATCCCGATCTGATCCCGGCGCTGGCGGGGCTGATCGTGCGCGCGTCGCAACGCACGCGCGTGTGGGTGGTGACGCATTCCAAGACGCTCGCGACGGAGATCACCCGGCTGACGGGTGTAAAGCCCGGAACGGTGACGAAGCGGCGTGGTGCGACCGAGGTCGAGATGCCGGCGGCGGCCGTGCGTCCACCGCCCGTGATCCACGACGACCGTGTGCCGGCGTGAGCCGCGCAGCGCCTTTCCGACTTGGATTGAAGCGCGCTCGGAGTTCATGGCGACTGCGCGCGATTGTGGCCCCTGGGTCCCGGCTCGCGGTCGCTTCGCTCCCGTGGCCGGGATGACAACATAGTTTGAGGCGCGGTTGCCGCCCACTCGCGATGTCATCCCGGGCAAGCGCGGGCCGAAGCGATGGGCGGCGTGTGTAGCCTCAGTTCCCGCGCGCGACCCGGGACCCAGTGTCCAGCGCGGCAGCCATTGGAAAGACTCTACCGCATCAATTCCTTCATGGCGCCGTCGATGCCTTGGAGGGTGAGGGGGAACATGCGGTTCTCCATCAACTCGCCCATCACCTTGATGGATGGCGTCCAGCTCCAGTGCTGCTCTGGGACTGGGTTGAGCCACACGCAGTCCTCATAGATGCCGGTGACGCGCTTGATCCAGGCGGAGCCCGGCTCCTCGTTCATATGCTCGACGGAGCCGCCCGGCACCGTGATCTCGTAGGGGCTCATGGAGGCATCGCCGACGAACACGACCTTGTAGTCGGCGGGATACTTGTGCAGCACGTCCCAGGTGGGCGTGCGGTCGGTCCAGCGGCGCTTGTTGTCCTTCCATACGAACTCGTACAGGCAGTTGTGGAAGTAGAAGTACTCCATGTGCTTGAACTCGGAGCGCGCGGCCGAGAACAGCTCCTCGGCCTGCTTGATATGATAGTCCATCGAGCCGCCGATATCGAAGAACATGAGCACCTTGACGGTGTTGCGTCGCTCGGGCCGCATGTGGATGTCGAGATAGCCCTTGTGCGCGGTGCCCTTGATGGTGCCGTCGAGGTCGAGCTCTTCGGCGGCGCCTTCGCGGGCGAAGCGGCGCAGGCGGCGCAAGCCCACCTTGATGTTGCGGGTGCCGAGTTCGACCGTGTCGTCAAGATCCTTGAACTCGCGCTTGTCCCAGACCTTGAGGGCGCGGAAGTTGCGGTTCTCCTTCTGGCCGATGCGCACGCCGGCGGGGTTGTAGCCGTCCGCGCCATAGGGTGACGTGCCGCCGGTGCCGATCCATTTCGACCCGCCCTGGTGGCGGCCTTTCTGTTCGGCGAGGCGCTTCTTTAGTTCCTCCATGATCTTGTCCCAGCCGCCCAGCGCCTCGATCTTCTTCTTGTCTTCCTCGCTGAGATAGAGGCGGCTGACGGCACGCAGCCATTCCTCGGGGATGTTGGCTTCGGTCACCTCGCTCATCAGGTCGAGGCCTTTGAAGACATGGCCGAAGACCTGGTCGAACTTGTCGAGGTGGCGCTCGTCCTTCACCAGCGTGGCGCGAGAAAGATAGTAGAAGTGCTCGACCTTCTGATCGGCGAGGCCGGCGTCGAGGGCTTCCAGCAGGGTGAGATATTCCTTGAGCGTGACCGGCAGCTTGGCGGCTTTCAGCTCATGGAAGAAGGTGACGAACATCGGCGCTCCGGGGAACGTGGCGTGGGGCGTTTATAGCAGATTTTGGCAAGAGCACGCCTCAGCCACCGTCATCCTCGCGCGAGCGCGCCGCAGGCGCGTCGAAGCGCGGGGATCCAGCGTTAGACTCGTCGAAGACACATAAAAATAACGAGCCTTCGGCACTTTTTGCGCTGGGTCCCCGAGACGGCTCCGGCTGCGCCTCCGCCGCTCGAGGATGACGAAGTGGGGGATACAATCCGGGCATAGCTCCGAGGCTGTGCTTTGCGGGCCGGGAGGGTTCGGCTATAAGGCGGCCAGCCGGCGGCATCGGGCCGTCCGGTCTCCAAAAAAGACCTTTTGAATCATGCAGAAGACCCGCAAGGACCAGCGCCCGGCGGCGGAATTGCCGAAGGGCTTCATCGATGTCGCGGCAGAGGACCTGCAGGCGACCGGCCGCATGCTGGAGACGATCCGGCGGGTCTACCATTCCTACGGCTTCGAGCCGTTGGACACGCCGGCGCTGGAGTACACCGAGGCGCTTGGCAAGTTCCTGCCCGACCAGGACCGGCCGAACGCGGGCGTGTTCTCGTTTCAAGACGAGGACGAGCGCTGGATGAGCCTGCGCTACGACCTGACGGCGCCGCTGGCGCGCTACGTGGCGGCCAACTTCGACAAGCTGCCGAAGCCGTTTCGGCGGTACGCGGTGGGGCCGGTGTGGCGCAACGAGAAGCCGGGGCCGGGCCGCTATCGCCAGTTCACGCAGTTTGATGCGGATACGGTGGGGACGGACAATGTCGCGGCGGATGCGGAGATCTGCATGCTGGCGGCGGACACGATGGAGGCGCTTGGGCTTGGCGGGAAGTATGTTATCAAAGTCAGCAATCGAAAGCTTCTTGACGCAAAAATGGAGGATGAGGGGCTCGGTGGTGAGTCAAATGCGGACAAGCGGCTTGTTGTTCTGAGATCAATCGACAAACGAGATCGGCTTGGTCGTTCTGGCGTTGAAGCCCTCCTTGGAACCAAGGGGCGTGTTGATGAGAGCGGCGATTTCACTAAGGGCGCCGGTCTTTCAGACGATCAGGTTCGAAGCATTCTGGACTTCATCGAAGCGCCGTTCGATCAGCTCGATACCGGTGTGTTGGTCGGTAGGGCCCCGCCGAGCAAGAGCCAAGCCTACCTGGATGCCTTAGGCGACCTTGCTGCTATGCAGAAGCTCTTTCAGGCCGCTGGCTATGGGCAGGATCGCATCCGCATTGATCAAACCGTCGTCCGCGGCCTCGAGTATTACACCGGCCCCGTGTTCGAAGCTGAGCTGACCTTCCAGGTGAAGAACGAGGATGGGCAGGCGGTGCGTTTCGGCTCGGTCGGCGGCGGCGGGCGGTATGATGGGCTCGTCGAGCGCTTCATGGGCACGAAAGTGCCGGCCACCGGGTTTTCCATCGGCGTGTCGCGTTTGCAGGCGGCGCTCGCGGCGTTGAACAAGGACAAGCCGTCGGTGTCGGATGGTCCAGTCGTGGTGCTCGTCATGGATAAGGGCGAGCTGTCGCGCTACCAGAAAATGGCGCAGGCGCTGCGGCAGGCGGGCATCCGCGCGGAGATGTATCTCGGCACGTCCGGCATGAAGGCGCAGATGAAGTACGCCGACAAGCGCGGCAGCCCGTGCGTCGTCATCCAGGGTGGCGACGAGATCGCCAAGGGCGAGGTGCAGATCAAAGACCTGATCGAGGGCGCCAAAGCCGCCGAGACCATCAAGGATTCCAAGGAATGGCGCGAAGGCCGCCCGGCGCAGTTTTCGGTGCCGGAGGCCCAGCTCGTCGAAGCCGTGCGCGGCGTTCTTGCGCGACACCGAAGCTCTTAGTCCCCTCTCCCCATTGTCCTTCACAATGGGGAGTGGGTTAGGGTGAGGGGCAGCTTCACGGCACTGAGCAAGCGTCTGCCCGTCACCCCGCCCCTCTCCCCGTAAGGACGGGGAGAGGGGGAAGAAAGACGCACCTCCCGCGACTCCTCGAACTGAATGAGTGAGCTTTGAATTTGTCGCAGCCAGAATCCCCCTCCCCCTTGTGGGGAGGGGTTAGGGGTGGGGGGACTCCCGGCGGTTGCAGTTTCCCAGTGAGTAGAGATTCCAAATGAGCGCCCTGCTATCCCCCCCACCCTGTCCCTCCCCCACCAGGGGGGAGGGGACCACTTCGGAGATCGAGTACGAAGTGGCGAATTCTCCAAAAATCCAGAATCGCCGAAGAATGGCCGTGCACGACGTCGAAACTGAATTGCGCTGAGCAACCCATGGTCGCCGAGACGGCAAAGCAGTTTGAAGCGCTGGAGGCGCAGGCCGCGCGCATCACGGGTGCGTTCACGGAGATGGGCTATGAGCGCGTGGCGCCGTCCATCATCCAGCCGGCCGACGTGTTCCTCGACGTGGTGGGCGAGAGCCTGCGCGCGCGCACGTACGTGTTTACGGACCAGGAGGGCGCGGAGCTTTGCCTGCGGCCGGACCTGACGCTGCCGGTGTGCCGCATCTACCTGGAACGGCACCCGGATGCGCAGACACCGGCGCGTCTTTGCTACAACGGCTCGGCGTTCCGCTTTCAGCCGGGGGGCGGATCGGCGGCGCACCCGCGCGAGTTCCGGCAGGCGGGCATCGAGTCGTTTGCGGCGGCCGATGCGACGGCGGCGGATGTCGAGGTGCTGCTGCTGACGTTGAAGGCGATCCGCATCGCGGGTGTGAGCCAGATCCAGCTCAGGACCGGCGACGTCGGCCTGTTCGCGGCGCTGCTCGACAAGCTCGACATGCCGGAGCGATGGCGCGTGCGTTTGCGGCATCTGTTCTGGCGGCCGGAAGCTTTTCGCGCGGAACTGAAGCGCCTGTCGTCGGTGCCCGCGGCGGCTATCGAGGGCCTGCCGCCGGATCTGGTGGCGACGCTCGATCCGGCCGATCCAGTGCGCGCCGAGGAGCTGGTTGCGCAGTATCTCGACACGCAGGGCATCGATGTAGTGGGCGTGCGCACGGCGGGGGAAATCGCGGAGAACCTGCTGTCGGCCGTGGCGGATGCGCGCTCGCGGCCGTTGCAGAAGAAGACGGTGGACGTCATCGAGCAGTATCTGGCGATTTCGGGTCCGGTCGGATCGATCGCGGAGAAGATCGCCGCGCTGACTGAGGCCAACGGCATCGATCTTTCGGCGGCGCTGGCGATCTTCGAGCGGCGGCTGGCGTTGATCTCGGTCGGCGGCTTTGCCATCGACGAGGCGGATTTCTCGGCCGAGTTCGGGCGCAGCTTCAGCTACTATACGGGATTCGTGTTCGAGGTGCTGTCGCCGAAGCTCGGAACCAAGAGCCCGCTGGCGGGCGGTGGACGCTACGATGGCATGCTGAAGATCGCAGGCGCGCCCAAGGATGTGCCGGCGGTTGGCGCTGCCATCTACACCGAGCGCGTGCTGATCGCCGTCGCGGAGGACGCGTGATGAGCGACAGCCTCGTTCTGGCCGTGCCATCCAAAGGCCGGCTGATGGACCAGACCGCCAATCTGTTCGCCGGGGCGGGCATGACCTTGCGCAAGGTCGGCAGTGAGCGCGGCTATCGCGGCGAGATCGTCGGCCTGGAGGGTGTCGAAGTCACGTACGTCTCGGCGTCGGAGATTGCGGCGCTGCTGGCGGCGGGGCGTGCGCACATCGGTATCACCGGCGAGGACCTGATCCGCGAGCAGATCGCGGATGCGGAAGAGCGCGTCACGCTGCTGGCGCCGCTGGGGTTCGGTCGCGCCGACGTCGTCGTGGCGGTGCCGGCAGCCTGGATCGACGTGCGCCGGATGGCGGATCTGGAATCGGCCTCCATCGTGTTTCAGCGCGTGCATGGGCGGCGGCTGCGGGTGGCGACCAAGTACATGAACCTGACGCGGCGGTTCTTTGCGGCGAAGGGCGTCACGGGCTATCGCATCGTCGAGAGCCTGGGCGCGACCGAGGGCACGCCGGCGGCGGGGGCCGCCGAGCTGATCGTGGACATCACGACGACGGGCACGACGCTGAAGGCCAACGGGCTGAAGGTGCTGGAGGACGGGGTGATCCTGAAGTCGCAGGCGCATCTGGTGGCGTCGAACGCCGCGCCGCTGTCGCCGGCTGCGAGGTCGCTGCAGCAGGCGCTGGTGACGGCACTGAGCCCAAACGCCGATACGGCCGATCAATAGGCACGATTGCGCGAAATGCGGGCCGGTTTTGCCGGCTTGCGGGGTCGACGGGCGCGGATTGTCGCGGCATGCTCCCGCCATCCAATAACGAAAGGACGATGTGTACGATGCCGACGCTCGCGTTGAGATCCTGGGTTCCTGAAGCGCCGGAGCGCTACACGCAATCGCTGGCGCAGCGGTTTGCGTCGCAGGCCGTGGATGAGACGGAGCGCGAGCTGCTGGCGCTGGTGGATGAGAACCGCGCCATACACGAGCGCGACTGCGTCAATCTCAATCCCGCGACCAACGTCATGAACCCGAAGGCGGAGGCGCTGCTCGGGGCCGGCATCGGCGCGCGTCCCTCGCTCGGCTATCCCGGCGACAAGTATGAGATGGGGCTGGAAGCCATCGAGAAGATCGAGGTGATGACGGCGGAGCTGGCGGCCGAGGTGTTCGGCGCGCGCTTTGCGGAAATCCGCGTCGGCTCGGGGGCGCTGGCAAATCTCTACGTGTTCATGGCGGCGGCAAGGCCGGGCGATACGATCATCGCGCCGCCGGGAACCATCGGGGGACACGTTACGCATCATGCGGCGGGAGCGGCGGGGCTCTACGGCGTCGTCACGCATCCGGCACCCATCGATCCCGCGACGTACACGGTGGACGTGGACGCGTTGCGCGAGGATGCGCGGCGACTGAAACCGAAGCTCATAACGATCGGCGGCAGTCTCAATTTGTTTCCGCATCCCATCCGCGAGATCCGCGCGATTGGCGATGAGGTCGGCGCGCTGGTGCTGTTCGACGCGGCGCATCTGTGCGGCATGATTGCGGGGCGCGCCTGGCAGCAGCCGCTGGAGGAAGGTGCACATGTGATGACGATGAGCACCTACAAGAGTCTCGGCGGGCCGCCGTCGGGACTGATCGTGACCAACGATGCTGCGATTGCGCAGAGGCTCGATGCCATTGCCTATCCGGGGTTGACGGCGAATTTCGACGCAGCGAAGTCGGCAGCACTGGCCATGACGCTGCTGGACTGGAAAGTGCATGGCCGCGCCTACGCGGCGAAGATGGGGGAGACCGCGCGTGTGCTGGCGCAGGCGCTGCAGGATCGCGGCGTGCCGATCTTCGCGCGCGAGCGCGGCATGACGACCTCGCACCAGTTTGCCATCGAGGCGGGGGCATTCGGCGGGGGGCAGGCCGCGGCGAAGCTGCTGCGGCAGGCGAACATTTTGGCGTGCGGCATCGGCTTGCCCATCGATCCGGTCGAGGGTGATGTCAACGGCCTGCGCATCGGCACGCCCGAGATCGTGCGCTGGGGCATGGGGCCGGAGGACATGCCTGAGCTTGCGGGCTTCATCGCCGACGTACTGAAGGGCAAGCGCTCGGCGCAATCCGTGGCGCCCGAGGTGACGGCCTTCCGCCGGCGCTTTTCACAACTGCATTTCATACGGTGACACGGCTGTCACATGGCGGGAGCCATGCGCGTGCGAATGTGGTAGGCGAAGGCCTCCGTTTGCCACGCATCCAGCCGGAACGCTCGTTCTCGGCTTCCGGACGCGCCCTCCAATAGCCATTGTCCGATCCTCATGCGACGCGTGCACGCCGACCTGCTGCTGATTTTTGCCGCCGTGATCTGGGGCGTTGCGTTCATCTTCCAGAAGACGGCGATGGATCACGTCGAGCCGCTGACGTTCATCGCCGCGCGCGGCGTCGTGGCGGTGCTGGCGCTCGTGCCACTGGCTCACTACGAGCAACGCCAGAGCCAGACTGCGGCCGATCCGCGGGTGTGGCGCATCGCGCTTGCGGGCGGCGTGGTGTTTTTTGCCGGGGCGTGGCTGCAGCAGGAAGGCATCAAGACGGCGAGCGTCACCAACACGGGATTCCTGACCGCGCTGTATGTGGTCATCACGCCGTTCGTGGCATGGATGGCGATGGGGCGCGTGCCGTCATGGCTGGTGTGGCCTGCGGCGCTGTTGTCGGCGCTCGGAACGTGGCTGCTGGGCGGCGGCTCGATTGGCGCATTCTCGCGCGGTGACGGGCTGGTGGCGCTATCGGCGTTTTTCTGGGCCGGGCATGTGGTGATGACGGGAACGGCGGCGCGCTACGGGCGCCCGATCGGCTTCACCGTGGTGCAGTTCGCGGTTGTCACCGTGCTGGCGGCGATCGGCGCGATGGCTCTGGAGACCGTGACGCTCGACGGGCTGTCGGGCGCGGCCTGGGATATTGCGTTCGTGGGACTGCTGTCGAGCGCGCTCACGTTCACGCTGCTGACAGTGGCGCTGCAACACACGCCGCCGTCCGAAGCCGTGGTGATCGTCAGCACGGAGACACTGTTTGCGGCGCTGGCCGCGTATCTGGTGCTTGGTGAGCGACTATCCGGCATCGGCTGGATCGGCGCCGGGCTGATCCTGCTCGCGACGCTGTTGATCCAGCTTGGTCCGTCGCTGATGGCGTGGCGCCCGCGCGGCGCGCCGACGCGGTAGAGGAGGCCCGCTTATCCGCGGCAAGGGTGCATGCTAGGCTGCCGGAAACGGAGCAAGGAGGTGGGCATGCGCCGGGCCGTTGTGCTGGTTCTCGATGGTTTGCGGCGCGATATGCTGAGCGAGGCGCTGACCCCCAACCTTGCGGCGCACGCGGCGGCCGCGGAAACATTCTCGGCGCATCGCTCGATGTTTCCGTCCGCCACGCGTGTGGTATCGGCGTCGTTTGCGACGGGATGTTATCCAGCGCGGCACGAGCTGCAGGGCAACAGCCTGGTGCTCAACGAGGATGGCCGGCTGGTTGCACACGACGCCGGGCACCCCCATTTCCTGCAGCACAAGCGTCGCGTGACGGGGCAGTCGCTGGCCGTGCCGACACTGGCGGAGCGCGTGAAGGATCACGGCGGCGCCGTGATTTTCTCCAACGTATCGCCGGGTGCCGCCTACGCTCATGATCCCGACGGGCACAGCTGGATCTATCATCGTGCCGGGTCGTTCGGGCCGGGACGGCGCCGGCTCGAGAAACCCGACGCGGTGGATGTCAGCCTCGATGCGGCCGGTGACCGCGCGTTGGCGCAACGCTTCATCGACGATGTGCTGTTCCAGCGGCGGCCGGCGCTGGCCCTGCTGTGGCTCGGCGAGCCGGACGCCAGCTCGCACGCGCATCCGCTGGGGTCGCCGCTGCATCTGGAAGCGATGCGGCAGTCGGACCGCACAGCGGGACTGGTGATGGAGGCCGTCGGCAAGCTGCGCGACGGCGGCGACGACGTGCTGTTTGTGGTTTGCTCCGACCATGGCCATCAGACGGTGCGGGGTGTCATCGACATCAACAGCGAGCTGGTGGCGGCTGGGTTGAAAGAGGCCGCCGGATCCGACGACGTGATCGCGGTGTCGAACGGGACGTCGGCGCTGGTTTATGTGGCGGAGGCCGCGCCCAACAAGATCGGCGCGATCGGTGCATTTCTATCGGCGCAGCCGTGGGCTGGCCGCGTTATCGGCGTCGATGGACTGGGGGAGATCGGGCAGATCAGCCGTCACGGTTTGGCGTATGCGGTCGATATGGCGGCGACGGAGGAGCCCAACGCCTTCGGCATTCCGGGCCAGAGCTATGAGGCCATGCCCGCGCCGGGCAAATCGGGGCACCTGGGCTGCGGCCAGCACGGCGGGCTCGCCCGTTTCGAGCAGGCGCCGTTTTTGATGGTGCAGGGGCGAGGCTTCAAATCAGGCGCGAGGCGGAGTGAGCCGACGTCGGCGACCGACCATGCGCCTACCATTCTGACGCATCTCGGCCTACCGGCGATGGGAATGGATGGCAGGACGCTGCAGGGCTAGCTCTCAGAACACGATCACCTGGCGTACCACCTGTGCCTCCGCCAGCCGGTCGAAGCCTTCGTTGACCTCTTCCAGACGGATCGACGCGCTGCGCAGGCGGTCGATCGGCAGCTTGCGATCGCGGTAAAGCTGGAGGTAGCGCGGCACGTCGCGGGCGATAACGCAGTCGCCCATGTAGCTGCCTTTGATCCGGCGGCCTTCCGAGACAAGGTTCGATTGCGGCAGCGGCATATGGGCGGCGATGGGCGAGAGGCCCGCCGTGACGGTCTGGCCGCCGCGAACGGTGATGGCGTAGGCAAGCTCCATGGCCTTGATGGTGCCGGCCATTTCGAAGGCGGTATCGACGCCGCCGTCGGTGGCGGCGCGGATGGCTTCGGCGGAGCCGGGCTCGCGGGCGTTGTAGGTCTCGGTGGCGCCGAGCTGGCGGGCGAGGGCGAGTTTGTCGTCCGACACATCGATGGCGATGATGCGCCCGGCACCAGCGACGATGGCGCCGAGCAGGCAGCTCAAGCCCACGCCGCCGAGGCCAAGCACGGCGACGCATTCGCCGGGCTTCACCTGTGCCGTGTTGACGACGGCGCCGACGCCGGTGACGACGGCGCAGCCGAACAGGGCGGCGTCGTGCATGGGGATGTCCTTGCCGATCTTCTGCAACGAGTTGCGGGTGACGACGGCGTATTCGGCAAAACAAGAGAGGCCGGAGTAGTGCGCGATCTCCTTGCCGTTGAGCTTGAGGCGGCGTCCGCCGGTGGCGAGATCGCCCTTTGCCCGGGCCGCCGTGTATGTGGTGCACAAGTTGGGACGCTGGCTGATGCACTGGCGGCACGAGCCGCAGCTCGGCGCGAAGATGAAGACGACGTGGTCGCCGGGTTCAAGGTCGGTCACGCCGGCGCCGACCTCGGCGACGATGCCGGCTCCCTCGTGGCCGACGACAGTCGGCACCACGCGCGGGCGCAGGCCTTCGATGGTGGAGAGATCCGAGTGGCAGAGCCCGGCGGCGCCGACCTTGACCAGCACCTCGCCGGCGCGCGGGCCTTCCAGATCCAGTGTCTCGATCTTGAGCGGTTGGCTTTTGGCGTACGGTCTGGGGAGGCCTTGCGCGTACAGCATGGCGCCTTTGATTTTCATGGGCTCGGGTCCTCGCTTGGTGTCGGTAGCAGAATAGCGTGCTCTACGCGCGCCCGTCATGCCGAAGACGCGGACGCCACATGCGGAGACCACATGGGACTCAGATTTCCACAACTTGGCTGGGCCGCATGGCGGGGAAGCGTTCGGGCGGAATCCCGTGCGCTTGCAGAGCCGTGGTAAGGGCCTGCGGCGGCGCATCGTGCGGCTCGGTCGTGAGCTGGAACGTGCCCCAGTGATGGCCGAGCGCCTGTTTGGCACCGCAGAGCGCCAGAGCTCGCACGCTTTCGTCGGGGTTCATGTGCTGCGATGACATGAACCAGCGCGGCTCGTAGGCGCCGATCGGGAGAAGCGCGAGGCGCAGGCGCTGGTGGCGCGCCGCGACGCTCCGGAACGTGCTGCCATCCTCGAAGCCGGAATCACCCACGGCGTAAATCTTTCCCGCAGGCGTGGCGATGACGAAGCTCGCCCACAGCGCATGCATGCGATCGCGCGTGCCGCGTGCGGACCAGTGCTGGGTGGGCTCGACGAAGAGGCTGACGTCAGGCGAGAGATCGATGCGCTCGTGCCAATCCACCGGGCGGGCTTTCAGATCCGGGATTTCGGCCTTCATGATGGTGTCGTTGCCGAGTGGCGTGACGACGAGCGGTTTGTCGCGAGTCCAGAGGCGCGCGACGGTGGGCACATCCAGGTGATCGTAGTGGTTGTGCGTGACGATCACGGCATCGATCTTGGGCAGGTCGTCGAAGGCGATGCCGGGCGGATTGGCGCGTGTCGGGCCAGCGAAGGACACAGGGCTCGCACGCATGGACCAGTGCGGGTCGATGAGGATATTCAGGCCTGCGGCCTGGATGAGCCAGCTGGCGTGGCCGACGTAGGAGAGGCGCGCGCGTGTGCCGGACACGCGCGGAGGCGGCTTGTCGGCGGGGAAGGGACTGGGCAGGGTGGCAGGCCATTTCTCCCAGGTCTCCATCCAATAGAGGCGCATCACCTGATCGAGGCCCTTGGGCGTGCGTCCCACGGGGTTGAAGAAGCGCTCGCCGTCGAAATGGTCCGAGACCGGCCCTCGATAGTAGGCGTTGGCACGCTTCGGAATGAAGAAGGCAGCGCCACCGACAACGGGAGCGGCAACGGCGGCAAACATGGTCAACAGGCGGCGGCGGGAGGGCATGTGCGTGGGCAATTCGTGTGGTTGTCACAACCCTGTAACAGGAATCCGGCTTTGGTAGGCGTGCAACACGTAGGAGAGCAGGAGAGGCGTCGCAAGTGTATCTGGAGCCGGGCAGACAAGGATTTCGCGCCGTCTTCATCTCCGACGTGCACCTTGGAACGCGATCGGCTCAGGCCGAGGCACTGCTTGACTTCCTGAAGCATGTCGAGGCCGACATCATCTACCTCGTCGGCGATATCGTCGATTTCTGGAAGGTGCGGCGGGGGCCGCACTGGCCGCAGGCGCACAACGATGTGCTGCAGAAGCTGCTGCGCAAGGTGCGCAAAGGGACGCGCATCGTCTTCATCCCCGGGAACCACGACGAAGCCCTGCGCGAATTCTGCGGATTGCATTTCGGCGGCATCGAGATTGCCCGCGATGCCGTCCACACGACCGTGTGCGGCCGCCGCTACCTCGTCATGCACGGAGACGAGTTCGACGTCGTGGTGCGCTATGCGCGCTGGCTCGCGTTCCTGGGCGATCGCGGCTACGAGCTGGCACTCTGGTCCAACGGCCCGCTGAATTGGGTTCGGCGGCATCTCGGCTTCGGCTACTGGTCGCTGTCGGCCTTTCTGAAGTCGCGGGTGAAGACCGCGGTGAGCTTCATCGGCGAATACGAGGCGGCACTGGCCGAGGTGGCGCATCGTCATGAGGCGGACGGCGTGATCTGCGGCCACATCCACCACGCCGCCGACCGGCAGATCGGGCCGGTGCACTATCTCAATTCCGGCGACTGGGTGGAAAGCTGCACGGCGATCGCGGAGACGCGCGCGGGCGATCTGACGCTGATCCGCTGGCACGACGTGATGCGGGCGCGCGCGGCGAGCGAGATGGCCCCTGTCGGAGTCGAAGTCGCGGCGTGAGTGTGCCGCTGCGCAGGGAGTTGCAATCATGGCGTCACCGGCTGCCGTACTGGACCTGTACCGCCATCAGCAGCGACTCTACGATGCAACGCGGCGGCATTTCCAGCTCGGCCGCGACACGCTGATCGGCGGCCTCGTGCCGCCTGACGGCGGCGCTATCCTGGAGATCGGATGCGGTGCGGCGCGCAATCTCGTCACGGTTGCGGAAACATATCCGGATGCGCGGCTCTATGGGATCGACGTCGCTCCGGCCGTGCTCGAAGCGGCCGGGCAAAGCGTGGCGGAGGCCGGGCTCGCCCCGCGAGTCCGGCTGGCGCAGGCCAATGCAGCTACGTTCGATCCGGAAGAGCTGTTCGGTGTCAACCAGCTCGACCGCATTTATGCGTGCTACGTGCTATCGACGGTCCCGGACTGGCAGGCGGTGCTGGATCACGCTTGCACGATGCTGGCGCCCGGCGGCTCGCTGCACGTCGTCGACTTCGGCACGTGCCACGGACTGCCGGGCATTACGCGAACGGGCCTGTATGCATGGATGCGGCGGTTCGAGGTGACGCCGCGCGAGCACCTCGAGACCGTTTTGGCGGCGACCGCGGTCCGTCACGGATTGCAGCCGTTCTTTGTGTTGTTGTATCGCGGCTACGCGACCTACGGCGTGCTGACGCGCAGGTAGGCGTAGGCCGTCACGGCAGGACGCGCACGCCCTGCCGGCAGCAGTCGGGGACGCCGCCGCGGTAGGAGCAGTCGTAGACCGCGTGCTCGACGGCCTTTTGTGGCGTGGGCATGTTGTGCGCGGTACCGACCGCGCCGGTGCGGGCGCAGTGCGCCTGGGCGGAATAGCCGCGCGGGGGCGCATTGACGGGCCGGATGCCCTGCATGGCGATGATCGCTTCGCGGATCTGGCAGTCGCTCAATCCACGCTGCTGCAGCGCTTGAACGTCGGAATCGGAGATGGGCGCCGACGCCGAGCCGCTCTTGCGGATCTTGTCGATGAAATACTCGGCGGCCACGCCGCCGACCTTCTCGGCCGCGCCAGTGGTAACGGGCTTGCCGAAGTATTCCCAAACTTTCTTGAGGCATTCGGTGACAGGTTTGATCCTGCCCTGAGCCTCGGCGGTGCCAGGGGCGGCCGCGAGCAGCAGCGCGACGCCCAATGTGACTGCGCGAAGTAGGTTCATGAGATCAGCCCCCGAAACTGTTCGCCGGGCAAGTGTGCCATTAGGCCGAGGGCTGAGCAATGGCGGGGAATGACGTGTGCAAAAAGGTAAAGGCCGCGCCGATTGCCCGGCGCGGCCTCGTTCCGAAACGTTTGAGCGCTTCGGTCTGCTCGCTTCCCATCCCCGCGATTGCAGGGGTGCGGAAGGGTTTTACATGTCCATTCCGCCCATGCCGCCATGGGCATGTCCGGCGTGCGCATCCTTCTTCTTCGCAGCTTCGGCGACGCCGGCTTCCGTGGTGATCAGCAAACCGGCGATGGAGGCTGCGTCCTGCAGAGCCGTGCGCACGACCTTGGCCGGATCGATGATGCCCTTCTCGAGCAGATCACCGTACTCGTCCTTCTGAGCGTCGTAGCCGAAGGACTGGCCGCGGGCCTCGCTGACCTTGCCGACCACGATGGAGCCTTCCACGCCGGCGTTCTCGGCGATCTGGCGGATCGGAGCCGGCAGTGCACGCCTGACGATGGCGATGCCAGCTTCCTGGTCGTCGTTGTCGCCCTTGACCGTGATGGCGGCAACGGCCTTGAGCAGGGCAACTCCGCCGCCCGGAACCACGCCTTCCTCGACCGCGGCGCGGGTCGCATTGAGCGCGTCGTCGACGCGGTCCTTGCGCTCCTTCACCTCGACCTCGGTGGCGCCGCCAACCTTGATCACCGCAACGCCGCCGGCGAGCTTCGCCAGACGCTCCTGCAGCTTCTCCTTGTCGTAGTCGGACGTCGTCTCCTCGATCTGCACCTTGATCTGGTTGACGCGGGCCTCGATATCCTTCTTCTTGCCGGCGCCGTCGACAACGGTGGTGTTCTCCTTGTCGATCGACACGCGCTTGGCCTTGCCCAGCATGTCGAGCGTGACGCTCTCGAGCTTGATGCCGAGATCTTCCGAGATCACCTGGCCATTGGTGAGGACGGCGATGTCCTCCAGCATGGCCTTGCGGCGATCGCCGAAGCCAGGAGCCTTCACGGCTGCGACCTTCAAGCCGCCGCGCAGCTTGTTGACCACGAGCGTGGCCAGCGCCTCACCCTCGACCTCTTCGGCGATGATGAGCAGCGGACGGCCCGTCTGCACCACGGCTTCGAGCAGCGGCAGCATCGGCTGCAGGCCCGATAGCTTCTTCTCGTGGATGAGGATGTAGGGATCCTCGAGCTCCGCCACCATCTTGTCAGCGTTGGTGATGAAGTAGGGCGAGAGATAGCCGCGGTCGAACTGCATGCCTTCGACGACGTTGAGCTCGGTCTCGAGGCTCTTGGCCTCCTCGACCGTGATGACGCCCTCGTTGCCGACCTTCTGCATGGCCTTGGCGATCATGGCGCCGATCTCGCGCTCGCCGTTGGCCGAGATCGTTCCGACCTGGGCGATCTCGTCGGAGTTCTTGACCTTCTTGGAGCGCTTGCCGATCTCCTCGACCACCTGGGCGACGGCCTTCTCGATGCCGCGGCGCAGATCCATCGGGTTCATGCCGGCGGCGACGGCCTTCAGGCCTTCGCGTACGATCGCCTGGGTGAGCACGCACGCCGTCGTGGTGCCGTCGCCGGCGAGGTCGTTGGTCTTCTGGGCGGCTTCGCGAACCATCTGCGCGCCCATGTTCTCGAACTTGTCCTCGAGCTCGATTTCCTTGGCGACGGTGACGCCGTCCTTGGTCGTGCGCGGCGCGCCGAAGCTCTTCTCGATGACGACATTGCGGCCCTTGGGACCGAGTGTGACCTTCACCGCGTTGGCGAGAATGTCCACGCCGCGCATCATGCGCTCACGGGCCTCGGCGGAAAACTTGACGTCTTTAGCTGCCATGTGTGGGGGTTCCTGGGTTGAGTGGATTTGTGAGGCAATGGGCAATAGGCAGTAGGCAATAGGAGGGAGTGGCTATTGCCTACTGCCTATTGCCTAGCCGCCGGAGGCGGCTCCTTAGCGCTCGAGCACGCCCATGACGTCGCTCTCTTTCATGATCAACAGCTCCTGGCCGTCGATCTTGACCTCGGTGCCGGACCACTTGCCGAACAGCACCTTGTCGCCCTTCTTCAGGTCGATGGCGATCAGCTTGCCGGAGTCGTCGCGGGCACCAGGGCCGACGGCGATGACTTCACCCTGCTGGGGCTTCTCGGCGGCGGTGTCGGGGATGATGATGCCGCCGGCACTCTTGGTCTCCTGCTCGGTGCGGCGCACGACCACGCGGTCATGGAGGGGGCGGAATTTCATGCGATTATCTTCTCCCATCAGAGGCTTAGGTAAGGCCCGCGAGATTTCGTCGGGTGTGTCGGGGGCGCGCTGTTAGCACTATCAAACCGAGAGTGCCAGCGACGGCCGTTTTGATAGTTGAGGTCAGGGGCGGGTGTCAAGCGGGACTGCGCACGCTCGGCGTCAGGCTGGCGGTGGGGCCGGGGTTTCAGGTTCGAGGTCGTGCCCCTTGGCATACAACTCGAGCGCCTCGACGCGGGCGTCGACGGAGGGGTGGGTGGCGAGGAGGCCGCTGAGGCGGCTCTTCAGCGGGTTCTCGATGAAGAAGGCCTCCATGCGCGAGGGCACGTCGAAGGCGGCGTTGCGCTCGATCTTGCGCAGGGCCGAGATCATGGCGTCGGGGTTTTTCGTCAGCTCGACGGAGCCGGCATCGGCCAGGTATTCGCGCGAGCGGGAGAGGGCGAAGCGGATCAGCGTCGAGACTCCCCACGAGATGATGATGATGGCGATGGCGACGACAACGGCGATGACTGCGCCGCCGCCTCCGCCACTCCGGCCGCCACCGCTGCTTCCGCTGGAGTCATCCCAGTCGTCCTGGTCGCGCTGGCGCTTGTCGCGCGGCGACCAGCCGTAAGGGAAATCCCAGCCGCGTATGAACAGGTCGGCGAAGAAGCCGAAGATGCCGGCGAAGATTACTGCGATCACCATGAGCTGGCTGTCGCGGTTGCGGATGTGGGTCAGCTCGTGGCCGAGCACGGCTTCCAGTTCAGCGGGATCGAGGGTATCGATCAGTCCGCGTGTGACGGCGATGACGTAGTCGCCTTCGCGCAGGCCCGCTGCATAGGCGTTGAGCGCCGGCGTATCGATGATCTGCAGGCGGGGCATTGGGATGCCGCGCGAGATGCAGAGGTTTTCAAGGGCGTTGTAGAGTTGCGGCGCTTCCTGGCGCGAGACGCCGCGGGCGCCGGTGGCAGCGCGGATCATGGCTTGGTGTATGAGGAAGGCAATGACGAACCAGGAGGCCGCAGCAATCATCGCTACCGGCCAGGCGCCGGCGAATTGGTCGCGGGCGGCGTAGGCGATGTCTTCGAACGTGCCGCCGGTCATGAAGGCGTTGAGGATCAGCAGCACGGAGAACAGTAGCGCGTGCAGGAGCGCCACGAATCCAGCCAGCAGCAGGATCGAGCGGATACGGTTGGCCTGGATGTGCGAATAAAGGCCGTAGGATCGGAACATTCGCGATCAACGCCGGTTGGCGCGCCGTGGCTAGAACTGCACCTTGGGGGGCGTGGCGGTGGCTTTGCGCTCAGTCTCGTCGAGATTGAAGAAGTCCTGCGGCCCGAAGCCCATCGCATTGGCGAACAGCACGGCCGGGAACGCCTGGCGCTTGGTATTGTACTCGCTCACGGCGTTGTTGAAGAAGCGGCGGGCGGCGGCAATCTTGTTCTCGAGGTCGCCGAGTTCGAGCTGAAGTTGCTGAAAGTTCTGATTGGCCTTGAGGTCGGGATAGGCTTCGGCGAGCGCGAAGAGTTGACGTAGCGCACCTTGCAAGGCGCCCTCTGCCGCCGCCTGTTGCGCCGGACCGGTGGCGGAGACGGCAGCGTTGCGAGCCCTGACGACGCTGTCGAGCGTTTCGCGCTCGTGGCTGGCGTAGCCCTTCACGGTCTCGACGAGATTGGGCACCAGGTCGTGGCGCTGCTTCAGTTGAACGTCGATGTCGGCGAAGGCCTGCATGCTGCGCTGGCGCAGCGCCACGAGGCCGTTGTAGGTGGCTATCGCCAGAAGCACGATGGCCGCAATGATACCGAGGATAATCCAGCCGGTAGTTCCCATGGGCGATCTCCGCTGTGAGCGGCAAGGCCATAGCACACTCCCGGACGCCGCGAGCGCACAATCTGCGCTGTGTGCGACAGGCAACTCGTTGCGATTGCCGCATTGCTCCAAAATGGTGCGGGGCCTAAGCCGACCGACGGGCGCAAACCGGGGTTTCCATGTATCGGGGCGCCGTGTCGGAGGAGCTGATCATGCCGTTTGCCGCCGCCCCCTGGAGCTACATCACGCCGGTCCTGCTGCTGCTCGTGTCGAACGTCTTCATGACGCTCGCCTGGTACGGGCATCTCAACTTCAAGGCGCGGCCGCTGGTGCTTGTCGTGCTCGCATCCTGGGGGATCGCGTTCATCGAGTACTGCTTTGCCGTCCCGGCCAACCGCTATGGCAGTGCCGTGTATTCTGCCGCCCAGCTCAAAACCATCCAGGAGGTGATCACGCTGATGGTTTTTGCCGTGTTCTCGGTCGTGTATCTGAAAGAACAGTTGAGCTGGAACCACGCGGTGGGCTTTGCGCTGATTGCGGCGGGCGCGGGGTTCGTTTTTTACGGGCGCGGCTGAGCGAACGGTCCGCAGGCTCAAGCGTTGTGCTTTAGGCTGTAGTGCTGGGAGATGGACATGGTGGACGTGCGCGTGGCGCTGGTGACGGGCGGCAACCGCGGGCTGGGGTTCGAGATCGTGCGCCAGCTCGCGCAGAAGGGATTGAAGACGGTGCTCGCGTCGCGCGATCCTGAGAAAGGGCGCGCGGCGGCAGAGCAACTTGCCGGCGCGGGCGTGCAGACGGCCATCGTCACCCTCGACGTGAACGATGCGGCAAGCATCAAGGCTGCGGTCGCGGAGATCCTCCGGCTCAACGGCCGGCTCGATGTGCTCGTCAACAATGCCGGGATTTCGCTCGACGGCAGCCGGGCCACCGTCGCGAGCGTGCTCGACGTTTCGCCCGATGGCGCGCGGCAAACGTACGAGACCAACGTGTTGGGTCCTATGCGCCTGATCCAGGTTGTTGCTCCGCACATGCGCGAGGGCTGCTACGGACGAATCGTGAATGTGTCATCGCGCATGGGGCAGCTCTCGGGGATGGGCGCACGTTCACCCGGCTACCGTATGTCGAAAGCCGCGCTGAATGCGCTGACACGCGTTGCCGCCGCCGAGCTGGACAGTGCCGGCATCAAGGTCAATGCCATGCATCCGGGCTGGGTACGCACGGATATGGGCGGCTCCAGCGCGCCGGTGAGCGTGCAGGAGGGGGCCGACACGGCGGTCTGGCTGGCGACGCTGCCGCCGGACGGACCGACCGGCCAGTTCTTCGAGAACCGCAAAGCGATTGCGTGGTGAGAGACGAGAAGCGCCTGGAAACAGGGCTGCGCGTGGTCAAATTCCGTACTGGGCGTATTTGGCGCGTTGCAAGGCGGGTGGGACGCGCTAAGAGCGTGTGAGGGCTTGGGCGGAATCGTGCGCCGACATCCATGCGCAGTGTCGTCATAAATGACTTCTTCGTTTGCATCGGTGCGCAGAAGGCCGGGACGTCCTGGCTTGCGCGCATGCTGCGGACGCACCCGGATCTGTTCCTGACGCCGGTGACGGAAGTCCACTACTTCGATCATATCCGGGGCATCACCGAGCATCTGTCCAGCCGCAAGCGCCGGTCGCGCTACCGCAAGTACCACCAGCGCCTGCTGACCCAGTGGCACCACTTCGGCGAGCACCGCAGCCAGTGGGCCTGGTATCGCGACTACATGCGCAGTCCCATCAATGACGAATGGTACGCGAGCCTGTTCCGGCATCGCGGCGCCAAGCGGTTCGCGGGTGAGGTGACGCCGGAATACGCCATCCTGGGCAAGGAGGGGTTCGAACATCTGAAGACGCTGTCGCCGGAAGTGCGCGTGCTCTTCATCATGCGCAATCCCGTGACGCGGGCCTGGAGCCAGGCGCTGCATCTGTGCCGGTCGCGTGGGCTCGATGCGACGCGGCAGTCGCCGGAGATGATGTTTGCCCTCCTCGATGAGCCACAGTTCCAGCAGCTCGGAGACTACAGTGCAACGCTCGATACCATGGCTGCTGTATTCCGGCCCGACCAGACGCTCGAGCTGTTCTACGAGGACATCCACAAGGACAGGCTGGAGGCGCTGGAGCAGGTGTGCCGCTTCATCGGCATGAGCCACAGCGCGCGCATGTTCGACCGCGCGGGCCGAGGTTTCAATCAGAGCCAGGAAGCGGCGCTGCCGGAAACGGTGCGCGCGCGGCTGCGCGAGACCTACAGGCCGCTGGCGCAGGCGGTGCGCCAGCGCATCGGGCGCGTACCCGAAAGTTGGGCCAGAGAATTCGGCATTTGAGTGTCAGGCCGCCGAGCTGACGATGATCTCGGGCTCGCAGTCGACCGGAAAACTCACCGAGTTGGCGATGAAGCACACCTCGTGCGCGGCGTGGTGCAACTCACGTGCCTTGGCCGGATCGCTGTTCGCAGTGATCGTTACCTTCGGCCGCAGCGTGACGCGCGTGAAGGCGCCGTTGCCTTTGGCGTCCTGCGTCATGACACCACCAGCATCATCGACGTAGGCGGTAACGACGACGCCGCCCACGGCCGCCAAGTGCAGGTACGACAGCATGTGGCAGGACGACAAAGCTATAACAAGAAGATCTTCGGGATTGTAGCGCTTGGGATCGCCCCTGAATGCGGGGTCGGACGATCCGGCAATTTCGGGTTTGCCGGGCGAAGTCACGGTGTAGTCACGCGAGTAGCTGTTGTAGCGCGAGGTGCCGCTTCCGGTATTGCCGGTCCACGCCACGTTGCAGGCGTAGGTGTGCTGCTTGCCGACCATGTTCCTGCAAACTCCGGGCGCGTCAGAGCGTCTTGGCTTGGGCGGTGCGATCGGGCGGGTCGATGGCTACGAGCAAGCGCACAAGGGCATCGCCGGCTGCACCTTCGACTTTCGCCGTCACCAGCTGGAATTGCGTCCCGGGAGCACCGATCGCCGAGCCGTCGAGGCCGTCGATCTGGATTACGGACATTTTCTCAGGTCGGCCCGCGCGAGACGATATCGTGATCTGATCGCCCAAGGCGAGGGGCCGCCGCAGTGCAAGGTTGGACCCGTTCGCGGCTGCCGACCAGAAACCGTCCGTTGTCCGGTCGGGGGACATTGTTATGGACGCAGGCATGAGGCGAAGGGAGCTGTTGCCCGCCTCGGCGGCTGCCAGCGCGGGACCAAAGCTGCGGTCCAGCAGCCGCTCAGGCGAGGAAAGTGTGCCCGACCAGAGCAACGCCGCGGCCAATCCACCCGTCATGACTGTCAAAGCGATCCAAGCCGATGCCACAGGCCTGCGGACGTCTTTGGGCTCGTTCATGCGTGATCTCCATGGGCGCCACGAGGGCATATGTAGGGAGCATCTGCCATAATGTGGAGGGAGGGCTTATGTCCCAACAAAGTCAAGTGTTTACGCGGTGCTTGCGCCGGGATGCGGCCCGCGCCTGGCGGAAATTGTGCAGAAGGGCCAGGGTGAGGCCGCGAAAAGAGAGATGGCCAAGGCCAAGCGGAACGCGTCCTCTGCGCCGAGGATTGCGCCAGTGCACACCAGCCCCAATGCAATGAGTGCCAGAGCAAGTCCGGCAGATGTACGACGCACCTGTGGCGTGAACGGAGTCCGTTTCATGATTATGCTCCCCGTCTAGGCTCCCCGCACGGGAGCACGCATCTGAACATTGGAGAGCGGAGCACACCAGTTGGGCAGGCGTGGGCCCGCATTGTGGCAATAGGGTCAGAATCGTGTGATCGGCCAGTGTGATGATCGAGAAATTCGCCGGCATTTGCCGCACATCATGGAGCGAGTTTCTCGATCTGAATCACACTAGCAAGTCTATGATTCTAGTGTCCCTTTTGATTCCGAAGTTCGCTCCCGGACCTAGCATTAAAATCAGGCGAACTTCGGAATCGGGACACTAGCGTGTTCGCGATCACATTGCCGCGACACTGCAACACATGCGTCGTCGCGGGATTGTCCTTAGCGTCACGCGGTCGTGTCTTTGCTCTCGTCGCCAATGGGTCTATCAGACCGCGCCGTGACGCGTTGTGGCAGTGCAGTAGCGTATCCAAATCTCATGAACAATGTTTCCGGCAGGGCAGCAGCGGTCAAGACTCTCGTTATGACCGGTGGAACGAGCGGGTTCGGCAGGCGGGCCGTCGAACGCCTGCTGCGCACGCGTTCTGAGTGGCGCACCATCTTGCTGGCCCGCGATCCGCAGCGGGCAGGCAGCCTTCAAGCGGCGGCAGGCGGCCGTGTGCATGTTGTGCCGGCCAATCTAGCGAGCCTCGACTCTATCGATCATGCCTGCGACGAGGTCGTGAGCCTGCTCGGGCGCGACGGTATCGAAGCCTTGTCGCTCAACGCCGGAGTTCAGGGGATCGGCGCTGATTCCGTGTCCGACGACGGCTATGAGCTGACATTTGCGGTCAATCATCTGGCGCACTATGCGATCGCCGGCCGGCTGGCGCCGCATCTGCAGCCGCGCGGGCGGGTCGTCATCACCGGGAGCGAGGTGCATGATCCCGACGCCTTCTGCCTGATGGGGATTGCGCGTGCGACGTGGCAGGATCCGGCCGAACTCGCCGACGCGCGGTTGTCGCAGATGCACATGCCGGCCGGGGTCGAGCGAGGCGAGGCCCGCTACAGCGCGTCCAAGCTGCTGAACGTGATGCATGCGCGGCTGCTGGCACGCGAACTGCCGTCGGTCGGGGTCGTGTCCTTCAACCCGAGCGTCGTGCCGGGGACCGACATCGCCAGGGAGCGCAACGTGGTGCAGCAATGGCTGTGGAAGCGGCTCCTGCCGCTGCTGGCGCCGGCTCTGCCGGGAGTGCGATCCATCGATCGCTCGGCGGCGGACCTGCTGTGGCTGCTGACGGAGGCCGATACTTTCGGCCATGGCGGTGCTTACATCAACGGTACGCGAGAGGAGCCGGGATCGGCCGAGTCGCGCGATGCGTCCAAAATCGCGCGCATGCGGGCCGTCAGTGAGCGCCTCATCGGGCAGGCGCGGCAAGGGCGGACAAAAAAAAGGGCGGCGGGGTAACTTCGGAAGAGGTATTTTGACTCAGGTCTTGGATTATATAAATGATATCCGATATACGATATTGCATTATAGGGCAGCAAATAATTATCGGAAAATAACCGTCTGTAAACCGTGAATCTCATTTCTCGTCCTTATGGGCAAGAAAGAGAGACGGGCCAGTTTTCGCGTGGGTCGCTGGCGTGCACTTGCCGTGCTGGCGGTGCTGCTGGAATGCGCATGGCCCGCACGAGCGGAAGACCGCAGCGGGGTGCTGCGCGGCCCCCTGCTGGAAGAGCCTACGCCTCCGCCACGCTCGCGGCGTGAGCGGGTGCGCAAGGAGCAAGCTGCAGACATCGAAACCGGAGCGATCGGGCGCGAGGCGGCCAAGCCGCTGGTCGCGCCGGATCGGGAGACGGCGGTGCTGCGGGGAACGCTCTCCGAGGACAAGGGCACGACGGCCATCAGCGTCGGCTTCGCGGCGGGCTACACCACCAATGCCGGTCCATCGCTCGACAAGAGAGACAGCGGCGTTACGCGGACCACGGCGGAGATGCTGCATGTGCTTGAGCGCGACGGACAGCAAGTCAGCTTGAAGGGCGAGTTTGCGGACCGCCGGTACATCGATCGGCCCGACGCCAGCGAAATGCAGTATGCCGTATCGGCGGCGTATGGCGGAACGCTGAAGACGGGTGTGCAGGTCTCTGCATCGCTGAGGACGGAACGCAGAGTCGACGTCGATGAAAGTGTGTATGAGACGGCGATGAGTGTCGGCTACGAGTGGCCGAAAGCCGCGCTCACGCCGTTCGCTCAAGTCATGGGGGCGTATCTCGATTACGGCGCCATCGCCGGAAATTTTCTCGAGTTCGGCAACCAGGACGATCGCGACAGGGTCTCGGGAACGGCGCAGGCAGGGCTCAAATACGATATCGCAAGCAAGCTGGTGCTGAGGTTCGGCGCCGGTGCGGATATCAAGCGCTATACGCTGTCACACGACGATTTCGGGCTGATGCGGGACAGCACATCGGTGTTTCCGTTTGTCGGCCTGAGCTACGCGGACGGCGACGACACGGCCGATCTTGTCTATGCGCAGGTGTATCGCTCCTACCGTGAAGCGGAATTTTCGCCGCTGCTCGCGCATACGGTGGCCGCACGGGCACAGATGAAAGTCGATTCGGCGCTGAAGCTCTTCGGCGGGCTGCGCATGGGCCTGGAAGAGACGGACTTCTTCATCGCCAAGACGATCCAGGAGTATGCGGTGAGTGTTGGCGGCGTGGTGACCACGGCGGGGGGTGCATCCGCGGGCGTGGAGGTCACCTATACGCTCAGCGATTTCCTGGGCTTCGATCGGGTCGATCACAAGCTGGAGGCGACGCTCAAGGCCAAGACGCCGGTGAGCGAACGCTTCTTCCTGACCGGCGAAGCGAAGTACCTCGATTTCAAAACCAACTTCGCGGATGCGCGGACCGACATGCTGATGGGCATGGTCGGCGTGGCCTACGAATACGGGAAGTGAGGCGGCAGCCCTTGGGAGAAGGGGAGCCGGCCGCCGCCTCTGCACACGCCCGGAAGGGCGAGGCGATCTCAGAGGCCGATGCCGACGCCCAGGCGCAAGCCGACCTTGACCTTCACCTTGGCCAGGCCCTTGACGCCGATGCCGAGTTTCAGTCCGGCGCCGATCTTGGCTCCGCCGCTGCCATGATGGGAGCCGCCGGCGAATGCCGGTGCCGAAAATGTCATACCCAACGCGACAATCGACGCTACCAGTGCTTTCCTCATGTCTTTGATCTCCTTGGGGTGAGTTTCATCTGTAGAAATCTGCTTCGAAGCAAATAGATTGATAATGGAATAGCGTAATAACGAGAAGGTAATAGAGAATAACTGGTAAAGGTATAAACGAATTTGTGGGATATTCCATATTCAATGCTTGATATCCTTTGGTGGACGGATGGCGCAACGAGGGTGCACGGGATGCCGGTCGGGCCTGCGGTTTGGCGCCCTTGATGTCCGGGACATCCGGGCGTAGGGTCCGCGCGCTTCGCGTTAACCCAATGCACTCGAACGAGGAGAGGCAACACGCCATGGGCTTTCTGGCCGACAGTCTGAACCGCATCAACCCGTCGCTGACTATCGCGATGGCGACGAAAGCGCGGGAGCTGCAGGCCAAAGGCCGCAACGTGATCAGCCTGGCGGCCGGCGAGCCCGATTTCGACACGCCGCAGAACATCAAGGACGCGGCTGTGCGCGCCCTGCAGGAGGGCAAGACCAAGTATACCGACGTGGACGGCATCCCTGAGCTGAAGGACGCCATCGTCGGCAAGTTCAAGCGCGAGAACGGGCTCGAGTACAAGCGCAGCCAGATCTCCGTCGGCACGGGCGGCAAGCAGGTGCTGTTCAACGCGTTTCTGGGCACGCTGAACCCGGGGGACGAGGTGGTCATCCCGGCGCCGTGCTGGGTGTCGTATGCCGATATCGTTTTGTTCGGCGGCGGCAAGCCGGTGTTTGCCAACTGCAGCATCGAGGACGGCTACAAGCTGAAGCCGGCGACGCTGGACAAGGCGATTACGCCGAGCACCAAGTGGTTCATGTTCAACCAGCCGTCGAATCCGACGGGCGCTGCCTATACCAAGGCCGAGCTCAAGGCTCTGACGGATGTGCTGATGGCGCCGAAGAACAGGCATGTCTGGGTCATCACCGACGACATGTACGAGCACCTGATCTACGACGATCTGGAGTTCTTCACGCCGGCGCAGGTGGAGCCTGGGCTTTACGATCGCACGCTGACGGTCAACGGCTTCTCCAAGGCCTATTGCATGACCGGCTGGCGGCTCGGCTATGCCGGCGGGCCCGAGCATCTCATCAAGGCGATGTGCAAGCTGCAGAGCCAGGCGACGTCCAATCCCTCGTCCATCGCGCAGTGGGCGGGCGTCGAGGCGCTCAACGGGCCGCAGGACTTCATTCCGCGCAACAACAAGGTGTTCAAGGAGCGGCGCGATCTCGTCGTGTCGATGCTGAATCAGGCCAAAGGCATCAAGTGCCCGAAGCCTCAGGGTGCGTTCTACGTGTACCCGTCGTGCGCTGAGACGATCGGGAGGACCACGGCCAAAGGCGCGAAGCTCAGTAACGACGAGGATTTCGCGAGCGCGTTGCTGGAGGAGGAGGGCGTGGCGGTCGTGCATGGCGCGGCTTTCGCGATGGCGCCGTTCTTCCGCATCTCCTATGCCACCTCGACGGATCAGCTCGAGGACGCCTGCAAGCGCATCCAGCGTTTCTGCGGCAACCTGAGGTAAGCGCGCGGCGCTGGACGCCATCGCCGTCGGCGCCGCTCGTGTGATGATCGAGAAATTCGCCGGTACTTTCGGGAGCGCTCAGAGCGAATTTCTCGACCTGAATCACACGAGCTGAATATTGATTCTAGTGTCCCCTTTGATTCCGAAGTTCGCTCCCTAACCCAGCCGAGAACTCCGGCGAACTTCGGAATCAGGACACTAGCGATGCTCTGGCTCTTCAAGATCTTTGCCGTTCCCATCCTGGTGGCGCTGGCGACGCTGGCCATCCGGCGCTGGGGCGCGGCTATCGGCGGCCTGCTGACGGGCCTGCCGTTCATGACGGGGCCGACCTCGTTCTTTCTGGCAATCGATCAGGGCGTTGACTTTGCGATCGCTGCCAACACGGGCGTGATCCTGGCGGTGGCGGCCGTCGGCCCGTGGACGGTGGCGTTCTATTGGCTCGCGGGCTCGTTTCGGTGGCCGGTGTGCATGCTGGGAGGACTGGCTGCATTCGCCGCCGTGAGCTTCGTGCTGCAGCCTTTGCAACTGGACGGTCGCGCCGCGGCAGCGATTGCCACCGTGTCGGTGCTGCTCTCCGTCTTGCTGATGCCCAGGGTGCAGGTGCCGAAGGTGGTGACGCCGCCACCGTGGTGGGACCTGCCGGTGCGGATGATCGTGGCGGGCGTGGTGGTGGTCTTGGTCACGCTGCTGGCGGAACGGCTGGGACCGCGTCTCAGCGGCATCGTGGCGACGCTGCCGGTGGTCAGCGGCGTTGTCGCGTGCTTCACGCAGCACAGTATGGGCCCGGCCATGACGCGTGCGGTGCTGCGCGGCGTTGCGACGGCCATGTTCGCGTTCGTCGCCTTCTTCGTGGTGATCGGCGAGACCATCGGGACGCTCGGCCTTGTGCCTGCCTACGCTCTTGCGGTGCTGGTGACGCTGCCGTTGAGCGCTCTGGTGGGGACCATTGACCGGCGCATGGCGCGAAACTGAACCGTGTTCGATACGATCACGAAAGAGTTGGAACCATTCCAGCCTGATCCTTGTCTATAGTGCCTGCCGGCGGCGGAGGGCCGCCCTCGTTTTGGCTGTCCGAGGGGAGACGTGAATGTCGAAGACGAAAATGCTGGCCGGAGTAGCGCTCATTGCTGGCGTCGCAGTCGGGGTTACGGGCGTCGCCGTGGGGCAGGATGTCATCGCCCAACGCAAAGAGCTGATGAAGCAGGTCGGCGGAGCCACGAAGACCTCCAGTGACATGATCAAAGGCGACAAGCCCTATGACGCCAAGGCCGCTGAGGCCGCTGCGACGACGATCGCTCAGAACTGGGGCCAGTTCGTCAAACTCTTCCCAGACAACGCCAAGACCGGCGGTGAAACGACGGCCGCGCCGAAGATCTGGGAAGATACGAAAGATTTTGAAGCCAAGGGTGCGGTGCTGGCCAAGGCCGCCCAAGAGGCCGTGAAATCGGCGGCGAATGGCGCCGAGGCTTTCAAGGCTTCGTTCGGCGAAGTGACCAAGACCTGCAAGGGCTGCCACGAGGCTTATCGCATCCCGAAGAAGTAGCGATCGCCTGGCAAGGAGCGCGCCGTATGTGGACGCTCCTGCGCCGTGCTGGCGGCGAGCCGGCCCGATCCGGTAAGCTCGCCTCATGACGCGAACGGCACAGGCTCCCATCCGACCTTTCAGCGAAGCGGATCGCGCGGCGCTCGTGGCGCTGTTGCGCGACTACGAAAAGGGCATCGGCATCAGCCTGGATTTCCAGAGCTTCGGTGCCGAATTGGCGGCGCTGCCGGGAGCTTACGTGCCACCCGATGGCGCGCTGCTGATCGCGCGCAGCGAGGCCGACGATCTCGTCGGCACGGTGGCGCTGCGCGGGCTCGATCGTGCCGAAGGCATCTGTGAGATGAAACGGCTATACGTGGCGCCGGCCGGACGCGGTCAGGGGCTCGGCCGCAGGCTGGCGGAGGCCGCGATCGCTGAAGCGCGATCGCTTGGATACCGTGCCATGCGCCTCGACACGCTGCCGAGCATGCAGGACGCGCAGAGGCTTTATGAGATTCTCGGGTTTCGCGAGATCGCCAAGTACAACGGCAACCCGATCGATGGCACGCGCTTCCTCGAGAAGGATCTGACCGCACCGTGACAGCGGATCTCGGGAGTGCGGCGGCCGACCGCGAGGTGCCGCTCGCAAACGGTCGCGTGATGCTGCTGCGCGAGTACGGTGATCTGCTCGGCACTCCGGTGATTGCGCTACACGGTACGCCGGCATCGCGGCTCATGTATTCGGCGGCGAAATCGGCGGGGAGCCTTGGCTTGCGGCTGATCGCGCCGGATCGCTGGGGATACGGAGGAACGTCGGCGCATCCCGAGCCGAGATTGCCGGCATTTGCGGCCGATATTGCGCGGGTGGCGGACACGCTGGGGATCGACCGCTTCTCGGTGCTCGGTGTGTCGGGCGGCGGGCCGTATGCCTGTGCGCTGGGGACACTGCTGCGCGATCGCGTGACGGCGCTGGCGCTGGTGGCGCCGGTGGGGCCCATCGGTGGCGTGGCGGACGTGAAGCTCGCGCCGTTCCATCATTTCTGTTTCCGCATGCTGCCGCACATGCCACGGACGATGCGTTTTATCTTTCGCGGGTTCAAACGCGGGCTCGACTCATCCGCTGATCGTGCCGTCCGAATAGCGATGGTGCGATCGCCTGCGCCGGATCATCGGGTCATGACGCATCCCGGCGTGCGGGCTCGCTTCATCGCCATGTTTACAGAAGGATTACGTCCGGGCGTGGAGGGCGCGGTGACGGACATGCTGATCTTCAACAGGCCGTGGCACCTGCCGCTGCATGAGATCTCGGCGCCATCGGCGCTGTGGATCGGCACGGCCGACAACAACGTGCCGATCGATGCAGCCTGCAAGCTGGCCGCTGCCATTCCCGGATGCGAGCTGATCGAGCTCACGGACGAAGGCCATCTCTGGGTGTCGGTGAACTATGACCGCGTGCTGGGATGGATCGCTGCCAAGCAAAAAGGGGCGGTACGATCCGCGCCTTCCGGATAACCGCGATGGCCTGAGATGGTCAGGCCGGGGCGCGACCGCCGCCCGTCATCGGAAGGTGATTTCTGACCCAGGCGAGCGCCGTCGCGAGGCTGTCGCGGGCCGTCGAGTGATGCTGCGGTGTCCCCGCAACCGGAACCAGCCACTGGCCAGTCTGACGGAAGGGCTCATGCACCGGCGATGGTGCGATGTCTGCAGCCGGGGGATTGTCGTCCGGCGTCGCCATGGCGAAGCCTGCCGCTAGCGCCGCCTTTTGGAGAGTCTCGATGCCCATCTCTGTACGCCTTCGAGATTCACTTGCTCCCCGCTGTGTCCGCACGACTGCCCCCTGGTACTCAACGCTCGGATGCCGCTTCAGTCCCACAAGAGTCATCATGCGACATAAAGTCCTCACGTCAAGAGAAAATTGGTAAATATTCGTGAAACACACAGCCCATTCTGGGACTTGACGGCCTTTGTTCACCCTTTGAACGCGATTCGCATGAAATTTTTGTGGCGGCGCGCCCCCTCATTCTGCCGCCATGCTGACGGCCACCGGCGGCGGCTGGCGGAGTGTTTGATAAACAACGCAATAGCGCTCCGTGAGCTTTAGCAGAGTGGCTTTCTGCTCGTCTGTGAGATCGCCGTCGATCTCGAAGGCGAGGCGGATATCGCGAAATCCCACCGGGGCGTCCTTGGCGACGCCGAGCGTGCCGCGGAAGTCGAGGTCGCCTTCCACTTTTACCAGTGCGTTGCGGATCGTGAGGCCGAGCGCGGTGGCGACGGCGTTGAGCGTGACGCCGGCGCAGGCGGCGAGCGACTCCAGAAGCATGTCGCCGGAGCAGGCGTGCATGCCGCTGCCTCCGGTGGCCGGATGCAGACCGGCTTCGACGAGAGCCTTGGCAGTTTTGACGGAGCAGGTGGCGCCCTCGCCGAGCCGGCCTTCGGCCTTCAAAGTGATGACAGCGGCGCCGGGCTCGGTGCGATACCGGTCCTTGAGCGGCGCTTGCAGGGCTTTCAGTTGCGCGGCATCCATGAGCGTCTCCTGTGGCTTCGTGACGTGAGTCCTAGCGCCTCAGCCGCGCCGGGAACAGAGCGAACAATCGTCCGAGATGCAGGGTTAGAGGCGCGTTGCCCGTCGTCGGGCAGCGCCTTAGAGTTCCGTTTGTCCGTCCCAAGGCGATGAGGCTCGCATGCCCCACCTCGATCTGCACGGCCTGCCGTTGACCTGTGCCGGTGCGGAGGCCGCAACGGCCTTCAATGCCACCGTCACGGGATACCTCAAGTATCGCGCCGACACGGCCGCGCGCGTGAAGGAAATGCTCGATGCCGATCCCGCATTCGCTCTTGGGCAGACGGTGAAGGGCTATTTCGCGATGCTCTCGTTCAAGCAGGCGAACGTGCCGATGGCCGTGGAGGCGCTGGCGGCGGCGCGTGCAGCAAGTGCAACGGCGACGCGGCGCGAGCAGGCGCACGTGGCGGCGCTGGGGCATTGGATCGACGGCGATCTCGATCGCACGCTGGCGACGTGGGAGGAGATCCTCGATGGGCATCCGCGCGACGTGCTGGCGTTTCGCCTGCATCACTTCAATGCGTTCTGGCTCGGCCGCGCCGACGTCATGGTGCGCGAGGTGGAGAAGGCGATGCCGAAGTGGTCCAGCGAGCTGCCGGGCTGGGGCTCGCTGCTCGCGTGCCGCTGCTTTGCGCACGAGGAGAGCGGCAACTACGCGCTCGCCGAGCCGGCCGGGCGTGAAGCGATCACCATCGACAAGGGTGACCTGTGGGCGGCGCATGCGGTGGCCCATGTGATGGAAATGCAGGGCCGGCACGCGGACGGCATCGCCTGGCTCGCGGATCTCGAGCCGCACTGGCACGGCGGCAACAATCTGATGCATCACCTGTGGTGGCATCGGGGGCTTTATCACCTGGAGCGGCGCGAGTTCGACGAGGTGCTGGGGCTCTACGATCGCCGCTTTCGCAATCTGCAGTCGCCGCTGACGCAATCGCAGCCCGACCTCTACATCGACGTGCAGAATGCGGCGTCGATGCTGTTCCGGCTGGAGCGGCAGGGCGTCGATGTCGGTTCGCGCTGGGAGGAAGTGGCGGACAAGGCGGAGACGCGCGTCGGCGACTGCCTGTCGGCATTCACGCTGCCGCACTGGATGATGGCGCTGGCGGCGACGCGCCGCTTCGAGGCGGCCGGGCGCATGATCGAGGGCATGCGCTCGTTCGCGACGCACGATGAACGCACGCTGGCGCCGGTGGTGCGCGACTACGCGTTGCCGATCTCGGAGGCGGTGGTTGCGCGTGCCAGGGGCGATTTGGCCGGGGCGTGCGCGCTGATGCGCCCGGCGGTCGAGGGCATGTATCGCCTCGGCGGCAGCCACGCGCAGCAGGATGTGCTGGAGCAGCTGTTCCTCGATTGCGCGGTGGCGGCGGGCTCCGACGAGGATGCGCGGCGGCTGCTGGCGCGCGTCAAGAGCCGGCATCCGGTGGCGCCGGAGCAACGCATCGGCTATGCCGAGGCGGCGCGGAGGGTGGCGCACTAAAAGGTCCGGTACGAGTTGCGCTTGCGGTAAGAATCGACGGTCGCATCAGGCGGCTCCGCCGAGTCTGCGTAGCGCGGCTCCGCCGCGTCCGCGCGTAGCGCGGCTCCGCCGCGACGACGGGTGGTGAAACGAAGCGGGTTCGCCACCCACCGCCGCTACACGATGTGCTGCGTCACGAGCCAGCGGGCCACGCGAAGTCTGGCCGCAACCCCGGATGCACCGGCCGGCCATCCGACGGCTTGGGGTATCCCTTCGTTTCGTCCCAGAAGGCATGGTAGGTCGCCTTTGGAAACTTGGCGGTGTCGTACCCCATGACGTTCGGCACGGCGACGCGGATGCGATGCTGTTTGTCGTCCAGCATCAGCACCGAATTGCATTCGGTGCAAAGGCAGATCTCCAGCGGACCGCCTGGATTATCGGCGTTGAACGGGACGCGCTTGATCTTCTCGGGGTGATCGACCTTCAGGTCGCCGTAATTGAAGAAGGCCACGTGCGTGGTGTGTTGCTTGGTCACGGACTTGCAGACATTGCAGTGGCATTCGTGGTTGTCGATGGGTTCGGCGGAGGAGGTGACGTGCACATGCGAGCACCCCCCGGAGTATTTTGCTGTCATAGCTTGGCACTCCTTGAGACGCCTCCCTGGTCTGGGTGGCCAGCGGCAGACTAGCACTTCTCCTCGGCTTGGAAACACGCACCCGTCGGCTTTGTTGGCAAGAGCCTCCGTGCTTCATTGCGCGGCGCCGGCTCAGCGCTGTATCGCGCCTTGTCCGGTGGTGCTATGCGCTCGCCAGAGTTTATGCCGGCACGGAAAACAGCTTGCGCTCACTCCGGGTCAGGCGCTCGATGCCCGTCTCGCGAACGACAATCGACTCACTGACCGCCAGTCCCTCGGCCGAGACGTACATGTGCAGGGTCATGCCCTTGGCGATGGTCCAATTGGCCAGCGGGGTAAACGCGTGCGAGAGATCGCTGACCTTCTGCGTGGTTCCTGGGAAGCAGCCGAGCGTATAGCCGGTGATGTTGTCGAACGAGGGCCTGAAGCCGCGCCGTATCACGGGCTCGCGCACCAGCGCATCGATGTCGCGGGCCTTCGCCCCAGGCACGATGGCCTTGAGCTGGGCATCCTGGATCTCGATCAGGGCCTGCATGATCTCGATCTGGCGCGGTGTGGGCGGCGCGACAGTGACGGAGCGCATGATCCTGGCGCTGTAGCCGCGCACGCGCGGGGTGAGCTCGATATGGACGATGGCGCCGGGCTCGATCGGCTGCGTGTGCTCATTGCCATGCAGCGCACCCCAGCCAACGCCTGACGTGATGGGTCCGACCGGACCGGTATCGGCGCCCATCTCGAGATAGGTCATGCCGGCGGCTTTGACGACGTCGCGCTGCGTGCCGCCGACACGCACGACCTTGACGGCGTTGATGAGAGCCGCGTCGCAGATCTCCGCAGCGCGCCGCAGATAGGCGATTTCGGCCTCCGATTTGATCGTCCGCAGCACGCGCAGACGGCCGCCGAGGTCCTTCAATCGACCCCCCGGCACGGAAGACGTCAACTGCTGGAAACGCGCAATCGACATCGATTGCGATTGGAATTCAATGCCGATGCTCGCCTGATCGAGCCGTCGGCGCCTCAGCTCTTGAATCAGAATCTCGACGGGATCGTCCCAATCCTTGAAGCCGACGATGTCGGGCAGCCAGGACCGTTCGCGTGCCGGCACGATGTCCAGGCTGCGAACGATGAGGAAAGGCTCATCGGTGCGGGGGACGATGCAGGCCCGCCACAGCGTCTCGGATATGCCGAAGCCCGAAACCCAGGTCATGGTTTCGATGTCGTCGAGGATCGCCACATCGACCTCGGCTGCGTCCATGGCCTTGCGGACGGCGGCAAGGCGGGCCTTGAACTCAGGCTCTGTGAAAGCGAGATCGACGTGGGACAACCGAGGCTCCTTGGCGCGAGAGGTGGGCTTACTGGAAGTATTTCTGCTCCAGCATGACGTGGACGCCGTTGTTCTGGTTGACGAACTGCGTGATGCGCAGGTCGGCGGCGAGACTGCAGAGCATGTAGGCGTCCTCGCGGGAGAGGCCGCGGCGCTCGCCCAGCAGCGCGATCATCTGCCGGAGAGCGCTGCGTGCCGCCACGTCGAGGTCGGGATAGAACGCCATGGTGATGACGTGCGTGTCGGTCTCGGCGCGCGGCCATTCGAGCGTCATGTCCTTGCGCAGCGTGATCTTGAAGGTGCCGGTGAGCGCGGTCTCGATGGCGGTGACGCAGACTTCGCCGTCGCCTTGCGCGCCGTGGCCGTCGCCGACGGACAGCAATCCGCCCGGCACGTGCACGGGGAGGAACAGGCGGGTGCCCGCGACCAGCTCCTTGTTGTCGAGGTTGCCACCATGCTTGCGCGGCGGCAGCGACGAGATCATGCCCCAGGCGGGCGGCGGCGCGACGCCCATGACGCCGAAGAACGGACGCAGCGGGACTTCCGCGCCCCATGACAGGCGGCCGACGCTCTTCTCCAGATCGCAGGGAATGTGGACGAGACGGACCTCGGTGAAGTCGTCGGGGAGCGCACCGGCGAGCGGACGGATGACGTTGTAGCCCCAGTCCTGGCGCAGCTTGATGTCCTCGATGGCGACCTCCAGCACGTGGCCCGGCTCGCCGCCGCTGACGGCAATGGGGCCGGTGAGGAGGTGGCCGGGCAGCTTGCGCGGCACGGTGCGGTGGATTTCCTCGAGCTCAGGCGGCAGCTTGAAGCCGCTCTTCGGCATGACTTCGGGGGCGCCGCTCACGGTCTCCACCGTCACGCGATCGCCACTAGCGATGGTAAGCACGGGCTTCAACGAGGCGTCGAAATAGCCCCAATGCACGGTCTCGGGATTGGATTTGAGGAGATGCTCGGCCATGACGGGTGCTCGCGTTTGCTGTCGTGCGATGAAGCTCGCGCGATCGGCGCGTGGGCGCAAGTGCAACGTCACGGTATGTCAGGCCTGCGCGGCGAACGCGGCGGCCATCAGCTCGCGCGTGTAGGGATGCTCGGGATGCGAGAGAATGGCGTCGGTGCCGCCTTCCTCGACGATGCGGCCGTCCTTCATGACGATGATGCGGTCGGCCATGGCGCGGACGACGGCGAGATCGTGGCTGATGAAAAGGTAGGTCAGACCGAAGCGCTGCTGCAGGTCGCGCAGCAACTCGACGATGGCCTTCTGCACGGTGCGGTCGAGGGACGAGGTGGGCTCGTCGAGCAGCAGCAGGCGCGGGCGCAGGACCATGGCGCGGGCGATGGCGATGCGTTGGCGCTGGCCGCCGGAGAACTCGTGCGGATAGCGGTTGCGCGTGGCGGGATCGAGCCGCACCTCCTCCAAGGCTGCGGCTGCGCGCTGATCGCGGTCGCGGTGGCTGAGCGATGGCTCATGCACCAGCAGGCCCTCGCTGATGATCTCACCGACGGTGAGGCGCGGCGAGAGCGAGCCGAAGGGATCCTGGAAGACGACGCCGAGATCGCGCCGCAGCGGGCGCAGCTCGGGTCGCGTGAGACCGTCGAGGCGCCGGCCGGAGAACGTGACCGTGCCGGTGCCCTGAAATAGCTGTAGCAGCGCGCGGCCGAGCGTCGATTTGCCGGAGCCGGATTCGCCGACGATGCCGAGTGTCTGGCCCTGGCGCACGTCGAGCGAAACGTCGTCGACCGCAACCAGATCGGGCGGCTGTGGCTGGAACAGGCGACGCGGCAGGCGGAAGGCGACGCGGACGTTGCGGGCATCGAGCAGCATCGGCGCATCGGCGGCGAACGGCGGCTTGCGGCCGGCTGGCTCGGCGGCGATCAGGCTGCGCGTATAAGCCTCGCGGGGATGGGCAAAGAGGGTGGCGGTGGGGCCGCTTTCAATCAGTTTGCCGTTGTGCATGACGGCGACGCGGTCGGCGAAGCGGCGCACGATGTTGAGGTCGTGGCTGATGAAGATGATGGCCATGCCAAGGCGCTGCTTGAGCTCGGCGAGCAGCGCGAGGATCTGTGCTTGCACGGTGACGTCGAGGGCGGTGGTGGGCTCGTCGGCGATGAGCAGATCGGGATTGTTGGCGATGGCCATGGCGATCATGACGCGCTGGCGCTGGCCGCCGGAGAGCTCGTGTGGATAGGCGTCGATGCGGCGCTCCGCATCGGGAATGTGAACGAGCCGCAGCAGTTCCAGGGCGCGCTCGTGGGCAGCGGCGGTATCGAGGCCGCCATGGCGGCGCAGCGGCAGGGCGATCTGATGCCCGATGCGATAGAGCGGATCGAGCGAGGTCATCGGCTCCTGAAAGATCATGCCGATGCGGGCTCCGCGGATGCGATCGAGGTCGCGCTCAGGCTTGCCCAATATCTCGTCGCCGTGAAACAGGACCGAGCCGCGTGCGCGGCCGTTCGAGGCCAGCAGGCCGAGGGCGGCCATCATGAGCTGGCTTTTGCCCGATCCCGACTCACCGACAATGGCCAGCGTTTCGCCCTTGGCGACATCGAGGGAGACGCCGCGCGCGGCGTGGACCGTGCCGCCGGCGACGCTGAATTCGACTTCGAGATCGCGGATGGACAGGAGGGGCGACGGCATCAGCGATCCTTCGGATCGAGCGCGTCGCGCAGGCCGTCGCCGATGAAGTTCAGCGCGAACAGTGTGGCCACCAGGAACAGCGCGGGGAACGTCAGCATCCACGTGGCGCCCTGAATGTTGCGGGCGCCATCGGCGATCAGCACGCCCCAGCTCGTCATAGGCTCCTGCACGCCGAGGCCGAGGAACGACAGGAAGCTTTCCAGCAGTATGACGCGCGGCACCAGAAGCGTCATGTAGACGACGACGGGGCCGAGCAGGTTCGGCACGATGTGGCGCTTGAGAATGCCCCAGGTGTCGACGCCGAGCGACTCGGCGGCCTGCACGTACTCCTGGCGGCGCAGCGAGAGGGTCTGGCCGCGCACGATGCGGGCCATGTCGAGCCATTCGATGGCGCCGACGGCGAGAAACATGAGGATGACGTTGCGGCCGAAGAACACAACCAGGAGGATGACGAAGAAGATGAAGGGCAGCGCGTAGAGGATGTCGACGGCGCGCATCATGAGGAGGTCGGTGCGGCCGCCGAGGTAGCCGGCAACGGCGCCGTAGGTGACGCCGATCACCAGCGCGACCAGCGTGGCGAGCAAGCCGATGGCGAGCGAGATGCGGCCGGCGACGAGCGTGCGGGTCAGCAGATCGCGGCCGTTGGCGTCGGTGCCAAACAGGAAGCGGCGGTACTCGATGGGCGCCTCGGCGATGAGCACTGCGCCGTCGTTGCGGCGCTCGATGATGCGGGCGGGGCCGAACAGATCGGAGCGCTCGACGTAGGCGAGGAGCCGCTCGTCGATGGGGCGGAGCGCGGTAAGCGTGAAGCGGATGGTATCGCCTGTGACCTGCGCGTCGAGCACGGTGGCGCGCATGCGGGCACCGAGACGGGACATGGCGGCCACGGCGTCGGCGGGCGCGGGGCGGGCGGTGAGGCTCGCCGGCGTGCGCACGTAATCCTGATAGACGCGGTCGTATGGGTGGCCGGTGACGGCGGGGCCGACGAGGCAGGCCAGCGCCATCACGGCGAGGAACAGGCAACTCGCCGCTGCGGCGCGATTGCCGAGGAAGCGCGTGCGCGCTTCGGCCCATGGGGAGCGGCCTTCGATGCCGGCGGTCGAGGTGGCGACGTTACTCATGGCGCACGCGCGGGTCGAGCACGGCGTAGGCGATGTCGACGACGAGGTTGAAGGCCATCACGAACACCGCGATGAGCACGACTGTGCCCATGACCAGGGTGTAGTCGCGGTTGAGGGCGCCTTCCACGAAGTAGCGGCCGACGCCGGGCAGTCCGAAGATGGTTTCGATGACGACGGAGCCGGTGAGCAGGGCCGCTGCGGCGGGTCCGAGATAGGAGACGACGGGGAGGGCGGCAGCGCGCAGGGCATGGCGGACGACGGTCGCGGGGCCGAGGCCGAGCGCGCGCAGCGTGCGGATATGGTTGGCGCGCAGGGCTTCGATCATGGCGGCGCGCGTGAGACGCGCGATGATGGCGATCTGCGGCAGTGCGAGTGCGGTGACCGGCAGGATCATGTTGGCAGGTGCACCGTTGTTCCAGCCGGCGACCGGCAGCCATGCGAGCGACAGCGCGAACAGGATCTGCAGCATGGGCGCGGTGACGAAGGTCGGCACGGTGATGCCGAAGGTGGCGAGGCCGGTGACGGTGTAGTCCACAGGATGATTGCGGCGCAGGGCGGCGAGCACGCCGAGCGCGACGCCGAGGATCAGCGCGACGGCGAGCGCGCAGAAGCCGAGGGCGATCGACACCGGCAGTCCGCGGGCCAGCAATTCTCCGACGGAGAAATCGCGGTAGTAGAAGGACGGGCCGAAGTCGCCCTGCAGCAGCGCTGAGAGGTATAGCCAGTATTGCTCCCACAGCGGCCGGTCGAGCTTGTAGATGCGGTTCAGGTTCTCCATCACCTTGGCTTCCAGGGGGCGTTCCAGATCGAACGGGCCGCCGGGCGCCACGCGCATTAGGAAAAAGGCGATGGTGATGACGAGGAACAGTGCGGGGATCGTGGAGGCGAGGCGTTTCAGGATGAAGGACAGCATGTGCCGGTCAGATCGCTGGCGGTGCGGACCACACCACCGGGGAAGATCCCGGATAGCCGCGCGTCGTGCCAATGGCACGAGCGCGCCGCTTCCGGGAACGCAAGACGAGAAGATGGAGGCAAAAGTAGCCTAAGCCTTTCGAACTCTCATCCCACTTGCGTCCCCGGACGGGCGCGGTCCGCGCGGAGCGAAGCTCCGGAGCGGCAGCGGCCGAGCCGGGGTCTTCCTCGCTAGTGATAAGGATCGAAGACCATGGCATCTAGGGCTTCAGCGACATGAAGCGGGTGGCGTTGGCGCCGCGGAGGTTGGGGTGGAAGCCTTCGAGCTTCGAGGAGATGAGGTTGCGGTTGGAGTAGTAGAGCACGGGGATCAGCGGCAGATCGCGCATGATGAGGGCTTCGGCCTGGTACAGGATACCGGCGCGCGCCTTGAGGTCGAGCTCGTCGGAGGACCGGCGCATCAGGGCATCGAACTCGGGGTTGTTGTAGCGCGCATAGTTGAAGCCGCTGTTCTGGCTCTCCAGCAGAAACAGGAAGTTCTGCGGATCGGAGTAGTCGGCGATCCAGCCGGCGCGAGCCACATCGAAGTCGCCGCCGTCGCGCAGGTAGGCAAAGTGCGTCTTGCCGTCGGTGTTGATGTAGGTCGTCTCGATGCCGGCTTCCTTCCACATGTTGCCGATGGCGACGACCGTGTTGCGATTGTTGTCCGTGATGTTGTAGCGGATCTCGACCTTGAGCTGCTTCCTGCCCGGGCCGAAGCCGGCTTGCTTGAGCAGGTCCTTGGCCTTGGCTTCGCGGTCGATGGATGATTCCGTGATGTCGGACAGATAAGCCGGATCGCCGTAGTTGCCCGTGCCGGGCGGCACGAAGGAGTAGGCGGGCAGCATGGTGGCCGACCAGATCTGGTCGGCGATGAACTCGCGGTCGATCAGCAACGAGAGCGCCTGGCGCACGCGCACGTCGTTGAAGGGCGCCTTGTCGGTGCGCACGGCCAGATAGTAGGTGCCGAGATAGGGCGAGATCTGCACCTGATCGCCGAACTTCTCCTTCAGGCGCTTGACTTGGTCGGCGGGCAGGTCGGTCGTGGACTGAACCTCGCCAGCTTCGAAGCGTCGCGCGGCGGCGGCGAGATCGCTGCAAGGGTAGTAGCGCACGCCGGCGATGCGCACGTTGGCGGCGTCGTGAAACTGCGGGCTTTTGTCGAGCGTAATGTGTGAGCCCGGCACCCATTCCTTCAGCACATATGCACCGTTGGAGACCCAGTTCTCCGGCCGCGTGAAATCCTTGCCGTGCTTGGCGACGCTCGCGGGATGGATCGGCAGGGCGCTCTGGTGCGTCAGCAACTCGAGGAAGTAGGGCGTCGACTTCTCGAGCGTGATCTCCAGCGTGCGCTCGTCGATCGCTTTGACGCCAAGGGCGTCGGGCTTCAGGCCATCCGCCTTCTTGTTGATCTTCTCGGCGTTCTTGATGGGATAGAGCACGGTTGCATACTTGGCGCCGGTCTCGGGATCCATGATCCGGCGCAGCGAGAAGACGAAATCGGCGGCCGTGACGGGATCGCCGTTCGACCATTTGGCCGTGGGGCGCAGCGTGAAGGTGTAGGCCTTGCCGTCCGGGCTGGCGCCCCAGCGTTCGGCCACGCCGGCCATGACTTTGCCGTGCGCGTCGTGGATCAGCAGTCCTTCAGAGAGATCGCGGAGCAAATGGGCTTCGCTGACGGTTGACGTTTTGTGCGCGTCCAGCGTCTCGGGGTCGCCGTCGTTGCAGCGGTGATAGACGCTCTGGGCAGAGGCCGGGGCGAACGATGCCATCAGAAGCAGTGTTGCGGCGAGAACGTGCTCTCTGAAGCAACGGGCGATGTGCATGGCCAACCTCCGATTCCCGCGCCGACGACGGGAAGGATAGCGCACGCCCCGACGGGTGCCTATGACAACGGGACATCAAGGTCACCGGAACCTCTGCGTCCAGAGGTCCGGGCCCGTCAGCGGCACCTCGCCGTGTACCAGATGCGCTCGCCGGTCGTGGTGATGAGCGTCGACGCGATGGTCCAGCCGGCGCGAATCGCCTCGTACCAGTCGGGATCACTGCAGTGAGCGGAGTTCCAGCGTATCTTCTCGCGCTGCCGCCAGGCATCGTCGAGCTCGCCCGACGGCATATCGAGGTAGCGGCGGAATTCGATCATGCGCATGGAGCAGTGCACATTCACCGTGTCATTGCGGGTGAACTCGTCGAGCCAGACGCCGGCTTCGAGTTGATGATTGTCGGCGCGCTCGGTTTTCTCGGCGCAGAAGGCGGCGTGGTCGAAGGATTCGGCGAGCGCAAGGCATGGGGTCGCCGACACAATCCCGGCGACCGACAAGGCGCTTACAAGAGCTACGAACTGCATCCCAACCCTCTCAATCGACGGTCCCAGATATAGGGAAGCGCCTGTGGCAGGAGGGAGGCGAATGGCAGCTATTCAACGGGCTGGAGACACGTTCGGCAAGCACAAATTCTGTGCGGGAAAGTCGCAAATGGCGCAATCGAACGGGGGACAGCCGATCAAGCCGTTCCCATTCAGTGGCGATACTTGCAACAAGCACGATCAGATCACGCCCGTCAGGACGAGCGTAAGCGGGACGCCCAATAACCAAAGGAGGATCGGCATGTTGTGCTCCTGTCCGATTGTGCCGGTGTAACGGCTGGGACGGAGGCAAAGTTCCCTTGTAGCTCCAGGTGCGGACGGCGGACGCGGAAGCAGTCATGTGCGAGACCATTGCGGCTACGCGCAGCGTCGCGAATGAATGTTTGAGTGAGGCTTGGTAGCGGGAGGCGGACTTGAACCGCCGACCTACGGATTATGAGACCGTCGCTCTAACCACCTGAGCTATCCCGCCGTACCGATGTGGCGCGATATAAGGAGCGCCGCGGAGCACTGTCAAGCGAACGTCCGGCAGCGCCAAATGCGATCGGCCCGCGTGGCGGGCCGATGCAGGTTTGTGACGATGGCGTAGCGGCTAGGCCGTGGCGTGCGCCGGCTCGGCCACCTTCTCGAAGCGCAGCATGGTGAAGAGGCCCCAGGGGCGCAGCGCGCGGCGGTCGACGACCTTCAGGTTTTCGCAGACCATGACGCGGTCGAGATTGAAGACAGGGCGCCAGCCGAGCTTGTCGGCGAACGGAGCCATGCGGCGCTCGACCCAGCCGCGCACGCCGTCGTCCTGGCTGAAGTGATTGACGAGGACGACCTGGCCGCCGACTTTCGTGACGCGGGCCAATTCGCGCATCACCTTCTCGGGGTCGGGCACGACGGTGATGACGTACATGGCGACGACGGTGTCGAACTCGCCTTTGCCGAACGTCAATGCGCTGGCGTCCATCTCGTGCAGGCCGGTGACGTTGACAAGGCGCTCCTCGTCGACTTTCTCGCGCGCCTTCTCCAGCATCTCGGGCGACAGGTCGATGCCGACGATTTCGAGATGACGGCCGTAGTTGGGCAGCGACAGGCCGGTGCCGACGCCGACCTCAAGCACGCGGCCCCGACGCTGGTTGATGATTTCCACGGCGTGCCGGCGGCCCTCGGTCGTGAAGCGGCCGAATGTGTGATCGTAGACGGGCGCCCAGCGGCGGTAGGCGCTTCTGACGGCCGCCTCATCGATGTGCGCGGAGTTGATGCCCGCACCATCTCCCCCGAACAGGAAAGGGCGTTCCGGCCGCCTCCCCGATCGCATCGTCGATTTCATACTCATATTGCTCCTCTAGCAAACCCGGGCATGTGTCTGGCGCGATCACTCATGGACGGCGCGGGTGCGACGGACGGGGCGTCCGGACCCGGCGCAGAAACGGAATGTGACTGAGACTTGCCGGCGTGCGCTGCTGCGATCCATCCCCCGCCGAGGACGCGCGCATGGGCGGACCCGTCAGCGTAGAACACGCAGGCTTGGCCCGCAGCGACACCATATTCTCCCTCATGCAGCAGCACAGCCATATCCCCGTCTTTCGAGGAAAGTGTGGCGGGCTGTGGCTTCTGGCTCGAGCGAACTCTCACGTGGAGGTCAATGCCCCGTTCCGCCACGTCGTCGAGTGCGCCCTCGCCCAGCCAGTTCACGTTTTTAAGCATGATCAGCCGCGTGTGCAAGTCGCTGCGCGGGCCGACCACAACCTCGCGCCGGTCCGCGTCCAGCCGAACGACGTACAGCGGATCGGCGGCCGCAAGCTTCAGGCCCCGGCGTTGGCCGATGGTGAAATTGAGAATGCCGCCATGCCGGCCGAGCACGCGGCCGTCGACATGGACGATGTCGCCAGCCTCGGCTGCGTCCGGCCGCAAGCGTTCCACGATATCTGAGTAGCGCCCTGTCGGAACGAAGCAGATATCCTGGCTGTCGGGCTTTTCTGCAACCGGCAGAGCGAGTTGCCGGGCGAGCGCACGCACGTCGTCCTTCTGCAGATGGCCCAGTGGAAAGCGCAGGAAATCGAGCTGCTGCAGCGTGGTGGCAAAAAGGAAATAGCTCTGATCGCGTTCGGCATCTGCGGCGCGATGGAGCTCCGGCCCGTTGGGACCGAGCTGCATGGCGATGTAGTGGCCGGTGGCAAGCGCGCGAGCGCCCAGGTCGCGGGCGGTGTCGAGCAGGCCCTCGAACTTGATCTTCTGGTTGCAGACGACGCAGGGGATCGGCGTCTCGCCGGCCGCGTAGCTGTCGGCGAAGCTCTCGATGACGGAGGTGCGGAACTGGGTCTCGTAGTCGAGCACGTAGTGGGGGATGCCCAGGGCATCGGCTACGCGGCGGGCATCATGGATGTCCTGACCGGCGCAGCACGCGCCCTTGCGGCCGGCGGCGCTGCCATGGTCGTACAACTGTAGCGTAATACCCACGACGTCGTATCCGGCGTGCTTCAAGAGGGCCGCCGCGACCGAGGAATCCACGCCTCCGGACATGGCGACGACCACGCGCGAGCCGGGCTCGATGCCTTCAAGATGCAGCGAATGGTCGGCGGCGGAGGAGATGCTCATTGAGGTGCAACTTCAGGGGGGCGTGGGCGCAAATGCCGGTTAATCGGGCGCGACCATAGGGCTCGGGGCTGTCGACGGCAACACCTGGTCCACCGGCGCGGCTCATCAGCTGTGGCCGGCGGCGCGACCAAAGTCCTCACGAAGCGTTAATAGGCCCGGGAGGAGCGCCGAGGATTACTTCAGCGGTTCTGAGCCATTTCGCAGCACGCGTTTACCATGCGTGAGCATAAGCTGTGATCTGACTGAAAAATATAGTAAAAATGGGGCACGTAGTGCCGAAGCGTTTACCGAGTTGCTTCAGCCGAATTTAATCGAGTTCCGGTAGGGTTACGTCAGAGGTCAGCGAGAGTGTAACGAGTACCATGACCGACCAACAGTTCAGAGCGCGTACGCGCTATGTCATTGGGCCCGACGGCAGCCCGCTGACAGTCGCCGATTTGCCGCCGAAGGACACCAAGCGGTGGGTCATCCGGCGCAAGGCGGAGGTTGTCGCGGCCGTGCGCGGCGGGCTTTTGAGCCTCGAGGAAGCGTGTGAGCGCTACAAGCTCACCGTCGACGAATTCCTGTCGTGGCAGCGGTCGATCGACAAGCACGGTCTTCCGGGCTTGCGCGCGACGCGGGTGCAGGACTACCGCAACTAGAGCGGGCTTGTGAATTTGTGAAGCCGCCGCTGCTCCGAGAGGACGCTGGCGGCTTCAGCGTTTCTTGCCGCCCGTGCTCGACGTCGGGATCGGGCTGACCGGTGTGGCGGCCTTCTGCGCATCAGCGGCGGGTTGTGCCACCGACATGGCCGTGCCGCACTCGTGCGTGCCGCCGGCCCAGCGGCGAATATCTTGTGCCATCATCGCGGCGAGTGGCTCGGGAAGCTTGAAATTCTGCTCCTCGACTGCCGTTCCTTCAGGTTTTCGCGAGATCACGATCTTATAGGCGCGCAGCGACAAGGGGCTCGGAGCGGCGCGATCGCGCTCGTGAATGACGATCTCGGCGCCGGCGTTGTCCGAGGGCGGAGCGACGTCGGCGTGAAAGGCGTAGCTCGGTTTCAACGGACCATTCGGCGAGAACCAGCAAGCCATGGCCCCGCGCGCGATCCGTGAGTAGACCTCCGAAGGCTCATCCTTGTAGGCAACGACCGGCATTTCGAACTTGGGCAGCGCTGGAAGGGTGGCGGTGCTGCAGGCGGCAAGCGCACCTGCGGCGATGCCGCCGATGATCCAGGGCAGGACTACGCCGCCGGACGCCTTTGCAGATTTTTGGTAATGCCGCCGAGACATCGAGAGTCTAGCCGTCCGCCCATCCAGGAGAATGCCAGGACAGTTCTGGATGGCTGCAGCGAAGTCAACACGCCCTGGTGACGCGAGCGCGGATGCGCGGTGTGAATGTGGATAGATCGAGCGAAGGTGGTCAGCCCATCATGGCGCCGGAGCCGCGCTCGCCGCGGCGCCGGGAGCGGTCGGTCTCGCGATCGTCGCCGGTTTCAGCCTTGGCCAGATTTTCCTGGGATTCGTCGCGCTCGTGAAGGGCGGCATCCAGCTTCAACCGCAGATCCGCAATCGACGTCTTGAGATTGTCGCGCCGCTGGGCTGCTGCCTTGGCGAAGGTCGAGTAGGCGAAATGACTGATGTCCTTGACGCCGGTCCGATCCTCTTCCGAACCGATCTGACGATCGAGATCGTGGACCATCTGCTCGAACTCGCGGATGATGGATTCAAGATCCGCAACTTTGCGCCCAGCTTCGGCTGCCTCGAACCGCCGCATACGCAACACACCTTCGCGTGGCTTCATTGCTCGATACCCCCAACACATTCGAACTGGTGACGCCGAACCATCAATTTTCGTGCCAGTCGGCTTCGGATCGCTCCGCCGAGCGATAACCTCGATGCTGCATCACCGGCCAAGTCCCAACCGCGCGCATGAGTATGCTGAAGGGCTGTTAAGTTGCGGTAAAGCAACGCTCGTCCAATTCCGAGTCGGTCATGTCAAATTCGCCTGCCGGTTCTCAACAAGAGACTAGGGCCCGCCGGGCAAATCAGATATTAAGAATTTAAAGGGCGCGCGCGGGGATAGCAAGGTGGGGATGTGCGGCGACGCTGTGCGAGCTCCGAAGTGGAGAGGCCAGTAATCATTCAACATTCGTAGGTTGGGCCGGCAGCGCGAGCCGCCAGGGGGTGCGTGTGCCAGTTCGGTTGGCAGCGTGTGCTGGTTGCTGGTCGGTGTATGCCCAACCTGAAGGGCTACTGCAAGATTGGAACAGTCGTATCAAAAGAAAGGCGTCCCTAAAGACTAAATTAGGGTTTGTTAACCTCTCAGACCTACAGTGTTTATCATCGATTACCTGCGTTGCGTGTGGCGTTCTTTGAGAAATGCCGGGGCAGCGGGCTCGGAATGGGCCGGGGAAGTGAGGATTTGGGATGCGAGTCCTTCTGATTGAGGACGATAGCGCAACGGCACAAAGCATCGAGCTGATGCTTCAGTCCGAAGGCTTCAACGTCTACACGACAGATCTTGGCGAGGAGGGGGTGGACCTCGGCAAGCTGTATGATTACGATATCATTCTACTTGATATTAACTTGCCGGACATGAGCGGGTACGACGTCTTGAAAACCTTGCGGGTGAGCAAGGTGCAGACACCCATCCTGATCCTGTCGGGCCTCGCCCAGATCGACGACAAAGTCAAAGGTCTGGGTTTTGGCGCGGACGACTACATGACGAAGCCGTTCCACAAGGATGAGCTTGTCGCGCGCATTCACGCAATTGTGCGCCGGTCGAAAGGTCATGCGCAGTCGGTGATCGAAACCGGCAACTTGCGTGTGAACCTCGATACAAAGACCGTGGAAGTCAACGGCGCACGCGTGCATCTGACCGGCAAAGAGTATCAGATGCTGGAGTTGCTTTCGCTCCGTAAAGGCACGACGCTCACCAAGGAGATGTTCCTCAATCATCTCTACGGCGGCATGGACGAGCCCGAGCTCAAGATCATCGACGTCTTCATCTGCAAGCTTCGCAAAAAGCTGCAGGCCGCGACCGGCGGTAAGCACTACATCGAAACCGTGTGGGGCCGGGGTTACGTGCTCCGTGATCCCAGCGACGAGACGCAGGCTGCCTGAAACTGCGCTTTGTCCGCTTTCTCTTGCGTCAGATTCCCAAGGGGGCTCGCATCGCGAGCCCCTTTCTGCTATCGCGGCATAAGGTTGGCTGGCGGGGCGCAACCGCATCAGCGCAAGGTATTCAATGCAGTCCAGTTCTGAGCCGAAAGTGGGGAAGCTCGCCGCGGGTATCGTGCCGGTGACGCCCTTTCAGCAGAACTGCACGTTGATCTGGGATGACGCGACCAAGATCGGGGCCGTCGTCGATCCGGGCGGGGATGTCGATCAGATCAAGGCGGCGATCGCCAAGGTCGGGATGACGGTCGAGAAGATCCTGCTGACGCACGGGCACATCGATCACGTCGGCGGGGCGGTGGAGCTGAAAGAAGCGCTCGGTGTTGAGATCGAGGGGCCGCATCAGGCAGACCGGTTCCTGATGGACGGCGTGGAAGCGCAGGCGCGGTCGTATGGGTTGACCGGGGTGCGCAATGCCACCTCAGACCGGTGGCTCGACGAGGGTGACGAGGTGGTCGTTGCGGGACACCGTTTCTCGATCCTGCACTGTCCGGGACACTCGCCGGGGTCGGTGGTGTTCGTTTATGAGCCGCAGCGGCTGGCCCTGGTGGGCGACGTACTGTTTCGCGGCTCCATCGGGCGCACGGATTTTCCTTATGGCGATCACGATGCGCTGATCTCGGCCATCAAGACGAAGGTTTTTCCCCTCGGGGACGACTACGCCTTCATCTGCGGGCACGGCCCGACAGGCACGATCGGCGAAGAGCGGGCGACAAACCCGTTCCTCCAGTAGGCGGGCGGCGCGCGGGTCAGCTTCCCGGCAGGGTGTGAGCCGTCGGGAAGAACATATCCTTCCACGAGGCCGGCTTGATCTTGAGCGCGCCCGTGCGATGCATGAAGTCGACGTACTTCATCATGCTCTTGGGCGTGAGGGTGAATTCGATGAGCGGATCCTCGAGCATGGCGAAAATTTCCTGCGGCGTGCTGCGCCGGTCCTTGGCAATATCCAGATAGCGCTGGGCGGCAGCCGGCTTGTCCTTCTTGATGGTGCCGATGGCTTCCTCGAAGGCCTTGAAGAACGCCGCGTAGACTTTCGGGTTCTCGTCGTGGAATTTCGTGGTGGCCCAGACAAGGTTGAAGGTCGCAGGGCCACCCAGCACGTCATAGGAATTGACGAGCGTGCGGATGCCAGGCGTCTTGAGCTGCTGGTACTGGAAGGGCGGTGAAGAGAAGTGGCCCGTCACCTCCGAGGCGCCCGACAGCAGCGCGGCCTGGGCATCGGGATGCGACATGGCCAGCGTCAGGTGGTCGAGCTTGCCGTGATTGCCGACGCCGAACTCTTTTTCGGCGGCCATTTGCAGCGTCACGGCCTGGATGGACACCTTTACGGCGGGGAGGGCGATCCGGTCGGTCTCGCGCAGATCCTTCATTGTCTTGACGTGGGGGCTGCGGACGTTGAGGTAGATCGGCATGGAGCTCATGGCCGCGACGGCCTTGACGTCACCTGAGCCCCTGGTGCGGGCCCAGATGGTGGCGAGAGGGCCGACGCCTCCCGATGCGAAATGCAGGCTGCCCGAGAGAATGGCGTCGTTCATCGGCGCGCCGCCGGCCAGCGTGACCCATTCGACCTTGAGGTCGCCGATGCCGTCGGCGGCCGCGCGCTTCTCGATGAGCCGATCCGCCTCCATGAGCATCAATGGCAGATAGCTGATGCCGTATTGCTTGGCGATTTTCAGTTCGCCGACTTCGGCCTGTGCTGATGTCAGGCCGAGCCCGGCAGTCATGACGAGACAGGCAATCAGCGCCGCAATACGGCCTGCGAACATCATGAGCCTCCCGTGTGACTTTCATCCCGCTCTTTGGCGGCGGATGGTTATCCTACCATCCAAAGGTCCAGCGAAAATAGCCGGGGCCGCCGTCCTTCGCCTGGGTGCCGTTGCTTTCCCAGAAGTCGACGGTCTGCTGGCGCAGGGTCTGCGAGCAACTGCGGCCGCAATCAATCCAGGTGCCGCGCGGCATGCGAACCTGCAGGCCGTTGCTTCCCTGCCGGATCGGGGCACGGATGCTGCCGTGTCCCCACCAGCTCTCGGCCACAACGTAGTCCGCCCCACCGGAGTAGGCGCGGCGGCCCTGTGCGGCACCGTCATGTGCAGGGAACAAGCTGCCCGCCAGAGCCGCGACGGAAACGATCAGTCCTGTCGTGAAACGCATGCGATGCGGTCTCCAAGGGTTGGGTGCGCGGGCTCGGCAAGCTTCCGGATGCACACTAACTGCGCGACAGATTGATGTTGACCGCGCGCAAGCCGATGCCCGTGGTTTGGATCGATACGGAATGGGTCGCACCGGTAAGCGCGACCGTCAAAGAGCCGTTCACGCCGCCGCCGGTGATGGCGAGGTTGATCTTGCTGCCGGAGGCCTGCCCGCTGACGCTGCCGCCGGCATTGAACTGCCGCTCCTCCCAGTCGCCGCTGACCTTGCCGCTCGCGTACGTGAGATTGGCCCGCAGCTCGATCTTGTTGCTGGCGGAGGCACAGCGGATGGCCAAGCCCAAGCCGGCGCCGTCGTCCTTGGCGGTATAGTACGCGCGGCATTTGAGACTCTCGGAGCTGCCGCCTTCGAGCTTGATCTGGCCGGCACCGGACCACGTGCCGTTCAGGGTCGAAAACGGATTCTCAGCGCGTGCGGCAGACGGTACAAATCCAAACAGTGGCGCGGCAGCGATCAATGCCAATGCGCCGCGGCGGGCCGTGTTGATGGAAGGCATGATTATTTCAGCTCCGTGCAAGGACTTGCAGCCTGCCGGGCACGATTACAAGGCACAGGCGAGCTGGCAGCTCCAATGCGGTTGGAGGGCTCCCTAGCATGATTTCTTTCTAGCGTCTGCCATGCCGTTCTTCTGGGAACTCAACGGCGGCGCAGCGACACATTTATGCCGCGAAGCGCGGTATCGACCGTGCTGACCGTGACTGTCTGGGCGCCGCCCGACAGGGCCACGGACATGCTGCCCGAGGCGGAGCCCGAGATGCGCATGACGATGCTGCCGGCATTGGCGCGGCCGGCGGCCCGTCCCGAGGCGCCGAGCGTGCGTTCCTGCCAGTTGCCGGAGACGCGGCCGCCTCGATAGGCGAGATCGCCGCGCAGTTCGAACGAGGTTGCCGGACTGGCGCAGCGGATGGTCAGGTCGAGGCGATTGCCGCTGCCGGAGCTGGCGTAGCGCGCGTTGCACCGCAAGCGCTCGGACTGGCCGCCTTCGAACGTTACCCGACCGCCGCCGGTCCAGCTCCCGGCGAGGCGGTCGAACGGGCTCGCGGCGCTGGCGCTGACGTGGGGTGCAAAGGTAGCGATCGCGACGACCGCCGCAATCTTGAGGGGCGCCTTCAATCGGGCCCCAATCAGCGCCTTACGACACATGCAGTTGGACCTTTCATTAGTTCGGCAAGCGCCATGTCGGTCGCCCATCGGCGTTCGACAAGTGCCGCTCCTAGCAACTCGTGAAACTGTTACCGAAAAACAAGGGCCGACCCGCAATTTGGCGGCATAGCATTGCATCGGTGCTGGACGCGAGACGCCTACTCAGACGGGAGCCCTGCGGACGGCATCTCGCCAGGACTGCGCACACGAGCGCCTCATCTAGGTCTGAGCCGGAGGTCGACACGGTGTCGCCGTGAAATCGCAACGCTTCAGGCGCAACGTGGGCGTGGAGGAACAGCGATGGCTGGCGCCTCTGGCATGCTTGACCTCCACATAAGCCTCGCCGTAGACCGAGCGTACTTTCTCCTGCCACGCCTTTTCTGCCACGGTTTTGGCTTGGCTTTCGGTGATGCGCCCCTTGCCGGTTTCCGTGACCGGCTGGGTGCATGATGAGGCTGGGGGCTTCTTGCCACGCTTCTGCACCCGGTGGACGATTGAGGGCTCGGACGATGTCACGCCCGGCAGCACCGCCGCGCCGAGAGGCATCGTCAGCACCGTCAACGGCACGGCAACCAGTGCGAGTTGCGCAATCGCTTTGAGCATGCCCCCACCCCTCGATCATTTGCGGCGCTGCGCCGTTTCGACGGCCCGGATGACATCCTCAGTATAAGACGCGTGCCCGACAAAGTGTTATGGCCAAGTTGCAACAAAGCCGGCGACTGCACGGATTTGTTGTGCGGGCTCCAAGCCGTGGCGCAGCGCATAAGGCGGCGCGATCAAGCCGAAGCGTTGGTGCTTTAGGAGTCGAGGTCGGCCGTATCGCTCGAGCGCGGCTGCCTCGGTGCAGGAGAATCAAGTTGCTGCAGTGCGATCGCCTGCCCCAGGAGCTGGAAGTAGACCCGGACCCGCTCGATGTCGTGGAACTCCTCCCAGCGCACGATGCGGTCGCCTTTCACGCGCCAGACGTGGCGCATGGTGCCATCGTACTCCAGTCCGGTCAGCTTGTGACGGTAGTGAAACCGGATCTGGGAATGAAACGAGATGCCGTGAGACGTGATCTGAATCGGCTTGTACTCGAGGAAGTCGAAGTCATCGAGAATCATCCGAAGACGCGTGCCAAGCTCCGCGCACCCCTGCTGAATGCCGAAGTAGGGGGCCACCTCGGGCGGCAGATGGATGGCGAACGCCACGTCATGGCTGAAGCAGGACAGTGTTGCATCGAGGTCACGCGCGGCCCATGACGCGTAAGCAGCTTCGACGACCATCGCGTTGCTCGGCTGCATGATTTTACTCCGCTCCGACAAGGCGATGCGGCCGGCGCGCGCGGTACAGGGCGATGGCGGAGCCGTGCACGTGACGCACGCCGGCGTGGCGATGATTGCGTGCGCGGCCTTGCCGTCGCGCTAATATCATCGTTGTCCGTTGGGGATCAACGCGGGGGTCGGCATGCGTGCGGTCGCAGTTCTTGTACTCGGCGTGATGTTGCCATCCGTGGCAATCGGACAAACGCTGGAGGACTTGCCGTCGCGCAAACCGGGCCATTGGGAGCTCCGCATGGTGACCGCGAAACCGGGTGGGACACCCGACGTCGTGTCACAAGTGTGCATCGATGCGTCAACTGATCGTCAATTGATGGAATTCGGCCTGCGCATCTCGAAGGATCTATGCAAGCGATACACGATGAAGCGCGAGGGCAAAGCGCTGGTGATCGATGCCGAATGCAAATTCGGACCGATGAAGAGTGTGACCCGCACGACCATGTCGGGCGATTTCCAGTCGAGCTACACGGTGCGGGTCGAGGGCACGACGGAAGGTGGCTTTGCGGGTCTCGGCGGGGGCAAGGGCCCGCAGCCGACGTCGATGGTGCAGACGGCACGATGGACCGCGGCGCAGTGCGGCAACGGCATGAAACCCGGCGATTTCACGATGCCGGGCGGGATCAAGGTCAACATCAAGCAGATGCAGGGCCTGCAGAAGATGCTGCCGCAGATTCTGGGGAAGTAGCTGCTACTCCAGATACTTGTCCCAAAATCCAGGCGCCGGATCGATCTGCTCGACGACATCGACGAGAACACCGGAGGGATCACGAGTCACGAACCGGCGCTGGCCCCAGGGCTCGTCCTTCAAGGGATGGACGATCGGCACGCCCGATCGCTGGAGGCGGGCGTAAACATCCGAGACGTCTTCGACCTGCATGGTCATAATCATCCCCTGCCCGTTGAAAACTTCTGGGCCAGGCGGATTCGATGGGTGATCGGCCATCATTAAGCCGAGCGAAATGGTGCCGTCCGCGCCGCTGGACAGCATGACGACCCAACTCGCCTCGAAGACGACGCCCATGTCGAAGTGCATCACGAAGAAATCGCGGCTGGCGGAAAGGTCCTTTACGGTGATGAGGGGGTAGGCCGTGAGCGCGCTCATGGTCTCTCTCTCTCTCTGGGTGTTCGTCAGGTTTACAGGCTGGATACATGGCGATGCCGGCGCCCGGCAATCGGCAAGCGTACGCGGACCCAGGCCCAGGATATCCAGAAGTTTAGCGCGAGCGTGGAACATCCGCGAGGTGGAGGCGAGGGGGTGATGGGTTGTAGCCGAGAGGATTGAGATTGCGCCGGTCAGGCCCCACCTCATGGACCGAGCCGCCGAGGAGTGCAGGCGATGCTGCGAATGGATTTCACCAGCCAGGAGTATCTGCGCGATCCCGCAGCCGGGCTCGCAAAGCTCAGGGCTGCCGGCCCGGTCGTCCAAGTGCGCTTTCCGATCGTCGGCAAGACCTGGATCACGACGACGAGCGACCTCGCGGGCCGCGTTCTTAAGGACAGCGAGACGTTCACGATGCGCCGGAACGGCACAGTTGCCGGTTTGCGCTGGTGGATGCCGGGGTGGATACGCACGCTCGCGGTGAGCATGCTGACTATGGACGAGCCCGACCACACGCGCCTGCGCAGCATCGTCGACGAAGCCTTTCGCCGCCGCGCCGTTCTCGACATGGAGCCGCGCATTTTTGCACTCGCCGATCAGCTTGCGGCTGAGCTGTTCTCAGATGGAAGTCCCGCTGACCTGGTCGAGCGCTATGCGCGCAAACTGCCGCTGTCCGTGATTTGCGAGTTGCTCGGGCTGCCAGCCGTCGATCGGCCGCGGTTCATCGCCTGGGCGAACACTATGATTCGCATTACGGGCGCGGTCAGCGTCCTGCGCATGCTTGCAGGCATCGGCCCGATGAAACGCTATCTGGAGGACCGATTGCAAGCCGCGCGCGAGAGCGGCGGCGAGGGCCTGATCGCGGACCTGGTGCGCGTCGAAAAGGACGGCGGCCGCATCAGCGGCCAGGAGATGGTGGCGATGGTGTTTCTGCTGCTCGGCGCGGGCTCGGAGACAACCACGCATCTGATCAGCGGATCGGTCTATGAGCTGACGCGGGCTCCCGAGCTGCGCGGCTGGCTCGCAGAGGATTGGAGCCGGGCCAATCTGGCGCTGGAGGAATTTCTGCGCTTTGTCTCGCCGGTGCAGTTCACCAAGCCACGTTTCGTGCGGCGCGATGTGGAGCTCGACGGCATTCGCCTCAAGGAGGGCGACAAGATCATGGTCATGCTGGCGGCGGCCAACATGGATCCCAAGGCCCACGAGCATGCGGAGAAGCTCGACCTTCAAAGGAAGCCCAACCGCCACTTGTCGTTCGGCACGGGGATTCATTTTTGCCTGGGGCACCAGCTTGCGCGCATCGAGGCCAAGTGTGCGCTTGAAGCGCTCTTCAAGCGCTGGCCGCAACTGGAGCTGGCAGTGCCGGCCGACGCTATTCGCTGGCGGCAGCGGCCCGGGCTCAGGGCGATCGAGAAGCTACCCGTCAAGGTTGGATGAGCCGGCGGCTCAGATTCTGAGCGCTCTCAATGTCTGCCGGATAGCAGCAAGCGCGGGGCGTTTGGCGTCGCGCGCAAGATTGCGGACGTTGGCGAAGAGCGTTTCCGTCTCGGGCCCTAGTCGCGGTGACACGAGGCCATCGAACTTCGCCCACATGTCGTCCCAGCTGACGGGATTGCCGGGATGGCCTTTGGCGGTGGCGATCTCGTGCGTGGACGTGCGGCCGTCGTTGAACTCGACATCGAGACGGGCCGAGGCATAGCCGACTTGCGGGTCGGGCAGCGGCTCGACCAGTGCGGCCGTTGCCGCGACGGCGTCCTCGAGGTGCCAGGGCTCGGGAAAATCACGGGCTGAGAGCGGACGGCCGTGCAGCGCGAGCGCCAGGCAATAGCGCAGATCGAATTTGGCCGCGAGCGAAGTGCCCGGCCGGGCATCGGTGTGGCCGGTCATCTGCATGGCGAGCGGCGAGACGGACGCGCGCACGCGGCGGATATCTGCGACGGGCAGGTTTGCGCCGCGCGCGGCATCGACCGCCGGATGCACGAGATGGCAGGCGGCGTAAGGTTTGACGCTGTTGGCGAGGATCTGCCACGCCTCGAACCGGGCGGGTTGGATGCGGGCGCCACCATCCTGGACGAGCGCCTGCTCCAGTCCGCCGCCGGGCTCCAGCACACCGGGCGCGGCAACGAGGCCGGCTGATGCAAGCTCGGCCGCGAGAACGCCGTCGCTCGCAGCTTTGCCGGCGTGGAACGGCTTGGCCATGGTGCCGAACGAGCCGGTGAGACCGCCGGCCTGCGTCGCGGCGAGAGCGAGCGCGTGCATTGCGCGAGTCTGGTCGAGGGTGAGAAGCGCGGCGGCCGCAGCGGCTGCGCCGATGCGGCCGAAGGTGCCGGTGGCGTGCCAGCCACGCGCGGTCAGCGGCTGGCCCATGCCGAGACCGAGACCGGCCGAGACCTCGAAGCCGGTGATGAAAGCGCGGAGCATCGCGGATTCCGCGGCGTCCTGGGCTTCGGCGACGGCGAGCGTTGCTGCCCACACCGGGGCGCTCGTGTGCGTGTTGGAGCCGACGTGGGTGTCGTCGAAGTCGAGGCAATGCGCCAGTGTGCCGTTGGCGAGCGCCGCGGAGGTGGCGGCGGCTGTGCCGCCGAACAGCACGGTGGCGCGGCCTGGTGCGCCTGTTTTTGCAACGAGGTCGCGGACGATGCGGCCGGCATCCTCGCTGCCGGCGCCGATGGTAACGGCGAGCCAGTCGGCGAGGCACAGGCGGCCTGCGTCCAGTACGGCGTCCGGAGTCGTGCGTGCAGCCGAGGCGGCAACGAAGGCGCCGAGGCGTGCGGCGTTGGGCGTTTCCTTTGACATCGGCGCAGTGTAGCGCGGCTTGCCGACGCGGACAAAGCCTTGCTCGACCGACCTATCGCCGCTTCGCCATGATGTAGTGTGTTGCACCCTGGGTGGACACGTGCTCGGTGATCTCGAAGCCGAGCCTCGGGAAATTCATGCCGGTGAAGAGCGGTTCGCCTGAGCCCAACAGCCTGGGTGCAACGGCGATGTGCAACTGGTCGACGAGACCGGCGTCGAGATATTGCCGGATGGTGGAAGCGCCGCCGCCGAGGCGCACGTCCTTGCCCTTCGCGGCGGCTTTGGCACGGTCGAGTGCAGCGCGGATGCCGTCAGTGACGAAATGGAACGTCGTGCCGCCCTCCATGGTGACGGAGGCGCGCAGGTGATGGGTGAGCACGAACACGTCGCAATGGTAGGGAGGATTTTTACCCCACCAGCCCTTCCACGTGTCGTCGGGCCAGGGTCCGCGCACGGGGCCGAACATGTTGCGGCCCAGGATCCACGCGCCGACGTTGTCGAAACCGCGCGCGATAAAATCGTTGTCGGGGCCGGTCGTGCCGCCGTCCTTCCCGGACATCTTGTGAAATTCCTGAGTGACGAACGCCCATTCGTGCAGCGCTTCACCGCCGACGCCGAGCGGTTCTTCAAGGCTCTGGCTGGGGCCGGCACCGTAGCCGTCGAGGGAGATGGAGAAGCAGTTGACGCGGAGTTTGGACAAAGTTGTCCCCTTCTGTTGCTTGTGGTTTGCAGTGCTCCTGCCCCAGCAATCCGGCATTGCCGGGGCAGGGCTTGGCGAACCTCACCTCGATGCAACGCTGCCTCGAATTTGTTGAGCGATGAATCCTCGCGACGAGCGCGAGGATGGCACCTGAGAACTGGGTAAGGCCGCGCAAGCCCCTGTGTCGGGCTTGTCCCGAAGATCCATCGTGCCCGAGTCCGACCCTAGGACGTCGCCTCGTCCTTGCCTGCGTCCACCTCAGCCTGGTGACAGGTGCTTCACCTTGGGCAGCACCTCTTTCGACAGAAGCTCCAGCGAGCGGCGCCACGCCTGCGGGTGCTCGACGTAGTCGAAGCCGAAGACGAGGAGATGGCCGAAGCCGCCGACGTCGTCGTGGATGCGCATGAGTTTTTCAGTCACCGTTGCCGGTGAGCCGATGATCCAGTTGTGCCTGGCGCAGTATTCGGCCGTGACGTCGCTGTCGGGCACGCTGTGGTCGTGTTTCAGGTATTGCAGAAAGTCGAACTCCTTCAGCAGCGGGATGAAGTACTCGCGCATCATGCGGCCCATGTGCAGGCCGATGGACATGCGTTGGGCCTCCGCATCCGTGTCGGCGACGAAGACCTCGCGCACCATGCGCCACTCGGAGCGCTTGGCCGTGCGGCCTGCTTTCTGTGCGCCGGCCTCGACCGACGCCCAATGGCTCCCGACATACGCGGGGTTGAGATTGAGGCTCATCGGAATGTAGCCGCGCTCGCCCGCTAGCTTCAGCGTGTCGGACCCCTTCGAAAGACCGGCAACCCCGATCGGCGGGTGGGGCGTCTGCAGCGGCTTGATGTGGGGCTTGAGGAAGCCATACATCAGCTCCGGATTCTTCACGGTCCAGAACTTGCCGGCATATGTGAACGGCTCGTTCGTCGACCAAAGCTTCAAGATGATGTCGAGCGCCTCACGCATCATCAGGCGGTTGATGCCGTTGGCGCCATCGACGTTGAACATTTCCCAGTCGCTCGGCAGGCCGGCTGCCGCGATGCCGAAGTTGAGCCGCCCGCCGGAGATGTGGTCGAGCATGGCGACACGGTTGGCGATCTGCGCCGGATGATGGAAAGGAAGTAGGAAGCCGCCGGGGCCGAGACGGATGTTCTTGGTCTGCAAGAGGCCCTGAGCCACCAGCAGGTCGGGCGAGGGGTGCGGCTCCCACGGCGCAGTGTGGTGCTCGCCGATCCAGCATTCCTTGTAGCCGAACTCGTCGAGCCACCGGATCACCTGGAGGTCCCACTCGTGGCCGTCTTTCAGCGGCCGCTCGGGCGGATGCGAAGGCATGGTGAAGTAGCCGAGTTCCATCGTTTCCTCCTCGCGGAAAGGCGATGGACCGGAATCTTGCCGGCATCATCGCCGCGCCCGGTCGCGGCGGATCATGAGTCCGTGCGCTGGGCTGTTGGTGTTGTCGATGACCTGATCTTGCGCCGAATTTTGTGGCGGGGCGAGGGTGGAGTATCGCCTCTCGACGACACCCCTGTCACGCGTATGATCTGGCATGCGCAGCGCGCCGACGCGCTGAGCCGAGATCGCCTCATCCATCGGAGACAAAGCCTGATGACGACGCAAGCCGGTTCTGCGAGCACGCCCGCGACTCCATTGACCGCTGCCGAGAGCGATCCGCGGACGCTCGAATGGATGACCGGATTTCCGCCGCCCAAGGACAAGGCGATTACGTTCGCTGACGGATCGTTCCGCCGGTTTCCGCAATTGCGCTGGGCCTGGAGCAACGTGCGCCAGCTCGTGCCGACGGTGCAGGTGTGGCGCGGGCAGGGGCCGGCCTCGGTGCTGCCGCGCGACGAGCAGGAGCTGGGGCGCATCGCCGTGACGACCATGGATGGGCGGCAGATCACATTCGATCAGGCGCTGGCCGAGACCTATGCCGACGGCATCGTCGTGCTGCATCGCGGGCGCATCGTGTTCGAGCGCTACTTCGGCGTACTGCAGCCGCATCAGCCGCACATCGCCATGTCGGTAACGAAGTCGTTCACAGGCACGCTGGTGGGCATGCTCGTTGCCGAGGGGAAGATCGATCCGGATGCGCTGGTGCCCGTGTATGTGCCGGAGCTGGCGGCCAGCGCCTTCGGCGACGCAACCGTGGCGCAGGTGATGGATATGACCACGGGGCTTGCGTACACGGAGGTCTACACCGATCCCCAGTCGGGCGTGTGGGATTTGCGGCGCGCGAACGGCATGGCGCCGCCAGTTCCGGGCTTCGCGGCGACATCGCTGCTCGACTTTCTGACGACGCAGAAGAAGCGGGGCGAGCACGGCCGGGTGTTTGCCTACAAGACCGTCAACACGGACGTGCTGGCGTGGATCATCCGCCGCGTGACAGGGCAATCGCTGTCGAGCCTGCTGTCGACGCGCATCTGGCAGCCCATGGGTGCGGAGGAGGATGCCTACTATCATGTCGACCGCCTCGGGATCGAAAGCGGTGGCGGCGGTTTGAATACGACGACGCGGGATCTGGCGCGCTTCGGCGAGTTGATGCGCAATCGCGGCCGTTTCAATGGCCGCCAGATCGTCCCCGCCGCTGTAGTGGACGATATTGCGCGAGGCGGCGATGCGGCGAAGTTTGCGCCGGCCGGGTATGCGACCCTGGCGGGCTGGTCCTACCGCAACCAATGGTGGGTGAGCCACAATGCGCACGGCGTCTACATGGCGCGCGGCGTTCACGGCCAGTCGATCTATGTCGATCCGAAGGCGGAGATGGTGATTGCGCGCTATGCCTCGCACCATGCCGCGGGCAACGTCGCCAACGATCCCGTGACGCTGCCGGCCTTCATGGCTGTGGCGAAGCATTTCATGGGCTAGGGCAATAGTGCGAGCGTGCCGGCGCGGCGTGCGGCCTCCGATGAAATTGCTGTGACAGCCTATGGAACGGATCGCCTGCTGTTCATACGTTAGAGTCCTCACCAACGGTGATGGACACGGGAGCCATGAAGTCGCTTTCCCGGCGCCAGGCGCTCAGGGGCCTCGTGCTCGGCGCGGCGGGCGTTCGCCTCGGGGCGGCGCCCGGTTCGGCCACAGCTGAGACGACGCCTGCGGCGCAGCCGCAAGGCACATGCACGCTGTTTCCGCAGACCACCGCAGGACCCTTCTACTTCGACCCCAAGCTGGTGCGGTCCGAGATTGCAGAGGGCCATCCCGGCCTGCCGCTGCAACTCGTCCTGCGTGTGATCGAGAGCGGCCCATGCACGCCCATCACCGATGCGCGCGTCGACATCTGGCATGCTGACGCGAGAGGCGTCTATTCGGGCTATGCCGGACAGGGCGACCGCCGCAGCATTTCAACCAGGAATGAGACCTATCTGCGCGGAACGCAGATGACGGATGCGGACGGAACGGCAATCTTCCGTACCATCTACCCCGGCTGGTATCCGGGGCGCACGCCGCATATTCACGTCAAGGTGTTTCTCGACACGCGCACGATCGTCACCGGCCAGATCTATTTTGCCGATGCGCTGAGCGCGCGCATCTATCGCGAACGCGAGCCCTACGCGGTACGGCCGAAGCCCGACACGACCAATGCAACCGATTTCCTCTTCAAGTCCGGCGAGCGTGAGGGCGGTGGGATTGTCTTCGCTGTCAAGGAGGAGCCCGACCTGCTGGTCGGCTCGCTGACGATCGTGGTGGATCGCAGGGGTGGAGCCGCCAGGCGTGCCGATGGCTGGGGAGGCTACGCCCGTAAACTGATGGGGTTGTGAAGAGTGGGAGTCGGCGTGCGCTGCATCAGCTAAATCGCCGCGATCCGCGCGCGCAGGCGCTGGGCGGCGAAGTCGAGGAAGGCGCGGGTCTTGAGGGGCAGGAGGCCTTGCCCTGCGTGGATGAGATTGACGGGCGAGGGCGGTGGCTCGAAGGCTTCGAGCATCAGCGCGAGCTGACCTGCGCGCCGCGCGGCCTCCACCTGATAGGACAGCACGCGCGTTATGCCGAGACCGGCGATGGCGGCATCGATGACGGCTTCGGCAGTGTTGACGACGAGCCGCGAGCGGATGGCGACCGGCGTGTTGGCCTTGTTGATGCGGAAGGTCCATTCCAGCGGTGACATCAATCCTTCGAAGGTGATGCAGTCGTGCGCGAGAAGATCGGTCGGGCGCTTCGGCGTTCCGCGTGCTGCGAGATAGCCGGGGCTGGCGCAGACGATCCGGCGTATGGAGCCGACTTTGGTGGCGACGAGGCTGCTGTCCGGCAAGTCGCCGATGCGCAGCGCGATGTCGATCTGCTCCTCCACCAGATTGACGACGCGGTCGGCCAGCATCAGGCGCACGCTGATGTCGGGATAAGCCTTGAGGAAATCGGCAATGATGGGCAGGACGTGCAGCCTGCCGAACACGATGGGCGCGGTGATGAGCAGGTCGCCCTTCGGGGCGCTGTACTCGCCGGCGGCGACACGCTCGGCGTCGCTGACCTCGTCGAGGATGCGGCGGCAGGCGGCGACGTAGGATCGTCCGGCGTCCGTCAGCGTCACGCGGCGGCTCGAGCGGATCAGAAGGCGTGCTTTGAGGTGCGCTTCCAACTCCAGCACCTTGCGGCTGACCGTGGCCAGCGGGGCGCCGAGGCGCCGGGACGCGGCGGACAGGCTGCCGGCGTCGACGACGGCCAGCAGCACAGACATGGCTTCAAGGCGATCCAAGGTTTCCTCCCGATAAATGGGATGACAGTTCCAGATATTGCCATCTGCTCTCATTCAATGGGAGGGTTACATTGCGCGGAAGCACCGGCTGGACAGGATTTTGGCCATGGACACGCCTCACACCTATTCGAGCGACGTCGCCTTTACCCCGACCGTCAAGGCGATCCAGAGTCGGAAGGGCTCGCGGCACGGCTACGCCCAGCGGGAGCAGAAGGGCGCGTGGCCGACTGTCATCACGGACGACTTGAAGGGCTTCATCGAGGCCCAGGCCAGCGTCTTTCTGGCGACCACCAATGCCGAAGGACAGCCCTACATCCAGCATCGCGGCGGCCCGGCAGGTTTTCTCAAGGTGCTCGACAGCAAGACCATCGGCTTCGTCGATTTCGCGGGTAACCGGCAATACATCACGTCCGGCAATCTGGCCGACAACGCCAAGGCCTACCTGTTCTTGATCGACTACATGCTGCGCCGGCGCATCAAGATCTGGGGCACGGCGCGTGTCGTCGAGGCGGATGCGGAGTTGGTGGCGAAGCTGATGCCCGAGGGCTATCAGGCGCGGCCCGAGCAGGTGATCCTGTTCACGGTGGCCGCGTGGGACTCCAATTGTCCGCAGCATATTCCGCAACGGTTCGAGGCCGCTGATGTTGCCGCCGCGATTGCTAAGCGCGAGCAGCGCATCGCGGAGCTGGAGGCCGAGGTGCAGCGTTTGCAGGCGGAGATCGGGGCGCCAAAGCCTGCGGAGTAGGGGTTGGCCGGCACATTGACAAATAAATTTGTCAATGTAGTTTTCCGCCCATGCTCGACCTCGACGTCATCGACGATCCCGCGCGCGCGACGCTGGCGCTGGACCCCATAAAGCGGCGACTCTTGGCGGAACTTGCGACGCCGGGGTCGGCTGCGTCGTTGGCTGGCCGGATCGGGCTGACGCGCCAAAAGGTGAACTATCACCTGCGCGCGCTCGAGGAGCACAAGCTTGTCGAACCGGCGGAGGAACGCCGATGGGGCGGGCTCACCGAGCGCCTGATGGTTGCGACGGCGAAGTCCTATGTCGTGTCGCCGGCGGCGCTCGGGCCGATCGCGGCCGATCCGGCGCGCAACAATGATCGCCTGTCTGCAAGCTATCTCATCGCGCTCGCGGCGCGCGTCGTGCGTGAGGTCGGCGACCTGTGGCGGCGCGCGCGGGAGAGCGACAAGCGTCTGGCAACGCTCTCGATCGATACAATCATCCGCTTCAGGTCGCCGGCCGATCGCGCTGCCTTCACGAACGATCTTGCGAGCGCAGTCGCAACACTTGCCGCGCGCTATCACGACGAGACGGCGCCGCGCGGGCGGCCGCATCGGCTCGTGGTCGCGGCCTATCCAGCGCCCGACGACAGCAAATCCGGAAAGGAGACCTGATGCCAGTCAAGAAGGATGGAAGCGGCAAACGCTGGGTCGAGATGGAGTTCCTGGCGCCGGGCACGCCTGAGGAGATCTGGCGGGCGATGGCGACGGGTCCGGGCTATGCGGCCTGGTTCATAAAGGCGAGCATCGAGGAACGCGTGGGTGGTGTACTGCGCTTCGAGTTCGGACCTGGCGTGAGCACCTCGGGCGAGGTGACGGCGTGGGAGCCGCCGGTTCGCTTCGGCTACGTGGAAACGGATTGGATGGAGGGCGCACCGCCAGTGGCGACCGAGATCACGATCACCGGCCGCGCCGGCGGCCAGTGCGTGGTGCGCATGGTGCATTCGCTGTTCACGTCAAAGGACGATTGGGACGATCAGCTCGAGAGCTTCCAGGGCGGCTGGCCCGGCTTCTTCGAGGTCTTGCGCCTGTATCTGACGCATTTCACCGGCCAGCGCGGCACACCGTTCCAGGTGATGGCGATGGGCGTCGGCAGCGAGGATTTGCCGGTGTGGACACGCCTGACCGAGGCGCTGGGGCTCGCGGGGGCCAATGTTGGTGAGCAGCGCACGGCCGCGTCCGGTCCGCAGGCGCTGTCGGGCGTCGTCGAACGTGTCCATCAGGACCGCAAGGTGCGCTGGATCACCATGCGCTTGAGCGCGCCTGCGCCGGGCATTGCCATCATCGGGACCTACCGCGGCGGCGACGGCGTCAATGCGAGCATGAGTCTGTTCTTTTACGGCGATGATGCGGAGCAGACGGCGGCAACGAGCGAACCGAAGTGGCGCGATTGGCTCGGGAAGACGTTCCCGAGCGTGTCACCTGCAGTGGCCTGACAGGTCGCTTACTTGTCCGACCAGACCGCCAACTCGTAGCCGTCCGGATCGAGGAAGTGGAAGCGGCGGCCGCCGGGAAAGCTGAAGATCGGCTTGGCGATGCGCGCTCCCGCGGCCTCGACGCGGCGCTGCGTCTCGTCGAGATCGTCCGCGAAGAGGATCACGAGCGGACCGCCGCCGGGCGTGACGGTGCCGCCTTTGGCGAAGCCGCCGGTCAGGCGGCCGTCGCCGAACTCGCAATAGGCGGGGCCGTAGTCCTTGAAGGTCCAGCCGAAGGCCTTGCCGTAGAAGTCTCGCGCGCGCGGGATGTCGCTGACGGTGAGCTCGATGTAGTCGATACGGCGATCGTTGCCGGACGTTGCCATGGGTACCTCTCGAGATTCGGGCATCAAAGGGTGACACCCGCATCATGACCCACATCGGATGGCGGGCAGGAGGCGAACTCTGGGACACATGAGAAAGCGCTGTCCCGCACATACCGATGGCCGCGGAAAACAGCTTGACGGAAACGCGATTGTTATATAACAATTAAATTATATAATGAGATGAGCACATGCCGAACCTTGATGCCACATTTTCTGCGCTTGCCGACCCGACGCGCCGGGCGATCCTGGCCCGTCTGGCCTTGGGCGAAGCGACGGTGATGGAGCTCGCCGCGCCGTTCGAGATGACCCAGCCGGGCGTCTCCCGACACCTGAAGGTGCTCGAGAACGCGGGCCTGATTATCCGCCGGGTGGAGGGGACGAAGCGCCCCTGCCGGCTGGCCCCCGACGGGATCGCGGCCATCGATCAATGGCTGACGATGCTGCGGAACGCTCTGTCGCAAAACTACGACCGGCTGGACGAGGTTCTGGCCGCCATGCAGCAGCCCGAGACGCGAAAGGACACCCCATGAGCAAGCTGACCCTCAAGACCGATGGTGACAGGCATGTCGTGGTCACCCGGCGCTTTGCGGCGTCGCCCGAGGCGGTCTATCGCGCCCATACCGAAGCTCATCCAGAAGTGGCTGCTGGGTCCGCCCGGCTGGACGATGCCCGTGTGCATCAACGAGGCGCGGCCGGGCGGCAAGATCCGCTACGAATGGGCGGACGGCAAGGGCGCCGGATTTTATCTTACAGGCGAGTTCGTGACGCTAGAGCCGTTCCGCCGCATCGTGCATGTGGAGCGCATGCATCTGCCCGACGCGACGCCGGACAATCACGTCGAAACGCGCTTCGAGCCGGATGGCGCCGGTACGCTGATGACCATGCGCATGACACTGCCGGACGCCGCGACGCGGACGGCCATGCTTGCGACCGGCATGGAGCACGGCATGGAAGCGAGCTACGCGCGGCTCGAGGCGATGGAGCAGGAGTAAGCGGCCAGGGGCCGGTTGTTCCCCACCGCGGGCGTTGCCGGCAACGCCCAGCTGAGCCGCTCTCGTCGGGCCGCGGGCGATCGGTGCGTGAGCGCTAGAGCGCGATCGCACTATTCCGGGATCTCGGGCTCGACGAGCTCGGCGAGTTGGCGGAGGGATTGCTGCCAGCCGAGATAGCAGGCTTCAAGCGGAATGACGGTTGGCAATCCGCTTTGCTCGATGTTGATCTCGGTGCCGACGGACACGGCCTTCAGGTTGACGATCACCTCGATGACGCCGGGGAGGTTCGGGTCGTCGAATTGGTCGGTGTAGCGGAGGCGCTCATGCGGAACGAGCTCGAGGTACTCGCCGCCGAATGAGTGGCCCTTGCCGGTCGTGAAATTCGCGAACGACATCCTGAAGGTGCCGCCCACCTTGGCGTCCATGTGGTGGACCTTGCACGTGAAGCCGTTGGGAGGCAGCCATTTGGCCATGGCGTCCGCGTCGAGGAAAGCGCGGTAGACCTTCTCAGGCTTGGCGGCGAGGACACGGTGCAGGCGAACGGTGTTCGTGCTTGCGGCAGCTTTGGGTTGGGGCTTCTTGGACATGATCCTTGCTCCTTGTTGGCGACCGATGATGTAGTTTCGCTTCTCCATCAAGACGTCAGGGCACCGCGCCATCCGACATCGAACGAAGGAGTTTTCTCCGAGTTTGCGTGAGGCACTGCCGCGCTTATTCCGCGGCCTGCAGGTTTGCTGTGCCAGACGGCTCCCGCGCGACGGGAAACAGAGCCCTGAGCTGCGGGTTGCGAAGCCACAGGCCGCCCCACATGAACAGGCCGAGGTAGATGCTGAACAGGATGTGGCTGAAGAGCGGGCTGCCGGCGCGGATCTGGGTGGCCATGGCGCCGCCGAGAAGGGCCATCATCAATACGGCACCAAGCACGCTGGTGCGCGGGATGAGATAGAGAATGAGGCAACCGAGCTCGATGAGACCGATCATGAAGGCAAAGCCGGCGGGCCAGCCGAGCTGGGCCATGGTCTCCTCCGCGATCGGCATGTGCAGCAGCTTGGGCGTGATCGAGGCACCGAGCATGAAGAGAGCGAACAGACCCGTGAGTGTGCGGCCGGTCCAGAGTGTTGCGCGCGAGTCCATTGTCAGTTTCCCCAGGTTGATGTGAGTGCCATTGCCTAAAGGACGTGGCGGCACCGGCCGGTCCGACATGGCAAATGCGCTTTGCTGTGGGAAGTTCGCCGCGCGCAATGGCAGGAAAGGGGCAGACGAGCCAGCCTTTGCCCGATGTGGAGGATCGGCGGCTTGCTGATATGATAACGCAACGTCGGACGCTTTGCTGGGATGGACGGTCAGCACGCTGGACCATCTCGCGGCTCGATCGAGACATGAGTGCCGGTGGGAGACGACGATGACAGAAGCAAAATCGATCTCAGATCACTGGGCAACAGGTGATGTCTACGCGCGCATCCTGGAGGCGATGAAGGCGGCGTCGCTTTCGCCTGACACCGTGACGGTGGAGCAATTGGCGCCCGTCGATCATTTTCACGCGCGTGGATTGCCCGCTACCGTTGAACTGGCTGACATTCTGCCCATTCGGCCCGACCATCACATCGTCGACATCGGATGCGGCATCGGCGGACCGGCGCGCTATGTGGCGAAGCGCTTTGGCTGCCGGGTCAGCGGCGTCGATATCACAGGGCCTTTTGTCGAGGCGGCCAACAAGTTGACCGCGCTCCTGGGAATGGAGCGTCAAGTCGAAATCAGATTGGGTGACGGGCAACAGCTGCCCTATGGCGACGGCATGTTCGATGGCGGCTATACCCAGCATGTGACCATGAACGTTGCGGACCGCAGCCGGTTTTTTGGCGAAGCCTTCCGCGTTCTAAAACCCGGCGCCTTCTTTGCACTGACCGAGCACGGCCTCGGACCCAACGGCAACCCGCACTATCCGCTCCCTTGGTCAGAAGATGGGAGCGGGGCCTATCTCGTCGCCCCCGCGGACACCGTGGCGTACCTCGAGAAGGCGGGGTTCGTTGATGTCGAGGTGGAAGACACGGGCGCGAAATACCTCGCGGGGTACCGACGTAGCATGGAGCTTGCCGCTCAAGGTGCTCTCCCGGCGTTCGGCACGCAGATTCTCATGGGAGCAACGGCGCCTGAAAAAGGAAGGAACGCCGCCCGCAATATCGAAGAGGGCCGAACACATCCTGTTCAGGTCGTTTGCCGCAAGCCACAGTGATCCCTTCACAAGCGCGGCGGCCTCCTGAGGCTGTCGCGCTTGTGACGGAGGCGACCGTCGCACTTGGGCCGGTCGTGATTTGCGCGCCAACCCGCTCCATTTTTTTGGGTTAGGCAGCCTCCCGGAAGTCTCCGAGCTGTGCGTCCAGCGCGCGCTGGAACGACGGCCGGGCCGTGCATCGCTCGATGTAAGCCGCGAGGCGCGGGTCGCTTGTCACGATGTCGGTGTGGCGCAGGATGCGCAGCACCGTCGACATCATCAGATCACCCGCCGTGAACCGATCGCCATCGAGATAGGGTTTGTCACCCAGGGCCTTGGAAAGACCAGCCAATCGCTTCTCCACGAACTGCACCGCGCCTGGACGCCGCAGCTTTGCCCACTCCTGGTCGGCATAGAAAAGGTCGATCAGGGCGACGTTCACCACATAGGGCTCGATCGAGTTCAGCGCCGCTATCAGCCATTGCGTCGCTCGCGCTCGCGCGAGCGGATCTTTCGGCAAAAGTGCCTCGCAGCGCTCACCGATATGGAGCACGATCGCGCCGGTCTCGAACAAGACCACGCCGTCTTCCTCCAGGATCGGCACCTGGCCGAAGGGCTGCAGCGCGCGATAGTCCGGCTTGTCCTGATCGCCCTGTTCGAGCAGGCGGGTCCTGTAGGGAAGGCCCGCTTCTTCAAGTGCCCAGCGTACGCGCAAGTCGCGCACCTGGCCGCGTGCGAAATCCGGCACCCAGTGGAAAGCAGAGATCGTGATCATGAGTCATGCTCCTTGTGTCTTCGTGGCGCGTACGGCATGCGTCGCGAGCGCTGCACGTGCAGTCTCGGTGTGCCAAAGGGGCCGTTGCGCTTGGGTCGATGCGGCGAGACGTCAGCCGCGCCGTGCGGCCGCGATCTTGGCGACGTCGATCTTCCTCATGTCCATCATTGCGTCGAACGCGCGCTTGGCTTCAGCGCCACCGACGGCGATCGCCTCGGTCAGAACGCGAGGCGTGATCTGCCAGGAGATGTCCCACTTGTCCTTGCACCAACCGCATGCGCTCTCCTGGCCGCCGTTGCCGACGATGGCGTTCCAGTAGCGGTCGGTCTCAGCCTGATCCTCGGTGGCGATCTGGAAGGAGAAGGCTTCGGTGTGCTTGAACATGGGACCGCCGTTGAGGCCGAGACAGGGCACGCCGAAGACGGTGAATTCGACCGTCAGCACGTCGCCCTGCTTGCCGGACGGATAGTCGCTCGGCGCTTTGTGCACGGCCGTCACCCGGCTGTCCGGAAAAATCTCAGCATAGAAGCGCGCGGCAGCCTCGGCGTCCTTGTCGTACCACAAGCAGATCGTGTTCTTGGCCATTGGGTCTCCTTTCGTGTGAGCGCCTTCGCCTCAAGGACGTGGGGGGAGGGACGGTTCCGACATGACTGGCGAGTTTTTTGTAAGTGGCCGTGGCCTCGACCGCTTCTGGCCTGAGCATGGCATTGCAACGTGGCAGCCAATGGATCGGAAATGCTGAGTTGGAGCATAGGGGTTGCTTAACGCATTCGATAGCTTGTTTGGCAAAGCAGCGACGGAAAATCGCCATCACTTCGTAATATTTACCGGGATCATTGCTGGGGGTGACGGAGTTGAAAGGCGTGCGTAGCGCCTTGATGGGCGTTTGCGCGTCAAACACGACGAAGCTTCCGAAACGAATGCGAGCCAACTGTGATTCTTAAAGCGGAACCTCTGGACCCTTCATTCAAGTGGCGCGGCCATCAGCCGGAACGGCGGCCGTGGCGCAGCATCGGTCTCTTGCTTGCGATAGCGGTGGGAGCCGGATTCTACGTCGGCCGCCTGTCGACCGCAGCGCCCGTTCCAACGGAACAGCGGACCGAGCAACAAGCGGCATCCGCGGCTGTGGCGCAGAGGCAGGATACGTCACAATCGGACGCGGCAGCCGCGACCCGTTCCAGCACCATCAGCACGGACATGAAGCCTGCGGCAAATGAGGAGACAAAAGCAAACGCGGCCGCATCCGCCACGGAGACGCCCAAGGCGCAGTCCGCCGCCGCAACTGAAAAGGGTTCTTCGGGCCCGCCGGTGGTGCTGATCAATCCGTCGACTGCCGACAAAGCCGTTGCTGGAGAGGTAACGAAGAAGGCCGTGCCCAAGGCGGAGATCGAGGCGCCCGCAAAAACGACGGCCAAAGCGGAATCGCAGAAGGCGGCCGATGATGCCTCGCCTGCTGCCACCGTCACGAAACGGCAGGCGAAATCGCCGTCACCCGTACATTCCCATCCCAGTGCCGCCCCTGGACGTCAGGAGGCAGCGGCGGCTCGGCGCGATGATGCCTTTGCGGCGCCACGGCGGGACGACGTCTATGTGCCGCCGCGCGTGCCGCAGACAGCATTCCCCGATCGGCGTGAACGATACGACAGCGTTGAACGAGAAGATGATCGGGCGCGCTTGGATCAGCCGTATCCGGAGAGGCGATTTGCCGAGCCGGACCGGCGATATGCGGAAGATGCGCCGCCTGCACGCACCTACAACGACCTACGCCGCGAATATCTGAGGCCTTTCCGAGACTCGCGAGATGTCAGGGAGTATCGGCGTCCCGGAGGCTATGAGGACGATCCCTATGTGGATCGGCGGCCCGTGCTGCGTCCGATGTACGGTGGGCGTGAGGACTGAGGGGGCGTGGGTGCTTTTTTAGCCTGCGCGTCGACTACAGGTCTTCAGGCTTCAAGCCGGTGTGCTTGGCAATGCGCGCGAGCATCCGAGGGCCGATTTCATCGCCATCGTGAAAGGCGAATACATAGTCCGGCCAACCGTCGCGCGCTAGCGTCCGGTGAGAACTAGGTCGTGAACTCATAAACGCGTAGCCAGAGGCGAATAGATGCCAGCTGCACGAACGCCAGGTAGTTGGCCGCGAGCTTGTCGTAGCGCGTAGCGACCCTACGGCAGTGCTTGATCTTGTTGAAGAAGCGTTCCACCAGATTGCGTGCACGATAGAGGTGCGGGCTGAAGCAGATGGGGTCCTTGCGATTGCGCTTCGGAGGGATGTTGGCCCATGCGCCTTGCTCGTTGACGAGCGCCCTGATCCAGTTAGCATCGTAGCCGCGATCAGCGAGCACCATTGTTCGCGGCCTCAAGCCTCTCAGTAAAGCCGAACACAAGCGATTATCGTGCGCTTCGCCGGGTGTTATTCCGAGCCGCACAGGTAGTCCATTGGCGTCAACAACCACGTGAAGCTTGCTCGTTAGTCCGCCCCTTGAGCGGCCGACAGCTTGGTCCCCGCTGTTGGAGATGCAGGTGGCATGCTGGTGGACGCGCACCATCGAAGTATCGATCATCTGCACCGCGGCATCATGGGCGGCGGCGAGGGAGTTCATAATGCTTGTCCAGATCCCGGCCCGCCGCCAACGAACGAACCGATTGTAGCAGGTCGTGCGGGGGCCATAGACGTCGGGAAGATCGCGCCAGGGCGCGCCCGACCGCAATACCCAGAAAATGCCATTGAGAACACGCCGATCATCCACACGTGCCACGCCTCGCGGCTTGTTCGGTAGCATCGCTCGAATGGCGCACCATTCGTTGTCGGAAAGCTCATAACGCATGACTGTAGGCTCCGAGTTGCGACCCCGTAGCATTTCATGCGTCCCGCACACAGCTACCTCACGTCCGATCATTGCGCATACGCGCCAGAGCCGATTGAAAATCGAGGCCATTCTGTTGATACGCGGGCGCCCCTGATCAATGCATGGTCCGCGACCCGATGTCGGTCAACGCCGGCTGAAATCGAAAGAACCGATCGAATAGCGGAGTCTTGCGCAGCCTTATGGTTTGGATCGGTTGATAGGGGCGGGCTTCATCCTGCTCCAGTAGACCAAGCCAGATCAGCGGCCGTACGAGGCGGGAAGCCAGATAGAACATGGCGTCTTCCTCAGGCGTGCCGCGTTGGGCTGGAAGTGCAAAGATGGGTAAGCATGACGAGGCAAACTCGGGATAGCCGACCCAGTCGGCGAGCTGGGTGTGGATTACGCCCAGAAAATGGAAGGTATCAGCATCCGGCATCTCGATCGGCCAACGCTCATGAGCGGCGAAGTCGAACCGCGTGAAGAACGTCTCGAACAACATCGCCTGCAGGCGACCGGGCTGACCGAGATGCTCCTTGCCGGCCTTGGTGAGGAGCACGTGATCTTTTGCATGGCGTATGAGCTTTGCAACTAACAGCAACTCGTGGAGGTAGCTGAGCGGGGAAACATCTTCCTCGTTGAGAACTCTGTTGACCACGGCCAGTTCGGCGGCCGTGTAGCGTGGCCATCGGAGCTCATCGACGGCCCAGGTCACGAACCTGCGATTAAAGGCTCCGGACTTTGTCAGACCGATACCGCCCGGGCTGCCCGCGCACCGAAGCACGGTCATGGCCGCTCTACATAACCTGCTTCCGGCCAAGGCCTCCTCGTCGAGCGCATCGTCGAGGAAGAGGTGAGGACTCACGCGTGTCACGACCGTCACGAGATGGTTTTCCCGCAGAGGGGTCGGGTGCGGTGGAAGGCTGGCAACCTATCATCAAAAGAGACTACATCGCGAACTGGCATCAGCTTTTGCTGCGTTACAATCATTTCGTCAGCTGCAGGGACATCATCAGACATGGTCCGGATTGTGCCGCTATGCGTGCTCATGACCCAAGTCGGACATTCCCTTCGGATTGCGTCCGATATCGGAAGCTTTGCCGACGTCACGCTGTCTGCCTAGCGGGCCCAGGCGATCCCCGCCCCAGGATCAACCATCTCACTGCTGCTTTCTGAGTTCACGATCTGACAAACATCAGGAGCAGCACGCCTCTTCATGGTGGCCAGTTCGATGCATCCGGCAGCTCGTGTTAAGGAACCTCTGAGCAACGCGGTCTTGCGATCATCAGGGGCATTTAAGCGAACCTTCCTCAGGGAGGTTTCCCGCCTCGACTGTGACGCACGGGGCCGGTTGGCCCCCGCCGGCTTCATGCGGCCG
>JBJXDX010000140.1:0-22397 GCA_046154585.1 Hyphomicrobiaceae bacterium | reverse complement strand
GCACAACCCATCTGGGTCTATGGGCCTCCGAGCCCGAAGTTTTGATTGGGACCCGATCCGCGGATCACATCAGGGCCAGCGGTCATGCGCCGCAACAACAGGCCGGACACATGACTTGCACCCGACCGCACGCGGACAAGTCAGATTCCTCTTGCAATGAGGGCGTCGTCCACACATGACCCAAAGCTGCCTTTCACTGTCGAAGTGACCGCACCGTGGCATTGCCGCGCTCACCGGCAGCAGCCCGACGACAGGAGCGGCGCGCGGCGCGACCTCGGCGTGCTCGGCCGGTTCTTCGACCCTGCCACGCCTACAGGACCCGCCCCGTCTGCTCGTCGATGAGGTGCATGTTGTTGAGGTCGGCTGCCAGGCGGAGCGGCGCTCCGTCCTTGGCGCCGGCGTTCGGGTTGACCCGTCCGCAGACCTGCGTGCCGTTGACATGGAAGTAGACCAGCGTCTCCATGCCCATGGGCTCCGTCACTTCCAGGGCCGCATCGAACGGCACCTGTCCCGGCTCCATGTGCGCGCGCCCTTCGGTGATGTGCTCGGGTCTCAGCCCCAGCAGGATGCCGTTCTGGTTCGCGTAGGGCTCGTAGCGCGCGCGCCGCGGCTCGGGCACGGGAAAGCTGAGCTCGTCGGTCACCCGAATCGCCAGCCCGCTGCCGTTGCCCTCGACCCGGGCGGGCAGGAAATTCATGGCCGGTGAGCCGATGAAGCCAGCCACGAAGTGGGTCTTGGGCGAGTGATAGAGCTCGTTGGGCGGTCCCACCTGCTCGATGAGGCCGTGGTTCATCACCACCACGCGGTCGGCCAGCGTCATCGCCTCGACCTGATCGTGCGTCACGTACACCGTGGTCGTGCGCACCTTCTGGTGCACCTTCTTGATCTCGGTGCGCATCTGCACGCGCAGCTTGGCGTCGAGATTGGACAGCGGCTCGTCGAACAGGAACACCTTGGGATGGCGCACGATCGCGCGCCCCATGGCGACGCGCTGGCGCTGGCCGCCCGAAAGCGCCTTGGGTTTGCGCTCGAGCAGCTCGGAGATGTCGAGGATGCGGGCCGCCTCGTCGACGCGCGTCTTGATCTCCGCCTTCGGGAACTTCTTGAGGCGCAACCCGAACGACATATTCTCCGCCACCGTCATATGCGGGTACAGCGCATAGTTCTGGAACACCATGGCGATGTCGCGGTCCTTGGGTGGCACGTCGTTGACGACATCGCCGCCGATGAGGATATCGCCGCCGGTGATGTCCTCCAGTCCAGCGATCATTCGCAGCGTCGTCGACTTGCCGCAGCCGGACGGGCCGACCAGGACGACGAACTCGTGGTCGGCAATATCAAGGTCGATGCCGCGCACCGCCTCGACCTCATCGTATTTCTTCAGGATCTTGCGCAGACTGACTTCGGCCATGCCGATCAACCTTTCGTTGCGCCGGCCGTCAGTCCGGCGATGTAGTAGTCCATCAGGAAGGCATAGATGATCAGCGGCGGCGCAGCGCCCAGCAGCGCGCCTGTCATGATCTGGCCCCAGTTGAACACGTCGCCCTTGATGAGCGACGTGATGATGCCGACGGGGAGCACGAGCTGATCGGCCGAGGTCGTGAACGCGAGGGGATACAGGAACTGTGCCCAGGACACCGTGAAGGCGAAGATGGTCGCCGCGATCAATCCCGGCAGCGCAACCGGAATGAAGATCTTGGTCAGCGTCTGCATCCAGGTGGCGCCGTCGATCAGCGCGGCTTCGTCAAGCTCCTTGGGGATCGAGGCGAAGTAGCCGATCATGATCCAGGTGCAGAACGGCACCGTGAGTGTCGGGTAGAGGATCAGCAGCACCCACCAGCGATTGATGAGTTGGATGCCCGTCCACTCGTTGAAGACCGCAAACATCTTGAACAGCGGCAGGAACAGCAGCGTCTCGGGAATGAGATACGTCAGGAAGACCCCGGTCGCCAACGTGGCCGAGCCCCAGAACTTCATGCGCGAAAGCGCGAACGCCGCCGGTACGGAGATCAGCATGGTCAGCGTTACGACGAAGACCGAGACGATCGCGGAATTGCGGAAATAGGTCAGATACTGGTTCGACGTGAGCAGCTCCTTGTAGTTCTCGAGCGTGGGATTGTAGACCCACCACGGGTTGGTCGCCGCGGAGATCTCGGCGCTCGTCTTCAGCGACGTGATCAGCATGTAGATGGGGGGCAGCAGGAAGAAGACCGCAAACAGCACCAGGAAGAAGTAGGACCAGCGCAGCGCCCATGTGCGGTCGCGGCTCATGCTGCCGTAGCTTCTGCCCGCGGCGGTCGAAGGCGCGGCTGTGGCGGCGGACACGGTGGCCATCACACTTCGCTCCCGCGCTTGGTGATGTCGCGCAGGATGAAGATCGCGGCTACGCTCAGGATCGGCACCATGAACAGCGACACGGTGGCGCCGAGCGGGATATCGCCGCCCTCGATACCAACGCGGAACGACCACGTGGCGAACACATGCGTCATGTCGATGGGGCCGCCAGCGGTAAGGATGCGTACGATGTCGAAGTTGGCGAACGTCACGATCAGCGAGAACAGCGCCGTGATGGCGATGATGTTGCGCATCATCGGCAGGGTGATGTACCGGATCGTCTGCCACCAGGTGGCACCATCGATCTTGGCGGCCTCGTAGAGCTGCTCGGGCACAGACTTGAGCGCGGCCAGGTACATGATCATGAAGAACGGCGCGCCGATCCAGATGTTGACCAGGATCACCGAGAAGCGCGCCCAGTAGGCATCGCCGGTCCAGGCTATGGGGCCAACCCCGAACAGCGCCAGCACCCAGTTGAAGGCGCTGTATGACGGATCGAACAGCCACAGCCACGCCAGGCAGCTCATGGCCGGCGGGATGACCCAGGGCACCAGCAGCATGCCGCGCCACTTGCGCTGGCCCTTGGCTGGAATGTTGTGCACGAAGTGGGCAACGATGAAGCCGATCAGCGCCTTGAAGAATACGGCCGTGATGGCAAAGATGCAGGACTGCTGCACCACCATCCAGAACGTCTGCCGGTTGAACAGGAACGTGAAGTTGCCGAAACCGACGAAGCGCTCCATCGACTTGTTGAGCATGGCGAGGTGGATGGAGTAGCCGGCCGGATACAGCACGAGAACGGCGATCAGCAGGATCAGCGGCAGGGCCATGAAAAAGGCGATGCTCGATTTGCGCTGCATGGTCTTGCGCAGGCTGGAGCGCGGGCGAGCTGTCGCCTCTCGCGGTGCGGGTAGGGCTGCATCGACCATGGACGATCTCGCTTTGTCTCAACGGGCGGAGCAGTTCTGCTCCGCCTCGATGTCGCTGACGTGAGAGAGCGATCCTGACGCTCGGCGTGCTTGCCGCCCAGTGATGAATGCGCGCCTCTCCCTCGGTCCGGACGGACTTCCCGGAGAGGCTTCCAGAGGCATCAGGTCCGCATGAAGCCTTCGAGCTCGCTCTCGGCCCAGGCCAGCATCTTCTCCATCGCCTCGCCCTGCGCGTGCTTCACGATCATCTTCGTCATCAGCGCCTGCACGTAGATCTGCACGGCGATCCTGTGCGGTGTCGGTGCGGCTGCAACCGACAGAATCTGATGATTGTGCGGATTTGGATAGTGGTAGAGGGTGCCCTTGGGGGGAACCTCCTCAGCCCAGGTCTTGAAGTCGGTCAGCTTGTCGAACGACGGCAGGTCATAGCCGCCGCTGGCAATCACCATCTTTTCTGCAGCCGCACGCGTGGAGAGATGGGCGAGCAGGCTCTTGGCCGCCGGCTTGTTCTTGGAGAAATTCCACGTCGACCAGAAGTACGGGAGGAACGGCGCGTAGCGGCCCTTCGGCCCTGACGGCATGCCGTGGGTCCAGCACTGCTCCGCCACTTTCGGTGCATCGCGCTTGGCGACCGCCCAGGCGCTCGGCGGGTTCATGATGAGGGCGCCGCGGCCCGAGACCAGCCACTTATTGTTGGACGCATCGTCCCAGGCCGGCACGTCGGGCGGCAGGAACTGCATGAGCTGCTTGTAGTAGTCGACCGCCTGTCGCACCGGATCCGACTTGACGATGATCTTGGCGTCCTTATCGACCAGGACGGCGCCGAACGAATGGAAGATGGCGCCCGCCGTGTCCACGTTGTCCGAGGTCGTGCCGAGTCCGATGCCGAACGGCACGCCGGCCTTGTGGCAGGCTTCCGCCGCTTTCAGGAACGCATCGAGCGTCCACGCATCTGCCTTGGGTGCGCCGCCCGCGGGATACATCTCTTGGATATCGATGCCGGCATGCTGTTTCAGCAGGTCGATACGCGAGCAGGGCCCCTTGATCTGGCTGCCGACGGTGGCCGGTATTGCGACCCACTTGCCGTCGATCTTGCCGAGATATTCGACCGTGCCGTTGACGTTGCCGTTCTGCTTGATGAGCTCGGCCATGACGTCGTCCATGGGCTCGAGGTTCTTGGCATGCTCGCTCGGCAGCCAGGTCGACATGGCCATGATGTCATGACCTGACTTGGCCTGCGCCTCGGCGGCTATCGTCAGCAGCAGCTTGTTGCCCTGCGAAGGGATGAAGTCCATCTGGACCTCGACCTTCTCCTTGGCGGCCCACTCGTTGACCAGCGTCTCGGTGGCCTTGTTGGCGCCCGGTACCCAGTGGTCCCAGAATCCGATCGACAGCTTGCCGGCGGCATGCGCGCCGCGCACATAGGGTGCAGCGATGAGGGTGGCGGAGGCCGCGACGGTGGACGCCACGAAACGCCGACGTGTCAATTTGTGCTTGGCCATCAGTTTCCTCCGTTGCAATGCGGCGGGCCTGTTTCGCCGCCTGTCGTTCGTTGCACGAATCGCGGGCGGACCGGAAAATCGGCCCGACGATCCGAAGTTAAGCGCAAACCTGTGCTCAATGCTAGTTTGTTGATCAGGCAGGAGGACTAATATTATCGGAGCAAGGAGCGCGACCGTATCGGCGCGCCTGCGGACGCCTTTCGACCCGCGGATCGGCGTTCGATGCACGCTGCCGAGGACATCCCTTCAGGCCGGCTCGAGGATGGCGCATGATCGCGATTGACGACCGTGCCACCATCGGTGCCGCGTTTCGCCGTACCGTCGATGCTTATGGTCCCAACAGCTTTCTGGCGGTGCCGGCCGGCAGCACCCGCGGCTACCATCGGCAGGGCCTGGAGATCGACTACGCGCGCACCGGCCGCGAGGTCGAGTGCCTGATGGGCGCCTATCGCGCCAGGGGTGTCGGTCACGGCCATCGCGTGGCGATGCTTCTGGAGAACCGGCCCGAGCATTTCCTGCACAAGCTCGCCCTGAACACGCTCGGCGCCTCCTGTGTCCCGATCAACCCGGACTTATGGCACTTTGCTGGAGTGCAGGCGTGTCCGCTCTACCGGTAACTATTGGGGGTCGAGCAGACCAAGACTGACCATCGATCTCAGGGCATCCCGCGACCCTCGTCCCCGGCATTTGACAGCCGTTCCCCATCTGCCATCTACTACTGCAACAACCATTGCGCTTGGCGCGCGAGACGCATGAGGGGAGAGTGGTTCAATGCATAAGAATCTGAAATTCATTGTCGGATTCGCGCTGTCAGTCAGTCTCGGGGCGGGCGTAACGCAAGCAGCGACCTATGTTTATGTCTCCAATGCAGAAGACGGCACCATCGGCATGTACACGATGGAGAATGACGGCACATTGAAACCCGGAGCTGCCATCGAAGCCGGCAAGCTCGTGATGCCGATGAACGTGAGCCCCGACAAGCGCTTCCTCTTCGCCGCAGTCCGCTCGCAGCCCTTCTCCGCGGTTTCCTACAGGATAGATCGCGCGACGGGTGCGCTGAAACTTGTGGCCAAAGCGCCGCTCGCCGAAAGCCTGCCCTATATAACCACCGACAAATCCGGAAAGTGGCTGCTTGGAGCGTCCTACGGCGGCCACAAGGTCACCGTCAATCCGATCAGCAGCGACGGTAAGGTCGGCAAGGAATCGCAGGTGATTCCGACGGCACTCAACGCGCACGCGATCCTGACCGACAAGTCGAACAAGTATGCGTTCGTGCCCCATCTCGGCACCGATCAGGTGTTCCAGTTTCGCTTCGACGCGAAGACGGGCAAGCTTTCATCGAATACGCCAGCGACCGTCCAGATCAAATCCAGATCCGGTCCGCGCCACCTCGTCGTCTCCAACGACAACAAGTTCGTCTATCTGCTGAATGAGCTAACCGCGGTCGTGACGACCCTCGCACTCGATCAGAAAACCGGCCTGCTCACACAGGTGAGCGAGGCATCAGCGCTGCCGGCCGACAGCAAGCTGCAGCCGGGCGCACCGCGCGTTCCGGCCGGCACCGGCGTCCCCGCACGTGACGTGTCGAACGACATCTGGGCGTCCGACCTGCACCTGACGCCCGACGGAAAGTTTCTCTACGCGGCGGAGCGCACGGGCAGCTCGATCGGCGCCTTCAGCGTCGACGCGGCGACCGGCAAGCTAACGTTCCTCTCGAGCACGCCGGTCGAGAAGCAGCCGCGCGGCTTCCGCATCCACCCGAATGGCAAGTTCATGGTGGTGAGCGGTCAGCAGTCGAGCACGATTTCGGTCTATGCCATCGAGGCGAACGGCGGCCTGAAGCTGCTGCAGAAATATCCGACGGGCAAGGACACGAATTGGGTCGAGATCGTCGACATCAAATGATGACTTCACGACCGTTGCGATTGATTGGCGCTACGGCCGCCATAGGAGGCGGTGAGCCCGGCGTACAAGAAGGCGCGGTGCTCGAGTTTCTCAACAGCGATCTGGTCCTGCGCTGGGCCGAAGTGACGCTCGGACTTTAGCGCGGGCACCTGACCTGCAAAACCGGCGCCCGGCGCTGGGGTCTTGCTCAGAGCTCGCCCCGCCGAATATCACACCTGGCCCCTTCGATCCGTTGTCGCATCATGCTGCGCTGCATGAGTCAGGAATTGGCAGATTTTGTTCTCTAATTCCGGGATGAGGGTCAAGCTCTCCGCGATCGTCCTTACCGGGGCCCACTGTTCTCTCCGCGGTGGGGGTTTGGCCCCCCGCATGATGGGTTGAGATGAGGCTGGCGGGTCAATGTTGACAGTCGCGGTCACCCGAGAGCGCTCGCATAAAATCTGTCGACCTCGCCATCTCCCGTCCCGGCAGGGACATCATTTCCCGCTTCGTAGCGGGAACCCGATCACCTTCTTGCCTATGCCGCCTTCTCCTTCGCGGACCAGTTAAACTGCGTGCCGTCGATCCACATGCGGTGCAAGATCACGGCGAGTTTCCGCGCGACTGCGACCTTGGCTTTTTTTAGTCCGTTGCGTTTGGCAAGCCGCATGCCCCAGGCTTTCAGTGCCGACCATTTGGGCACGCGCGTCAGCAGAACGCCGGCCGCTTCAAACAGGTAGCTGCGCAGCATGGCGTCGCCGCACTTTGAGATGCGACCGCTCCAGTCGATCTCGCCCGAAGCGTGCTGCCTGGTCGTCAATCCGATATAGGCGCCGACGCTTCTCGAACGTTTGAAGCGGGTGGGATCGTCAATAATTGCTCTGAAGCAAAGGGCGGTGATCGGCCCGATACCCGGCACCGTCATGAAGGCGCGCACCTGCGGATCATGGCGCGCCAGCTTCATCACCTTGCTGTCGAGACCGCCGATCTCTTGCTCGATGGCCTTGCGTGCCTGGATGAGAGGTCCGACCGCGGCAGACAGCTGGGGCCGGTTGGCGATGAGCGCCTCGGCACGCACGGCAAAGCCATTGAACGTCGCCCGACCGATGACGAGTCCAAGGTTCTTCAGGAGACCGCGGATCTGGTTCTCGAGATCCCGCTTCATCTTGACCAACAACGCCCGGCTCGCCAGCAGCGCTTTCATCGCATGGCTATCGAAGCTCTTGACGCGCACCTCCTTGAACCAGCCGGTCTGCATGATGCGCGCGATGCCGATCGCGTCTTGGCGATCGCTCTTGTTGATCTGCATCTTGAGCACAGCTTTGGCGTGTCGTGCGTCAATGCAGATGATAGGGAGCCCGAGACGTTTGAGCTCGGTCCATAGCCACGTCGCCGTCGGCCCGGTCTCGAGGCCGATGCGAACAGCGCCAGGCGCCTTCGACATCACGAAGGTGGCAATCGCCTCCGGCTCGGAGGCGACCGTCCTCTCGCTCACGATTCTCCCGCTCCGGTCCTCGCTGCGCGGGCCCCGCGGAGCCCGGTTCGAATTCACGCTCGCAGCCATCGCCCAGAACCTGCGTCGGCTCACTAAGCTGATGGCCAGATCGCCGCCAGCCATGGCCGTGTGTGTCGCGTAAGCGTCGCGTGCGTTGGTGTCAGTGCTTGGCGGCCGCCCCCCTCAGGGGCGCACGGCAACAAACAGGATCTGAGACCCCATCTCGCCCTTCCGACGGCGGGGCAGCGCGGAGGCACCAAGCCGTAGCCCTTCGGGAACACGGTGAATTCGGGTCGATGCTGTTCTCTAATTCCGGGACTGGGTGTCAAGCTCTCATCGATTGTCCTGCCGGGCCCACTGTTCTCTCCGCGGTAGGTCGAACCCTCCGCATGATGGCATAAGGTGACGCTGGCGGATCAATGTCGAAAGCGCGGTCGCCCATTGTGGACGCACGCAAAGCATCGAACGACCTCGCCACCGCCATCGTCCCGGCAGGGACATCATTTCCCACCCGGAAGTGGGAACTCTGCGATCTTCAGTTGCTTGCTACGCTGCAACTTCTTTCTTTGACCAATTAAACTCGGTGCCATCGACCCACATGCGATGCAGGATCACGGCTAGCTTCCGCGCAACCGCAACCTTGGCTTTTCTGAGCCCGCTCCGCTTGGCGATCCGCAGACCCCAAGCTTTCAGCGCCGACCATTTCGGCACGCGCGTCAGCAGGACGTTGGCGGCCTCGTAGAGGTACATCCTCAACATTGCATCTCCACACTTCGAGATGCGTCCCGTCCAATCGACTTCACCCGAAGCATGACGCCTAGTCGTCAGGCCTACATAGGCGCCGACACTTCGCGATCGTTTGAAGCGTGTCGGATCGTCGATCGTGGCACGGAAGCAGAGTGCGGTGATCGGGCCGACGCCGGGCGTAGTCATCAACCTACGGACTTGCTCATCGTGGCGCGCCAGCTTCATCACCTTGCGATCGAGGTCACCGATCTGCTGCTCGATAGCCATGCGCGCTTTGAGCAAGGGCCCGACCGCAGCAGCAAGTTCGGGCCGATCCTCGATTAGCTCCTCGGCACGCACGGCAAACACATTGAACTTCGCTCGACCGATGACGAGGCCGAGGTTCTTCAATAGACCACGAACCTGGTTCTCGAGATCACGCTTCATCCTGACCAGTAAAGCTCGGCTCGCCAGCAAGGCTTTGATCGCATGGCTGTCGAAGTTCTTGACGCAAACTTCCTTGAACCAGCCCGTCTGCATGATGCGCGCGATCCCGGCGGCATCATTGCGGTCGCTTTTGTTGATCTGCATCCTCAAGACGGCTTTGGCATGACGCGCGTCGATACAGACGACGGGCAAGCCCAAGAGCTTGAGCTCAGTCCAGAGCCAAGTCGCCGTCGGCCCCGTCTCCAGGCCGATCCGCACAGCGCTTGGAGCTTTCGAGCGTATGAATTTGGCGATTACCGAAGGATCGGATGCAACTTTCGCTTCGCATAAAATCTTGCCAGCGCGATCGACGATACAGATAGCAGTTTCCTTCAACGACACGTCCAGTCCGACATAGTGCTCCATCGCGGCCTCTCCATGATCGCGAGGCCACATGAGGTGGACCTCGTCCGCTTCCGGAGAGCTGATTCCCAGTACCTTGGTGTGGCTCGATCCCGGAATTACCCCATGTCGAAAAAGGGCTTGAGAGCGACTGCGAACCGTGATTCCGGTGACTGATCGATCTGGTCGGCCATTTGTGCACCGCGACTGCCCATCGGCTTTCGCGGTCGTCCGTCGTGTCGCGCGCCGTATGGTGCTCCGTCTTGATCTTGGCACCAATGAGGATCACGATCGTCGAAAGCCACGCCATGTATAAGGCCGATGCCGGCGCCTCAGCCCTGAACCCATCCTTTCATCGCGCGCTTCAAAGCGCCGGTCGAAAACTGGAGGTTCAAAGTGCCCTATGGATACACACTCGAAGATCTGCTCGCGCATCTGCACAAAGGTGCTCCGGCTCAGGCGGACGCGCTCGCGTTGCATCGTCGACGCGTCGAGCATGGTCTTCTATCAGTGGGTCTCAAGATCCATTGTCTAGGTAGTGGGAGTCAATTCTTCCCGCTGGTGAAGAGCCTCGGAGGATCGTCAAAAGTCCTCGAGATTAACATGTACAAGCACTCGCGTGCGTCGCTGTGTCTGGTGCTTCCGCCTGTCGGCAATGCTCGCTCGGCGATACTTCTCTTGGAGTGCATCGAGCACTTCACTGGGTCAGAGCTTTTTGACAATCGGGAAATCCAAATCCAGGTGTGTTCACCGGGAAGGCTTACTGGTCGTCGCTCGGCGCTCTTGGCGATAGGGTTCTACCTCGGGTCTGACACCCTACGGCGCTATGCCTTGGGGGACCTTGAGACAACAGCTAGTGACGATATGCGCTACCGCAGAGGAAAGCGCCTAGTCATCTACGACGCTGGAGGAGATTTCGAGCGTGACTTCGAGTGGTGGGAGGGAGACGGCAAACATTGTCGTATCCGGCACCAATTGCCATTCGAAAACGGTCGCACCGATCTACTCACCGGTAGCGGTAGCAGGCTAGACATCGAGAACATCAATCTCCTTGCGACGCTGCTTACCCATGCCGCGCACCATGGCTATTGGAGCAAGCTCGGCGAACAGTTTGAGGAGGAGATGCACTCTCTACTCGATCGGCATCTGCTTGCCGGTTTGGTCGATGCGCCATGGGTCCGGACTGGCGACGCGGAAAGTGCCGACGATATGAAGTTCTTTAGCGCTCTCCAGGAGCTAGTCGCGTATGTTTTCGAAGAGGCTGTACGTGTCAAGAAGACATCGGGCATTCTTCTTTCAAGATGGTGCGAAATACCGGCCAGATCATCCCGTGGCATCCTGCACGAAATGCAGTCGTTGCTCAGAAAGTATCGCACTGAAGTAGTCAAGCAAGCCCACCTGTTTGATAAAGGAGGTCGCACATGATCCGCGCTCATCAACCCGGATCACAGCCTATCGACATCCCGGAAGTGGTTCCGAATCCGATTATAGTGCCAATGCCAGCACCCGCTCGGCGAGAACCTACCCGTAAAGAGCCCGTCAAGGTTCCCGAGAAGGTCCCTGCAGGTTAGGCCCCGGTCGCCGGGCGAATAAATCTCAGAAACGGCGGCTTGAGGCACGCCCAACATCCGTGGACGCTCGGAACCTTTTGATCCCTCATGGATTGACATGACGGGGCATCAGGAGTCGACAGATGATGAACGACCCTAGCGCCGCTACAATGACTGGCTTCGTCATGAGTGTGGTCCTGCTTCTCGGCCTCGCGTACCTCGGTTTCGGCGAGCGCGTGGGGATCAAGAGCCCTGGCCCGGACGCGAGGGTTCAGGACAGTGTCCAGAAGCAACCGGCACGGCCAACCGGGCCGCAGACGCGCATCATTCCATCCAAAATCCGGGATGCGTAATCGCCTTATGCAATGTCCGGCAGATTTGGCCCAGGGAACCCTTCGCCTCGATTTGAATTACACTCAGGCCCAGGAACGTTCGCCGCGCTAAGCGGTCGGTTCGGTTTCTGCTCGGAGACTGTCATGGATACCACCACACTTCTGATCATAATAGTTGTGCTGCTCCTTATCGGCGGCGGCGGCTTCTATGGTCGAGGGCGCTGGTTCTAGGTTCCCAGCAACGAGCCTTCCCCGTTCGGTAGGTCTGGATACAAACCGGGGCAGTGGGCGCTCTCCCATTCGGCACGGCACAATTGTCCGGGAGCTATCGCCGATTCTTGGTGACGGCGTGATGGATCAGGCGGCGGCGGTTTGGGCTTGAATGTCTCCCGGTTTGACGACGACTTCGAGCCCGTCTGTAAACTTCACACCCTGGATGATCTTGGGCAACTGGTTGTGGCCGTCGAGCTTGCGCCAGGTTTTCTGCGCGCCATCGATCAGCTTGAAGACCATGGCAAGCGCGGTCTTGTTCGAGAGGCAGCCTTTCGAGCGGATCGTCCTGTGGCGCACGGTAGCGAAGGTGCTTTCAATGGGATTTGTGGTCCGCAGGTGCTTCCAGTGCTCAGCGGGAAAATCGTAGAACGCGAGCAGTGCCTCGCGGTCCTTCTCCAGGCATTCGGCAGCCTTGTCGTACTTGACCTGGTAGCTCTCGATGAAAGCGTCGAAAGCAACGTCGGCATCCGTCTTCGTCTCGGCCATCCAGATCGCCTGCAAGGCGCGTTTGGCCTTTGCGTGCTGGCTCTTCGGCAACCTGTTCAAGACGTTCGCCGCCTTGTGCACCCAGCAGCGTTGCTCGCGCGTCTTGGGCCACACCTCGCCGAGCGCCTTCCAGAAGCCGAGCGCACCGTCGGCGACGGCCAGCTCCGGCGCGCAATTGCCAGCCCGCGCCGCTTCAGATCGTGGGCGCTCTCGCGCGTGCCATCGGTGAAGCCGATCAGCTCCTTTTTACCCTCTGGCGTTGCGCCGATGATGACGAGGATGCATTGCGCGTCGTCCTCCAAGCGCGCCTGTAGATGGATGCCGTCGGCCCAAACGTAGACGTAGCGCTTGGCGGAGAGATCGCGCTCGTTCCAGCGCTTGTGCTCGTCGACCCAGGCCTCCTTCAGCCGCGCAATCGTTGAGGCCGACAAACCGGGAGCATCCTTGCCGAGCAAGGCCGCCAGCGCCTCATCGAAGTCACCGGTCGAGATGCCCTTCAGATAGAGGATCGGAATCAGCATCTCCAGGCTCTTCGAGCGCCGGGCGTAAGGCGGCAGAATCGCGGGAGTGAAGTGGATGCGCTCGGGATCGTCGGCTCCGGCCTCACGGTCGCGCACGCGTGGCTGGCGCACCGCGACCGGGCCGATGCCGGTCATGACCTCGCGCTCGGGCAGGTGGCCATGCCGCACGACGCGCCGGTGGCCGTCCTCGGTCTTGAGGTCGGCATGCGTGCCGAGAAAATCGGCGACCTCGGCCTCAACTGCCTGAGCCAGCAGGGCGCGTGCCCCATTGCGCAAAACATCGGTGAGCTGGTCGTTGAACGTCCCTGGCTGAATCAGTTTGATGACGGTATCGTTGGGCACGGCATATCGCTCCTTTGGTGGAGAAGTGGAGGCGTCGAACACCCCCACGATATGCCGCCTTCACCGATTCATGCCGTCACCAACTTTGGGCCATAGCTCATTGTCCGGTCGATATGATTGGTGGTCAAGGTGACGCCTGCTGTTTCGGTTTCTTTCTTTAAATCCGAATTCAATGACTTTCTCTACGCGCCGATCGGCGCGGATAGACATGAGATGCCGCTCAGTGTCCTTTCAGCGCTAACGCGACTGAACCTCGATCCCTGGAAAGAGGCAGCTGAGTTATCCGAGCTGCCGAAGGATACCGCCACGCAGAGATTGGCTACGTTGATTGCGCGGCTGCCTGGTGGACGATGGACACCGGCGGATTCCGGGTCAATTGCTGATCGCTTAATTGAGCTCCTGCCGCACCGTAGAAGGTCCAAGGCGGCTGAGAATGCCCAAGGCCTTCTTGGGCTGTCCGGTTCCGCCGTTGTGAAAACGCTGGTCTGTGCTGCACTAGTCATTGCCCTCATCATAGCGGCAAGCCGTGAACCGTCGTCGCGCGGCGATCATGCGGACGCGCCGGTCTTCAGCACGGCCTCCCCGCCGCAGACGTCATCGCCCAGTTTCCGCCAATAACGATCACCTGCCCGGCCATTCTACGGCTAGCTGAATCCCTGCCGAGCAGCTCCTTGGTCCTGGATTTGATTGGGAGAGCGTAGCGCGTGGGAATGATGGAGCACGTGGACTGACGTTGACGTGACGTGAGCGCCACATCTCACCGCATCGTAGCCGCCCTCATAACCAAGCCCCCGCAGCTCCTCCCAAACACGGATCAGCGTCAGCCGCTCGCGTCGCTGTCGGCGCTCGTTCTCCTCCAAAAGTCGGTTGAGATCCGTAACGTGCGAGCCAAGCTTCGGCAGCGGCCGCACGTTGCGCTCGTAGTGGAACTCACCCGTCTCGGACGCGATCGCCCGACTACTTGCCGCGACAGTCGCAGGCGCCGCGCTATGCCCCGGATGCTCTCGCCCTCAACCAAGTTCGCTCGGCGTATCCTTCCAATCGTCTCCACGGTCATCATCCCGGCTGGCCCCCTCTGCAACCAGAGAAGGCAGGCGCCGCTGCCTGAGTCGGTCAACCATTGGGGCGCCGATCCCAAGCCCAGCCGGTCAACTATTCCACACCTATTCACAGCCATGGGCACGACTCGGGCCGGCATACGGGCTGTATTGCTCACGGCAGGTCATGGCACGGACCTGCCGACCTCCGCGGTACAGCATTCCGTCAGCTATCGGAGGCTCTGCTGACCTCATAAGCCACCGGTGAGACCGCCACCCTGCACCAGCATAACTCGGTGCAGGTCCTTCTCCTTTTATGGGTTCACGGCCTAGTGTGATGATCGAGAAATTCGCCATATCTACAGGCCGCCTCTGGGCAAATTTCTCGATCTGAATCACACGAGCAAGGTCATAAATCTAGTGTCCCTTTTGATTCCGAAGTTCGCTCCCGGACCTGGCGTCGAGATCTGGCGAACTTCGAAATCGGGACACTAGACGCATCTCACCCTCACATCCCGGTTCCTCATGCCGACCAAGCTCGTTCAAGACTGGAGCGGGCTTGAACATCTGTGCCGCGAGACGACGCTGTCGCTACGGGAAATCTCCCGCGTGACCAAGGTGCCGTTCACCACCCTGCAGGGACAAGCAGCCCGAAATCGCTGGCGTTCCGTCGCAGGCGCGCCGGTCCCGAAGCCGGGTCGCGCGCGGGCACGGCCGTCCACGCTCACGGCACGCCGAACCTTGGTGCGGCGCTTCTACAAGGCCATCGACACCAAACTCAGACAAATGGAGCTGCGCATGGCGACCGAGATCGCACGAGGCGAGGAAACATCCAGCGCCGCCGACCACGAACGCGACACGCGCGCCATCGGCGGCCTCATCAGCCAGCTCGGCAAGATCTCGGAGTTCGAATCTGACCTCGACCGACCCGCAGGGAGCAGCGACGACACCTCCGCCGCCCGGCTTGCCGAGGAGGCGGAGCGATACCGTCGAGCGCTTGCGGAGCGTCTTGAGCGCCTTGTCAAGCCTGCCGGCTGACGAACGCGAACGCATTATCGCCCAGATTCCCGCCGCCGAGGTGGAGCGCCTTCATTTCGAATGGCTGGCGTGGGCACGCGACGATCAGGTGTCGCCGCTCTGCACCGCCGCGGGCACGCCGTGGCACACGTGGCTGCTCCTCGGCGGCCGCGGCTCTGGCAAGACGCGTTCCGGCGCCGAGTGGGTGCGCGCCAAGGCGCTCGGCCGTGAGGATATCGCCGGCGAACCGGCGCGCCGTCTCGCACTCATCGGTCTGACCATCGGACAGGTCCGCAGCGTCATGGTCGAAGGCGTCTCGGGGCTACTCACGGTGCATGCGCCGAACGAGCGCCCGCATTACGACGTCGCCCGCAACGAGATCACGTGGTCCAACGGAGCCGTCGCCCAGATGTTTGCCGCCGACGATCCCGACAGCCTGCGCGGACCGCAGTTCGATGCCGCGTGGTGCGACGAGTTCGCCAAGTGGCGCCGCCCCGCCTACGCCTGGGACATGCTGCAGTTTGGCTTGCGCCTCGGCAGCGCACCGCAGGCCGTCGTCACCACAACGCCGCGCGGCCTCCAAGTCTTGAAGCAGCTCATCCACGATTGGACCACCGTGACCACACGCTCGCGCACGCTCGACAACGCCGCCAACCTGGCGCCAGGCTTCCTCGCCCAGGTCATGCGCCGCTACGGCAATACCGCTTTTGGCCGCCAGGAGCTTGAAGGCGAAATCGTCGACCAACTCGACAGCGGCCTGTGGCGCCTCGAGCAGATCGCTGCGCAGCGCATCACGGCGCCGCCCGATCTCACGCGCATCGTCGTTGCCGTCGATCCGCCCGTCACCTCGAACGCCAATTCCGACGCCTGCGGCATCGTCGTCGCGGGCCTCGGTGCCGACGGCCGCGGCTACGTTCTCGCCGACCGCACGATCCGCGGCCGCGAGCCTATCGTGTGGGCCCGCGCCGCCGTCGCCGCCTATCGCGACTATGCCGCCGACCGCATCGTCGCCGAAACCAACCAGGGCGGCGATCTCGTCGCCGGCGTCATCCGCCAGGTCGACGAGAACGTGCCCATCCGCAGCGTCAAGGCCACGCGCGGCAAGTGGATTCGCGCCGAACCCGTCTCCACGCTCTATGCCGAGGGCCGCGTGCTCCATGTCGGCGAGTTCGTCGAGCTGGAATCCGAGATGTGCTCCTTCGCCGCCGACGGCCTCGCCCAAGGCAAAAGCCCCGACCGCCTCGACGCCCTCGTCTGGGCCATCACCGATCTCATGCTGACCCGCCACACCGCACCGACCATGCGGCAGCTGTGAAGGACTTTCTTCCCCCTCTCCCCGCGTGCGGGGAGAGGGTCGGGGTGAGGGGCAGCTGCAAATTCTGAGGTCGCTGGGGAGAAGCTCAGCAACGAAGGGGCGTCCTCCGCACCGTGCAAGTGGCTAGCCGCAAACTTTGAGCAAGATCCTGCCCCTCACCCTAACCCTCTCCCCATCGTGAAAGAACGATGGGGAGAGGGGATGAGTGCCTCCGTCCCACCGGACCACCGCCTGATGCCATCCGCCGAGTCCACGACACTCCCCGCGCGCGTCCGCCGCGCCCTGCGCCGCCTCGTGCCGCAGCGCCGGCCCGAGCCCCACGCCAACGCCAAATCCAGCGCCACCGCGCCGCTGATCGCGTTCGAAAGCCTGCGCCAGCCGGTGTGGACGCCGCGCGACTACCACGCGCTCGCCCGCGAAGGCTTCGCCCAGAACGCCATCGTCTACCGCTGCGTGCGCATGATCGCGGAAGCCGCCGCCTCCGTGCCGCTGCTGCTGTACGAGGGCGACGAGGAGATCGAAGACCATCCGCTCGCCGGGCTCATCGCGCGTCCCAACCCCGCGCAATGCGGCCCCGACCTGCTCGAAGCCTGGTACGGCTTCCTGCTCGTTGCCGGCAACGCCTATCTCGAAGCCGTTGCCATCGGCGGCAGCGTGCGCGAGCTGCACGTGCTGCGCCCCGACCGCGTGCGCATCGTGCCGGGCAGCGACGGCTGGCCCGAAGCCTGGGACTACACCGTGGCGGGACGCACCGTGCGCCTCGGCTCCGATGTGATCGCCGGCATCCGCCCCGTGCTGCACATGAAGCTGTTCCACCCGGCCAACGATCACTACGGGATGAGCCCGCTCGAGGCCGCCGCCACATCCATCGATATCCACAACGCCGCCGCGCGCTGGAACAAGGCACTGCTCGACAACTCCGCCCGCCCCTCCGGCGCGCTGGTCTACGCCTCGCGCGAAGGCAACCTCACCTCCGAGCAGTACGAGCGCCTGAAGCACGAGCTGGAGCGCGGCTTCCAGGGCGCCGCTAATGCCGGCCGCCCGCTGCTGCTCGAAGGCGGCCTCGACTGGAAGTCCATGAGCCTGTCGCCCAAGGATCTCGACTTCATCGAAGCCAAGAATTCAGCCGCACGCGAGATCGCGCTGGCTCTCAGCGTGCCGCCGATGCTGCTCGGCATCCCCGGCGACAACACCTATTCCAACATGCAGGAAGCCACCCGCATGTTCTGGCGCCAGACCGTGCTGCCGCTCGTCGCGCGCACGTCCAAGGCGCTGTCCGGCTGGCTCACTCCCGCCTACGGATCACCCGTCGAATTGCGCGCCGACCTCGACGGCATCGAAGCCCTCTCTGCCGAACGAGAAGCTCTATGGACCCGTATCGACAAAGCCACCTTCCTCACTCCCAACGAAAAGCGCGCGGCTGCGGGCTACGGGCCAATCACCGGTGGCGATGAGATCAAGGACGCATATTCCGCGGACCTCATCTCATCGAACGGACTCGCTCCGAAGGCCAACTTCAACCCCGGCCAGCTGCGCGACGATCTCGGCCGCTGGACCGACACCGGCGGTGGTGTTGTCCACCGCGTACAGGACACCGGACGTCCGGGCTACCCGATAAACATCTTGGACGAGGATACGCTGGGCGGTCACACTTTTGAGCGGCATGTCAACAAGCCCGAGGAGTACCTCGAGGCGCGGATACTGGCCAGCCGGCGCAATATACCTCTGATCGGCGGCTACGGAGAAAAGCGGGCAGGGTCCTTTACTTCCTTGGAAGCGGCCAACAAGCTGGTGAATTCCACCATTTCGCAAAACCAGGCGAGAATAGACGCGTTCGCTCAGGGTCGCTTTCCAATGTCTTTGCCCTTCATGTACGCTCACGCCGACTTCGATGCGCCGACCGGTTATGAGGTGTATGCGCCTAATGAGCGTTCTCAACCAACCATGAGAGCGACGTACGGAGTCACGGTGCACATCATAAGAACGGATCGGAGCGAAAAGGGCTACCTTGTGCTCAGAGCATGGCCCACAAATAGGGATTGAGCGATGACCCTCGATATCCCAGACGAATTCAAGAAGGTGTGCGGCAACCTAGTGCAAGGCCTGGAGGTTCATTCGCCACAGGAGCTCATGCAGGTTGCGTTGCTGGGCGTCGAGCCACGTGAACGTCCGGCAATCATGGCGTTCCTCGATGAACTTCTCAGTGGGCGCTACACCGACGATGAGTTGAAGGACATCTGGTGGTCAATGCCAGCCGACATCGTCTTCTACGAAGGGAAGGCCGTTGTCACCTTCCTAACGATGCTGCGTCATGAGGTTGCAAAGTCAGTCTAGAGGCGAGCCAATTGAGCAGACTGAACTGGAGCAGCGGATCCTGGTGGAATCAGCGGCGTGAGAAATCATCGATTGAGCGATGAACATCCCCATCCCCGATGAGTTCAAGAAGGCGTGCCACAACCTCGGGCAGGACTTGGGTTACGAGAAACCGACCCTCGAGTTGATGGCCCAGATTGCCTCTTTGGGATTGAGCAACCTGAGCGAATGGTGATGAAGGCGTTCTTAGACAAACTGTTGAGCGGTACCTACACCGCCGAACAGTTGAAGGAATTCTGGTGGTCCACGCCGGCAGAGATCTATTTTCACGAGGGCCAAGATCTCATCACCTTCCTCACGATGCTGCGCAATGAGGTGGCGAAGGTAGCCTAGTTAACATGAGAGTTTGCCGGTTCGATTGCAGCGAATGAGCCGAAAAGATGAAACCGATTCAATCTCCGCCGGCCTCTTTTCTCGCATTCAGCTCATGGTTCCATCAAGACATAAACTATGAGTATCCACCCCTTGATGCTGGCGCGTCCGCGTACATCGCGCAATTAGATGCTGCTGGCTCAACCGAATTGAATGCCTATCTTGGAGAGCTGGTGGCTTCCGATGCCAGTGACGACGAACTACGACAGCTGTGGTCAGACAGCGGAGCTGAGTGGAACATGCAGCCCATCAGGCCATTCCTCCACCGCGTAAGAGCGCAACTTGCCGCCGGTAGCGGGCAGTGAGATCACCAGCTCGAAGAAGCTTGAGAAAGAAGGAAATGAGGTCCGGGGCGGCTGTGCGCGCTTTCTTTGCGATCATCAGAGACACCTGAGAGGTTGCCGGTTCGATTGCAGCAATACTCTGCATCGTCAGCTTCCAGCGCGCATCTTTGTGAGAGGAGAAGCCAGCTTTGCTGCCGATTTTCGACGTGGCGCTCGCGGGTATCGACCGCATGGTGCGGCGACTTCCGTGTCTCCTTGCGATCTACTGGTTGCCTTGGCTTCTCGGCACAATCGTGTTGGTGATTCTCGAAGTAGTCGGGCAAGACCAACTGCGTCTGGGACGCGCCCCCGATTGGGCGCGGAGCATCGCGTGGGCACCGTTCGCGGCCATGGCGTATGTGATGCTGCTGCGATGGGTGCTCCGCGGTGACGCACCTGTTCGCGCGATCAACCTCGATTTTGGAAGGGAAACATGGGTGGCGACCCCAATCGTCGCCGCATGGCTGGTGGTCAACGTCGCAATAGGTGATGCGCCTACATCCCTGCTAGCGCGGCTGATGCTTCCGTCGGATCCCCTCGCATTTCAGTGGGAAGACGTCGCAATCTATTATCATGCTTTTCAGATCGCCGCCGGTTTCGTGAATGGTGTCCTCTCGGCGTGTTTCTTTGGTTTGGTCGCGATTGTGGCTCAGCATGGCCGGCCTGACCTGCGCGAACTTGGTCGTCTCTTGAGATTGCAGCCGATGCGACTGCTTTGTATCTCGCTCTTGGCTGCAGTGGCAGTGGGCGGTGCAGTAAGACTTTGCTCGCAAGCCCTGGCTTGGTTCGGCGTTGGCCATCTCGCGCCAGCGGGCATGATCCCTTGGCGCGTCAACGCTCATTGGGCGTTCGTCGCCGAGCTTCCCTATTTCCCGATCCATTTTCTGGAGTTCGCTATCCAGGGCTGCGTCCTAGCGGAAGCATATCGGCGGCTCCTGTTGAGCCCGGATCTAAGAGCGCATCGATAAGTTCTGCCTGCCCTCGGACTTGTTCGGAGGGTGGACGCGCATCGACAAAGCCACTTTCCTCACCACCAATGAGAAGCGCGCAGCCGTGGGCTATGGGCCGGTGGAGGGGGAATAGATTGGCGGGGGCTCAGATGCGCTTCGGCGAACTCTGACATAGCTGCAAGGTTTGATACCTCTCCACTTTCTGCCCTCCCCCTTGATGGGGGAGGGCCAGGGAGGGGGTGAATCCCAGCCTGCGCGACTTGCGTGCTGTTCCTCGCGTGGCAGGGCATGTCCCGCACATAGAAACGACTGCTCCGTGAAACGACTGCTGCGTCCCAACCCAGGCGATCTCCTCATGCTGCACACACGCCCCGCGGCGAGCACCGCCCTGGAATCCAAATTCACCGCCCTCGACCTCAAAACCATCTCCAACGACGGACTGTTCGAAGGCTACGCCAGCCTCTTCAATCGCGAGGACATGGGCGGCGACATCGTCCTGCCGGGCGCCTTCACGCAAAGCCTTGCCGCACGCGGTGCCGCCGGCATCAAGCTGCTGTTCCAGCACAACCCGAGCGAGCCGATCGGCATCTGGCACCGCATCGCCGAGGATGCACGCGGCCTCTACGCCCGCGGCCGCCTCATGCTCGACGTGGCGCGCGGCCGCGAGATCCACACGCTCATGCGCGCCGGTGCCATCGACGGCCTTTCGATCGGTTTTCGCGCCGTCAAATCGCGCCGTGATCGCGCCACCGGCGTGCGCCGACTCGAGAAGGTCGATCTGTGGGAAATCTCCGTCGTGACGTTCCCGATGTTGCCCGAAGCACGCATCGCCGCCGTCAAGCAGCGCCCCTTCGCCGGCAGCACGCCCACGGCACGCGACTTCGAACGCTGGCTCACGCACGACGCTGGGCTCACGCGCTCGCAGGCCCGGGCGGTCATGCGCCACGGGCTCAAAGGGCTCTCCCGCACGCACGACGCTGCGGATGGACCCGGCGGGGAGATGCAACTCCTCGAACGGCTCGCCACGGCCGCCCGACTCCTCCGATCCCATCATCACGTGCAAAGGACTGTGTGACCCCATGAGCAACGACATCGCACCGGAAACCAAGGGCGCATCCGATCTGGGCTTCGCCATCGACGACCTCATGCGCGCCTTCGAGGCGTTCAAGGAGACCAACGACCAGCGCCTCGACGAGATCGAGCGCCGCGCCTCGGCCGACACACTGACCAGCGAGAAGCTCGACCGCATCAACCGCGCGCTCGACGACAACAAGCGCATCGTCGACGAGCTGGCGCTGAAATCGGCACGCCCCTCGCTCGGCGGCACGCCGGTCCGCTCGGGCGCCACGCTGCAGCACAAGGCCGCCTTCGAGGCCTACGTGCGCAAAGGCGGGGCCGGCCAGCTCCGCGATCTCGAAGCCAAGGCCCTGTCGGTCGGCACCGATGCCGACGGTGGCTACCTTGTCCCCGACGAGCTCGAGCGCGCCGTCAACCACGCCGTGCGCAACGTCTCGCCGATCCGCGCCATCGCCGGCATCCGCCAGGTGTCGAGCTCGGTCTACAAGAAGCCGTTCGCCATCACCGGCGCGGAAGCTGGCTGGGTCGCCGAGACTGCGGCCCGTCCCGAGACCGACACACCGACGCTCGCTGAGCTGTCGTTCCCGACCGACGACGGCGCGGATGTCGAGGATGCGGCTGCCGACAAGAAAGCGCATGGACGGCGTTACGCCGGCGCGATGCCGCACCCACACTTCGTGGGTGAACTGGCCCGAGAGGGCATCGGCGGCGACGTGCTCGTCGCCGCCGAT
>JBJXDX010000139.1:0-14062 GCA_046154585.1 Hyphomicrobiaceae bacterium | reverse complement strand
GCGACCCAAAGCCCAAAATCGCCGCGCGCAGGTGCCGCTGGGTGGCCCTGTTAGAAGCTTCAGGATTGCCGCCTTGCGGCACCTGCGTTCCGTCACTTCATGCAAACCCTCGAGCCGGACGGCTGCGAGGACACAAGCATGGGCTGCCGTGCCTTTTGTGCACGGAACGACATCCGAACTGGAACTCGCTCGTGAACGCTGCGCTCCACCTACTCCATCTTCACGTTGGCCGCCTTGACGAGCGCGGCGACGTTCTTGCTGTCGTTCTCCCAGTGCGTTTTGATGTCGTCGAGACCCTGGACCACCGGCACGGCAGCGACGCGCTGCAGCGTATCTTTCAGGTCCGGCGTCTTGGAGATCTCGTTGATCTTGGCGTTGAGCTTCTCGACGATCTCCTTGGGCGTGCCGGCCGGCGCGTAGATGCAGAACCAGACCGGGCAGTCGGAGTCGGGATAGCCAAGCTCGGTGAGTGTCGGCGCGTCGGGGAACTCCGCGAAGCGTGTCGGATGATTCATGTTGAGCAGATTGAGCTTGCCGGCTTTGACGTGGGGCAGGCTCGAGCCCTCGTTCATCATCTGCACGTTGTTCGCGAGCAAATCGTTGAGGCTGTCGGCACCGCCACGATAGGGCACATGCAGAATGTCGACGCCGGTGCGCACCTTGAGCATCTCGAGCCGCAGATGCGGGTTGGTGCCGGGGCCCGACGATCCATAGGCGAGCTTGCCCGGATTCTTCTTGGCGTAGTCCACCATCTCCGGGAAGGTCTTCAGGCCGGTCGAAGGATGGATGACATAGCCGCAGACGACATCGCCGACGCGACCGACGGCAATGAAGGATTTGGGATCGTAGGGAAGCGGCCGCAGCAGCGGCAGCGTCACCGTCGCCGTGTTGGACGAGAAGAAGAACGTGTAGCCGTCCGGCGGTGATTTGGCCGCGGCCTCCGCGCCGATGACGCCCGATGCGCCGCCGCGGTTCTCGATGACGAATTGCTGGCCAAAGGCTTCAGTCAGCTTCAGCGCCCAGGGTCTTGCCACCAGATCGGTGGCACCACCGGCCGCAAACGGAACGATGAGTTTTACCGGCTTGTTGGGCCAGCCTTGGGCTTGGGCCTTCGCAGCCGCAGGGGTAAGGCCGGCCGCGAGCGAGCCCGCGGCCATGGACAGAAATTCACGCCGACGCATTGGGGGGTTTCTCCGGTGCTTTCTTGTTCTTGATTGCGCCGGCTGGGGGGAACCCGGCCGGCGACGACCATCAATGTTCATGGCCCGCCAACGCCACGTCAACACCTAACTGCCCGCACCCTTCCCGGTGCGGTCCACGTGCGCAAGCAGCCCTTGTCATGTGCGTGCAATACGAGTCGGGCACGTCTCCTCTTTGGCTGACGAAGAGGATGGAGATGACTTGGCTGAGCAGTGCGGCTGGTGTGTTCGCGGTGGTAGCGGTCGTCGTGCACGTGCTGGTCGGGGCCTTGACGGTGTGGCGCTGCCGGTATCGGCGCATGCTGGCGGCGCAAGTGCCAAAGCTCCTGCCTCCGGTCAGCGTCATCAGACCCATGTGCGGCCGTGATACCTATGAAGACATCACGCTGCGGTCGTCCTTCCGGCTCGACTATCCCGCGTACGAATTGCTTTTGTGCTGCGGTACCGAGGACGATCCGGCCGTGCCGCTGGCCCGCCGTCTGATCGCCGAGCATCCGCAGGTGAGCGCCCGCCTGCTCATCGGCAACGAGCGTGTGTCGGACAACCCGAAGCTCAACAACATGGTGAAGGGCTGGCACGCGGCCAAGCACCCCTGGATCGTCATGGCGGATAGCAACGTGCTCATGCCGCCCGACTACCTACGCGCCGTGATTTCGGTCTGGCGCGAGGACACAGGTCTCGTCTGCGCGCCTCCGGTAGGCGCCTATCCGGCCAACTTCGCCGCCGAATTTGAGTGCGCATTCCTCAACACCTATCAGGCGAGCTGGCAGTACGCAGCCGACAGCGCCCGCTTCGGCTTTGCCCAGGGCAAGACCATGCTCTGGCGCCGCGACACGCTCGAAGACGCTGGCGGCATCCGTGCGCTGGGTGCGGAGTCTGCCGAGGACGCGGCGGCCACCAAGATCGTGCGCCGCGCCGGTCTGCGCGTGAGGCTGTGCGACAGCCCTTCGGTGCAGCCGCTCGGGGCGCGGCAGATTGCGCACGTGTGGTCGCGCCAGGTGCGCTGGGCGCGGTTGCGGCGCGCCAGCTTCCCGCTGCTGTTTGCGCCGGAGATCTTCACGGGCGCCGCGCTGCCGGTGCTTTGCGCCGCTGCAGCATCCGATTTTGTTGACCTCCATCCGGCACTCGCCGCGTCGGCCCTCGCCGCCATCTGGTACGGCACGGAGGCCATGGTTGCGTCGGCGGCGGGCTGGCATCTGTCGTGGTGCTCGCCGGTCGCCTGGGTGTTGCGCGACACTACGCTGCCGCTGCTCTGGATGCAGGCCTGGACCGGCCGCGGGTTCACATGGCGCGGCAACGACATGGAGGCCGTGCGCGCGGCCTAGCCTGTAGTCGCGGTTTCGAGGTCCGCCGGCAGGTCGCGACCCCTCGAAACGATGATGACCTCCAACGCCTCCGTCGTCCCGCGTACTTGCACGCGCTCGGCCGGAAACCCCTTTGCATCCCAGTCCGCCGCGCGAGCGGCATCGCGCGACACGATGAGCTGACAGGCCTTGTCCTTCGTCAGGCTTTCCAGCCGCGCCGCGGTGTTGACCGTGCGCCCGATCACCGTCAGCGCCGCGCTTCCCGCGTGCCCCACGCGCCCGAGCACTAAAGAACCGGCATGGATGCCGATGCCGACGTCCAGCCGGTCGCCGAATTCCGACATCAGTCGCGCATTGAGCTCATCCAGCGCCATATCGATCCGGCGCGCTGCACGCAAAGCCTGCCGGCACGCCGTTCGCGCGTCGCACTCGCGCCCGAAGACGGCCAGCAGCCCGTCGCCCAGATACTTGTCGATCCATCCGCCCTCGGCCTCGATCGCCGCGCCGATGACGCCGAAGAACTGGTTGAGCAGGAACACGATGTCGTAGGGCAGGCGGCTCTCCGAGATGCGCGTGAAGCCGCGCACGTCGAGGAACATGACGGCCACCACGCGCTCGACACCCGCTGCTTCGTTGGACCCCGCGTGCGTGCGCCGCGTCGCGGCAGCGGCGGGCGCGACCAGTCGCGTCACCGTGAGTGCCGTTTCGGGCCGTGTCTGGCACGCCAGCCTGACGTTCTCGGGTGCGCGGATACTGCCTAGCGTCACGGCCTCGGCAAAGCGCGGCAGCGGCAACTGATCCAGCCCATTGTCGATCCGCACGCGGCAGGTCGAGCAGCGCGCGCGACCGCCGCACACGGAGGCATGCGGCACGCGCCGCAGGCGGCTGATCTCCAGCAGTGTCGCCCCGACGGGGCCGTGCACCAGCGGCCCGCCCGCGTATTGGATCGCAACGTTCTCAGTCCAATTGCGGGCAACGCCCCGTGCCAGGTGCAGTCCGATCACAGCCGCAGTGGCGGTCAGGAGCATCGATATGGCCGCCATCTCGACGGCGGTGATGACGGCCTGCGCCTCAGGGCTCGGCCAGTGCGCGGCTTGCCGCATCTGCGCCACAGCTTCAGGTGTCGTGAGCGTCGCAGTCACCTGCCGCCCCGCGACGGTGAATCCAGCTAGAGCCAATGCCGGCAGCAGCACCGCCGCAGCCAGCAGCATTGGCGCGAAGCGCGCATACCAGGGCGCGAGCCTGAGCCAGAAGTGCAGGCCGATGCAGGCGTGCGTCCACACCACGAGCACGAGTGCGGTCTGCCACACGGCGTACGCCGGCCACAGCTCCGCCAGCGCAAACCTGTAAGAGTCATTCCAGCCGAACAGCTGATCGCCGACCCGCGTCATCGCCACGTGATCGAAAAGCAGGATCGGGATGGCGAGGCCGCTCGCAATCTGGAACGCTTCCCAAGCCGGCATGCGCAACGTGGTGCGCGAAGCGAGCTTGGTGAGCGCTAAGGCGACGTGGATCAGAAAGGCTCCGCCAAGGATGAACGTGCCCAGTGTCGAGCGCGTGTAGCCGATGCGCCAGGTCTGCATGACCTGCATGACGTCCAGGCTGATCAAGCCCAGTGCGTGGTTGAAAAGATGCGTGGCCGCAAAGACAAACAGCACGAGGCCGGCGGCCAGCCGCAGCCGCTGAACGTGACTTCCCCGCAACAGGATGTGCATAAACGGGATCCCTCCTTCCGGGCCGGACCATAGGCCGCCGGCGCCGCCAGGCGCAAATGTTCGCCGGACCGGCGACGGCATCCCGGCACCGCAACCCTGTGGAATGCGCATTGCCGCGCCCTTGGCCCTTTGCGATAACGGCACATGCTCAAAAGGGTCCTGATCGCCAATCGCGGCGAAATCGCTTGCCGCATCATCCGCACGGCGCGCCGCATGGGCATCGCCACGGTGGCCGTCTATTCGGACGCTGACCGCCATGCGCTGCACGTGGCGCAGGCGGACGTGGCCGTACACATCGGCCCATCGCCGGCGCTCGACAGCTATTTGCGCATCGACAAGGTGCTGGCCGCGGCGCGCGAGACCGGCGCCGACTCCGTTCACCCGGGCTATGGCTTCCTCGCCGAGAACGCCGACTTCGCCGACGCCTGCGCCAAGGCCCGCATCAAGTTCATCGGCCCGTCGGGCGATGCCATGCGCAAGCTCGGCGGCAAAGCCGCCGCCAAGATCATCGCCCGAGCGGCCGGCGTGCCCGTGGTGCCGGGCTATGACGGCGACGTGCAAGATGTGCGCACGCTGCAGAAGGAAGCCGGTCGCATCGGCTATCCGGTCATGATCAAGGCGGTCGCCGGTGGCGGCGGCCGCGGCATGCGCCTGGTCGAGAAGGCCGATGATTTCGCTGCTGCCCTGGAGAGCGCCCAGCGCGAAGCGCAAAGCTCGTTCGGCGACGCGCGCGTGCTGGTGGAAAAGCTGGTCGTGCGCCCGCGCCATATCGAGGTGCAGGTTTTCGGCGATTCACACGGCAACGTCGTGCACCTGTTCGAGCGGGACTGTTCGCTGCAGCGGCGCAATCAGAAAGTCATCGAGGAAGCGCCGGCGCCGGGCATGTCGGAGGCGCTGCGTAAGGCAATGACCGACGCCGCAGTCCGCCTCGGCAAGGCTGTCGGCTACGAAGGCGCCGGCACGGTCGAGTTCCTGGTTGAAGGCGGTGAACTGAAGGCCGATGCGCCGTGGCATTTCATAGAAATGAATACTCGCCTGCAGGTGGAGCATCCCGTCACCGAGGAAATCACCGGGCTCGATCTGGTCGAATGGCAATTCCGTGTGGCGGCGGGCGAGAAACTGCCGAAGTCGCAAGGCCAGATCACCATGCGCGGCCATGCCATCGAGGCACGGTTGTGCGCGGAAGATCCGTCCAAGGGTTTCATGCCGAGCATCGGCCGCATCGTCTCCTTCGAGGATGGAGCACTAGACGGCATACGCCTTGAAAGCGGCGTGCGAGCAGGCGACGAGATCTCGCCGTTCTACGACTCCATGATCGCCAAGCTCATCGGCGCGGGAGACGATCGCGCGGCGGCGCTCCGCGCGGTGATCGACGGACTATCGACGCTGGTCGTCGCTGGCCCGCGCACCAATGCGCGCTTCCTGCGCAATCTGCTGGCCTTGCCCGATGTGCGGGCAGGGCGCATGGACACCGGTCTCATCGCGCGTGATCTCGCAACCCTCACAGACGCCACGGTTCACGCCGATGCTGTCAGCCGCGGCGTCGTAAGCCTCCTGCATGGCGGGACTGCACAATCGCCCGGCCAAGGAGAAGGGTGGACCGATCCCTGGACACGCGGCGATGCCTTTCAGCTCGGCGGGTCGCGCCGGCTGACGTTTCCCGTCGTCATCGCCGATGCCGAACGCCAAGTGTCAGCCATCTGGGAGCAGGGCGATGAAACCATTGAGCTGCCCGTCTGGGACGATCTGGAGCGCCGTCCGGCACCCGGGGCCGTTGCGGTCCGTGCCGATGGCGCCGCACGCATCCTCGTTATCGACGATCTGCTGCAGGTCGAGATCCGGCGGCCCGAATACGATACTGCAGGCGACGACAACGGCCACGCTGGCGACAGCATCCGCGCACCGATCAACGGCAAGGTCGTCAAGGTCTTCGTCGCCGAGGGGCAGGCCGTCGCCAAGGGCGAGCGCATCGCCGTCGTCGAGGCCATGAAGATGGAGCACGTCCTGCATGCGGCGCGCGATGGCACCGTCGGCAAGCTCGCCGTCAAGGAAGGGCAGCAGGTCAATCAGGGCGCCCTGATCGCTGCGCTGGTGGAGGAGGGGGCCGTCGTGGCATGACTGTCCATCTCGTCAAGCTCTGTGTCGGTTGCGACTCGATTGAGGATCTCGCGAGCTGGCAAACCGGCCGCCTCAAGCAGATGAAAGCCGACGGTATCAAGCCCGAGCTGTTTCATCGCACCTTCCAAAGCCCCAAGCGCCGCGACGAGCTGCTCGATGGCGGCTCGCTCTACTGGGTGATCAAGGGCATCGTGCTCGTGCGCCAAAAGCTCACCGACCTGCGCGAAGGCGTGAAGGATGACGGCACGCCGTGCTGTATGCTGATGCTGGACCGCAAGCTCGTGCCCGTGCGACCCACGCCGCGGCGTGCGTTCCAGGGCTGGCGCTATCTGCCGGCCGACGAGGCGCCGAAAGACCTGGCCAGCGGCAAATCCAACGGCATTGCCATGATGCCGCCCAAGCTCAGGAAGGAGCTGGCGGAGCTCGGCTTGATCTGACGCGCGCAGGGGCTGTGCTCGGAAGAGGGTTGCGGCTACTCTCTCGACAATGCAGTCAGCGGGTTCCCTGTGACGAGCGCACGCGTTTGTTCAGCCCTCCAGCTCGTCATGGCGGTCGCCGTTGCCACCGGGCTGCTCGTCGCCATTCTCATCTATCCGCCGCCCGCATCGGGAGAAACTCAGGTCGATCTGCAACTCGTGCTCGCTGTGGACGCGTCCGGCAGCGTCAGCGAGGCGCGCTTCGAGCTGCAGAAGCAGGGGTACGTTGCCGCCTTCCGCAATCCGCAGGTGTTGCGCGCCGTGCAGTCGGGTGCGACCCAATCGATCGCCGTGACTATGATGCAGTGGACGGGGCCGGCATTGCAGGTCCAGGTCGTGCCGTGGGTGCTGGTGCGTGACCAGGCGTCGATGCTGCGTCTGGCCGACGCCATAGCGGCGGCGCCACGACGGCTGTTTGGAGGCGGCACGTCCATCAGCGGCGCCATCGACTACGGACGCACGCTCTTTCCCACGTCCGAGTTCAGAGGCGCACGCCGCGTCATCGACGTATCGGGAGATGGGTCCAACAATCGCGGCCGACCCGCGACCGAGGCGCGCGACGATGCGGTCCGTGACGGCATCGTCATCAACGGCCTGCCGATCCTCACGCTCGAGCCATGGCTGGACCAGTACTACGTCTCGGATGTGATCGGCGGCCCCGGTGCCTTCGTCGTCCCGGCCCAGTCGTACGAGACGTTCGCCGAAGCGGTTCTCAAGAAGCTTGTAACCGAGATCGCCGCGCTGAACCGTCCGTAGCCCAATATCCAATATCCGATATCGCGCGGGCTATAACTGCTAGATTTGCACTTGCATTAAATGGGGAAAATTAAATCTGACGCACGTAATGGTCAGCGGCGCAATGCCAATTGCATTACAGCAAGTTGGGGAGCCAAGAGGCCTGGGGAGGGCCGAGTGCTTCTGGAGACGACGATATGTCCAGGTCCTCCGCATTTCTCCCCGGCCCGGCGCGTCGCGCCGACAACGTTATAGACCTTTGGCATCGGGCCGACGGCGCCTTCCGCCGGCGCGCCTCGGTCACCCTGATCCCCAATCTCGTCTCCACATTGTGCGCGTCCTGCGAAGGGGCCCGTGCGCATACGCAAGACAACATTGTCTCCGTCCCCCGGTCTGGCCCGCTTGGCGTCGACGTTTGCGTGTGTATGCACGAGCACTCGTGCGCGCTGTGGCTTGGTGGCTGGCACGACGAGACACCAGACGCCGATCTCGCATGGGAATATGTTGCGCGCGCCATCGACGGACGCCTGCGCCTCAAGGTGCAATGCGCGGCAGGTCATCGTCCCCGCAAATGGGTCGTCGAATGCCAGGCAGATGATGGGACCTGGATCGAAGAGGCGTTCACATGCGGTGTACGCCTGTGGTGGCCTCGGCCCGAGACGACAATCTATCTGCGAAACTCGTACCGCCCGGCCCGCGCCGTTGGCCACAGGCGACCCGCAGCGTAGCATTATGGCAGGTATGAGACGCTAGGTGGACCCATTAAAATTTTAAGCCAAGCCTTCGACGGAGCTTGGGCACGCATGGAAGGCGGCCTAGGCGGCCGCAACGGCGAAAGCCCTTATGTTCGCGAGAAGCTGGCAAGAATCATCTTGAAGTGCGGAAGCTGGTGTCGGACCCGCCAAAGAGCTGCAAGACGAAGCAATCATGCGAATGTTCCAAGAGCCGACCGAACTCTAGCTTCATGTCGTGGGGAGCTGACGGCCTACGCTGATCAGGTTCCACAAGTACAGGAGCACTGACCCAAGGGTTCGAGCTGGTTACTCTCTGTCGCCCTGATCCGGCGACGGCACCTGCAGGCTGGCACGTGCCTTGTCGCCCACCTCCTTCATGAGCTGCGTGGCGATGTCCTGCGCCTTTGTCAATGCCCGTTCGGCAGCTCCAAGATCGTTGTCGCGGATCGCCGCGCACACCTGGCTCATGGCCGACAGACCGTTGTGAGCCTGCCGCAAGACTGCCTCGTACGATGTCGTGCATATCTAGCGGCCCGTCAGCTTGTCGATGTCGTTGATGTGCTCCACCGCCGTCAGCACACGGCTCACCACGCGTTTGATTTCGGCCAAGCAGGGCTAGGCCTTGGGCCAATCGCCACGTTCGCCCGCCTCGATGGCCATATCCAATTTGGCCGAGACCTCTTCCAGCTCCTGAACCAGTTTCCTCTCCTGCATGGTCTTTGCCTGCATGACGACCTTGTCCCACCGCCAAATTTGAACGTGGCTGGATTCTGTGCTGTTCCGTACGGAGCTGACATTATTTGCGTAGGGCCGAGCGGAAGGATCACGCACGCTATCATTGGCGTTTCGGTTCCGGGGAGCGGTGGCACGCAGGGCAATTGCACCCGCAGCGATGTGGGTCAGCGCTGCCGCTCCCTCTGCGACGTTGCTGTATACCGATTATTTGGTTTGCAGCCGCCATGATCGTCACCAGAAGGGGCGACGCAGGAACTTCTTGCCAAGCCGGACCTTTATGCAATTCCAAAGCAAACAGCGCCACTCAAGGCGGCTCGCAACCGGAGAAATCCTTCATATCTGAATCTCTTCACGTACCCCTGAACCGCCTCACGCTGTGGGACGGCAACGTCCGCAAGACCGATGTCCGGGCTGGCCTCGACGAACTGGCTGCCTCCATCGCGGCGCATGGTCTTCTGCAATCCCTCGTCGTGCGCAAAGGCAAGCGCGGCAAGTACGAGATCGTCGCCAGACAGCGTCGCTTCCTCGCCCTCCAGTCCCTGCCCTCCTCGGCGAGCATCATGATGCCAACCGAGACCATGGGCTTGGTCATACTGGCAATCTAGAAAATGGCATCGTTAGGCATCGGCGCCTTCGTGGCGGGATCGCGATAGCCGAAGGCCTCGAAGTAGCCGATCTTGCCATGACGGGCGATGAGCAGCGCCGCATCGGGAATCTGCTCTTTCTGGATGTCACCGAGAAGGGTTTTGGAAATATCCTCGAGAGACGCTGCGCCACGAGGCCGATCGAGGCTGGATCGACGTGCGGCAAGGGGTCCTTGCCATTCGCAGGCATGGCCGTCACCAACGTCAGCAGCATTACGGTGGTGCACAGCCCATTGATGGACATCGGTGGTCTCATGCCGTGGAGCTTCCCGTGGGGAGCCCAACACACTCGACGTCAGCCGGTGCAAGGAGAGAGACCAGGCGCACCCGACGGCGCCACCGGTCAGAGACGCTGGCTCGGTTCTTCCATTCGCTGGACCGACGCCGGCCAGAATTCATCGAGCCGCAGTCGAACGAGATAGTACAGCACACACCAAGCGGCTAGTAGTGGCACATAGGCCGGCAGCCAATCAAGGCCCCCTGTGTTGGACACTTTGATATGCGGCAGCATGATCACCGCAATCAGCGGAAAGAGCGATGCCTGCTGCAACTTTCCAACCATGATCTCGCGGACCACGTATAGGCTGGGAATGAGCATGATGATGTAGGAATAATCCTTCATCCGCGGCATGGTCAGGGCATAGAGCACGCATCCGACATAGATCGTCCAGCGCGGATCGCGTTCAATCGCCGCCGGACGTTTCCACACCAGCCACAGCGACCCCAAAGCGAGCAGCGCCACGCAGGCAGCAAACGCCATATTTGCTGCACTCCTGCCAATCGGCATCCCCATCTGGCCAACCTTCTCGACGATGTCTCGCGCAAAAGCCAGATTGGACGGGTTTATAGCCCCTCGTTCGTCCAGGTTCGGGTGACTGGGAGACATGAGCAGATCTATGAACTGTCGCGTCATGTCCGGCTGTAGAAGGAAGTTCAACGTGAGTAGCGCCACGAAGACACCAAGAGACAGCACAAACGGTTTCCAGCGTGGACGAGGCCCGATGAACAGCCACAGGCCAAGCAGTACAATCGGTACAAGCTTGAACTGCGCGACAGCCGCAAGGATCAGCCCCGCCGAGTAGGCCCGGTCTCTGAGCAAAAGCGAAAAGGCGAACCAAATTCCGAGCTGCTCGAAGATCGATAAATTTCCGGCCTTCAGGTCTCTCAGAATTGTCGCGTTGAAGGCGAACGCAAGAAATAGAACGGTCGGCCACATCGGGCTCAGGCGTTCAAAATGAACATGCCAAATTCGGACCAGAGCATACAAAGCAGCAATTTTCAGCACGAACCAAATCAGGTGAGCCGCGCGATAGGGCAGAAAAGATAGAGGCTCCAGCACATACAAAGACAGCGGCGGATACAGGAACGCCAGATTGGGCGGATATCCAAGACTGGCATCCGAAAGGTCGTAGGGATTGGCGCCGGTTGAAAGGGCCACTGGTGCGGCGTGAAAGATCCGCAGATCCCACTGCTGCCCGAGGCTTACTCCAATGTAGAGCGCGTATGCAGCCAGGGCGGCCCATAGCATTGCGGACAAGACCATGGAGGTCGGGGCGGCGGGCTGTCCCGAGAACGATGGCGCAATCATCTCTACCCTTATCTCACTAACCGACAAAGTCCCGCATGCCAGCGGGCCGGAACGCGCTTACAGCGCAACCATCCAAAAGAAACAACTAGGCTTTTGGCAGGCCAGCGGCATCGCCCCTGCGCAGATAGCAACTATACCGATTTTTGCCCCCGATGGGCCATCAACGGGCGCGGCATTCTGGCGACAGAGTTAAGTGCGTGCGGTTTACAAGCTCTTCTGCGCCTGCCCCTCGGCAGCGGGACCGCTTCTATCGCATCCGCCGCGGGTTCATGTAGAGGTCGGCTTCCTGCTGATCGATCTTCGGGATGATCTGCCCGCTCCGCACGCCTCGCCACATGGACTTGAGGTGGCTGCAGACTTCATGCGTGAAGACCTCCTCGCGCAGAAAGGCTTCAGCACGTGCAGCAAGCGCGGGTCGGCGTGGTCGTGCGCGCTTTGTCGATTCGACTTACTTTAGCCACTGCTTCTCCTTGTAGAACCGCGCTGCTCCAGCGTGCAGCGGTGCCGAGTTTGCATTCTTGATCATCTGCGCTGGCTCCAGGTTGGCGAGCGCAAAATGGAGTTTTTTGAACTCCTCGAAGTTGTCGAACACGGCCTTGGCAAGCTGGTACACCGTTTCATCTGCAATGGCAGATGACGTGACGAGCGTCGCCAGCACGCCATATGTTTCGGTGGGCTGCGGATTGTTGGCAATCCTGGATGTTCGCGGAGGGGTGCCCCACGGCGTAAAAGAATCCGTCGATCTTGTTGTCGCACAGGGCCGGTCCATGCTCGTCAGGCTTGAGCTCAGAAGCGAGCGCGAAATCATCCATCGCGGCTATCAATTCTTCCAGGGATACACGGGTGCCCGAGCCTGGATTGCCGACGTTGAGACGCTTGCCTTTGAAGCCCTCGAACTGGGCGATGTCCGCCTCTTTCCGCGCCAGCACGGTAAAGGGTTCCGGATGGATCGAGAACACTGCCCGCAGCTCGCCAAAGGGACCGGGGTCCTTGAAAACTCCCATACCTTTAAGCGCATTGAACTGGATGTCGGACTGCGCCATATCGAAGTCCAGCTCGCCGCCTCGGATGGCGCTGACGTTGAAGGTCGATCCGCCGGTGCTCTCCACGGAGCAGCGGATGACGTGCGATTTTCGCTCCTTGTTCATCAGGCGGCAGATGGCACCGCCGGCTGCGTAGTAGACTCCCGTCACGCCGCCTGTACCGATCGTCACAAACTCTTGCTGCTGCGCGCGGAGTTTCAGAGAGCGCGATGCACGAGACAAAAGCCGCAAGCGCCATAAACCACTCCAAGCCTCAACCTTGAATGGCGCCGATGGCGGCATCGACCGAATCGCCGAGGCGTTCGACGATAGTATCGATTGCTCCGTGGTCGGCAATAAAAGGAGGGGCCAGTAGCACGTGGTCGCCGCGCACGCCGTCGATGGTGCCGCCCATGGGGTAGACCATCAGCCCGCGCGACATCGCTTCCTGCTTGATGCGCGCGTGGAGCTTATGCTTCGGGACGAACGGCTCTTGTGTGGCGCGGTCACGCACCAGCTCGATCGCCTGAAACAGGCCGCGGCCGCGCACATCGCCGACGTGATGATGATTGCCGAAGCGTTCCTGCAGGCGCCGTGTGAGGTGAGTTCCTTGCCGCCGGACGTTGTCGAGCAAGTTGTCACGACGAATGACCTGCTGCACGGCCAGCGCTCCCGCGCAGGCTAGCGGATGGCCGAGATAGGTATGGCCATGCTGGAACATGCCCGAGCCGGTCTCGAACGCATTGAGGACTTTTTCCGCCACTAGGATGGCGCCGATTGGTGCGAAACCGCCGCCCAGGCCCTTGGCGATGGCCATCACGTCGGGCGCGATACCTTCCTGCTCGCACGCATGTAGCGTCCCGGTGCGCCCCATGCCGCACATCACCTCATCCAGGATGAGCAGGAGACCATGCCGGTCGCAAATCTCCCGAACGCGGCGCAAATACCCTTCGACCGGGGTTATGGCACCCGAGGTCGCTCCGCCGACGGTCTCCGCAATAAAGGCAATGACGGTATCGGGGCCCAGGACTTCGATCTGGATTTCCAGCTCTCGAGCCAGCCGCTCGCCATATTGCATTGGCGTCTCACTTGCGTGGCGGCCCCGGTACTCGAAGCAGGGCGAGATGTGGTGGGTCTCGATGAGCAAGGGCGCAAACTGCTTGCGACGCCACTCGTTGCCGCCCACAGCGAGCGCGCCGAGCGTATTGCCGTGATAGCTTTGCCGCCGCGCGATGAAGTGCCGGCGCTGCGGTTGCCCGATCTCGACGAAGTATTGTCGTGCCATCTTTAGCGCAGCTTCCATCGCCTCCGAGCCGCCGCTAAGGAAGTACACATGGCTGATGCCCGGCGGCGCATGCGCGACTAGATCTTCCGCGAGGTCTTCCGCCACGGCTGTCGTAAAAAAGCTGGTGTGGGCGTAGGCGAGCTTGTCGAGCTGAGCATGCATGGCCGCCAGAACATCTGGATGGCCGTGCCCCAAGCACGACACTGCCGCACCGCCCGAGGCATCGATATATTCCTTGCCCTCAGCATCGCGGATGATGAGCCCGCGGCCGCTTTCGGCGACCGGATAGCGATGCGCAAGGCTTCGATGCAGGATGCGGGTCATAGCAGGGATGCCTCTTATATATGCACTTTTGATGAGGTGGACGGCGCCCGCTTGCGGCATCGAAGTGCCATAGGGTGATCGTCATCAGACGAATCACATGAGGGGGCCGTCCACATGCAGATTAGCACGATCGGTTTGGATATCGCCAAGAACGTATTCCAGGTGCACGGCGTCGACGCAGCT
>JBJXDX010000138.1:0-61805 GCA_046154585.1 Hyphomicrobiaceae bacterium | reverse complement strand
CCACAAGAATCCGCAGAGAGCCAGAACGTTTATGTTCCCGCTCGGGTACATCGCGGCCCAATCCGCCCACTTATCCCCACAAAGTTCCCGCTCACGCACATTAGGCCTTTATTCGTCGCCTCCGGGTACACATATTCCCGTTCGGGAACATCAACGGGATATCCGCCATGGCCGTCCGCCGCGAACCGGAAGGCGACGCACCCTCCGCCGCCCACGAGCACGCCCGCCGCTTCGGCGCGCTGATCCGCGAGCGCCGCGAGGCCCTCAAGATGCGCCAGGACGACCTGGCGCTCGCCACCGGCGTCGGCCGCCGCTTCATCCTGGAGCTGGAGGGCGGCAAGCCGAGCTGCCAGCTCGGCAAGGCCCTAGTGGTCGCCATCGCCGTCGGCCTCCACCCTTTCGAGCTCGCAGCCGGCACCGACACTGGCGATGGCGGCGATGCGCTCCTGCCCGATCTGGATGAGCCCACGCCGTGAGCCGCCTCCCCATCTACTATGAGACCCGCACGGTCGGCGAGATCGACGTCAGCGCCCAAGGGCCGGCCTTCACCTATGACCCGGCCTGGCTCAAGACGCGCGGCGCCTTCCCGATTTCCGTGCTGATGCCGCTCACCACGCCGCGTGCTCCGCCCCAGATCTTCCTCCCCTGGGCGGCCAACCTGCTGCCCGAAGCCTCGCAGCTCCGCACCGTGGGCCTCAGGCTCGGCGCCGCGCCCGAGGATGTCATCGGCATCCTGGCCGAGATTGGCCGCGACACCGCCGGCGCCCTCTCCATCGCTAAGCCCGGCCACACGGGTCCAGGCGACTGGCGCCCGATCCCCGGCGACAAGGCCCTGCAGCGCATCCTCGACGAACTGCCGAGCAAGCCGTTTCTGGTCGGCGACGACGGCGTGTCCATGTCGCTCGCCGGCGTGCAGACCAAGCTCGGCGTCGCCATCGATTCCGAGGGCCGCCTGTGCGTGCCCACCGAGGGGGCCCCCTCCACCCACATCCTGAAGCCCGATTCCGACAAGCTGTTCGGTGGCGTTCAGAACGAGGCCCTGTGCCTGCGCCTAGCCCGCGCCGTCGGCATCAACGCGCCCGAGGTCACGACCGGCAAGGCCGGAGACCGCACCTATCTGCTGGTCACGCGCTACGACCGCATCCGCCAGGGCGACCGCTGGCGCCGCCTGCATCAGGAGGACTTCTGCCAGGCACTCGGCAAGCCGCCGGCCGCCAAGTACGAATCCAACCAGAGCGGCATCCCCGGCCCCACGCTGGCGCAGATGTTCGCCCTCACGCGCCGCCGCATGCGCGCGCCCGACATCCTGGCGCTGCTGGACTACGTCATCTTCAACGTTCTGGCCTGCAACACCGACGCCCACGCCAAGAACTATTCGCTGCTGATCTCCGGCCGCGGCGTCAGCCTCGCACCCATCTACGACATCATGTGCGCGGCCGTCTGGAGCAACGTCACCCGCAACATGGCCCAGAAGATCGCTGGCAAGAGCCGCGGCGAGCACCTGAAGCGCCGCCACTGGCAGCGGTTTGCCGCGGATACCGGGCTGAACGCCAGCCGCACCATTGCCCGCGTCGAGATATTGGCGAAGGCCGTGCTGGCCAAGACCGGCGCGACGGCCAAGGAGGTTGTGGCCCTGCCCGCTGGCGATCATCCGCTCATGCCGAAGTTCGTCGAGGCCCTCGAAGCCCGCGCCCGCGCCATTCTCTCCGGCTTGAATGACGACAGCACCTCGGACGAAGCCGCGGCCGTTCCGGCCACGCCGCCGCCCAAGCGCTCCCCACGCCGCGCGCCTACAAAGCGACCCAAACGGCCCGCCGCCTCGTCCAAACCACGCAAGGCCCCGCCCTCACCCTGAGGTGGTCCTGCAACCCAAAGCGTTTCACGTGAAACAACCCTTACCCGGCGTGCCGGCCTGAACCCGCCGCGACTACTCCACGCCGCTCCACCGGTGTCATCCCGGGCAAGCGCAGGCCGAGGTGGCCGTGAGATTTTCCTCCTGGCCCCTGCGCGACCCGGGGACCCAGTGCAAAATGCGGCAGCCGCGGTTTGTGGCCCCCTGGATCCCAGCTCTCGCTTTGCTCGGCCGGGATGACAAATTGCGCGGAGGTCGGAGGAAGGCGTCACTTCCCGATGCAAAACCGCCCGAAGATCTGGTCCAGCACGTCCTCCACATCGACGCGGCCCGTGATGCGGCCCAGCGCCATCGTCGCCCGGCGCAAATCTTCCGCCCGTAGTTCCGTCTCATCCAGCGCACCGCCCAGATACTCCCCCAACGCCCTCGCGCACGCCTCGAGTTGCTGGCGATGCCGCGCCTGCGTGATGACGGGCGCTTCCGTCGCGCCGATCCGCTCGCGCGCTTCCGCCTCGATGGCCTTCGTCACCTCGGCCAATCCTTCTCCGGTCCGCATCGACAGCCGCAGCCAGCCCGGCTCCCCATGCGCGCTCCCGCCCACCAGGTCGATCTTGTTCAGCACGCGAATGACGTGTCTCCCATGCGCTGCCAGATCGGGCGGTAAGTTCTGCTCCGGCGCCGTCGCATCCATCAGCCACAGTACCAGGTCAGCATCGCGGGCGCGCGCGATGGTCCGCCTGATGCCCTCACGCTCGATCTTACCTTCGGTCTCGCGAATGCCGGCGGTGTCGCTCAGCACCACCGGCAAGCCCCCCAGGTCCATCCGTACCTCGATGACATCGCGCGTCGTCCCGGCCTCCTCCGAAACGATCGCCGCCTCCCGCTGCACCATGGCGTTCAGGAAGCTCGATTTGCCGACGTTGGGCGGACCCGCGATCACCACATGAAATCCGTCGCGCAGAATTTCGCCGCGCCGCCCGTCATCGAGATGCCGCCGGATCTTCTCCGCCAACGCCTCAGCCCGCACGCGCGCCTCACGCGCGGTCTTGTCCCCCACGTCACCCTCATCCGAGAAATCAATGGCCGCTTCCATCAGGGCCAAGGCCTCGATCAGCTCTGCCCGCCATCCTTCGTAGAGCTTGGCCAGCGCACCGCCCGCCTGCCGCAACGCCTGCCGCGCCTGCGCCTCCGTCTCCGCATCAACGAGATCCGCAATCGCCTCCGCCTGTGTGAGATCGATCTTGCCGTTCTCGAAGGCCCGGCGCGCGAACTCTCCCGGCTCCGCCATGCGCGTGCCCGGCACCGCACCGATGGCCCGCAGCATCGCCTGCGCCACGGCGCGTCCCCCATGCACGTGCAGCTCCGCCAGATCCTCGCCCGTCTCGCTGCGTGGCGCCGGGAACCACAGCACCAACCCTTGGTCCAACGCCTCTCGCGTCTCCGGATCACGAATGATCTTCAACCCAGCCGTGCGCGCCGGCGGCCGCGGCCCGGCCATGCGGTCGATGACATCGCCGGCCGCCGGCCCGGAGATGCGGAACACCGCCAAGGCCGCGCGCCCGGGCGCCGTCGAAAGGGCGAAGATTGTGGCCTGCTCACGCATCGGAACTCTCTCACCAACGAGGTGTTGGGTCGTATAGTGCCCGCACTCGAGCCCGCCCCATTCCGGCCGGTCAGGAGCACGCACGATGAGCGAGAACCGGCTGAGCCGCGAGACGAGCCCCTATCTTCTCCAGCACCACGACAATCCTGTCCACTGGTGGGCGTGGGGTCCCGAGGCCCTGGCCGAAGCCAAGCGCACTGGCAAACCCATCCTTCTGTCGGTGGGATATGCCGCCTGCCACTGGTGCCACGTCATGGCGCACGAGAGCTTCGAGGACGACGCGACGGCCCGCGTCATGAACGAGCTGTTCGTGAACATCAAGGTCGACCGCGAGGAGCGCCCCGACATCGACGCCATCTACATGAGCGCGCTGCATCACCTGGGCGAGCAGGGCGGCTGGCCGCTGACCATGTTCCTCGACAGCACCGCCAGGCCGTTCTGGGGCGGCACCTACTTCCCAAAGGAGCAGCGATTCGGCAAGCCGGCCTTCACGACCGTGCTGCGCGAGGTCGCCCGCATCCACCGCGACGAGCCCGACAAGGTCCGCAACAACACCGAATTGCTGACCGGCGCCTTGACGGCCGACCGGGATGGTCCGCAAGGCCGGCCGCTCATCGATGATGCAGTCCTCAAGGATCTCACCACGCGCATGGTTGGCGCCGTCGACATGAGCAAAGGCGGTCTGCGCGGCGCGCCCAAGTTTCCGCAATGGAGTTTCTTCTGGCTGCTCTGGCGCGGCGGTATCCGCTTCGACCTGGAGACGAACCGTGCCGCCGTCGAGACCACGCTGACCAACATCTGCCAGGGCGGCATCTACGACCATCTGGGCGGCGGCTTCGCGCGCTACTCCGTTGACGACCGCTGGCTCGCGCCGCACTTCGAGAAGATGCTCTACGACAACGCGCTGCTGGTGGACCTGCTGACGGAGGTTTGGCGCGAGACGCGCAACCCGCTCTACAAGGCGCGCGTCGCGGAGACCGTCACCTGGCTCATGCGTGAGATGATCGCCGAGGGCGGCGGCTTCGCCGCCTCGCTCGATGCCGACTCGGAAGGCGAGGAAGGCAAGTTCTACGTCTGGACCGCGCAAGAGATCTTGGACGTGCTCGGCGCCGAGGATGCGCGCCTGTTCGCGCACGTCTACGACGTCACGCCCGATGGCAACTGGGAAGGCCACATCATTCTCAACCGCCTCTCCAGCCTGGCGCTCGGATCGGAAGCGGAGGAAGCCAAGCTCGCCAAGCTCCGCACCAAGCTCCTGGCGCATCGCGCATCGCGCATCCGCCCCGGTTGGGACGACAAGGTGCTCGCCGACTGGAATGGCCTGATGATCGCCGCACTCGCGCGCGCGGCACGCGTGTTCGATCAGCCGGACTGGCTCGCCGCCGCCGAGCGCGCCTTCGCCTTCGTCGAACAGCACATGACCGTCGATGGCCGCCTGATGCACGCCGCCCGCGCCGGCCAGCTCCGCGCGCCAGCCACCGCCAGCGACTACGCCAACATGATCTGGGCCGCGCTCCGTCTCTACGAGGCGACGAACACGGCGGCCTATCTGACGACTGCCGAAGCGTGGAGCGCCATCCTCGACCGCCACTACTGGTCAGCCGATCGTGGCGGCTATCACATCTCCGCCGATGACACGCCCGATGTCATCGTACGCCTGCGCTCGGCGCACGACGATGCCGCGCCCAATGCCAACGGCATCATGATCTCAAACCTGATGGCGCTGCACCTGTTGACCGGCAAGGCCGACTACATCACCCGCGCCGAGGCCATCACGACGGCATTCGCAGCAGATCTCGCGCGCAACATGATCAGCCACTGCGGCCTGGTCGCCGGCATCTTCGATCTCAACACGCCGCAGCAGGTCGCCATCATCGGCGGCGAGGCGAGGCCGCTGCTGTCAGCGCTGCACGCCGTCTCTATGCCTGGCGCGTTAGAGCTGGCGGTGCCTGATACAACTTATCTGGACGCCTCACCGCTCCTGCAAGGCAAAACCGCCATTGACGGCAAAGCGACGGCCTACGTGTGCATCGGCCCGCAATGCTCGCTGCCCGCGACGGACGCCGATGCCTTCACGCACCTGCTGCGCGAGCAGCGCGTTGCTGCTGCGTAGCGACTCGGCCGCACGCAACCCGCCTCTCACCTCTTGCGTCACCCCGGCGTCATGCTTTGCATGCTCCGCATGAAGGCCGGGGCCCAGACGCCTATCCGTTGGCTCCGAGTTTGCGGCTTGGCATCTGGATCCCGGCCGATTCCCGCATGCGCACGTGTCGTGCACATGCGGCGCCGGGATGACGCTGCGTGGGGGAGCCATAACTGCAAGCAACAACGAGAGTGAGCTGCGCTCTACGCGCCACGCTCGCGCTTGATCAGCGCCGACAGCGATTGCTTCTGCATGCCGCTCGCATCGAAGTTCGCCGGAGCGAGCCATGCCTCGTAGGCACGCTTCAACGCCGGCCACTCGCCGTCGATCATCGAGAACCAGCATGTGTCGCGGTTGCGGCCCTTGTAGATCGTGGCCTGCCGGAACATGCCCTCGTAGATGAAGCCAAGTCGTTCCGCGGCCGCGCGCGACGGCGCGTTGAGCGCGTCGCACTTCCACTCGTAGCGGCGATAGCCGAGCTCGTCGAACACGCGCCGCATGAGCAGGAACATCGCCTCGGTGGCGGCGGGCTTGCGCTGCAGCAGCGGCGAGTAGTTGAGATGCCCCGTCTCGATCACGCCGTTGGGCGCATCGACACGCATCAGCGTCGCCACGCCAACGGCCTTGCCGGTGGCACGATCGATGATGGCATGAAAGAGCGGATCGTCGCCCTTCTGCACCGTCTCGACCCAGGCACGATAGTCCTCGAGCTTCGCGAACGGCCCGTAGGCGAGATATGTCCAGTTACGGCCGTCCGTGTCGAGCCTGTTGGCCGCGAACAGATCCGCCGCATGCTTGCCAGCATCCAGCATCTCAAGCGTACAGAACCGCCCCTCGATCGGCGTGCGCGGCGGCTTGGGCCGTGCAGTCCAGTTCGGAAGAGCACGTCCTATCGGCAACCCAGTTGCATCGGTACTCGGCGACTGACTCAACGCATCCCCCAAAGTTGCAGAGCTAGTTCTTGCCCGTGCTCATCGAGTTGAAGAACTCGCCGTTGGTCTTGGTCGAGCGCAGCTTGTCGACGAGGAACTCGATCGCATCCATGGTGCCCATCGGGTTGAGGATGCGCCGCAGCACGTACATCTTCTTGAGCTGATCGGCCGGGACCAGCAGCTCTTCCTTGCGCGTGCCGGAGCGGGCGATGTCGATGGCCGGGAACACGCGCTTGTCGGAGACCTTGCGGTCGAGCACGATTTCGGAGTTGCCGGTGCCCTTGAACTCTTCGAAGATCACTTCGTCCATGCGCGAGCCGGTGTCGATCAGCGCCGTAGCGATGATGGTCAGCGAGCCGCCTTCCTCGATGTTGCGCGCGGCGCCGAAAAAGCGCTTCGGCCGCTGCAACGCGTTGGAGTCGACGCCGCCCGTCAGCACCTTGCCGGAGCTTGGCACCACCGTATTGTAGGCACGTCCAAGGCGCGTGATGCTATCGAGCAGGATCACCACGTCGCGCTTGTGCTCCACGAGGCGCTTGGCCTTCTCGATCACCATCTCCGACACCTGCACGTGGCGTGACGGCGGCTCATCGAAGGTCGAGGAGATGACCTCGCCCTTCACCGAGCGCTGCATGTCGGTGACTTCCTCCGGCCGCTCGTCGATGAGCAGCACGATCAGGTAGCACTCGGGATGATTGGTGGTGATGGCGTGCGCGATGTTCTGCAGCAGCACCGTCTTGCCCGTGCGCGGCTGGGCCACGATCAGGCCGCGCTGGCCTTTGCCGAGCGGGGCCACAATGTCGATGACGCGCGGGGAGAGATCCTTGATGGTCGGATCCTCCAGCTCCATCTTCAGCCACTTGGTGGGATAGAGCGGCGTCAGGTTGTCGAAGTGGATCTTGTGCTTGACGTTCTCGGGGTCCTCGAAATTGATGAGGTTGACCTTGAGCAGCGCGAAGTAGCGCTCGCCGTCCTTGGGACTGCGGATCTGGCCTTCGACGGTGTCGCCGGTCCTGAGCGCGAAGCGCCGGATCTGGGACGGCGACACGTAGATATCGTCGGGTCCCGGCAGATAGTTGGCATCGGGCGAGCGCAGGAAGCCGAAGCCGTCCTGCAGCACCTCGACGACACCTGTGCCGGTGATGTCGATATCCTTCGACGCCAGTTGTTTCAGCGTCGCGAACATCAATTCCTGCTTGCGCATGGTGCTGGCGTTCTCGACGCCGGCCTCCTCGGCAAAGCTCAACAGCTCCGTGGGGGACTTCTCTTTGAGGTCCTGGAGCTTCATCTGTTTGATCATGTCTTGCATGGAAAACTCTCGGGGCCGACCCTTGCCTGGGAGACTTGAATGATCTCAGCGGCGGGTCTGGCGCAGGTAAAGGTGGGAAACATACCCGTTGTCGGGTGGGGGGGCCCGCAGCGCTGCATAGTCATGCAGTTCCGCGAGGTACCTGGTCACCGGCGGGCGCCGGGCAGGCAAATCAAAGTGTTAGGTAGTTTACAGCATTCGCCAGCAAATGCAAAGCGGGAGATTTGGGCAGCGAGGCCTGCGTTTGAAGATGTCGCGATCTTGACTCTCGCCTGCCAGCAGCGAACTCTGGAGCGTGCTTGGAGAAGAGCGGGACAGGTGTCGCATGAATGACGCGGCAGCCAAGGCCATGCAGGCAGACCTGGATGTGGCGCTGAAGCAAGCCCCTGCCAACGCGGGGATCGCGTTCGGATTCGATCTGTTTTTGGCCTTCACCGCACGCGGCTGGCTGACCATGGAAGATTTCGGAGCCGCCGGCACAGGCCTCTATAGTGGAAGACTGCCGGCCTACCAGCGAACGCATTTCGCATTCGTATCCCTGGACGTCCCGGACGAAGACTTCGAGGTCGGGAAGTAGCGCCTATCGGCCTCAACGGAATCGGCGATCCGGATTGCGCCCGACCGCCGATCTTTCCATGTGAAGAGTTGTGTCTACGCCTTCAAGTTTGCGGCGCCGGCGTCTCGCCACCGGCATCGGGGCCTGTAGGGCGCTCGCGCCGCTGGCGCATGTAGTCGTCGAACTCCTGCCGGTCTTTCGCTGCCCGCAGGCGCTCCAGAAACGACCGGAATTCCTGCGCTTCTTCCTCGAGTCGATTCAGTGCCTGCTCGCGATATTCGTCAAAGGCGCCGTTGCCGGTAGGGCGAAGCCTCGAACCCCGGCCGCCGCCGTGCATGTGCATCCGCCGTTCCCAGCGTTCGCGCCTACGATCCCACGCCTCGGTCGCGTGCTCGCGCCAGCGCTCGACCCGGTTACGGTTCCATCCACAACCCATGCGTCCGCTCCATAGCATATAGGCCAGAATTGCCAGTCCGATCGGCCAGAACAGGATGAACCCCGCCACCATCAGGGCGATCCAGGCCGGTCTGCCGAAGTCGTCTAATCGTGCAACCACATCTGCCATCGCTGTCATCCTCTCGCGCACCATCCCATGTGAATGTTTATGACATTTACATAGGTGGCGCAGGAGCCGTGCGCCGTCAAGAGCGGGGAGCTGATTAATTTATGGGCACCAAACCGTGTTTCGATCACCACCCGATCAGGCCCCGATCACCACCTGATCACCCATTGGACACCCGTCGATCAGGGCCTGATCGCCGCTGGACACCTCAATGTGGTGATCAGTTTGGCGCCATTGTCCCTGCAAGCATGAATTCGTGCGCGTTTATCCCCGCGCATTACATCTTCGGCCAACGACATTTGCCTGGCCGGCAAGATCGAGAGCTCGCAGCAGCCCCCAGACGTCCGAAGCGGCACCATTCGTCACGCACCGGGCCGCACGCCGAGCCCTTCGAGATACACCAGCACGCCCGCCTCCAGCAGCTCCTCCGGCGGCATCGGCAGCGGACGCCGCGCCGCATCGCCGCGCGCAAACAGGCTCGCGATGCCGTGCGACAGCGACCAGATGTGCAGCGCCATCATCATCGCCGGCGGACGCTTGTCGACGGGCAGCGTCACCGCCACCGCCTCGCACGCCTGCCGCAGCACGCCGAGCGCGCGATCGCCCATCTCGCGCACCTCGGGATGGGCCTCGAACGGCAGTCCCGATTCAAACATCGCCGAGAAATAGGCCGGCTCGTCGCGCGCGAAGGCGAGATAGGCACGCCCCATCGCCTCCAGGGCGCCAAACGCGTTGGGCAGTCCGCCGTTCCACGCCGCCGTCAAGCGCTGCTCGAAAATCTCGAAGCCGCGCCGTGCCACATCGGCCATCAGCGCATCGCGGTCGCGGAAATGCCGGTAGGGCGCCGCCGCACTCACGCCCGCCGCCCGCGCGGCTTCCGCGAACGTGAAGCCGGCCGGTCCTTTGCGCGCAATAAGATCGAGCGCGGCCGTAACCAGCGCCTCGCGCAGATTGCCGTGATGGTATCCGCGGCGCCCGCGGCCGCCGCCATGCCCGCTCCAGCTCATACCCTATGTCTTAGAGCGCGATCGTTTCGCATGGAAGCACTTGGCTTCTCTGCGAAACGTGAATCCCACTCCAAAATCAAAGCGTAGAGCAGGATTCACGCTTCGGCCAAGGCCCCTGGGGGTGAGGCGAATGGCTTCAATCCGAAGCGATCCTGCTCTAGCCGAAATGCGGAACCGGGGGCAGTGCGCACACCGCACCACCGAACGTCAGCGACGTCCATGCTGACGACGTGCCGCAACCTCAGTGTCATCCCGGGCAAGCGCAGGCCAATGTGGCCGTGAAGGCTCCGGGGAAACGGTTCCTGCGCGCGACCCGGGACCCAGGATCCAATGCGGCAGCCCGCGCAACCCAATGCCGATGTCGCACGACGAGGAGGCGCCTCAGCTCACACCCACGGCCGGCTGGTCGCGGCCGTCGTCTCATACGCCTTGATCGCCGCCTCTTTCTGCAGCGTCAGGCCGATGTCATCGAGCCCGTTGACGAGGCAATGCTTGCGGAACGCATCGATCTCGAACTTATCGACCTTCCCGTCAGGCCCTGTCACCGTCTGCGCCGGCAGGTCCACGGTGATCTCCGCGCCCGGCAGCTCCAGCAGGAAGCGCAGCAGCTCATTCACGCGCGCCTCGGGCAGAATGAGCGGCAGGATGCCGTTCTTGAAGCTGTTGCCTAAAAAGATGTCCGAATACGACGGCGCGATCACGCAGCGGATGCCTAAATCGAGCCGCGCCCACGGCGCGTGCTCGCGGCTCGAGCCGCAGCCGAAGTTCTCGCCCGACACGAGAATGGTGGACTTGCGGAACGGCCCCTTGTTGAGAACGAAATCCGGGTTCTCGCGGCCCGCCTCGTCGTAGCGCATCTCGGCAAACAGCGCCGTGCCGAGCCCCGTGCGCTTGATGGTCTTGAGATAGTTCTTGGGAATGATCTTGTCGGTGTCGACATTGATCATGTTGAGCGGTGCCGCCACCCCCGTCAGCGTCGTGAACTTGTCCATGCTCTCAGCCTTTCGGGCTCCCGGCACGGCCATCCGCCGCCCGCCACCATCGTTTGCGCAGCCCTTTAACGCCGATGGACCGGCTCGCGTCAAGCGGGAGTGGCCTTTAGGTAGTGCCTCAGTTTGAAATTCGTGGCCGCATCCCGGAGAAGACGACCCGCAATGTGTCCTTATCTTCCTCGGATAGATTGCTGGCTTGATCGAGGGTCACAGTGAGGACAGGCATTGTGTCAATGTGGATGACAATCCCATCTTCTCCGGGCGACACGACGGCTTCGACCTCGCGTATGAAATCCATGAAGCCGTCCGGCAAAGAGCGCTCAAACGCCGCTTGATCCGTCATCGATTGGGGCCTTCTTTTTATAGGCGCGCCAGAGTCAAGGCCTCAAAATTCAAACTGAGGCACTACTTGGCCTTTCCTTCTCCAAGCATGAGGGGTGTCCAACCTCAGAGGCATTCGTAACAGCGCCTAAGCTTTCGGCTCAAGGTCGGCCTTGCGGCTGAACCTGAAATTGCAGTGCGTTGCCCCGCCAGCCAGGGTCTGAGTGCGTTCCAGATGTATGCCGCGCAGCTCATAAGCTGCGAAGTCGAGACCGCAGATGTTAGGCAGAATATCAACATCACCATGCTGACCCGCAAATTTGCAAAAACCGCAGGCTCGATAATTGATACCGAACTCGAACGTATCGTTCGCGCCCGGTTCGACGAAGTCGTAGACGAAATCGCCTGGGTAGACTTGCTCGTGGCTGCGGGAAGCTTGTTCTCGGATGACGGCGCGGTTCGCATCTGACATGAACTGGCGTCCCGCTTCCAACCGCTCGGCTTCCGGTATGGTGAGCAATTGCCTTTTCAGGCTCTCCCGCTCCACCTCGCCAATCTGATCCGTTTGGAGACCATGACGGCGCAGTACGCGGCCGATCGCCATGAAACCGAGAAGGCGCATGAAGAAGTCGGTCATGCGGCTTGAGGCACCACCTACGTAGGGCATCTGATGTAGGACAGTGCTGAATTCTTCCATGATCTCCTGTTTGACCGGAGCCAGATCAGTCATTCCCAATCGGTCGCGCAATAGATCGTCCACAAGCTGCAACCGCTGGCGCATGGATGCCTCCATGGCTGGGCGCTGCTCCTGATAGTACGGATGAATGTCCGTCATGAACGATATTCCCGACGAAGAAGCCGCCAAGACGCGAGCTCACAGTCAGCGAGCACGGTAGCCGACGCCAACCTGCCAGCAAAGCGGCTGTTGTTTGCGAGTCGGTGAACCACTACCCACTGATGATGGTGCGTGGAGACAATCTGTAGAAATGCACCTATGATTGCTTCAGGTGATCTCGAAGTCCCATCCGTTCGGGCCGGGCGCTGCATAAGAATTTCGCAACAAGCGAGACGCAGCGTTCATGCCCAATTCACCACATCGGGGTTCCGCTGGAAGTAAGGCGAGCCCGCAGGGAGGAGTTGATGCGTCGTTGCATTCTGGCCCTCGCGGCCGCAATCACACTATCGCTAGGATATTTCCGCCTTTTCCGCCGCACAAACGGCAAGCGAATTTCCATCCCGGCCCATCACCCTGGTCATTCCGTTCCAGGCCGGCGTGACAGCCGACCTGCTGTTCCGGGGTATCGCCGAGAACGCCTCGAAGCATCTGGGGCAACCGGTCATCGTCGACAACAAGCCCGGCGGAAGTGCCACGTTGGGTCCCGCCAACATGGCGGCGACAGCCAAGCCCGACGGCTACACCGTGGCGCAGCTCGCCATTCCGATGTACCGCGTGCCCCACATGCAGAAGGTGAGCTTCGACCCGGTCAAGGACTTCACCTACATCATCCTGTTGGGCGGCTATAATCTCGGCGCGGTCGTCAAAGCCGACAGTCCTTTCAAGACATGGCAGGACGTTCTCGACTTCGCCAAGGCCAATCCGGGCAGGTTCACCTACGCCACCATCGGCCCCGCCACGACCAATGCCATCGCCATCGGCTTGATGGCGCGCCAGTCCGGCGTGCAGGTGACTCACATCCCGACAAAAGGCGGTGGAGAGTCCATCGCCTCGCTGCTCGGCGGGCACATCATGATGATGGTGGAGAGCCCGGCCTGGGCGCCGCTCGTGGCGTCGGGCGAGCTTCGATTGCTGATGATGCTGGGCGGCGAGCGCAGCAAGAAATGGCCGGACGTACCCATCATCAAGGAGCTTGGATATACCTACACGTTCGATTCCCCGTTCGGTCTCGCCGGCCCCAAGGGCATGGACCCGGCCATCGTCAAGAAGTTGCACGATGCGTTCAAGAAGGCCTACGACGACCCCAAGGTCGCCGAGCTTTACGAGAAATTCGACTTCTCGCGGCGCTACATGAACACCGCCGACTACGCCGCCTTCGTGCCAAAGCTCGCAGCCGACGAAAAGGACGCGCTCGAAAAGCTGGGGTTGGCGAAAAAGGAATAGGTGAGGGGTCGGTACTCCCTCTCCCCGTTCTTACGGGGAGAGGGGTCGCGTCGAAGACGCGCCTCCGGCGCGATGTGAGGGGCAGCGGCACTTTCTGAGCGCGGACATCACCGCAATCGCCGCAAATCTCACCCCTCGCGCTTCCGATCCACCGCGACATAGATCTTAGGCGGCGCTGCCTCGAAATACTTGAAAAGCGCCGGGCACAGCCAGCCTTCGATCCCGGCTTTGTCCCAGCGATACCAATTGCCCTCGTATTCCTCGCGCACCCACGTCAGTTCGTCCTGATATCCCGGAAACGGCGAGGCCGAGAACAGCAGCTGAAACCCCTGCTCCGCGCCGGGTATCTTTTCCACGATCTGGTCGATCATCTCGGGCACGCCGAAGACAAACGGCTCTCTGACGAGACCGGTCGCCTCATCGTCGAACACCCACAGGCCGTTGTGCCGGTAGGGGAAGATCACCATCATTGCATTGGCCATGGCGGCCTCCCATTCTCCTGATCCGGGCGCCCGCGACACCACGCCCATAGGGCACGCGGCTTTGCGCGTATGCTATAAGCCACCCCGACACATCACACCAATCGCCAACGGAGCCGGCGGCATTTCGCACGACATGACAGACTCTATACTGCGGCGGCGCCGCCATGGCTGACGCCGAAACACCCCAGCGCGCCTACCGCATCGGCATCGATGTCGGCGGCACCTTCACCAAGGCCGTGCTGATCGACAACGCCACCCACGCCGTCGTCGGCCGTTACTCCGTGCTCACCACGCACGATCACGCGCGCGGCGTCGCCGCCGGCGTCGTCGAGGTGTTCCGCAACGTGCTGGCGCAGTCGGGCGTCGCGCCCGAGGAGGTCGTCTTCCTCGCCCACAGCACCACGCAGGCGACCAACGCGCTGCTGGAAGGCGACGTCGCCACCGTCGGCATCGTCGGCATGTCGGGTGCCAATGCGGCCAAGCTCGCCGAGCCGCAGGTGCGCATCGAGTCCATTGAGCTGGCGCCGGGGCGCATGCTGCCCACCGCCAACCGCTTCCTCGTGCTCGACACCATGACCGAGGCGCAGGTGCGCGAGGCGATCGTCGCACTGAAGGCCGAGGGCGCGCGCGTGCTCGTTGCGTCCAGTGCGTTCGGCGTCGACACGACGGGCAGCGAGGAGCTGGTGCGCAAGCTCGGCGCCGAAGCCGACCTGCTCACGAGCTGCGGCCACGAGATCACCCGCCTCTACGGCCTCACCGTCCGCACCCGCACCGCCGTCATCAACGCCTCGATCCTGCCGCGCATGATCGCCACCGCCACCATGACCGCGGCCAGCGTGCGCGAGGCCGGCATCGCCGCGCCCCTCATGATCATGCGCGGCGACGGCGGTGTGATGGACATCCGCGAGATGCAGCGCCGCCCGGCCATGACCATGCTGTCAGGCCCCGCCGCCAGCGTCGCCGGCGCGCTCATGCATCTGCGTGTGTCGGACGGGCTCTATTTCGAGGTCGGCGGCACCTCCACCAACATCGGCGTCATCAGCAACGGCCGCCCCACCGTCACCTACGCGCGCGTCGGCGGCCACGAGACCTACGTCAGCTCGCTCGACGTGCGCGTCATCGGCATCGCCGGCGGCAGCCTGGTGCGCGCCGTGCCCGGCCGCCTTGTCGATGTCGGCCCGCGCAGCGCCCACATCGCCGGCCTGCCCTATTCAGCCTTCGCCGCCGAAAGCGATATCGTCGATCCGCGCATCGAGCCGTTCGAGCCCAAGCCCGGCGACGGCGGCGACTACATCGCCGTGCGCGTCGCCGGCGGCGCACGCTATGCGCTCACCACCACCTGCGCTGCCAACGTGCTCGGCTACGCCAAGCCGGGCAACCACGCCTACGGCAACCCGGCCTCAGCACGGCGCGCCTTCGCGGCACTGGCCGATTATCTCGGCACCACGGTCGAGGAGGCCGCCACCGCCGTCCTCGAGTGCGCCGCGGGCAAGATCGTCCCCGTCATCGCCAGCCTCATCAAGGAGTACCACCTCGACCCCGACCAATGCCTGCTCATCGGCGAAGGCGGCGGCGCGGCCTCGCTCGTGCCCTTCACCGCCGAGCGCACCGGCCTGAAGCACGAGATCTCCAAGGATGCCCAGGTCATCTCCTCCATCGGCGTCGCGCTGGCGCTGGTCCGCGACGTGATCGAGCGCATCATCCCGCATCCCCAGCCCGCGGACCTGCAGGCGATCCGCCAGGAAGCCATCGACGCCGCCGTGCGTCTCGGCGCCGCCGCCAAGTCGGTGGATGTCACCGTCGAGATCGACCAGACCACGCATCGCGTCCGCGCCATCGCCATGGGCGCCGCCGAGATGCACGTGAAGGATCCTGGCGGCGCCATCCCCGAGCGCGAGGCCCGCAGCATCGCCGCGCGCTCCATGGGCGTTCCCGCGGATACCGTGCAGCTCGTCGCAGAAACCTCCGGCCTGCGCATCTATCAGTCTGGCGGCGACGAGTTCAGCACCGTCCGCGTCGTCGATTGGGAAGGCGGTCTGCGAGTGCAGAGGAGCCGCGCCCTTGTGCGCACCACTACGCCGTCCACCGCCAAGGACATGCTGACGCTCGTGTGGCGGCAAACCGGCCGCACCGCCGTGCCCGGCCTGTTCCTCATCTTCGAGCGCCACGTCGTGGACCTGTCCGGCGTCGAAAACCTCGATCAGGCCCTGGCCCTGGCCGCCAGCGAGCTCGCTCCCCTCACTCCCCAAACGACCGTCGCCCTCATCGCCGTCCCGCGCGGGTGAGGCCCGGCAGCAGCCCGGTTGCGGGCGCGGGGGCATCGTGTTAGCCCACTCCCCGCGCAAAGCGGAGTGGATTACGGGGAGCGAGTGCAATGGCCGATCAACCCAAGACGCAGCCTGCAGCATCGAACGGAAAGCCGCAGGAAGCCTCACAGGCGATGCAGGTACGCGTCGTCGGCCAGTACATCAAGGACCTGTCGTTCGAGAGCCCGAACATCACCAAGCTGCTGTCGGGAACGCCGGACAATCCGAACCTGAAGCTGGAGATCAACGTCAACGCCAATCAGGTCGGGCCTGACCTTTATGAATCGGCGATCGATTTCAAGGCCGACGCGACCGCTAAAGTCGGCGTCATTTACGAGTTCGAGATGGTCTATGCGGGCCTGTTCAAGATCGAGAACGTGCCGCCGCCGCAGCTCGAGCCCATGCTGCTGGTGAACTGTCCCATGCTGCTGTTTCCCTTCATGCGGCGCATCGTTGCCGACCTGACGCGGGAAGGCGGATTCCCGCCGCTGCTGCTCGATCCGATGGACTTCGCCCAGCTCTACATGCGCAAGCGCGAGCGGGCGGCTGAAGCCACAAAGCCATCGTGAACCAAGACTAAAGGCAGGGATCGCCGGGCAGCACCCACAGGTGTCATCCTCGCGCTTGCCGCGAGGATCCATCGCGCCGCAAATTCGACGTGCCCTAAAACGTCGAGGTGAAGCGGCGCCAGATCGCCTTGGGACCCAGCGTTTCCACGAACAGCCGATGCGCCTGCTCGATGGCGGCACTCACGCGTGCTTCCAAGGGCACCGGGCGCTGCTTCGCGCGGCCCTGCGCGGCACCGTTGCGTACGCCGGCACTGCCGTGGCCGCCGAGCGAAAACGTGGTCTGGCGTTCGCCCAGCAGCTCGACGTAGACGGACGCCAGCAGGAGCGAATCCATGATGGCGCCGTGCTTGATGCGTTGCGAGTTGTCGATGCCGTAGCGCTTGCACAGCGCGTCGAGGCTGTTGGGGCCGGCGGGATGGCGGCGGCGCGCGAGCGCCAGCGTATCGACGACGCGGGTCGAGAGAATCTGCTGCTGGCCGATCCGCTCCAGCTCGTAGTTGATGAAGCCGATGTCGAAGCTGGCGTTGTGGATGACAAGCGGATCGTTGCCGATGAACTCGAGAAACTTCGGCACCTCGTCGGCAAAACGCGGCTGGGTTACGAGAAAGCTGCCTGACAAGCCGTGCACGGCTTCGGCTTCGGGGTGCACCGCCCGGCCTTCGGGCGTGAAGTAGCAATGATACTCGCGGCCGGTGGGCATACGATTGACGAGCTCGACGCAGCCGACCTCGATGAGGCGGTCGCCGCCCTTGGGATCAAGGCCGGTGGTCTCGGTATCGAGCACGATCTCGCGCATGATGTGGTCCCGTGGCTCAGCCTAAACCGGCTTAAGTCCAGGCCCGCTCGTACGCCGACGCGGTGTGAGCCTGCAGAGCCTCGATGACTACATCGATTTGGGCGTAAGTTTCGTCGAGCGTTCCGCCGGTATCCACAACGAAATGGGCGCGGGCGCGCTTTTCGGCGTCCGGCATCTGGCGGGAGAGGATCTGGGTGAGCTTTTCCGCCGTCATGCCGGGCCGGCGCAGCACGCGCTCGCGCTGGACGTCCGGTGGCGCGCTGACGACGACCACGGCATCGACATTGCGCTCGCCGCCGATTTCGAGCAGGAGCGGAATTTCGAGCACGACCATGCGGGCGCCGCGCGCCTTCTCGGCGGCGAGGAACGTGCGCTCGGCCGCGCGCACGAGCGGATGCACGATGGCCTCCAGGCGCTTGAAGCCGGCGGGGTTATTCAACACGGCAGCCGCGAGTTTGCGGCGGTCGACGCCGCCAGGACCTGTCGTGCCCGGGAACGCAGCCTCGATCAGCGGCGCGGCAGCACCGGCGTAGAGCTTATGCACCTCCGCGTCGGCATCGCATACGGCAATGCCGCGGTGCCGGAAATGATCGGCCGCTGCCGACTTGCCCATGCCGATGCTGCCGGTGAGCCCGATGATCAGCATCTGGGATGCTCTCGATTTCTCGGATAACGCCGTGAGGTGGGCACAGCGGTGCCACCAACTAAAGTGTCATCCTCGGGCTCGTCCCGGGGACCCATGGTTTCGCGAGTCCGGTCCGCAGTTGTGTGGATGGCGGCACCGTCAGCATCTTCAACAAGCGTTGTGCTCTGTCGAGCGATGGGTCCTCGGACCAAGTCCGAGGATGACACCGTGGGTGGGGTAAGGCGGTGCTTTGTGCGCAGCGGTGTTCTGAGCATCTACCGGCCCTCGATGTCGGCGACCAGCAGAGCGCGCAGCTCCGGTGTAACCTCCGGCTTGCGGCCGAACCATTTCTCGAAGCCGGGCACAGCCTGGTGCAGCAGCATGCCGAGGCCATCCACGGTGCGCAGGCCGCGATGACGGGCGGCGGCAAGCAGTGGCGTTTCGAGTGGCACGTAGACAATATCGGCGACGATAGTGCGCTGACCGAGGCGCGAGACGTCCATGTCGAGCGGCTCGCCGTGGATCATGCCGAGCGCGGTCGTGTTGACGAGAACGCCGACATCGCGCGACAGGCGCTCGCGGTCGGTCCAGGCGTGCGGCGTGACGCGGGGCCCGAAGTGGCGCGCCAGGTCCTCGGCTCGGGCCGGCGTGCGATTGAACAGGCGGATCTCGTCGATACCCGCTTCAAGAAAGCCGTGGATCAGCGCCCGGGCGGCACCGCCGGCGCCGAGGATGCTGACGGGCGCATCGACGGCCTGCCAATCCGGAATGCTCTGGGACAAGTGTGTCATGAACCCATAGGCGTCGGTGTTGGCGGCGTGCAGGACGCCATCCTCGAGCCACAGCGTGTTGGCGGCGCCGATGGCGATGGCGGCAGCGTCCTTGTGCACGGCAGCCGCGAGCGCCGCATGCTTGTGCGGCAGCGTAACGTTGCAGCCGGCGAACCCGCGATCGGCGAGCGAGGACAGGAACGTGCCGACGTCCTCGGGTTTGACCGCCTCGCGCGTGTAGGTGCCGGCGATGCCGTACTGCGCCAGCCAGTGGCCGTGGATGAGCGGCGATCGCGAATGCTGGATGGGCCAGCCGATGACACAGGCGCGTTTCATGATGCGATGATCTTGCGCGCCCGAAGCTCCGCCAGCAAGGGCAGCAGCGGCAGGCCGAGAATGGTGAAGTAGTCGCCGTCGATGCGCTCGAACAGCTGCACGCCCAGGCCTTCGAGCTGATAGGCGCCCACGGAGTCGCAGATCACGGTGCCGGCGAGCGTCAGGTAGTTCTCCAGAAAATCGGCGCTGAAGGCGTGCATGGTGAGCGAGGCGGTATCGACGTGCGCCCACACGACCTCGCCATGCTCGGCCACGACAACCGCGGAATGCAACTGGTGTGTGCGCCCGCGCAGCTTCTGCAGATGCCCGCGCGCCCCGGCGAGATCGGCTGGCTTCTCGAAAATCTCATCATCGAGCGCCAGGATCTGGTCCGCGCCGATGACGAGCGCCTCGGGGTGTTGCCGGCTGATGATCTCGGCCTTGGCGCGGGCCAGGACCTCGGCGACATCGGCCGGCTCGATACCGCTGTCATCGGCCTGCAGCGCTTCGCGGATGGCGCGCTCGTCCACGTCAGCAGGCGCGACATCGAACGTCAGGCCCGCGGCGTCGAGCATCTGCCGGCGCGAGCCGCTGCCGGAGGCCAGCACGAGACGGGTGCCTTTTGCCTCAGCCACCGTTGGTCTCCCCGTTCTCGGGCTCGGGGGCCTCGCGGCTGTGCAGCAGCTTGATGATGGTGGCGGCGGTCTCTTCGATGGAGCGGCGGGTGACGTCGATGACGGGCCAGCCATGACGCGCGCACAGGCGGCGGGAATAGGCGATTTCGTTGGCGATCTGGGTGCGATCGACGTAGTCGTCGAGGTTGCGGTCAGCGAGCAGGCGCACCCGGTTGCGGCGGATCTCGGCGATGCGCTCGGGGCTGGCGATGAGGCCGACGATGAAGACGTTGTGCGGCTGTGTCAGCGCGGCGGGCGGCTCGATGTTGGGCACCAGCGGCACGTTGGCCGTCTTGTAGCCGCGCTGCGCCAGATAGATGCTGGTCGGCGTCTTCGACGTGCGTGAGATGCCGAGGATGATGATGTCGGCCTCGTTGAGATCACCGGGCAGGTGGCCGTCGTCGTGGGCCATGGAGAAGTTCAGGGCATCGATGCGGCGAAAGTAGTCGGCATCGAGCACGTGCTGGCCGGCGACGATGGGTGTCTGCGGCGCGCCGAGGTAGGACTCGAACACCTTCATGATGGGCTCGAGGACATGCAGCGAGGGTACGCCGAGCTCGCGGCAGCGCGTCTCCAGCAGCGAGGTGAGATCGCGATTGACAATGGTATAGAGCACGATACCGGGCGCCGACTCGATCTCCTGCAGCACGCGCAACAATTGCCGCTGCGTGCGCACCAGCGGATGCACGTGCTCGATGGCGCGGATCTGGCCGTACTGCACGGCCGCGGCCTTCGCCATGATCGTAAGCGTTTCGCCGGTCGCGTCGGAGACAAGATGCAGATGGAAGTAGCTCGGCGCGGTGTGGGGCATCTGTTGATAAATTTCCCAGTTATCCAGAGCCACGCCGGTGACCAGCCAGCGAGGCCGCACGAGGTGATCGCTTCTCCACAAAGTTCTCCACAGAGTGGCCCGGCGGGAGAGCGTTCCGCAGAGTTCGCCGCGCGTGACACCGCCGCCGCTGGTTGTGAGTGTTTCGTCCGGCCGTTGTCAACAGGACATTCCTCGAAGTGCTGGTGCCCGGAGAATAGCTAACCATCTGCCCTACCGGAGAAATCTCGGCCTTGTAGTCCGCCGCCCGGCGGCATACACGGACTAGAGGCGGTCGGGATCGCCGTTGAGCGAAGCCTGAACGAAGGCGGGGTAATCGAGAATTACCGCAATCCACGGCGCTAAGAGTCTTAACAGTAACTAGTAGAACTCTTCATTTGAATTGAAGAGCGCATGACCGAGAGGCCAGCACGCGTGGCGGATCATCCGACGAAGCGACCATTGCTCGAGGTGCTGTCGGGGCGCGCCCTGACGCCTCCGCCGGTGTGGCTGATGCGGCAGGCGGGGCGCTATCTGCCGGAGTATCGCGCCGTGCGCGAGACGGCCGGCGGGTTCCTGAACTTGTGCTATACGCCCAAGCTTGCAGCCGAGGTGACGCTGCAGCCGATCCGGCGTTTCGGCTTCGATGCGGCGATCCTGTTCGCCGACATTCTCGTGGTGCCCGACGCACTGGGCCAGCACGTGCGCTTCGTCGAGGGCGAAGGACCACGGCTCGATCCGGTGCGCGGCGCTGGCGATCTCGCGCGGCTGGACGCGGGCAAGGCGGCTGAGAAATTCGCGATCGTGGCCGAAACGGTGGCGCGCGTTCGGCAGGATCTGCCGGCCGAGACCACGCTGATCGGCTTTTGCGGCAGCCCGTGGACGGTGGCGACCTACATGGTCGGCGGGCGCGGCTCGGCGGACCAGGCTGACGCGCGCCTATGGGCGTATCGCGATGCGGAGGGCTTCACCCGTTTGATCGATCTTCTGGTCGAAGTTTCCGTGACCTACCTCGATGCGCAAATTCGCGCCGGTGCCGATTGTGTACAGCTTTTCGACAGCTGGGCGGGGAGTCTTCCCGAAACCGAGTTCGACCGCTGGGTGACGGCGCCGACTCGCACTATGGTCGCCGCGCTCAAACAGAAACACCCAGGGGTGCCGGTGATCGGATTTCCGCGCGGCGCGGGGCTGAAGGCCCAGCGCTACATCGCCGAGACGGGCGTCGACGCCATCGGCTGCGACACGGCCATGCCGCTGGCGCTGATGCAGGAATTGGCGCCGCACGCGGCGGTGCAGGGCCATCTCGATCCGCTGCTGCTGGTGTCGGGCGGGCCGGCGCTGGCGGCGCGCGTCGGTGAGATCAAGCGCGCGCTGGCGGGGCAACGGCACATTTTCAACCTCGGCCACGGCATCGTGCCCGAGACGCCGCCGGAGCATGTGGCGGAACTGGTGAAGCTGGTGCGCGGGTGATGGGCAATAACTTAGTTTGGTGCTGTAGGGCGCCGACCTCCAACCCCTCCCCACGAGGGGGAGGGGAGAAGAGCTTCACTATTCAATCCTGTTTGCCCTGATGGATCTGTGGCTGAAGGCGCTGCACATCATCGCCGTCATCTCGTGGATGGCGGGGCTGCTCTATCTGCCGCGGCTGTTCGTCTATCACGCGGAGGCGGATGCGGGGTCCAAGCAGGCCGAAACCTTCGCCCTGATGGAGCGGCGCCTGCTGCGCGCCATCATGAACCCGGCCATGATCGTGGTGTGGATCACGGGACCGCTGCTCGCCTGGCGCATGGGCATGCTGACGGACGTGTGGCTGCACGCCAAGTTTCTGCTCGTGTGCGGATTGACCGTCTACCACCACATGCTGGGGCTGTGGCGCAAGCGGTTCCTCACCGGACAGATGACGCACGACGCGAAGTTCTTCCGCCTCGTCAATGAGGTGCCGACAGTGCTGATGATCGGCATCGTGGTGCTGGTGGTGGTGAAGCCTTGGTGAGAAGATCTAGCCGCTGCTGCTGACCGGCAGATCACCCCAGCTCCGGCTGCGCTGTCATTGTCAACTCCTCGAAAACCAGGACGGCTGGATATTGAGCGCATTCGACAGCGCGAAAAGTTGTCGAACGGTGAGAGGGTCAGGCCTTCGCTTCGGACAACGCGCGCCATCGCCCCGGCGACAAACCAAATGCGCTCTTGAAATGCCGCGTCAGATGCGCCTGATCGGCAAAGCCGCAGCTTAGGGCGATGTCGGCCAGCGGCCCGCTCTGCATCAGCATTCCGCGCGCCACGCCGAGACGCCGCAACAGATGAAAGCGATGCGGGCTGACGCCGTAGGCCGCGCGGAACTGGCGGGCAAGCTCCCAGCGGCTAAGCCCTGATATTGCCTCCAGCTCACCCATCGATACATGCGCCACGCCTCGGCCGATCAGCACATCCCGCGCCGCTTCCACGCCGGGTAGATGCACACGCACTGCCTTCGCTCGCACAATGCCCGACAGCCCCGACATCACATCGGCGAGTCGCACGAGACTGCTGGTCAGCGCCACATCGTTGGCGTCGCCTTCCTGCGCCTGCATGACCTCCTCGATCGCATCGGTCAGTTGCGCGTCGCTGCTCACTGGCGCGCGCATGAACGGCAGGCCACCCGCTCCTGATGCCGTCAGCAGCAACGCCGGATCGATGTAGGCCACGCGATAGCCGAAGCCGCGATCGTCACCGGGCCGACCATCGTGTTTCTCGTCGGGATGCAGGACGAAAGCTTGTCCGGGCATGCAGTGCTGCGTCTCGCCGCGATAGGTGAACGCCTGCACGCCGACCGAGGTCAGCCCGATCGCATACGTGTCATGGCGATGCGGCGAGAACGCATGCCCGCGGAAGAAGGCGGCCATGCGCTCGATGCCGTCGTCCGAGGGCCCATTGAGGATCTTGCTGATCTGCATGGTGTGCACAAACGTTCAAGACCGTGGGTTTCTGGCCTCATAGGTTGGGCGGCGACACGCCATCAGCAATCCCTCTCCGCCATGACCTTCGATCAAGCTGCTGCATTTCTCCTCTTCGCCGTTGTCGCCGCCATCACGCCCGGCCCGAGCAACACCATGATCGTTGCCACGGCATCCGCTTGGGGCCTGTGGCGCGGCTTGCCATGCGCGCTCGGCTCATCCGTGGGCATGGGCCTGCTGCTGCTCGCCAGCGCCCTGGGTCTTGGCCAGCTCATCATCGCCCAGCCCGTGCTGCTCAAGGCGTTGAACTGGGGCGGCGCGGCCTTCCTGCTCTGGCTGTCCTGGAAAATCGCTACCGCCGGACCTGCCCGAGAAGCCAACGACGCGAAGCCCGTGGGCTTTCTCGGCGCCGCCGCCTTCCAGTGGATCAATCCCAAGGGCTGGCTCGTAGCCGTCAGCGCCGCCGGCACCTATTTGCAAGCCGCGACCGACAATGCCCTTCTTCAGGCCGCAGCCTTCGGCGCCTTGTTTTTTGCAGCTGCCCTGCCGAGCGGTCTCGTCTGGCTCGTCCTCGGCGCCTGCGTGCACGCACTCCTGCGCGACGAACGCCACGCCCGCATCTTCAACATCGCCATGGGCATCGCCCTCGCGTTGTCCGTCCTCATGATCTTCCACTGATCGCTGAGCCAGCGTTAGCTTCCATGCGAAGCGCACACCTCTTCCTCATGACGTTTAGGGATGAAGGCGTATTTCTACCCCGGCCGCACATCCCGCCGGTCCTCGCGCGGCGTGCTCGGCGGCCGCTCGTCCAGCCGCTCGAACTCTCCTTCGATGACGGGGCCGCTACCGGTCGGACCGCGGCCGGGTCGGCCGGCGTCATCACCGCGGCCGTAGGTATCCCTCGGCGCGTCGCCGCTGTCCCGCGCTCGCCCCAGCAGCCGGTTCGCGACCATCCGGCGCACCGGCGGGATCAGCAGCAGGAAGGCAAATATGTCCGTTATCAGACCCGGCGCCAGCAGCAGGGCGCCGGCGGTCGCCAGCAGCATGCCGTCGAGCATGGGGCCGACCGGCGGCTGACCCTCCATCATGGAGGTTTGCGCCTGTTGCAGTGCCTTCCAGCCCTGCCGGTGCAGCAGCAGGCCGCCGAGCACAGCCATAACGAGCAGGATCAGCACGGTGTACCAAAAACCGATAGCCTGACCCAGTTTCACCAGCACCACGAGTTCGAGCAGTGGCAGGGCCAGGCAGATCAGCATTAATGGATTGAGCATGGTGCCACCTCCTGGAGCAGGTCGCCTCGGATTGAATCCCTTTAGCCTGAGCCCAGTCACCTCGGCCGAAGCGTGAATCCTGCTCCATACCATACGTTTAGGGTGCAACTCACGCTGCGCATGTAAACCGATGGTGCTTGCACGCGAAACGGTCGCGCTCCAGCGCTCTTGAGCGTTACATTATCCGCGGCATCGTCGTTTCGCTTCCATTTTCGGCCGTGCATTACGGTTGGCTTCACCACCTCTATGCCTTAAGTTTAGCACTGGCTTCTGAGAAGGCGATTGGCTCGTGCCGCTGCGGGTTGCGGGCCGGACGTCTGGATATGCGGGCCCGGCGACCATACATCCCGGACAGCGAGTTTGCGCGCCATCGCGCGCCGTTGCTGAGAAAGCGGCAGGACTTATGGACGGCAAGATCGACATTTTTACGATTCTGTTCCTCGTGATCGCGGTCGTGATCATTCTGAAGCTCCGCAGCGTCCTCGGGCGTCGCACTGGCGACGAGGACGCGCGGGTCGAGCGCTACAAGGCCCAGGAGCGGGCCCGCGCCGCCGCGGCCGCCCAGGCCCAGGACAAGGTCGTCACCCTGCCCCGCCGCGATCGGCCGGAGGCGGCCGCCGAGGCGCCGGCCAGCAGCGCCGCCACAGCGGCTGCCGATGCCGAAGAGCGCATCCGCGCATTCGCCGGCGGGAACGCCGCATTGGCCGACGGGCTCCTGGCCCTGCAGCGCGCCGATCCGAGCTTTGATCCCGACGGGTTCCTGCGCGGCGCCCGGCAGGCCTACGAGATGATCGTCACGGCCTTTGCCGAGGGCAACCGCAAGGTTCTGAAGACTCTTCTGAGTCGCGAGGTGTTCGACGGCTTCTCCTCCGCCATTGGCGACCGCGAAGGCCGCGGGGAGCTGATCGACCAGAGCTTCGTCGGCATCAACAAGGCCGATGTGCTCGAGGCCGAGTTGAAGAGCACCCAGGCCCAGGTGGTCGTGAAGTTCGTCAGCGAGCTCATCTCGGCCACGCGCGACCGCGCTGGCGCCGTCATCTCCGGTGATCCCAAGCGCATCAAGGAAGTCATCGACATCTGGACCTTCGCGCGCGACGTGTCCTCGCGCGATCCCAACTGGAAGCTCGTTGCCACGCAGGCGCCCAATTAGGCGTCGAGGTTACGCCCGGATCGGCTCGCGACCGGGGGAACGGTATTGTTTGTGTCGAAGCTCGTGCCGCAAGACGCAGCCCGCGTTCTGCTGGCGTTTCTGGTCGTAATGGTGGTCATGCCTCTGGGCGCCAAGGTCAGCTCCGCATCCGGGTCCAGTCCCTCTGCCGCCGTACCGGGCGCAACCTTCAAGCCTGTTCCCTTCTCCGATCTGCCGGGCTGGGGGGCCGATGACCATGCCGCGGCCTTCGGCGCTTTCCTGAAATCCTGCACGCGCCTCATCGCCGCCGCTCGCGTCGGCAACAAGGCCGGCAAGGTCGCCATCCCGCCCGAACTGCTCGCGATCTGCGCCGACGCCGCGCGCCTCCCCGGCACCGTCGACCGCGCGGCGGCCAAGACCTTCTTCGAATCCCGTTTTCAGCCGCACGCCGTCGTGCACAAAGGCTCATCGGGCCTGCTGACGGGCTATTACGAGCCTGTGCTCGACGGCTCACGTAAGCAGGACGCCCGTTTCAAGACGCCGATCTACAAGCGCCCGCCCGATCTTGTGAACCTCGTCGAGGAAGCACAGCGCGGCGCCAAGGGCGCCGTTCTCACGCATGCGCGCCGCACCGACAAGGGCAACGTTCCTTACTCGACCCGAGCCGAGATCGACGGTGGCGTGCTCGCCGGCAAGGGCCTCGAGCTCCTCTACATGATTGATGCCGTCGATGTGTTCTTCATGCAGGTGCAGGGCTCCGGCCGTATCCGCCTCCCCGACGGCAGCAAGATCCGCGTGCACTACGACGGCAAGAACGGCCACCCCTACACCTCCATCGGCCGCTACCTGATCGACAAGGGCTTGCTCGCCGCCGACAAGCTGTCGCTCGCAGCCTTGCAGAAATGGCTGCGTGCCGATCCGGCGCGCGCCACCCACGTCATGCATCAGAACGCCTCCTATGTATTCTTCCGCGAGCTGAAAGGTGCCGAGGCCGAGAACGTGCTGGGCGTGCTGGAGATCCCGCTCACACCGGGCCGTAGCCTTGCCGTCGATGCCGGCGTGCACGCGCTGGGCTCTCCCGTCTACGTGTCGGCGCCCAAGCTCACGCACGCCACCCAGGGCAAGCCCTTCCAGCGGCTCATGATCGCCCAGGACGTCGGCTCCGCCATCAAGGGTCCCGAGCGCGGCGACCTCTACTTCGGCTCGGGCGATGCCGCCGGCGCCTTGGCCGGCGTCACCAAGCATCCGGGCAAGTTTCACGTGCTGCTGCCGCGCACCGCGCCGGCCGATGCGAGCCCGGCCACATCCTCGCGCGCCCGGCAAGCCAAACAGCAATGACGGCCAAGGGCGGTGCAGGGGGCAAATCGCGGACACCCCGCACCTCTCACCTGAACAAGGACGACGCCGACCTCTGGTCCTTCGCCGCCCGTTCCGTCGCGCCGCTGCGCCGCGCGAAATCTCGCGTCACTGCCGCCGTGCCGGATACGCCCACCGCAGACTCCGCGCAGCCTGGTCTTTCTCGACCCGCCTCATCTCTCGAACCGGCACGGCGCGCGCATCGCGAGCGCGCCGCCGCGCCGGTTCAATCCACGACGCATCCGCGCAAAGATCCGCCGCCGCTTGCCGAGCCCGACCGCCGCCGCGTGCGCAAGATCGCCACCGGACAGCATGAGATCGAAGCCCGCCTCGACCTACACGGCCTGCGCCAGAGCGACGCCCACCGCCGCCTCGCCCGTTTCCTGCATGACGCGCAAAGCGCCGGCCTCACCATGGTGCTCGTCATCACCGGCAAAGGCAGCGCGCGCAAACCCGCCGATGACGGCTCTTATGCTCGCGTGGAGCCCGGCATCATCCGCCGTGCCGTGCCGCTCTGGCTCGACGAACCGGGCCTGCGTGCCCTTGTCGTCAGCTGTACCTCCGCCCACCCCCGCCACGGCGGCTCCGGCGCCCTCTACATCCACATCCGCAAACGCGCGCGGCGGTAGCGCGCGCTACTTGCCTTGATGTCGTCGGCCTTGGTCCGCCACAGTCTGGTTCAGCGCAACCAAAACAAAAAGCCAAGCCCTCCAACCCCCTCGGTTGCGTCCCCGGACGGCGCGTGGTCCGCGCGCAGCGCGGCTCCGCCGCGACAGCGCGCCGCCCGGGGGCTTCACCATTCGCGGTCATGCGCGCATGGCTCGTAATCTTTATTGGCCACCGCAGTGCCCTCGCACTACTGGGGAGGATGCCGGGTGGCCCGCGTCGCGCCAGAAGCGCGAGCGCGGTGCCTCCGGGAGCGCAGGAGGGATGTGTTGAGTTTGGGAATGGGGGGCCCAATGATCCCCGAATGGAATCCGCACCCACGACGTCATGGCCGCACAGGCGGCCATCCACGCGCCTATCCGCCGCCCCTCACCCTCACTGGCACAACTCCACCAGCGCTTGCATCGCCTGCGGCAGCCCGTTCAGCGAATACGTATCGATGGTCGCGGTGCCACGTTCGGAGGTACCCCGCACCTGCATGGTCGAGCCCTTCTTCATGGTCTCGACCAACTGCACCTCCTGCGCCGGGTCGCCGACGAACGCCCGCTCGCTGGTGGTGAAAAGCTTGAATGTATCCTTGCCGACCGTCACCGTCACCTCGCTGTCCTTCTTCAGCGGATAGCCGATCTTGACGCTGACCTCGGTCTTCACCCCGTCCTTGGGCCAGGCCGATACGTAGAAGAACGCCGGGTCGCGCTTGGCAGCCTTGGGCTCCTGGGTTTTCGGCTGCGAGGCGGCGTAGCAGATCTTCGCCTTGGCATCCTGATGCGCGTGCGCCGTCCAGTCGCCGAACACGCTGGCGGGCCTTGTCGTTTGCGCCGGAGCCGTCGGCAAGGCAGCGAGCGATCCGAGCAGCAATGCGGTGATGAAGGCGGAAATGACGCGCAGCACATCGGCGCCCCTCCCCGGGCGCAGTCTTCACAGCACGGATGAATATAGAACGGCGGGCGGCCGCCGTCATGCGGGATCGGCGCGGTGGTTAGCAGAAAGACGTGCCGGAAAAGTGGCAGGCGAACAGCGTTTGCCCGGAGCGCCTGAATGCGGTAGTTCTCCACCCCAAGCGCCCATAGCTCAGCTGGATAGAGCGTCGGCCTCCGGAGCCGAAGGTCAGAGGTTCGAATCCTCTTGGGCGCGCCATTTGCGTACAAAACTGCGAACCGCGGGTATGGGCACGCCATCGCCACATGGCCGCGCGCCACCCGGCTAGCGCTGTCCTAGGTCGGACGTCTGGCGCGTGGCCAATGCGATGAGCACTCCTAGCGCGGTCAGGCCGGCGATCATGGCCCACGCCTCGTTGATGGCGCTCGTCAGCGCCGCCCGTTCGACGGCGCGACGCACGAGCTGCATTTTTTCAGGCGCGATTTGCATGGCCATCGGCAAGCTCGGAAGGCCGACAAAATCGAACGCCGCCGCGTCTCCGGCTGCGAGCTTTGCGGTCAAGGCCCGGCCATGCATCTCCGCCCGGCCGAAGATCACCGTGTCCATCAAAGCCAGGCCGATCGCGCCTCCCAAATTGCGCATCAGGTTGAAAAGGGCGCTCGCATCCGGGACGCGCTCGACGGGAAGATGGCCGAGCGCGAGCCGTATCGGCGGCAGAAGACAGAACATGATCGCAACCCCGCGTAAGGCCTGCGGCCAATACATCTCATCGTAGTCCGAGCGCGGCGTTTCGAAGGTGCTCAACCCGAGACCCACGGCGAACATAAAAAACCCGAGACCGGTAAGGAGCCGTGCACTGACGTACCGCTCCAGCCAAACCACCAAGGGGGCCGCAATCAATTGCGCGGCGCCCGTGACCAGCATGGTCTCGCCGATCTCCAGCGCATCGTGACCGCGCACGTAGGCTAGGAAGACGGGCATCAGATAGACCGCCCCGTAAAGTCCGATGCCGAGGATGAAGCTCAGCGCGCACCCAAGCGCGAACTCGCGATCGGCGAACTCGCGAAGATCGACAATGGGTGTCGCGCGCGACAGGGTCCGGAGGACAAACGCGGTGCCGCAAGCCGATGCCACAAGGAAGAGGCCGAGCACGACTCCGGATATCCAGCCGTGCTTTGGCGCTTCCTTCAGTCCGATCTCGAGCGCGGCCAGCGCTACGGCGACAAGGGCCAGCGATGCGAGGTCCAATCGACGCATCTCGCCGAGCCGCGGATCTGCGCGCGGCAGCACCAAAAATCCAGTCACAATCGCCAGGATGCCGGGCCCCACATTGATCAGAAAGAGCCAAGGCCAACTGTAGGTCGAGGTGATCCAGCCGCCGGCGACGGGCCCTACGGTCGGCGCCAGAACGGCAAGCACGCCGGCAATGGTGGTGGCGAGCGCCTGACCGCGCCCCGGAAAGAGCACGAAGCCGGCGGAGAAGACGATGGGTATCAAAGCGCCGCCGGCAAATCCCTGAACGATGCGGGCGCTCACGAGGGACGCGAAGCCCGTGCTCGAGGCGCAGGCAGCGGACGCGATGACAAAAACACCTGTAGCAATCACGAAAAGGCCACGCAGAGACAGCACACGTGTCAGCCAGCCCGTCAGCGGGATCGCGATCACCTCCGCGATCAGGTAGCTCGTCTGAATCCAGCTCATTTGATCTGGCCGGATGGCGAGCGCCTCCTGAATGTTGGGAAGCGACGTTGCAACGATTTGAATGTCCAGGATGGCCATGAACATCCCGACGCACATGGCCATGAAGCCTACCCAACCTGCGATGGGCGGTGCTGGCTGTGCTGTCGAGGTTGCTTGCGTCATACCTTCGGCTCGCCCCTGCGGTCGTTTTCTCCGCGGATACCCCCGTCCGCTCGTCTTTAGACCCGATTCAAGTGTGGCCCTGTTGTGGCTGTGGGGTTCCCCAGCGGCATTTCGCGGACGCGTCTGGCTGCCGGCGGTTCGCTCCGCGGCAACGACATCGTCTCTGCCCACAATGTGATCCAATCTTGGGCGTATTGGCGGTCATAGGCATTTCAGCTTGCGCGCAACGAAGGACGGGCTCATGGCGGCACGCTTTGCATTGACTGCACTTGTTGCCTTGACGTGCTTGCCCAATGCGGGGGCGCATGCGCAGGAGACGAAGAAGCAGGCGCCTGCCGGCCCTGTGGAGACGAAGGGCGACAAGACGGCGGGAGAGCTCAGCAGCCAACAGATCGCATTGGTCGAGAAGGTGAGCGCCTATTTCAATCGCATGACCGCCCTGAAAGGAGCGTTCATGCAGACGAGCGCAGGGGGCGCGCGGCTTCGCGGCAAGTTTTACGTACAGCGGCCCGGGCGGTTTCGGTTCGACTTCGCCAAGCCCAGCCGGCTCGTCATCGTCTCTGACGGACGGCAGGTTGCCATCCAGGATCACGATCTGAAAACGGACGACCGCTGGGATCTCGATCAGACTCCCTTCGGAGCTCTGCTGCAGCAGGACGTGAACTTGCTGCGAGATGCGCGGTTCTTCGAAGTGCAAGAGTCGGATGACGCAATTGTCATTGCCTTCGAGGACAAGAGTCAATCGATGCCTGGGCCCCTCAAGATATTCTTGGCAAGGCAGCCGGCACTCGAACTGCGAAAATGGATCACCAAGGATTTGCAGGGCCGGGATACGCTCATCGAGCTGAGCGATATGGTCACAGTCGATGACTTCGAGCCCGGCTGGTTCAAGCCAGCGTCCATTGCTCTCGAGAGATTGCGTTGACGCTTGCCATCAGCGCACGCAACGCGCACCAAAGCATCAGCACGACCGCGGCTTGGAAAGTGACTGTTCTACGCAATGGCGTCGGCGATCTTTTCCGCCGTCATCAACGTCGGAAAGTTGGTGTTGGCGCAGGGTACGAGCGGGAAAATTGAAGCATCGACCACGCGCAAACCCTCTATCCCCCGCACACGACCCTGGCTATCGGTCACCGCCATCGGGTCGCCATCGGCACCCATGCGGCAGCTGCACGAGGCGTGCCAGACACCGATCGCCGCCTTGCGCACGAACGCTTCCAGCGCCTCGTCGTCGCGCATCAAGCTCTCGAACGCGAAGCCCTCGGTGATGACGTTGCGGATGAGGTAGCTTCTGAGGATGGCGGGGCCGTCGAGCAGCGAGCCGACGGCCGCCGTCAGGACCCTGTTCTTGGTGTTGACGACGCCGACCTTGCGCACGCGCTCTGAATAGCTTGCGGGGAACGGGTCGGAGCTCACGGCCTGCATGGCTGGCGTTGCATAGAGCCCACCCATCATGCGGAAGCCCTGCATGAGCCGCTCCAGGTCGCGCCGATCGGCAAGAAGATTGAATTCGACCAGAGGCTCTTCGCGCCAATCCAGGGATGTCAGCTTGACCTGCCCGCGCTCCGAGCACGTGTGATAGACGGCGACCAGGAACGAGGCGATGCGCTCGCCGACGGCATGCCATCCGGATTTCGTAACGGCCACAGCAAACATGTCGCCGTCGTGCATGCCCGGCAGCCTCGAGGAGTAGCGCAGGCCGACCTGGATGTGTCGGCGTGTCAACTCGTTGACGCGCGCATGTGGTTTGACATAGGCCGAGACCGAGATCGAGGGATGGTCCATGAGACCTTGTCCAACACCGGCAAGGGCCGTACGCACCTCGATCCCCAAGTCCCTCAGGTGCCCGACAGGTCCAATGCCGGAGCGAAGGAGGTGGGCTGGCGAATGAATGGCGCCGCAAGAGAGGATGACTTCGCGGGCGCGGAATTCGGTGCGTGCACCGTTGATGCGCGCGACCACACCGACGCAACATTTGCCGTCGAACAGCAATTCGCTCACCTGCGCGTTGGTGGTGATCGTGAGGTTGCTGCGCTGGCGGGTTGCGGGATCGAGGTAGCCGATGGCCGCTGAAACGCGGCGTTCGTAGGCATTCGAGATCGTGAGCGGAAAGTAGCCGTCTTGCCAGTCGCCGTTCTGGTCGGGCAGGTAGTCGAAGCCCGCGCCTTTGAGGGCATCTGCGGCGGCTTTGGCGTGCTCGTTCCACAGGTCGGGAAAAATGCGCCGCACGGGAATGCGCCCCTCCTTGCCGTGCATGGCTCCGTCGAAGTCCATGTCGCGCTCGACCTTCTTGTAGTAGGGGAGTACATCCTTCCAGCCCCAGCCGCGCGCGCCGCGCGACACCCACTCCTCGAAGTCGGCCGGAGATCCGCGGTTGGCGAGTTGTCCATTGATGGACGATCCTCCACCCAGAATGCGGGCCTGCTCGTATTTGCGTAGCGGTGGCAGGCTATCGTTGGGATTGTTGTGCGAGACCACCTCGGTGCGGACCTTGAGCTGGGTCCAATGGAAGCGCGGATCGAAATAGGCGGTGCCAGGATAGCTGTCGAGGACCTCAGGCGGCACCTTGCCGTGCGGCGTGTCCTGGCCCGCCTCGAGCAGGAGCACCTGCGTAGCGCTCCGTGCTGACAGGCGGTTGGCCAGCACGGATCCCGCCGAGCCGCCACCGACAATGATGATGTCGTAAGCCATAGTTCGCCCCTCCCGTTGGCCGTCTTTTTCGACCGCACGCCATTATCGATCGCGATTGCGGCGCAGAAACTCGAGCACCTTGCGATTGAACTCCGCTGGGGCTTCCCAGTAGGGAGCGTGCCCGACCTCGCGCAGTGTGACGATCTCGTGCTTCGGCAGGTGCTCGGCGAACATGCGTTGAAGCGGGGGCGGCGCATAGAGGTCGGCCTCGCCCGTCAACAATAGCACCGGGACCTGAAGGCCTTGCATCGCTGCCCAATCCACTTTGACGCCGAGCGGCTGATGCATGGCGCCGCTGGGTTTAGAGACGCGCTCGAGTGCCACGAAGCGAGCGACACCGTCGGGGTTGGCCGCCCTGTAGGAAGGCCCGAGTTCAAGAAACTCTGTCGGCACGCGATCCCGGACGTGCGCCAGACCGAGGCGGCGGTAGAGGGTCCGCCATTCCTCTTCGTCGGGTGCAACGATCGTGCCGGCCAGAACCAGCGACATGGCGCGCGCAGGGTGGGCAATCGTAAACCCCATTGCCGTGATGCCGCCGGCAGCAGCCCCGAGAACATGCGCTTTGTTCACGCCCAGAAAGTCGAGCAATGATGCCAGGTCTCCCACCAGCGTTCCACGATCCTCATCCGAGCCGCGCTCGGATCTGTGGTGACCTCGGCGGGAATAGGCGATGACGCGATAGCCGGCTTCGGCAAAGGCGTGCTGCTGATGCTGCCAGATCTGGCTGCTCTGAGAGGCCGGGTGGCACAAGACCAGCGGCTCTCCGTCGCCGCCCGTATCCCAATAGCAGAGCCTGGCACCAGGAACCGGCGCAAGACCTTCAGCAACCGGCATGGGTCCAGGGATCGGTTCCGGCATGGCGCCCGCTCAGCCGTGCATCAACACGATATCGAACACCACGAGTTTCTCGTCCGGGCTCATCCCCGGAAGTGGATCGCGCACCGGCATGACGATGGTCTCAGGCTTGGCTGACGACTGCAGCCAGCGGTCGGTGTCATGATGCGGGTCGCCAGCGAAGTACAGTTGTGTGATCAATCGCTCCCGCTTGCCGAAGACTTCGAAGTGGATGTGGGAGGGACGGATGGTGGCCGGGCCAGTAGGGTAGGCGCCCGGCTTGATCGTGCGCAGATCATAGCGGCCATCGTCATCCGTCTCGATGACGGCAAAGCCCTCGAAGCAGGGATCGAGTTGCGCCGGATTGTCATCGTTGGGATGGAGATAGCGGCCAAATGCGTTCGCCTGCCAGACCTGCAGCTTGCCTCCTCTCACAGGCTGGCCATTGCGATCGAGAACTCTGCCGCTGAGCCGGATGACCTGGCCTTGCGCGCGCCCTGGGCGCCCGGGAACACGGGTAAGATCGCCTCCCTTCGCCGGTTCGGAAAGCGGATAGAAGGGGCCGAGAATCTGGTCGGACGTTCGCGGCAGGAGCCCTTCGCCGACCGGCGTTGCCGGTTGTGTCCCGTCACTTGTTGGCATGCGCCGCTCCATAGAGAGAACTGTGGACGCCCGATCGTGCCAGTGCGGGCCTTGCTATGCCCGCCAACACTCCCGATGGGAGGATACTACCTGATCGTTGGATCGTTTGCCGAGGTCCAAGAGCGGCCAGTCCACGCGTCGGGCGTTGCCCCGAAGTGGCATGCAGGCAGCCGCCGCGATAGACTGATGCAACAATGGATTGATCGTTACCAACGCGTCCCGGGAGGGGGTCTTGATCAGGCTGCGGCTCGCCGAGAACTTTCGCGCTGTTTTCTACGCGCCGTTCTACGCCACCCTTGCCCTCGGCCATTTTGCGAGCGAGGGGCTTGACGTCACGCTCGTCGACAGCGCCGCGCCCGGCGGCGGGCCGGCCGATGTTCTCGAGGGAAGGGCCGACGTTACCTGGGGCGGGCCGATGAGGGTCATGAAGTACCGCGATGCAGGTGGGCCCGACCTTCTGTGCTTTTGCGAGGTCGTCCGCCGCGATCCCTTTTACCTCGTCGGTCGACCGCCAGGGGACGGGTTCGATCTGCGATCCCTGTCGCAGCTCCGCCTCGGCTCCGTGAGCGAGGTGCCGACGCCGTGGCTTTGCCTGCAGCAGGATCTTCGCGATCTCGGTCTCGATCCGGAACGCCTCTCCCGAATCGCCGACCGCACCATGGGCGGCAATCTCGCAGGCCTGGGTCGTGGCGATATTGACGTCGCGCAGGTCTTCGAGCCGTTCGCCGAGGAGGCTCTCTCTGCCGGCTTCGCCATTCTCCACGCGCAGAGCAGCCGCGGCCCGACCTCGTACACGACCTTCACGACCACGCCGGAGGGCATCCGCCGCCATCGCGACGCGTTCACGCGCATGACCCGGGCGATGGCACGCACGCAGGCTTGGCTGTCGAACAACGCCGCGGTCGATCTTGCTGGCGCCGTAGGGTCTTTCTTTCCGTCGATCCCGGCGGACCTTCTCGCACGCTCTTTCGCACGATACATGCAGGCGGGCATCTGGGCGGACGACACCGACGTCTCGCGCGAAGGCTTCTCCCGTCTGGCCGTGAGCCTGCGCTCCGGCGGCTTCATCTCTTCTCTGCCGGACTACGATGCGTGCGTCGTGAACCTTTCTGTTTAGCCGTATGAGGGGAGAGACCTTCTATGTGGCCCAATCCGCGTATCCCCTACCAAATGTCGAGCGACCGTCCGCGTCTTGAGCCACTGCACGGGAAGCCGCTGATGGTCAATCCCGTGGTCGCGATCGAGTATTGGCCGTTCGATCGGCCGATGCCGCGCGGCATCCTGCCGGCGCCGCATGGTCGACCAAGCGAGCCTCCTGATGTCGCCAACTACTCATGGGTCGAGTACGGGATGCGCTGCGGCTTGCCGCGGCTCTTCGATGTGCTGGGTCGACGCGGGATCAAGGCTTCGGCATGGATGAACGCGCAGTGCGCCGATGTCTATCCCTCAGCTGCCGAACGCGCCGCCAGCGAAGGGTGGGACTTTGTCGGCCATAGCTGGTTCCAGCGCTCGCTGAAGGAGGTGGAGGACGAAGAGACGGAGGTCCGCCGCTCGCTCACGCGCCTGCAACAACTCACGGGAAAGCGCGTGCGCGGATGGTTCGGCGCGGGCGGTGGTGAAACGGCCAAGACACCGGAGGTTCTGAAGCGCTGCGGGGTCGAGTTTACGCACGACTGGCTGCTCGACGATCTGCCGTGCTGGATGAGCACGGATGAGGGTCCGTTTCTGTGCCTTCCCTATACCTGGGAGATCAACGACGTGCCCATGTGGGCTGTGCAGGGCCAATCTTCTGCCGAACTCCTGATACGGCTCGAGGCAACGCTCGCTGTTCTCGAGCGCGAGCTCGAGGAAAACCCGCGCGTTCTTTCAATCGGTCTCCATCCGCATATCGCTGGCGTGCCGCACCGCATCTACTACCTGGAGAAAGCGCTTGAACTACTGATGCGCCGCAGCGACACCATCTTTGTTACCTCAGGAGAAATCGCCGATTGGTTCGTGGGTGCAGACAAGACCGGACTGGCCGAACTGGAGGCGGCGTTGAAGATGAGACCAGGGAGTGGGTGAAACGCAGCCGCCACGCGAGCGTGACAAAGCCCTTCATTCGCGACGGAACTCAACCACTGCCTATTTATTTGGCAGGGCTCAGCTGCGACAAGCGAGACGCCCAATAGATTTGTGCGCTAAGTGGTTGCTTGCGTGTTCAGCGGCGTGGCCGAGAGTGCCCATCGTATCGGGGCTGGGGCGGAGTGTAGATGGCAGAGACGTTAACGGATCTCGTTGCCGGGCATCGCTCTGGCGATATTGCGATAGGCGATACTGTGGCGCGCGTTTTCCGTCGCCTGGAAGAAGCGGCGGATCCAGCCATCTTCATTTCGATCCGAGAGCGGGATGCAATCGCGGCCGACGTGCATGCGCTTGGGCGGAGCGACCCTTCCCTTCCACTGTATGGAATCCCTGTTGCCGTCAAAGACAACATCGACGCTGAAGGACTGCCGACGACAGCGGCGTGCCCGGCGTTTTCCTATATGCCAGATAGGGATGCGGAGGCTGTTTCGCGGCTGAGGCGGGCTGGAGCAATTATTGTCGGGAAAACGAATCTCGACCAGTTTGCGACCGGACTTGTCGGCATGCGATCGCCACACGGCATGCCGAGGAACCCTCTGCGCGCGGACTTGGTCAGCGGCGGATCGAGCTCCGGATCGGCGGTGGCCGTAGCGCGAGGCATCGTTCCGCTCGCGCTCGGTACAGATACGGCCGGCTCGGGCAGAGTCCCTGCAGCGCTCAACAATATCGTTGGTCTGAAGCCGAGCCTCGGCCTCGTTGCGGGGTCGGGTGTCGTGCCTGCGTGCCGCTCGCTCGACTGCGTTTCGATCTTCGCGCTGGCGGTCGAGGACGCGTGGCGGGCGCTCCAAGTCATCGCAGGCCACGATGAACGCGATGTGTACTCGCGTCGCTTCGCGCAGAGCGTGCTGACTGATGTCGCAAAGGGGCTGCGCATCGGCGTGCCGCGCGCGCAAGATAGGTTCTTTTTCGGCGACCGCAACGCCGAGCTCGGCTTTGCTGCGGCTGAAAAGCTGGCGGCAGATCTTGGCGCGAGGCTCGTCGACGTCGACCTGACGCCGTTCTTCGACACCGCACAACTGCTGTACGAGGGAGCGTGGGTCGCGGAGCGCGCGGCCGCCGTGGGCGACTTCATCGCCAAGCATCCCGATGACATACATCCTGTTACACGCCAGATCATCTCGCAGGGCGAGGGGAAGTCGGCGGTTGACGCTTTTCGCGGCTTCTACCGATTGCAGGAGCTGCGCGGCAAGGCCTACGCCGCGCTCGCTGGCCTCGACGCGCTGATGATACCGACGATGCCGCGGCCCGTGACGAGGCGCGAGGTGGAGGCTGATCCGATCGGTCCCAATTCGCAGTTGGGTACGTACACAAACTTCGTCAACCTGCTGGATCTGGCAGGGCTTGCCGTTCCCGTGACGCTTGCAGCCGACGGCACGCCTTTCGGCGTGACGCTGCTCGGCCCTGCCGGGCGTGACGCAGCGCTCGCCAGCATCGGCATGGCCCTGCATGCGCGCACGGGCCTGACGCTGGGCGCGCTCGGCGCTCTACAGCCCGCACTGCCGAGGCTCATGCCCGGGCTGCGTACGGGCGAGATCTCTCTCGCGGTGGTTGGCGCGCACATGTCGGGTATGGCGCTCAATCACGAGCTGGTGGCGCATGGCGGGCGGTTGCTTGAAGCCACGCAAACGGCGCCCGACTACCGCCTGTTTGCGCTCGATGGGGCGCAGCCGCGTCCGGGCCTGCTGCGCGTGGCGGAGGGGACAGGACAGGGCATCGAGCTCGAAACCTGGGCCTTGGACGCAGATGGATTTGGCCGTTTCGTCGCGTCAGTTCCTTCGCCCTTGTCGATCGGCACGATACGTCTGCACGATGGGCGGGTGGTGAAAGGCTTCCTGGCGGAAGCCGAAGGCGTGGCGGCGGCGCGAGACATTTCCGGCTTCGGCGGATGGCGGGCCTACGTGGCTCAGCTCGCGCGGTAACCTGCATAGGCGTCGTAGACCGAGCCGATGTGACTGCGCATGACGCTCGCAGCTTGCGCCACGTTACGGGCAAGGATAGCAGCGATGATGCGCGCGTGCTCGGCGTGCGACCTGGCAAGACGACCCATGTTTCGGAACTGAGCGCGGCTGAACGGCGCGATGCGAGCGCGGGTCGCCAGCGTGAGGTCTGCCAGGTATGGATTGTGTGCGCCAGCATAGATGAGCGCGTGAAACTCCTCGTTGATCTCATGGTAGCGCTGGGGGTCGCCACTTTCGACAATTGCGAGCAGCATGCCTTGCGAGCGCTCGAGGCCGGCGTGCTCGGACGAGGTCATGCGCTCGGCGGCGAGACCGGCGCACAGGGCCTCCAGCTCACGCAGAGCCTCGAACATGGCGACAAGCTGCGCCTTGTCGGGTCGCGCCACGACGGCGCTGCGATGCGGCCTCGCCTCGATCAGACCGCTGGCGCCGAGCAGGCGAATGGCTTCGCGCACGGGCGTGCGGGAGACTTGGAAACGGCGCGCCAGTTCCATCTCGTCCAGCGCCATGCCGGGCGCCAGATCGCCGCGCACGATCTCGTCGGAAATCTGCATGCGCAGCCGGGCGGCGAGGGTTCTGGGCGGCGGCGAGTACTCGATGCGCGGCGTTGCAGGCGCGATCTCGCCCGTTGCCAGGAGCGGCGGAACGGCGACCGGCGCGGCGGAACGAGACCTGGCCATGTGCTAGCCTGCCTGCCCCGGCGGATCGATCAGGCTGACGTGGGCCGCGACCACGCGCCAGCCTTCGGCGAAGCGCACCCAGGTCTGCATCTGCCGCCCGACCTTGGCCGTGCCTTTGCGCTGGAACAGCGTGGAGGCGACGGCGAAATCGCGGCCGTAGGTGGTGATGACCGTGCGTGAGCGCGTGCGCGCCAGGTTGACCGCCGGGCGCGCGGCGCGGAACGCCGCCACCTCTGCGTGGCCGTACAAGTTTTCGGCGATGCCGTAGCGAATGGTGCGGGCGTCGTTGCGGAAGAAGGCATCGAGCGCCGCCACGTCGTTGGTGACGAGCGCCTGCTCGTAACGCTCGAAGGCGGCGCGCACCTCGTCCACGACCTCCGGCAGGTCGATCTCCATCGGGCTCTCCCTACTGCGGCGGCCTTGGTGCCAGCGCTATTCCATCTTTCTCGAGCGCGGCGGCGATGCGCAGCGCCACGTCCTCGCGCCACGGGGCGGCGATGATCTGCACGCCAATGGGCAGCGGCTTCAGCGGCACCGGGACAGCCACCACGGGCAGACCGATGAACGAGATCGGCTGCGTGAAGATGCCGATGTTGGGGCGCAAAGGTACCTCGCTTCCGTTGAGGATCATCGTCTGCTGGCCGATCGGCGGGGCTGTCATGGGTGTCGCGGGAGCCAGGATCGCATCGTGGTGCTCGAACAAGCGCAACACCTGCGTGCGATACCAGCGCCGGAACTTCTGCGCGTGGATCACCAGCGAGGCCGGTACCATGGCGCCGGAGATCAGGCGATCACGCACGGCCGGATCGAAGTCCGCCGCGCGCGTGCGCAGGCGATCGAGGTGGAGCGCAGCCCCCTCGCTGGTGGTGATGACGAATGCGGCGGCGCGTGCCCGAGCAGCTTCGGGTATGTCCACGCGCTCCGATGTGCCGAGTGCCTTGGCCACGGTCGCGACGGCTGTCAGCGCCTCAATCGACGCGCCCTGCTCGAAGTAGCCGCCCGCGAGAGCGATCCGCAGCCCGGCAACACCCGTATCGAGCTTCGGCAGAACCAGTTCCGGCTCCCGCGTCGTGCATACCGGATCGTCGGCATCGGGCCCCTGCATGGCATCATATGCGAGCGCCAGATCGCGCGCGCTGCGCGCCAGCGGCCCCAGGTGATCGAGGCTGGCGACGAAGGGAAACGTATGGGCTCGAGTAAGCCTGCCATAGGTCGGTTTCAGCCCGAACAGGCCGCAGAAGGATGACGGCACGCGAATGGAGCCGTTGGTATCGGAGCCGAGCGAGAGCGGCACGAGTCCGCCCGCTACGGCGCCGCCCGACCCGCTGGAGGACCCGCCGGTCATCCGGCTCGCATCGTGTGGATTGCGCGCAGCCCCGTCGTGCACGTTCTCGCCGGTGAAATCGTAAGCGTACTCACCCATGTTGAGCGCGCCGACGAGTATGGCTCCGGCCGCCTCGAGCCGCGCGATCAACGGCGAGTCGGCGGTCGCAGGCGGATTGTCGCGATTGATCTTGGAACCCGCGACAGTGGTCAGGCCTGCTACGTCGAACAGGTTCTTGACGGCAAACGGCACGCCTGCCAGCGGTCCGAGCGCTTGGCCCTTGGCGCGCGCCGCATCGATGGCGCGTGCTTTGGCCAACGCGCGATCCGCTGTGACCGCCGTGAACGAATTAAACGTGGGATTGAGCTTGGCAATTCGCGCCAGGGACGCCTCAACGACACTCGTCGCGCTTGTTTCGCCCGACGCGACGGCGGCAGCGATGTCGGCGGCTGTTGTCCAAGCGTCCACGGGTCAAGCCTCGAACACGGGGGCGGGTTCGCTGTCGTCGGGCAGCTCGAACTCTGCCACTAGCGTCGCGAGGCGCAGCGTCGCCTTGAGATTGGCCTCGATCGCCGGCTTCCATTCGGGCAGAACCGGGATCTGCAAGGCCTGGGCTGCGGCCTCCGCGTAGGCAGCCAGCGCTTTGTCGTCGATCTCGCTCATCTCGAACACCTGTCACAGCGGCGGGTGAGGAATGGCGGACAGCAGCTCGCGCGTGTACTCAGCCGCGGGCGCATCCAGCACCTGCTCCGTCGGACCCTGCTCGACGATCCGTCCAGCCTGCATGACGATAACCCGATCGCAAAGCAGGCGCACCACGTTCAAATCGTGCGACACGAACAAGTAGCTCATGCCGAGCTGTTCCTTGAGGTCCTGCAAGAGGTTGAGCACCACCGCCTGCACCGACACATCGAGAGCTGCGGTCGGCTCGTCGAGAATGACGAGATCGGGCTTCAAGGCAATGGCTCGGGCGATACCGACGCGCGCCTTCTGCCCGCCCGAGAGCTGATGTGGAAAGCGGTCGAGCAAGTCGAGGGGCAGGCCGACTTGGGTGGCCAGCTGTTCGCAGCGCGCCCTCAAGCCCTTGCTGCTCGTCCTCTCGCCCATGCGGAGGATGGGATCGGCGATGGCGCGGGCCGCGGTAAAGCGCGGATTGAGGCTCTCTGTCGGATCCTGAAAAACCATCTGGATGCGCTTGCGCAGCGGCAGGCTCGCAAACTGCCGTGGCGATATGGTGCCGATGTCCTGGCCATCAAACGTGATCTGGCCGGCGCTCTTGTCGATGAGGCGCATCACCATTGACGAGGTCGTGGACTTGCCGCATCCGGACTCGCCCACGAGGCCAACACTCTCTCCGCGGTGCACGGTGAAACTGATGCTGTCCACGGCGCGAAACACCCCCGGCGGGGCATCAGCCGTAGCTGTGCCATTGCGCTTGAAGATGCTGGCCAGCGACCCGGCCGTATCCTTGCGAGGATACTCCTTCACGAGGTTGTCGACGATCAAGATCGGCTGCTTGTTGGAGGCAACCTCATGTGCGGCACCGTTCGTCGCGGACTTTTTCTTGGCCGCTGCCTCGCCCTCGGGCAGCAGGTCCGCGAGCGTGACGCCGGGGCGCGGCGTCGCCCGTACCAGCTTGCGCGTGTAGGCATGCGCCGGCGCGGAAAATATCGCTTTCGAGTCTGCAGTTTCGACGACGTTGCCCTTTTCCATGACGACGACACGGTCGCAGTAGGCGGCGGCAAGGCCGAGGTCATGGGTGATGAGGATGGTCGACATGCCGCGCTCGCGCGTGAGCTCGACGACGAGATCCATCACGCTCTTCTGCGTCGTGACATCCAGCCCGGTGGTCGGCTCGTCGGCGATCAGAAGCTGCGGCCGGCACGCGAGCGCCAACGCGATCACGATGCGCTGGCACATGCCGCCCGACAGCTCGAACGGATAGGCGTGGTAGCGCTCCTCAGGCCGGGCGATACGCACCTGCTTGAGAATGGCAATGGCCTTGTCCTTGGCATCGTCGGAGCCGGCCTGGGCGTGCTGGCGCAGTACGTCCTCGATCTGCCGGCCGACCTTGCGGATGGGGTTCAGCGCCGCGCGCGGGTTCTGGAAGATCATGGAGATCTCGCGGCCGCGCAGGTTGCGCATCTGGCTTTCGCTGGCGTTGCCGACATCCACGCCGCCAAAGTGCACGGAGCCTTCGGCAATGCGGCCGGCGCGATCCAGAATGCGCATGACGGCATAGGACGTCACGGACTTGCCGGAGCCGGATTCGCCGACGATGGCGACCGTTTCTCCCTTGCCGACGCTGACATCGATGTGCTTGACGGCCTGTACGATGCCGCGCCGCGTCGAAAATTCGACGGTGAGATCGCGCACTTCGAGCAATGGCACGGTGACCATGGGTGCTCTCACGTCCGCCGCTGGGGATCGATGATATCGCGCAGGCCGTCGCCGAGCAGATTGAAGCAGAACACCGCCAGCATCAGCGCCAAGCCTGGGAAGAAGGCGATCCACCATTCGCCGGACACCATGAAGGCCGAGCCCTCCGCCACCATGATCCCCCACTCAGGCATGGGCGGCCGCACACCGAGCCCGATGAAGGAGAGACCCGCCGCGTTCAGGATGGCGTAGCCCATCGTCAGCGACATCTGTACCACCATGATCGGCATGATGTTGGGGAGGATCTGCCCGAGCACGATGCGCATCTCGCTGTTGCCGGACAGGCGCGCGGCCTGCACGAACCCGGCCTCGCGCCGCACGTTCGCCTCTGCCCGTGCGATGCGTGCATACAGCGGAAAGTTCACGATGGCCGTGGCGATGACGATGTTCTGCACCGTGTTGCCGAGCGCGGCGACAATGCCCATGGCCAGCACGAACAGCGGAAATGCCATGATGGTATCGGCTATACGGCTGACGATGCGGTCGGTCCAACCCCCGAAGAAGCCTGCCGCGACGCCGGCCAATCCGCCCATCAGGAACACCAGCGCCACCGACGCGATGGCGATGAAGAAATCGAGCCGCGTCGCCGTGATGACCCTGCTGAACACATCGCGACCGAGCTGATCGGTACCGAACCAATGCCGCGCCGAGGGGGCCTGCAGCGCGGCCGTGGTGTTACTCGCCAGCGGATCATAAGGCACGACATACGGCCCGATCAGCGCGGCCAGTACGATCAGCATGAACAGGGCAAAGGCGAAGCCAGTGACTTTGTTCTCGCCGATGATGTAACGCGCGTGCTTCAAGGTAGCGGCAAGGCCGCCAGCGTGCGGTGCGGAGGATGCGCTTGCGGTAGCGTCGCTCATGCCTCGATCCTCACGCGCGGGTCGATCAGGCCGTAGAGCACGTCGATCAGCAGATTGAGCACGACATACATCACCGCCATCGTCAGGACGAAGCCCTGCACGGGGGCGAAGTCGGACGCGATCAAGGCTTCCACTGCGTACGAGCCGATGCCTGGCCAGGCAAAAACTTTCTCCACCAGCACGTTGGCACCAAGCAGGAACGAGAACACCATGCCAAGCGTGGTGACGACGGGGAGCATGGCGTTGCGGAACGCGTAGGTGATGATCACGGTCGTCGGCGACAGACCGCTGGCGCGCGCCGTGCGGACGAACTCGGACGCCAGCACCGCCAGCATCGAGGCGCGCGTCATGCGCGCGATGGGCGCGAGCGAGAAGATCGCGAGCGTCAGCGCCGGCAGGATGAGCTGCTTCAAGCTCGCCACGAACGTTTCGCCGTCACCGGCGATGAGGCTGTCGATCAGATAGAAGCCGGTGACCTGCGGCGGCGCGCTAAAAAACACGTCGAGGCGCCCGAGCGGTGCCGGCGAGATCCCCAGCAGATAGTAGAAGACGTAGACCAGGATCAGACCGGTGAAGAACACGGGCAACGATACGCCGGCCGTCGCTACGACACGGCAGGCGTGATCGACGAGCGAACCCGGGTTAGTGGCCGCAAGGATGCCAAGCGGCACCGCAATGAGCATGGAGACGATCAGGCCGAGCAGCGTGAGCTCGGCCGATGCCGGCAGCCGGGCTCTGATCTCGGCCGCAACCGGCTGGCCGGTCGTCAGCGCCACGCCCATGTCGCCGCGGGCGAGATCCGCGACATAGCGCACGAACTGCGTCGGCAGCGGCTGATCGAGCCCGAGCTTGCTGCGGATCTGCTCGATGGCCTCCTTCGTTGCCGCCGGACCTGCGAAGTAGGCTGCCGGATCGCCCGGAAGCGCGCGCGTCAGAAGGAATGTCACGATCACGACCCCGATCAGGCTCGGGATCGCGAGCAGGAGACGCTTCAGGATCATGCCGAGCATGACAGCACCTCACCCGTGCGGGCTAAATCTCAGCCTTTGACCAGCGCGCGATAGTCGAGGCGGCGGTGAAACCAGTACTGGTAGCCCGACACGTTCTTCTGCATCGCGACGTTGGAGAAGGGCTGGTACAGCGGAATGCGCGGAGCGTCGGCGAACGCGAGATCCACAAAGCCTTTGACGTTCTTCTCGTAGGCGGCGTTGTCGCCCGTCGTGGCCGCTGTGCCGGCGCCATCGATGAAGGCGTCCATCTCCTTGGACTGGTAGCTCATGGTGTTGAAGATCGAATTCTTGCCGTGGTAGCACCAGATGAAGAAGTACTCGGGATAGTCGAGCCAGCCGGAGAACACGTTGGTGTAGAGCGGCATCACCTTCTTGTTGAGCTCCGTCCGCCAGTTGGCACCCGGGATTTTCTGAATCTCGGCCTTGATGCCGATCTGCGCCAAGCTCTCCTGCGTCAGCACGCACAGCGGCTCGTTGATGGTGGCGAAGCCGAGATCGAACGAGATCGTCGTCTCGAAACCGTTGGGAAATCCGGCCTCGGCGAGGAGCTGTTTGGCCTTGGCGATATCGGTGTTGTACTTGTGGGCATGAGGCCAGATGGCTTCGGTGGCCGCACCGGGCGCGGCGCCATACATCGGCTTGGCAAGGCCGAATAACGCTGCGTCCATGATCTTCTGATAGGGAATGGCGTAGGCTACGGCCTGGCGCACCTTGACGTTGTCGAACGGCGGCTTGGTCACGTTCATGCCGATATACTGGACACCGTTGCTGAACGGCGTCGACACGATGTTGAGCTTGCCCGCGTCGCGTAGCTCTACGAAGTCCTTGTTCGGCAGCTCATAGGAAATGTCGGCATCTCCACGCTCCAGCAGGGCGCGGCGGTTGCCCGCTGAAGGGACCATGCGCCAGATGATGCGCCGGACCTTTGGCTGTGGACCAAGCTTCCAGTCGTCGTTGCGCTCAAGGATGACCTCCGAACCGGCCGTCCATTTCGTCAGCTTGTAAGCGCCGCTGCCGGCGGTGTTCTGCTTGGTGTAGTCGAGGCCCCAGGGGTCCTTCTCGGTCGCGTTCTTCTTCACCAGCCCCGAGTTTAGGACGCAGGGCACGATGACGGCCAAATCCGGTATCGTCAGGCGATCTTTCTTGATGAAGTCGACGCGCACCGTGTGGTCGTCGACAATCACGAACTGCTCGGTCTTGGTGAGCGAGCCGGCGCCCATCTGGAAGGTCGGGAATCCGCCGACGCTGACGGCGCGGTCGAGCGACCACTTCACGTCCTTGGCCGTGACCGGCGTACCGTCCTGGAATTTCGCGTCCTTGCGCAACTTGAACGTGGCGGACATGTCGCCGACTTTCATGTCCTCGGCGAGCTCCATCTTGAACTTGTCGCGGTCGTAGTACTGCGTGCCGTTCGGCAGCGTCTTCATCTCGTGGCTGATGAGCCGGTCGTAGGTGTTCCACGACACCTCGTATCCCGGCACGTTGGTGCCGACGCCGTGGATATCGACGTTGTTGGGGCCGCTCTCGGAGACGATCAGCAGCGTTTCCTGCCGCGCCTGCGCTTTCGCCGATGACCAGATGGCCGGAGCTGGGAGTGCCGCGGCAGCGCCAGCGGCAGATACGGACTTCAGGAATTGACGACGCTTCATTGCCGACCCCCTTTGCGTTCAACGCCTCGCGGCGCGGCTCTGCGAAGGGTTAACCGCAAGCAGCGTGCCAACACGGTTGGCGGTATTCGTTAGGCCTACAAGTTATTGTTATTATTGCGCAAAGCTAGCGCGCTGACATCGGTCAGGACGCAGGAGGCCGCTCAAGATTGCATACAATTTGGTATGCATGCCTGCTGCTTATGCAAAATTGGCAATATCTCCGTGTTGGATGCGGCGCCGCTTTCGCCGGGGAACCGGACTGAGCGTGGCGCAACAAGATGCGCATGAACGCGGCAGTTCCTCCGGCCATCCCGTGCGCAATGTCCAGAGCCTGCCTCAGCTAGACGATAGTCAAATCGGCTGCGCTACAATTGATTAGACGACGCCCGCCGCACGAGCCTTGTCGGCCAGGTATTTGCGTCCCTCGAGCATCTGCTCGACGGTACCCCAGCCGCAGGTGTAGGGCCCGCGATAGCCGGCGCCCTCGATCAATCGGAACATCTCGACGAAGTCGACAGTCCCTGTGCCCGGGTGCATGTGGAGCTCGTAGAGGCCGTTGTTGTCGGCAACACGCACCTCGCCGCAGCTCGCCATATCCATGCGCTCGACCCAGCCCTTGATGCCGAGCGGATCATAGTGCGCGTGGTTGATCGTGAACGACCACCTGAGATTCGGCGAGGACAACCGGCGCAGAAAGTCCTGCGTCTCTTCCAGGGTGTCGGGCATGTAGTGCACCTCGGCGCGCTCGGGCTCGCCGTTCAGGTTCTCGAGCAGCAACTGCACGCCCGACGTCTCGGCGAGGGTTGCAGTGCGTGCGAGGCGCGCAATGGCAGCTTCCTTGCGAAGCTTCACGTCGGATGTGAAGCTATAGCCGCCGTGCACGATCACCCATTTCGCCTTGAGGCGCGCCGCGAGCGCCACATAGGCTGCGAGGTATTGGTCGGTCGCATCGCGCAGGATCGGCGATATCTCGGCGACATTGACCGCGGACAGAGTATGCAGCGCGATCGAAACGCCGGTCGCAGCGCAGGCGTCGAGAATGCGCTTGCAGCGGGCATCGTCGAAGCTCTCAAGGGCGTTGGGTGCGATGTCGGTCTGCACGTCGATCGCCTTGACGCCGTGCTTCGCGGCCCAGGCGATGGCGTCCTCGATCGACAATTTCCGCCCGACGTCGATACCGATGCGATCGATGAATGGCATCTGCTCTGCTCCCTGCGAAATCCCGCTGATCGAGATCCCGCCCCTCCGGCAGCTTATCAAGCTTTGGCGCCCGTCGGCTTTGCCTTTCGCCTGGTTGTACGCTCGATCTCGGTATGCACCGCCTGCTGCGCATCCGGAAAGAGGCGACGAAGCCCACATTCTGCGCCTCGCCAAGCTCGCAATCTCGTCTTCGGCGGATAGAGAGTTGCGCGCCCCCATCCGCCCCGCCTGCCAGATCATGTCTTATCCGCCACGCTGCCCCTCCATGCCCGCTTGCAGATCGCCAGCAGCAGCACGGCCATGCAGCACATCGCATTGAACGCGCTGATGAGCGCCAGCGGCAGGTCGCCAAGCTTGTGCCAGGCATAGAGGCCCGTGCTGGTATTGGCGCCGACCCAGATCGACCAGCAGGTGAAAGAGATGGCACTCGCGCCGTTCGTATCGCGCGCCACCGCCACAATTTGCGGCAGGTACGAGACCAGACGCAAGCCGTTGAACAGGCTGAAGGCAAGCGTGAACGGATCGGGCGTGTTGAGCCACATGATCGATGTCCTTGGTGGGGGAAGCTTCGGCAGCCGCGCGTCGCTGGCGGATCGCGGCTCGCAGCTACTCGTCGGCCACAAGCCGCAGCAGGTTGCGCCGTGCCGCCTCGTGCGCGGGGTTCAACACCAGCAGCCGTGCAAATGTGGCGATCGCCTCGTGCAGCCGCCCCACGTTGTCGAGGATCTCCGCCCGGCTGTTCAATGCCGCGACGTAGTCCGGCTTGACCGCGATGGCCCGGTCGAAGTCGGCCAGCGCCAGTATCAGCTCGCCCTTGCGCCGGTAGGCGACGCCGCGGTTGTTATGAGCACGCGCGTCGGAAGGATCGAGCGCGATGGCGGCCGAGAAGTCGTCGACGGCACCATCGAGGCGGCCGCTCTCCAGCTTCGCCAGCCCGCGATTGACGTAAGCGTGCCCGGGACCCGGGTCGAAGCGCAGCGCGACATCGAAATCGGTGATGGCCTGGTCGTAGCGGCGCATTTCCAGATAGGTCGAGCCGCGATTGTAATAGGCATGCGCGTAGGCCGGATCGAGCGCCAGCGCCATGCTGTAGTCCGCGATCGCGTCCTCGGTGTTGCCTAATGCCCCGTAGGCATTGCCGCGATGCGTGAAGGCGATCGCCATCTGCCCGTCGTTGACGGTGTAGTCCTGCACGATGCGCGAGCAGGCTTCGATCGCCGCCGGCGGCTCCGCGGGCTGCGTACAGTCGCCTAGTCCGTCGGCTCGGGCCGCCGCGCCCGTTATCAGCATCGCCATCAGCGCAAGGGGTGCTGCGCGCATGTTCGCCTCCGTCAGCGCCAGGCTGGCCCGCAAGGAGGGTCGCCTGCCGGCACATCAATCCGCCAGCGGCGTCAGGAGAGCGTCAATTTGTCGTTATTGGTCAGCCGTGCTCCGGCTTCACCGGGCCTGATATCGCTGCTGGCGTTCTTGCAGGTGTCGGCGCGAGCTCTGCGCGCTACTCCGGCCCGCACACCGTCACGTTGAGGTCGTTCACCAGCCCGTTGGACAGCGAGTAGACCCAGCCGTGCACGCACAGCGGCTGGCCGCGGGCCCAGGCGTCTTGCACAAATACATCGGCGGCCACATTGCGCACCTGGCGCATGACGTTGAGCTCGCACAGCCGGTCGAGCCGCTTGCGCGGGTCGGCGATGGCGTCAAGCTCCCCCCGGCATTCGTGCGCCACCTCGCGGATCGGGTGCAGCCAGTGGTCGACGAGGCCGCGCCGCTGGCCGTCGACTGCCGCGGCGACGCCGCCGCAGCCGTAGTGGCCCACCACCATGATGTGCTTCACCTTGATGACGTCGACGGCGAACTGCAGCACCGACAGGTAGTTGGCGTCCTGCGGCGGCGCCAGGTTGGCAACGTTGCGGTGTACGAACAGCTCGCCCGGGTCGAGATCCACGATCTCGTTGGCCGGTACCCGGCTGTCGGAGCAGCCGATCCAGAGATATTCCGGCGCCTGCTGCGCCGCGAGCCGCTGGAAGAACCCAGCGTCGACGGCGACCTTGCGTTGCGCCCAGGCGCGATTGTTGGCTTTGAGATGGTCCAGCATGCGTGCCGCCATAGCGCCAACCGCTGCGCCGCACAAGACCGCTCTCGCCCCCGGGCGCCTCCCATGCATGATAGGGCTAACGCCGCCTTCCCATCGGGTATCTACACGTGATGCCTGTCACTCCATTCACGCAAGGTCTAAGGACGATACGAGGAATGACCCTGCTCACCGACGACCAGATCGCCATCCGCGACATGACACGCGCGTTCGTCCGCAAGGAGGTGGCCCCCTTTGCCGCCGAGTGGGATCGCACGGAAGCCATGTCGCCGAAAGCCGTGCGCAAAGCCGGCGAGCTGGGACTGTTCGGCGTCTGCATGCCGGCGGAATGGGGTGGCGTTGGTGCGGACTTCATCTCCTATGTGCTGGCCACCGAGGAGCTTGCCGCCGGCGACGCCGGTTTCTGCAACATGGTCAGCGCCACCAACTCTTACGGCTTCAAGGTGCGCGACTACGGCACTGACGATCAGAAGGAGCGCTTCCTGCGCCCGGTCGCGAGCGGCGCCCACATCGCCTGCATGCTGCTCACCGAGCCTCACGCCGGCTCTGACGCAGCGAGCATCAAAACGCGCGCCGTGCGCAAGGGCGATACTTGGCTCATCAACGGCACCAAGACGTTCGTCACGTCGGGGCGCTCGTCTACCTTCGCCTGCATCATCGCCGTCACCAATCCGGAGGCTGGCAAGAAAGGGATCACCGCCTTCCTCACGCGCACCGACCGTCCCGGCTATCGCGTCGTGCGCAAGGAGCACAAGCTCGGCCACCGCAGTAACGAGACCTGCGAGATCGCGCTGGAAAATCTGGAGATCCCCGACTCCGATAGGCTGGGTAAGCCGGGCGAAGGCCTGCGCGTTGCGCTGTCAGGCCTCGACAGCGGCCGCATCGCTGTTGCCGCGCAGGCCATCGGCGTGGCGCGCGCCGCCTACGAGGCCGCGCTCGCCTATGCGCGCGAGCGCCGCGCTTTCGGCAAGGCCATTGCCGAGCACCAGGCGATCGCGTTTCATCTGGCCGAGATGGCGACCGATATCGAGGTCGCGCGTAGCATGTGTCACCACGCGGCCCGCCTGAAGCAATCCCGCGTCCGCTGCATCAAGGAAGCCTCCATCGCCAAGCTGTTCGCGTCCCAGATGGCCGAGACAGTCTGCTCCAAAGCGATACAAATTCACGGCGGTTACGGTTTCATCAACGGGTTCCCGGTGGAGAAATATTACCGCGATGCACGCGTCTTCCAGATTTATGATGGCACCAACGAAGTGCAGAAGATCCTGATAAGCCGGGAGATTCTGGCCGGGCACTGAGAGTTCCCGCGACACGAAGGCGCGCCCATCCGTCGCGCTGCAACATTGACGGTCCTCCTGTAACGTTTCTTGCACAACACGACCCGCACAGACCATCGTTGCGGCCGGCCTGGGCGAAAGCCCGAGGCCACTGAAAACGGGGGACTTCGTGAGGAAATGGATCGTCGGCCTGGCGCTTGCCGGGCTTGTGGGGATCGGCGGCGCCCACGCTCAGACATACCTCGGCTTTCGCCTGCTCGACTTCGGCGGCCTGTATGTGCGCTGGGGCGGCAGCGGGCCCGATCCGGTCGTCGTAACCTATGCTTTCGTCGATGCCGACGTCGCGTTCGATGATGCGCGCAACTGCGGGCGCATGGTTCCCGTTGACGGCATGCTCGTACAGTCCGGCGTGTCCAAGCCCATGTTCCTCGAAGAGGTGCGGTCGGCCTTCGACATGTGGGAGCGCGTCGCCAACATCCGTTTCGAAGCTGCCGCCGAAGGCACCAAACCCGGCATCCTGATCGGTGCCCAGGCTGAGCCCGTCGGTTATGCTTATGCCGACGTCAAGTATGTGAAGGACGGCACCGGCACGACGCGCCAGATCGACCGCTCGCTGATCTGCCTCAATCCTGTCAAGCGTTGGAAGGTGGGCTTCGACGGCAATCTCGTCGTCTACGATCTGCGCTACACCATCGCCCACGAGATCGGTCACGCCATCGGCCTCGACCATCCCGAGCCGCACGGACAGCTCATGTCGATGCGCTACCAGGAAGGCTTCCGCTCCCTGCAGGCCGGCGACGTCTCGGGCGCCGTCCGCCTTTACGGCGAACGCGCCGTGCGGTGATTTAGCCGTAGGCTCGCTTCTGGGTATCGAACCCCGGCTCGAATACCCGCATGCGTCTTAACACGGCCCAAGACATGTGCTGAAGTCCCCCTAAAGTTGACGGCGCGCTTTTCATCGCTACGGGGACTGTCGAGGGCGTTGCATGGGCGGGGTGCGGAAGCGGCATGCGGTTGCCGGCGTCTTCGTCGCCGCGTTCGGCCACCGGATATGTCATGAACCTGCCGCAGCAGATCGGCACGGCAACTGTGGCTCACCGCGCCGGCGGCGGCGATGCGTCCGCCTGGGTCGTGCCGTCCTGCGAAGCTTTCTTTTTGTCTGCGTCGTCGTTTGCATCCTTGCGGCGCCTGTCCGCTTGATGGCCCAGGAGCCGGCGCGCTTGGCGCTACTGATCGGCAACAAGGGCTACACGGCCAAGGTCGGGCCGCTCGAGAATCCGCACAACGATGTCGATCTGGTAGAGGCCGCGCTCAGGAAGGTCGGCTTCAAGGTGACCGTCCTGAAGGACGTCCCTTACAAGCAGATGGACATTGCCTTGAAGCGCTATGCCACCGAGGTCCGCCGGGCTGGCCGCGGGGCCTTGAGCTTCTTTTACTACTCGGGCCATGGCGCATCGAACCCGGAGACGCAACTCAACTATCTCATTCCTGTCGATGTGGCCGACGCCGACGACGACAAGGTCTGGTTCGAATCGCTGCAGCAGACCACCATCATCGACCTTTTGGCCAATCAGGCTCCTGCCGCGACGCACTATCTGGTGTTCGACGCCTGCCGCAACGAGTTGAACGTCTCCGGCCCCAATGCCAAGGCGCTTGGCACGGAGAAAGGTTTCGTGCCGGTGGCAGATACGTCTGGTCTTCTGATCGCATATTCCACGGCGCCGAAACGCACGGCCTCGGATGCCGGCGACGGCGGCGGGCCTTATGCCAAAGTGCTGGCGAGCGAGATGATCAAGCCGAACATCGAAGCAGTAACGATGTTCCGCAACGTCCAGCTCAAGGTCAAGCAGTCGATCGGCCAGGACCCGTGGCTGTCGTTCCCGTCTCTGCCGGAAGTGTATTTTGCGGGGCGGTCTGATGAGACCGCCATCGACGAGCGGCTTCGCGCAGCTGAGGAAGAGCGAAACAAGCTGCGAACTGACCGTGAGCGCATGGCCCGTGAGCGCGAAGCCCTGGCCAGCCAGATCAGGCAACTCGAAATGGAGGCTGAGGTCCGGGCGAAAGGCGAGCACGCGAAGCAAAAGGCGGAGCGGGACGCTGTCGCGCAAACGCTTGCGCAGGAACGGGATGAGTATCGGGCCAGACTGACGAAGCTCGAGGCCGAGGCGGAGGCGCTCGCAGCGCAGGTTCAGGCCAATGCGGAGAAGCGCAAGATCACGGCGCTAAACACGGGTCCTTCGGGCGATCCATCGAAGGCCGCGACCGGCGCCATGGATACCGGCGAACTCACTCTTGTACTGCAAGCGGAGCTCAAGCGGGTGGGCTGCGATCCCGGAAATCTGGATGGCCAATGGGGCGGTCAGAGTCGCGCTGCGCTGAGCCTCTTCAACAGTCATGCCGGCTTGAGCCTTGCCATCGGCGAGCCGTCCGTGCGTGCGCTCGACGCCGTCAAAGAGAAGAAGTCGCGCATATGCCCGGCGGAAAGCGCGAAAGCCGAGCGCGGTTCGGTCGCCAAACCGCCGGGAGGTGCAGCATCTTCAGGGAGCAAAGCGTCGGGCGCCACCTACTGTGGCGCATTCCCTTGTCGCAGTACGGCAACGCACCCTGACGGTCGCAAGGTCATCATCACGACCGTTCCTGAATCTCCGTTTTGAAATTGATTAAGAAAATTCGGTGTGCTTCCTACACGTGGCAAAAGTTGGGGGTAAAATGCGCAAAGTTCTGTCATCCACCTTTACTACAATTGTGAGCGGTGCCGCGCTCATCGTCTTAGCCGCTGCATTCAGCGGTGATGCGCTGGCCGACATGAGCACCACGGCTCGCCCGGATGGCGGCAAGTCCACCACCGCAACCACAAACACCGGATCGACGTGCACCGTATTCGGCAAGCAAGGAGAGATGAAGTGCACGCGCACGTTTGCGATCACCGATCACAAGGTTGCCGTCGCGCGGTGCACGAAATTGAAGTGCTGACTGGGTGTCGTGCGCGTATGGGCTGATGCCGGGACGGTCGATGGTCGTCTAGGTCTCGCCTGCGCGGGAGTGCCGCTGCAGAGTGTGGGGGCAGCAATAGGCAGATCGGGCGCCGCCGTGCCTTCCCGCCGAAGCGTCATCCTCGCCACGCCCGTGCAGTCATGCGCGAGCGGAAGTGGTTGGGGACCCAGACAGCTCTCTGCGTGCTGAGACTGACCAAAAAGATGGCGCGGACCCAAACCGGTCCGCGCCAGGATTTGTCGTCCGCGGTTGCTTAGCGATCGAGGACTTCGATCACAGCGCGGTTGGACGGATCGATCACCGCTACGCGGCGCTCCAGCACCACATAACGATAAGGCCTGAGCGACGGCACCTCAACCAAAACCTCATCCGGGAACTCATAAAGCTCTACGGTCGAGGGCACCTCTGCGCCCAGGGCCAGTTCGACGCGCAGGTCTCGTGTCACGCGATCGCGTGGGATGCGTTCGACGATCAGCATCCGCTGCTGCGCCGACAACGTCAGCATCGCCGTCACCGGGCCGCCGCGGCGCGGACCGCTGTCCAGGTCGATCACCTCCACGATCACATAGCGTGTGGGGTGCACGATCACGACCCGCTCTTCGTAGATGAAGTAGCGGTAACCACGGTATTGCGGCACGATCACCAGGACGTCGTTAGGGATCGAATGCCCGCGGAAATCGCGTGGCACGCGGGTGCCGATGTTGATCGAGAAGGTGACGTTGCTCACGCGCGCCTCGCGGTGCGAGGCCAGGCGGGTGCGCACCTGCGTCCGCTGATCCTGTGACAGGCTTACGCGCGCGCCGTCACGCTGGCCGTCCTTGGATTGCGCCTGATCCTTGCTTCGATCACCGGCTTTGTCCTTGGGCTCGGCACTGCGCTTGGTGTCGCCGGCTTTGTCCTTGGGCTCGGCTGCGCGCTCACGGTCGCCAGCCTTGTCCTTGGGCTCGGCACTGCGCTTGGTGTCGCCAGCCTTGTCCTTGGGCTCGGCTGTGCGGTCGCGATCGCCAGCCTTGTCCTTCGGTTCCGCGCTGCGCTTGCCATCGCCAGCCTTATCCTTGGGCTCGGCACTGCGCTTCGCGTCGCCGGCCCTGTCTTTGGGCTCAGCGCTGCGCTTGGTGTCGCCCGCTTTGTCCTTGGGCTCTGCCGCACGGTCGCGCTGGACGTCGCCCTTCTCAGCCGCTCCGCCGGAACTGCCCGGCGTCACGCCCTGTTCCTTCATTGCAGGCTGTCCGCCGCGCGGCTCCTGCGTCTGCTGCGCGCTTACGAGCGCCGTTGTGCTGAGCAGTGCGATTGTCGCCGCACCAATGATTGATATGCGCATGAAAACCTCCGAATGGATAAGCGACCCTGCACCCGGTGCAAGGTAGGTCCCTGGCCGAACGTCCATGCGTGCTGGTTGTTCCCGCTCCCGAAAGCGCGAAAAGCCCGGATTTACTTGGGAACTTTGCCTTTCAGCGTGTGATAGATCTCGACCACCTGATTGCCGCACTTGGCATGGTGCTGGATTCCTGGTGCTGATAGAACGAGTTGTGGCGCCGTCGCCACCGACCGCAGGCCCATCTTCACGCTGCGCCCGCATCCGGCACGATGCCCAGGTCCTTGACGAAAATATCCACCGCACTCATCACGCCGCAGCAGCCCTAGCGCCGATCGGCATACCCCAGCGGCAGCGCAGTCGTGGCCTTGATCTCCTCCATCACGAATGAGGAGGACACATCGGCCAGCGTGATGCGGTTGATCAGCCGCTTGTAAAGTTGGTCGTAGGCTTCGACATCGGGCACTACCGCCTGCACGAGATAGTCGATATCCCCGGTCATGCGGTACACGCCGACGATCTCGGGAATGTCGCGCACGGCCTTGGAGAACTTGTCGAGCCAGCCTGGGCTGTGCTCGACCGTCTTCAGCGCGATGAACACCGTGAGGCCCACGTTCAGCCGCCGCGCATCGAGCAGCGCCACCCGCCGCTTGATCAGCCCGTCGTCTTCCATGCGTTTGACGCGCCGCCAGCACGCATTGCGCGACAGGCCGACGTCCGCCGCCAGTTCGTCCAGCGAACGCGATGCATCGCGCTGCAGGTGTCCGAGTATTTTGCGGTCCAGATCATCAATCATCCCGGTATTTTGAATATAAGCGGGAAAAAATCAACCAATATGACCATATCCGGTGTGGAAACGGGACGAATGCCCGCCGCCGGCTTGCTATTCCCCTGGGGCCGACACGCAAATCAAAGGGAGACACCGGCATGCGCACCACGCTCGATCGCTATTTCCTGTCCCATCCCCGCGCCGTGGATGAGAGCTATTTCGAGCACGCCGGCGTCGCTTTCCGCTTCAGCATCCGCCTTCTCGGCGCTGGCCTGGCAGCGTTGGTGCACGCCGTCATCCCCTGCCTGTTCGAGAAGACCGCCTCGTCGATGATCAAGTCGATGTACAGCGAGATGGCCTCCCGCTCCGGCTCACCACACCGCGGCTGACGCCCTCTCTTCGCGGCTTTCCTAAATCGTCATGGGCGAAGGTGGCCATCCACCTGCCCATTCCAGTGTCATCCCGGGCAAGCGCGTGCCAAATCGCCTAAGAGGTGGCGCGGCGCAGGTTCACGTGCGCGACCTGGGACCCAGAGCCCCGTGCGGCAGCCAGCTTCGCAAACCTACTTCCGTCCCTTGCCCCGCAACGCCCGATACGTCTCCACCACCTGGCTGTCGTCCTTGCTGCCGTGCCCGCCACCTGACGCCGACAGGAAAAGCTGATGCGCCGTCGCCGCCAGCGGCAGGCCCATCTTCATGCTGCGGCCCGCATCCAGCACGATGCCGAGGTCTTTGACGAAGATATCGATGGCGCTCGTCACCACGCCGTCGTCCTCCACCATGCGCGGGCCGCGCGCCTTCAGCATCCAGCTCTGCGCCGCCGAGCCCGACAAAATCTCCAGCGCCAGTTTCGGGTCGATGCCGGCCTGCTCGGCGAACGCCAGCGCTTCCGCCGCCACGGCGATGTGCACACCGCACATGAGCTGGTTGACGGTCTTCATCGCCGCGCCCTGCCCCGGCTTGCCGCCGAGATAGAACAGGTTGGAGCCCATGGCGCTCAGCACCGGCTTCACACCGTCAAACACATCTTTCTTCCCCGAAGCCATGATCGTCAGCGTGCCGCCCTTGGCACCTGTGATGCCGCCCGAGACCGGCGCATCCACGATCTGCCGCCCGCTTGCCTCGACGCGTTTTGCAATCTCCTCAACCCGTCCCGGCGCGCATGTGGACATCAAAATTACTGTGGCTCCCGGCTTCAGCGCCTCCAATGCGCCGCCAGCAAACAGCACCGCCTCCGCCTGATCCGCATTCACCACCATCAATGCCAGCACGTCCGCGCCCTTGGCCGCTTCCGCCGCGCTCGCTGCACCAGTCCCGCCAGCCGCCTCGAGCCGCGCCATCGCCTGCTTGCGCATGTCGAAACCGACGACGCGCATCTGTTTCTTCACCAGCGTTTCGGCCATCTCGCTGCCCATGGCCCCGAGCCCGACGAATGCAATCGTCTGCGTCATTCCTGTTTCCTCGCATTGCGTGTCTGTTGTTCGGCGTCTTGGCGTCACCGCCCACCCACGATCTCCGCCTTCTCCAACACCGCCTGGATCAGCACGTCGCCGCCGGCGGTGGCCCACTCCGGCTTGATGTCCTCGGCCTCGTTGTGGCTGATGCCGTCGACGCACGGTGTGAAGATCATCGCCGTCGGGCACACGCGCGCCATGTACACCGCATCGTGCCCCGCGCCGGACGTGATCTCCCGCGTTGACAGCCCTAGCCGCTCTGCCGCACGCCGCACCGCATCCACGCACGAGGCCTCGAACGGCTGCGGCGGGAAGTCCGCCACCATCTTCATCTCAAACGTGAGACCCGCCTTGGCCACGATCTCGGCGATGCGCTCTCGCAATGCGCGGTCCATCGAGCCGAGTTTCTCCGCCAGCGGATGCCGGAAATCCACCGTCAAAAACACCTGACCCGGAATCACATTGCGTGAGTTCGGATGCACCTGAACCATACCCACCGTCGCGCACGCCGCCGGATCATGCGCATGCCCGATCGCGTTCACCAGCTCCACGATGCGTGCCGCGCCCACCAGCGCATCCTTGCGCCGGTTCATCGGCGTCGGGCCCGCGTGACTCTCGACGCCCGTCAGCGTGATCTCGTACCACTTCTGTCCGTTGGCGGCCGTGACGATGCCGATGTCGATGCCTGCCTCCTCCAGGATCGGCCCCTGCTCGATGTGCAGCTCGAAGAAAGCATGCACCGGCCGTCCGCCCACCGGCATTGGCCCCGCATAGCCGATGCGCTGCAACTCCTCGCCGAACACTTTGCCGTCCACATCCTTCGACGCCAGGCCTTGCTCCAGCGTGAACTCGCCGGCGAACACGCCCGAGGCCACCATCGCCGGCGCGAACCGCGAGCCTTCCTCATTGGTCCACATGGCCACTTCGATCGGATGCTTGGTGCGGATGTCGAGATCATTGAGCGTGCGCACCACCTCCAGCGCCGCCATCACGCCGAGCGCACCGTCGAACTTGCCGCCCGTCGGCTGCGTGTCGAGATGGCTGCCCACCATCACCGGCGGCAGCGTGTCGTCCGCACCCGGACGCCGCGCGAACATCGATCCCATGGCATCCACCGACACGGTGCATCCGGCTTCACGGCACCACGTCGCAAAAAGGTCACGGCTCTTCCCATCGAGATCCGTCAGCGTCAGCCGGTTGACGCCGCCCTTCGGCGTGGCGCCGATCTTCGCCATCTCCATCAGGCTCGACCAGAGCCGCTTGCCGTTGATGCGCAGGTTCGTCTCGGCTGCCATGCATGTCCCTCGGTCTAGAGCAGGATCGTTTCGGATCGCACCACCTTGCCTTACAGGAGGCGACTCGGCCGAAACGTGAATCCTGCTCTACTTTATAAGTTTTGGAGTGCGATTCACGCTTCGCATAGAAGCCGAAAGTGCTTCCATGCGAAACGATCGCGCTCCAGCGGTATTTCGGCGCTTGATCGGCCGCGCCCAGCACGATAATGCCCGACCGGTCACCTGACGCAACCATTGGAAAGCGACCTGTGCCGCAAGACATTGCCGCTGATCTCTTCGCCCCCGGCCGCAAGCCCGAGGACATCGTCGCCGCGGTCGAGGCCGATGCCAAGATTCTCGAAACCCCCTGCGGCGACGGCAGTCTCGTCTGGCGCCGCTGGGGCAGCGGCGAGCCTATCGTGCTGGCCCACGGCGGCTCCGGCTCCTGGACGCACTGGATCAAGACCATTCCCGTCCTGAAGCAGCACTACGAGGTCTGGGCCGTCGACCTGCCGGGCCTCGGCGACAGCGCCATGCCGCACCACCCGCACACGCCGGAAAGCTGCGGCAAGGCCGTCGCGCTCGGCATCAAGGTCCTGATCTCACGCGAGCGCGAGGCGCACGTCGTCGCCTTCTCGTTCGGCTCGCACGTCTGCACCTATGCTCTGCTCGAGTTGCAGGAGTGGGTCGCCGACTTCACCATCTCGGGCTGTGCCGCGCTCGGCATGCGCCAGGGCCCTGGCATCGAATTCCCCCGCGAGCATCCCGACATGACTGATGCAGAAAAACTCGAGGTGCACCGGGGCCTGCTCGAAATCCTGATGATTGCAAACCCCGCCCGCATCGACCCGCTGGCCATTCATCTGCAGGCCAACAACGTGAGCAAGGCGCGCTTCCGCTCGCGCCCCTTCGCCCGCAGCGACGAGATCCGTCGCCACCTGCCCGACGTGCGCGTCCCGGTGCGCGCCATCTGGGGCGCCGACGACAGCACCGCGCTCCCCTCGATCGAAGCCCGCTACGCCGCGCTACGTGAAGGCCATCCTGAACTCATCACCCAAACCATCCCCGACGCCGGCCACTGGGTCATGTACGAGCAGCCCGAGGCCTATGCCTCCGCTCTGATGCAGGTGCTCCGCAATTGATCCACTTTCCCCTCTCCCCGTTCCTTCGGGGAGAAGGGACGCCGCGCGTTTTGCACTGCCTCATCCCACCCACAGGTGTCATCCTCGCGCTCGTCGCGAGGACCCATGGTTCCGCGAGTCCGGATGCCTGTTGTGCATCCGTGGCGTCTGCCCAAATCTGCAACAAAGCTCGCGTGCGCTTAAAGTTGGATCTTCGGACCAAGTCCGAAGATGACACGGAGTTTATGATGCCGTCAGCCGCCCTAGCCGCCCGCCCCAATCCGCTCTAGCCTTCCGCCACGTCAAAACCCCGCAGGAGGAATTCCCATGGTCTACCTGAACGTGGTGCTCACGGTGAAAGCTGAAGCGGATATTTCCTTCGTCCGCTCCACCATGACCGAGCTCGGCCGCCTCGCCCGCAAGGACGCCGGCTGCATTCGCTTCGAGGTCTACCACTCGCAGAGCCACCCCAATACGTTCTTCCTCGTCGAGCAATGGGAGGACGACGCCTCCCTCGATGCGCACCGCAAAGCCAAGCCCTTCACTGAAACCTACATGAAGACCGTGGTGCCCAAGCTCGAACGCGTGCCGCACATGTGCGACCTGCTCGCCTGACCACCGATCGGCTCACGTCACGCCGCCACCGGCTCCAGGCTCGCCAGCCGCTGGCGCACCACCTCGATTGCCGATCGAAGGATGTAGTACTGGTCGGCAAAGCCGACCGGCAGCGGGATGTCGCGCACCGCGCGGTCGATGAGCGTGAACTCTTCGCGATATGCGCTCAAAGTCTCGCCGCTCGGAGCTTCGGTAATCACGCTTTCAAGTGCCTTGAGGCGTCCGTACCAGTACAGCAGCCGGCGTCGCGAACGCCACCTGTAGAGCGCCGGCGCAGCGCGGAGGAGCGGGACCAGCACGCCGACCAGCGGCAGCGCCAGCACGACCATGCGCTGGATCAGGGATGCAAGCCAGAACGGCAGGGTGCGGTTGAGCCAGTTCGGCCCGGATCTGTAGGCGCGTTCTGCGTCGGCCGACAGTTCGAATTCCGGATCCTGCAGCCGCGGGAATTCGCCGGCGCGGTTGAACAGTCCCGCCGACGAATGCACGGTCTTCGCAGCCTCCGCCAGCAGCGCGATCACCGCTGGATGCAGATCCGCGCGCGCCACCAGGACGGCCACCGGCGCGACCATCTCGACGTCGATCGTCGGGATGTTGGCTACGAGATCGATGACGCCTTTAGGCAGAACGATTCGCGACAGATAGG
>JBJXDX010000137.1:0-20209 GCA_046154585.1 Hyphomicrobiaceae bacterium | reverse complement strand
CGCGTGTGGATCCGGATTTTCCCGGACCTGCCGATCACGAAGAAGCCGGCCGAGGTTCGCATGGGATCGGGCAAGGGCAGCCCCGAGCTCTGGGCGGCGCGCGTAAAGCCCGGCCGGATCATGTTCGAGATCGACGGTGTCACGGATCAGGTGGCGCGCGAGGCGCTCATGCTCGGAGCTGCCAAGCTGCCGATCAAGACGCGCATCGTCACGCGGCTGCTGTAAGCCGGCAAAGGAGTTGAGAGGACGGTCATGGCAGCCGCAGAGAAATTCAAGGATATGACGCCGGACCAGCTCGATGAGGAGCTGGTGAAGCTCAAGAAGGAGCAGTTCAACCTGCGCTTTCAGGCAGCGTCGGGTCAGCTCGAGAATACCGCGCGCGTGCGCGTGGTTCGGCGCGACATCGCGCGTGTCATGACAATCGCCCGCCAAAAGCGGGGCAGCGCGGCCGTCGCGGGCCGCCAGGCGAGAGGGTAGGAACAAATGCCGAAGCGCGTTTTGCAAGGCGTGGTGGTGTCCGACAAGAACGACAAGACCATCGTGGTCGAGGTCGAGCGCCGGTTCACGCATCCGCTGTTCAAGAAGACCGTTCGCCGGTCCAAGAAGTATCACGCCCACGACGAGGCCAACGCGCACAAGGTGGGCGACAAGGTCTGGATCGAGGAGTGCCGGCCGATTTCGAAGAACAAGCGGTGGCTGGTTACGAAGAGCACCGCCTAGTTCGCCCGACGCGAACAGGTGGGTGTTGAGTTGGATGGATCGGGCCGCAGGCCCGTGCAGATGGAACAAGGGATCGTCACATGATCCAGATGGAATCGAACCTGGACGTCGCCGACAATTCGGGTGCGCGACGCGTTCAGTGCATCAAGGTGCTGGGCGGCTCCAAGCGCAAGTATGCAACCATCGGCGACACCATCGTGGTCGCCGTGCAGGAGGCCATCCCGCGCGGCCGCGTCAAGAAGGGCCAGGTGATGAAGGCCGTCGTGGTGCGCACCGCCAAGGGCGTGCGTCGGCCGGACGGCTCGCTCATCCGCTTCGATCGCAACGCCGCGGTGCTGATCAATCCGCAGGGCGAGCCGGTCGGCACGCGCATCTTCGGACCGGTTACGCGTGAGCTGCGCGCCCGCAACCATATGAAGATCGTCAGCCTGGCGCCGGAGGTGCTGTAATGGCTTCCTTCAAGATCAAGAAGGGCGATCAGGTGGTCGTCCTGTCCGGCCGCGACAAAGGCAAGCGCGGCGAAGTCGTCCGCGTCATGCCGAAGGACAACCGCGCCCTGGTGCGCGGGGTCAATATGGTGCGGCGGCATCAGAAGCAGAGCGCGAGCCAGGAGGCCGGCATCATCTCGAAGGAAGCCGGCATCAATCTCTCCAATCTCGCGCTGGAAGATCCCAAGGACGGCAAGCCGACACGGGTCGGCTTCAAGTTTCTGGCGGATGGCAAGAAGGTGCGTTTTGCGAAGCGCTCCGGCGAAGTCATCCCGGATAGGAAGTGACCATGGCCGACGACGACAAGAGGAAGGGCGGCAAGGCAGCAGGCAAGCCCGCGCAGGGCGGTGGTAAGCCTGATAAGGCCGGCGCTCAGGCGAAGGGCAAGGGCAAGGCCGGCGGCAAGCCGGCCGAGAAGGCGGCAGCCGCCCCGCGCACGCCGCGACCGAAGGACTATACCCCGCGTATGAAGTCGCAGTACGCGAAGGTGAAGTCCGAGCTCACCGAGAAGTTCGGATACAAGAATCCGATGCAGGTTCCGCGCATCGATAAGATCGTGCTCAACATGGGCATCGGCGAGGCCGTGAACGACCGCAAGAAGGTCGACAATGCCGCCGCTGATCTGGCGTTGATCGCGGGCCAGCGTCCGGTGATCACGCGGGCGCGCAAGTCCATCGCCACCTACAAGGTGCGCGAGAACATGGCCATCGGCGCCAAGGTGACGCTGCGTGGCGACCGCATGTACGAGTTCCTCGACCGATTGGTGACGATAGCGCTGCCGCGCGTGAAGGATTTCCGGGGTCTCAACCCGAAGAGCTTCGATGGCCGCGGCAACTATGCGCTAGGCCTGAAGGAGCACATCGTGTTCCCCGAGATCGACTACGACAAGGTCGATCAGATCTGGGGCATGGATGTGATCGTATGCACGACGGCCGGCAATGACGACGAGGCGCGCGAGCTTCTGCGTGGCTTCAACTTTCCTTTCCGCAGCTAGGGCTCAACCTCGGTAACACCCGATAAGTGGGTCTTGGGAGACACAGATGGCAAAGACGAGTTCTGTCGAGAAGAATAACCGGCGCAGGAAGCTGGTGGCGCAATACAGCGCCAAGCGCAAGGCGCTGAAAGCGCTCGCCAAGGATCAGACAAAACGGCCGGAGGAGCGCTTCGCCGCGCGCCTGAAACTGGCAGAGTTGCCGCGCAATTCGTCGGCCACGCGTGTTCGCAACCGCTGCGAGTTGACCGGCCGCGCCCGCGGCTACTACCGCAAGCTCAAGCTTTGCCGCAATCAGCTCCGCGAGCTCGCCAGCCAGGGATTGATCCCCGGTATGGTGAAGTCGAGCTGGTAGGAGGACAGTCGATGGCAATGAACGATCCGCTGGGCGATATGCTGACGCGCATTCGCAATGCGCAGATGCGGCGGCGCCCCAAGGTGGTGACGCCGGCGTCGAACCTGCGCGCGCACGTCCTCGACGTGCTGGCCGAAGAAGGCTATATCCGCGGTTACGCGCGCGTCGACCACAAGAATGGTTTGAGCGAGCTGGAGATCGAGCTCAAGTACTCGAACGGCCAGCCCGCCATCCGCCAGATCAAGCGCATCTCCAAGCCGGGCCGCCGGGTCTATTCGCAGTTGAAGGATCTGCCGACCGTAGCCAACGGCCTCGGCGTGGCCATCCTGTCGACGCCGAAGGGCGTGATGTCGGATACGCGCGCCCGTGAAGAGAAGGTTGGCGGCGAAATTCTATGCGACGTTTTCTAGGTCGAAGCCTCGCTGGCGTTCGAACCATCGTGAAGAGGAACTAGCGCCATGTCGCGCATCGGAAAGAGACCAGTCCCGGTCCCGGCCAACGTTCAGGCCGCGGTGGAAGGACAGCTGGTCAAGATCAAAGGGCCCAAGGGCGAGCTGTCCCTGGAGCTGCCGGAAGAGATCAAGGTGTCGAAAGGCACCGACGGAATCTCGGTTGAGCCGCGCGATGAAACTAAGAAAGCGCGCAGCATGTGGGGCATGTCGCGCACGCTGATCGACAACCAGATCAAGGGCGTCGTGTCGGGCTATGCCAAGACGCTGGAGATTCACGGCGTCGGCTTCCGCGCCCAGCTCAAGGGCAAGGACCTGACCCTGCAGCTCGGCTTTAGCCACGAGATCAACTACAAGGTGCCGGCGGATATCGAGGTCAAGCTCGCGGGCGCCCGCCAGGATCAGATCCTGATCTCGGGCATCGACAAACAGAAGGTGGGTCAGGTGGCTGCGGAACTGCGTGGCTACAGGCCGCCGGAGCCGTATCAGGGCAAGGGTGTGCGCTATCAGGGCGAATACATCCTGCGCAAAGAAGGCAAGAAGAAGTAGTGAGGCAGCTATGAGCGCGCACGACAAACAATTCCAGCGGCGCCGCCTACGCGTACGCCGTACGCTTCGCAAGAACTCGGCCGGCCGGCCGAGACTTTCGGTGCATCGGTCGTCGAAGCATATCTATGCCCAGGTGATCGACGATGCGTCAGGCCGCACCGTGGTGGCTGCGTCGAGCCTCGAGAAGGACCTGAAGGCGAAGTCGGGCGCCGACAAGGCCGCGGCGGCCAATGTCGGCAAGCTGCTCGCCGAGCGGGCGGTCAAGGCCGGCGTCAAGGAGGTCGTGTTCGACCGCGGCGGCTACATGTTTCACGGGCGTATCAAAGCGCTCGCAGATGCGGCCCGCGAGGGCGGGTTGAGCTTCTAGAAAGGACGTCCAGGTGGCACGTAATCCGCAGAGAGACCGGGACCGGGGCGGCGACGACCGCAAGAGCGAGTATGCAGACAAGCTCGTGCATATCAATCGCGTCGCCAAGGTTGTGAAGGGCGGTAAGCGGTTCGGCTTTGCGGCCCTGGTCGTCGTCGGCGACCAGCAGGGCCAGGTCGGCTTCGGCCATGGCAAGGCCCGCGAGGTGCCGGAGGCGATCCGCAAAGCGACCGAGGCGGCGCGCCGCGCTCTGCTGCGCGTGCCGATGCGCGACAAGCGTACGCTGCATCATGACAGCCAGGGACGGCACGGGGCGGGCAAGGTTGTCCTCCGTTCGGCCCCGCCAGGCACCGGCATCATCGCCGGCGGTCCGATGCGCGCGGTGTTCGAGATGCTCGGTGTGCGTGATGTCGTAGCCAAGTCGCTCGGCAGCACTAACCCCTACAACATGGTGCGGGCCACATTCGATGCGCTCAAGGCGCAGGAGAATCCGCGCGGGGTTGCATCGCGCCGGGGCAAGAAGGTCAGCGAGATCGTTGCACGCAGACGCGATGCCGTCAGCGATGCGGCGGAGGCTGCCGACGCAGCTCAGGAATCGGCGTGAATTCGGGTCGTCGCAATATTGGCGGCGGCATTTCGAGGTGGTGTGACATGACAAAGACGACGGCGGGCGGAACGATCACCGTGGAGCAGATCGCAAGCCCCATCCGCAAGCCCGAGAGCCAGCGGCAAACGCTGATCGGGCTCGGGTTGAACAAGCTGCATCGTCAGCGCACCCTGCAAGATTCGCCGGAAGTGCGCGGAATGATCGCTACGGTGGCGCACCTCGTGCGCGTCATCGACGGCAAGGCCTGACGGAGATAACGGTCCATGCGACTGAATGACATCAAGGACGTACCGGGTGCCCGCAAGGTCCGTGTTCGGATCGGCCGCGGCATCGGCTCGGGTATGGGCAAGATGGGCGGCCGCGGCGGCAAGGGCCAGACGGCGCGTGCCGGCGTGGCCATCGGCGGTTTCGAAGGCGGCCAGATGCCGTTGCATCGGCGCCTGCCCAAGCGCGGGTTCCGGTCGCGCGACCGGCGCAGGTTCAACGAGGTCAGCGTCGAGACGCTGCAGGCGGCGATCGATACGGGTCGTCTTGACGGCGGCAAGCCGGTGGACGTGACCGCACTGCGGACGGCGGGTCTTGTCCGGCGCAATCTGGACGGCGTTCGCATTCTCGGCGGCGGCGAACTCAAGGCGAAGCTGGCGCTGACCGTCGATCACGCCACGGCCTCGGCCAAGGCCGCGATCGAGAAGGCGGGCGGCACGGTCAAACTGATTGAAAAAAAGATCCTGCCCGCCGACGAAGCCAAGCGGGCGAAGACGGCGGCCAAGAAGGCCAAGTCCGGCCCGAAGAAGGCCGCTGCGGAAGAGTGATCCGACGGCTTGCCGGGCGGCAACAAGGCGGCCCTCCCGCGCCGCGTTACGGGGCCGCAATCGGAATATCGAGGACGCAGTTGCATCGGGCCCCTCGACCCGCCATGTTCTAGTCAAATGTCGATGCCGGGCCTCTCGCGGCGGTAGCCGCGCGGCGAGGTTCGGATCTCCGGGAGCCTCGACCCAATGGTCTCTGCCGCCGAACAACTTGCTTCCAATCTGAACTTCGGGGCCTTTGCCAAGGCCGAAGATCTGAAGAAGCGGCTCCTGTTCACGCTCATCGCGCTGCTCGTCTATCGCTTCGGAACGTTCATTCCGATTCCGGGCATCAATCCCGCCGCCTTCGCGGAAACGTTCAAGCAGAACGCTGGCGGCATTCTCGGAATGGTGAACCTGTTCGCGGGCGGCGCCATCGAGCGTATGGCGATTTTCGCGCTGAACATCATGCCCTACATCTCGGCGTCGATCATCATGCAGCTGATGTCGTCGGTGTCGCCCACGCTGGAAGCCTTGAAGAAGGAAGGTGAGCAGGGCCGCAAGCAGATCAATCAGTACACCCGGTACCTGACCGTCGCGCTGGCCACCTTCCAGGCGTACGGCATCGCCATCGGGCTGGAAGGCTCGCGTGCGTCCATCGGCAGCGTCGTCATCGAGCCCGGGTGGTTCTTCCGCATCTCGACCGTCATCACGCTCGTCGGCGGCACCATGTTCCTGATGTGGCTCGGCGAGCAGATTACGGCGCGCGGCGTCGGCAACGGCATATCGCTGATCATCTTTGCGGGTATCGTCGCCGGACTGCCGAGCGCCATCGTCGGCCTGTTCGAGCTGACGCGCACGGGTGCGATGAGCACGGTTCTGCTGCTTGCCTTGCTGGCCCTGATGCTGATCGTCGTGGCGGCCATCGTCTTCATGGAGCGGGCGCAACGACGGCTGCTGATCCAGTATCCCAAGCGGCAGGTCGGCAACCGCATGTTCCAGGGCGAGGCCTCGCATCTGCCGCTGAAGCTGAACTCATCGGGCGTCATTCCGCCGATTTTTGCGTCGTCCCTGCTGCTGCTGCCGATTACGGCCGCTCAGTTCATGCAGGGGCAGGGGCCGGAATGGCTGAACTCCATTGTCGCGTCGCTCGGGCGCGGACAGCCGCTGCACATCCTGATCTACGTGGCGCTGATCGTTTTCTTTGCCTTCTTCTACACGGCCGTGGTGTTCAACGCAGCCGACACGGCGGACAATCTGCGCAAGTTCGGCGGCTTCCTGCCGGGCATTCGTCCGGGCGCGAAGACGGCGGAGTACATCGACTATGTGCTGACGCGCATTACGGTGGTCGGCGCGATCTATCTGGCGATCGTGTGTGTACTGCCTGAAATGTTGATTTCCTATGCGGCGGTGCCGTTCTATTTCGGCGGTACGTCGCTGCTGATCGCGGTCAGCGTCACCATGGATACGGTGGCGCAAGTGCAGAGCCATCTTCTCGCGCATCAGTACGAGGGCCTGATCAAGAAGGCGAAGCTCAGGGGTGCCACGCGGGGCCGGCGATGAAGTTGATTCTGCTGGGTCCGCCGGGGGCGGGCAAAGGCACGCAGGCCAAGGAGATCGAAGGCAAGCGGGGTCTCGTCCAGCTGTCCACTGGCGACATGCTGCGGGCTGCTGTCAAGTCCGGCAATCCTCTGGGGACTGAGCTCAAGGCGGTCATGGATCGCGGCGAGCTGGTGTCAGACGATATTGTCATCAAGATCATTGCCGAACGCGTCGATCAGCCCGATTGCGTCAAGGGTTTCATTCTGGATGGGTTTCCGCGCTCTCTCGCGCAGGCCTCCGCCTTGGACAAAATGCTCGCCGACAAGGGGACCAAGCTCGACCTCGTCATTGAATTGAAGGTGGACCCCAACCGTCTCGTCGAGCGCATCGTCGGCCGCTACACGTGCGCCAAGTGCGGCGAGGGCTATCACGACCGCTTCAAGCAACCCAAGGTGAGCGGCGTCTGCGACGTTTGCGGCAATCGCGAATTCACGCGCCGGGCAGACGACAATTCGGAAACCGTCACCATTCGGCTGATGGCCTACTATCGCGAGACGTCGCCACTGATCGGCTATTATTACTGCAAAGGCAATTTGCGCGGCGTCGACGGCATGGCGCCGATCGGCGATGTGGCCGAAGCCATAGCTGTTCTCATCGATGCGGCGGGATGACGATCGGTAAATAGGTGCCGCTCATCAATCCGACGGCAGCATCTGGCCGTTCTTCAGCCGACCATCGCCTTTCTCATGAGCCGGTGGCGCCGGTCGCAGGCGGGTGAATGTCGTGGCGATTGCTGGGTGACAGCTGTGGCCGCGTCGAGCAACATGGCGGTTGGAAAAACTGAGCCTCGGGCTCGAACAACACTCGCGCGGAGACTGATTGATGTCGCTTTCCCCTAAAGTCATCGAGGCACTGTCGGCGGTCTCTACGGCTACGGTCACGACCATTCTTCTCAAGAAGGGCCTGCGCAACGTGTGGATGCGCGGGACGCGGCCGCTGGCGCCGGGCCAGCCGCGGCTGGTCGGGCGGGCCTTCACGCTGCGGTTCGTGCCGTCGCGCGAAGATCTGGCGACGCCCGAGTCCTGGTCCTCGCCGACATCTACGCGTGCCGCCATCGAGGCCATGCCGGCGGGCTGCATCGCGGTGGTGGATGCCATGGGCGTGACGGACGCGGGTATTTTCGGGGACATCCTGTGTGCGCGCATGAAGCAGCGCGGCGTGGCGGGCCTCGTGACGGATGGCGTTGTGCGCGACGTTGCCGGCGTGCTCGGCACGAAGCTGCCGGTGTGGTGCCAGGGCGGGGCTGCGCCCCCGTCGGTGGCCGGCCTCACGTTCGTCGCGTGGCAGCAGCCCATCGCCTGCGGCGGCGTGGCCGTGTTTCCGGACGACGTGGTGGTCGTCGATGATGATGGCGCCGTGCTGATCCCAGCAGCACTTGTCGACATGATGGTCGAGCAGGGACCCGAGCAGGAGCGCATGGAAGCCTGGATCATGCGCGAGGTCGACAAGGGCGCGGCGCTGCCGGGCCTGTATCCCATGAATGCGGAGACGAAGGCGCGGTACGAGAAGGAGAAGGGCTGAGCTCAGCTCTTCCTGCCGTAGTTCAGCAACCCTGGCGGCGCCTTGGGCGGATGGGCGCGGATGGCGTCCTCGTTGGGGTCGCAGCCCCAGCCCGGCGCATCCGTCATGACGAGATGTCCGTCCTCGATCTTCGGCAATGTCGTGAACAGCTCGTGGTCCCACGGCAGCCGGTCGATATCGATCTCCATGATGCGCAGGTTAGGCACGGCGGCGGCGAAGTGCGCGTTCTGCATCGTGCACAGGTGGCCGTAGAAGTTGTGCGGGGCGACGTTGACCTCATGCGCCTCGGCCGCGGCCGCGATCTTCATGGACTGCCACACGCCGTTCCAGGGCGTATCGACGATCGCCACGTCCATGGCCTGCTCGCGGAAGTAGGGCAGGAATTCGCGCAGGCCCAGCAGCGTCTCGCAGGATGAGATGGGATGCGGGCTCTGGCGTCGGATGTAGCCCAGGGCTTCAGGAGAATAGGTGTCGATCTCGATCCAGAACATCTCGATGTCTGCGATCTCGCGCAGGATCTTGAGATACCCTTCGGTCTTGGCGTTGAAGTTGAGATCCAGCAACAGATCCACGTCCGGTCCCGCGCCGTCGCGAAACGCCTCCAGGTGCATGCGCAGATTGCGCAGAACGGACTTGTCGACGTTCAGCTCGGGATAAAACGGCGCGCCGAAGCCCGGCCGCCAGCCACGGGGATTCTTCTGCCCGTCCTCGTAGATGAAGATGTTGGTCTTGAGCGCGGAGAAGCCCTTCTCGCGCACCTCGCGGCCCATGGCCTTGACGCCGTCGAGATCGGTGATGGCGGGCTTGTAGTAGGTTGGATGATTGATGCGCCAGGTGGCGCAGTGTGACCAGTATAGGCGAATGCGGTCGCGAACCTTGCCGCCGAGCAGCTCGTAGCAGGGCACGCCGAGCGACTTGGCCTTGGCGTCGAGCAATGCGTTCTCGATGGCGCCCATGGCCTCGGCGACAACGCCACCCGCGGCGGGACGTGTGGCGCAGTAGAGCTCCTGATAGATGCGCTCGTGTGCGTTCGCGGACTGCCCGACGACGCGCGGGGCCAGTCGCTCGATGACGGTGCCGACGCCGGGGGAGCCGAAGCCCTCGTCGAACTCGCTCCAACCGACGATGCCGCTGTCGATCGTCAGCTTGACGAAGTGATAGTTGCGCCATCCGGCATCGCAGTGCAGCGTCTCGATGCGCTCGACCTTCATCGGCGTGTCCTCCGGCTTTGTTGGTTCTTATGCGGAGTGTAGCCACGGCCGGCGCACGCACGCCATGGCCTTCTCAAATCTCGTCTTTGCGCCAGCAGGCAACGGTATGGCCGGGCGAGGTTTCTTCGAGGCGCGGGGCGTCGCGACGGCAGATGTCCGTCGCGTGCGGGCAGCGCGTGTGGAAGACGCATCCCGATGGCGGATTGGCGGGGCTCGGTAATTCGCCCGAGAGCACGATGCGCGCGCGTTTGGCGTCGGGATCGGGGACCGGCGTCGCCGACAGCAGCGCGCGTGTATAAGGATGCCGCGGCTGCGCGTACAACTCGCCGGCCGGCGCCAGCTCGACGATACGGCCGAGGTACAATACGATGACGCGGTCGCTCAGGTATTCCACGACCGACAGATCATGCGAGATGAACAGCATGGTCAGGCCGCGCCGCCGGCGCAGGTCCGCCAGCAGGTTGACGATCTGGGCCTGCACGGACACATCGAGCGCCGAGACGGGCTCGTCCGCGACGATGAAGTCGGGGTCCGATGCGAGCGCGCGGGCGATACTGATGCGTTGCCGCTGTCCGCCCGAGAACTGATGCGGGAAACGCGTCAGATGCTCGGACCCAAGGCCCACCTCCGACAGCAGCTCGGCGACGCGTTCGCGGCGGCGCGGGCCTGATGCCAACCCATGAATATCGAGGATGTCGCCGATGATGTCTTCGACGCGCTTGCGGGGATCGAGGCTTGCATAGGGGTCCTGAAACACGATCTGCATGTGTCGTCTGAGCTTGCGCAGCGCGCCGGCCGAAACCTTGCTGATGTCATCGCCCCGGAACCGCACCGTGCCGCTGGTCGGCTCGACGAGCCGCAGCAGCGTGCGCCCGATGGTGCTCTTGCCGGACCCCGACTCGCCGACGAGCCCAACGACCTCGCCCGGCTCGATGTTGAACGACACATTCTCGACCGCGCGAATAGGCGGCGCGCTCCAGGCGAACAGCCCGCGCTTGCCGGCGAAATGGCGCGTCAGATTCTGCACCTGGACGAGGGGCGCGGTCACAGCTCGCTCCATCTGAGGCATCGGGAGCGATGGCCGTCGCCGGCATCGGCGAGCACCGGCACCTCGACGCGGCAGGCCGGTTGCGCCATGTCGCAGCGCGTCTCGAACGGGCAACCCGGCGGCAGATTGAGTGGGCTCGGAACCTGTCCGCTGATGGCGCGCAGCGGCGGCCGGTCGCGGCTGTCGAGCTGGGACACGCCGGCCTCGGGCATGGAGGCCAGCAGCCCGCGGGTATAGGGATGGCGCGGGCGGCGGAAGATGGCGCGCACGTCGCCTTCCTCCATGATGCGGCCGGCATAGAGCACGATGACCCGGTCGGCGAGCTCAGCCACGATGCCGAGATTGTGCGTGATGAACATCATGCTGAGTGGGCGGTTCCCATCGCGGCCCAGCGTCCGCAGCAGATCGAGGATCTGTGCCTGGATCGTCACGTCGAGCGCCGTCGTCGGCTCGTCGGCAATGAGCAGCACGGGATCGCAGGCCAGCGCCATGGCGATCATGGCCCGCTGGCGCATGCCACCCGAGAGCTGATGCGGAAAATCATCGACGCGGCGCGGCGCGTCCGGGATGCCGACCGAGTCGAGGAGCCGGACGGCCTCGCGGTGGGCTTCGGTGCGGGATATGGCGCGATGGCGGCGGATGGCCTCGCCGATCTGCTCGCCGACCGAATACACCGGATTGAGGCTCGTCATCGGCTCCTGGAAGATCATGGCGATCTCGTTGCCGCGTACGCCCTGCAGGTTGGTTTCGTCGAGCTGCAGGAGATCGCGCCGCGCGCCATCGCGGCCGGTGAAGAAGATGGAGCCGGCAGCGATGCGGCCTGCGGGCTTCGGCACCAGTCCGAGGATCGACAGCCCCGTCATCGACTTGCCCGATCCGGATTCGCCGACGATTGCCACCGTCTCGCCGCGGTGGATGGCAAACGACACGCCGGCCACAGCCTTGAATGGTCCGTCCGCAGTGTCGAAACGTGTTTCAAGATGCTGAATTTCAATGAGCGGTGCCGTGCCGGTCGGACAAGCTGTTCTTACCGGGCTGCGCCGCTGGATCAGCGCATCAGCCATGGTCGCGTGCGGTGCCAGCGATGTGAGGCGTGGGTCGAAGGCATCGCGCAACGCATCGCACAGCCGGTTGACGGCAAGGATGGTGAGCACGAGGGCGGCGCAAGGCCAGAGCAGCAGTAGCCAGTTCTGCTCCATGGTGGCGCGCGCGCCGCGGATCATCAGGCCCCAGGATGGCGTTGGCGGCACCACCCCGAGTCCGAGAAAGCTCAAACCGGACTCGATGACGATGGCCGCGCCCACGGTCAGGGAGAATTGCACCAGGATCGGCGGGAAGACGTTGGGAAGAATGGTGCGGCTGAGGACGCGGAACGGCGTTGCGCCCGAGGCGCGCGCCGCCTCCACGTATTCCAGCTGCCGCGCCGACAGCACCTCGCCGAAAGTCACGCGCGCATAGCCCGGCGCGTAGAGGATCGAGAGTGCGAAAATGAGGGTGCCTGCGCCGGGCCCGACGAGCGTAACGATCAGCAGCGCCAGCAGAATGGGCGGGAAGGAGAGGATGACATCGGTGAGGCGCACGGTCAGCAGCTCGGCAATGCCGCCGAAATAGCCGCCGATGAGTCCGATCGCCACGCCGATGAGTGCCGCGATCAGAGCCGACATCAGCGCAACGGCCAGCGAGGCGCGCGCGCCCCACAGCAGCCGCGAAAGCACGTCGCGGCCGAATTCGTCCTGGCCGAGCCAGTGTTGCGCCGAAGGACCGGCCAGACGGGCGCCGACGTCCATCTTGACGGGATCATGCGGTGCGATGACCGGGGCCAGCAGCGCTAACAGGATCAGCAAGGTAACGAACGCCGCAGGCCAGCCGATGCGCCGCCAGGGAAGATGGGCGAGGCTCGCCAGCATCCGCTCAACCATGCCGCACGCGCGGATCGAGCACCGCGTACAGGAGATCCACGGCGAGGTTCAGCAGCACGAACAGCGCGCAGATGACGAGCACGATGCCCTGCACCTCGGGATAGTCGCGCTGCTCCACCGCGCGCACGAGAAAGCCCGAGAGGCCGGGCCAGTTGAACACGTACTCCACGAGCACGGTGCCGCCGAGGAGCGTACCCATATGCAACCCGATGACGGTCAGCACGGGACCGAGCGCGTTGCGCACCACGTGCCGCCGGATGACCTGGGCTTCGGGCAACCCCTTGGCGCGTGCCGTCCGCACCCAGTCGCGGCTCTGCATTTCCAGTGTCGTCGTGCGCACCATGCGGAACACCACGGCCGACAATCCCACGGCGATGGTGAGGGCTGGCATCAACAGAATCTTGAGATGCGTGAACGGGTCCGTGGTGAAGGGAGTAAAGCCGCCCGCCGGCACCCATCGCAGCTTCTGCGCGAACACCAGCACCAGCAGCGTGCCGATGACGAACACCGGAACCGACATGAAAAAGCTCGACAGCATCGACAAAGCCTGGTCGATGCGGCTGCCGCGGCGCAGGGCAGCGGACACGCCCAACGGCAATCCGATGAGGATCGACAGGATCGTCGCGGAGACGACGAGCTCCAGCGTGCGTGGCAGGCGGCGCGCGATCTCGTCGATGACGGGCCGGTCATCCTGCATGGAATTGCCGAGATCGAGGCGCAGCAGTCCGCGCAGGAAAGCACCATATTGCTCAAGCAACGGCTTTTCGAGGCCTAGCCGCTCGCGCAGCTCGGTGACGGCCGCGGGATCAGGCGCGACGCCGCCGCTCGACAGCAGCATTTCCGCCGGGTCGCCCGGAATGAGGCGCAGCACGGCAAAGATGAGCGTGGCGACCAGCCAGATCAGGACGAGGGATACACCGAGGCGGCGGAGCACATAGGCCATGCGGGTACCGATGGATGCTCCTTGGAGGCACTCCCCCTCTCTCCGTTCTTGCGGGGAGACGGTCGGGGTGAGGGGCAACTCCACGCCCAGAGCGAGAACCTGCCCCTCACGTCGTGTCGAAGACACGCCTTCGGCATGCCCCTCTCCCCATGCCGGATAGTGGGCATGGGGAGAGGGGACTAGCCAAACGCCAGATCCTCGAGCGTGATGCCGGAAAAGAAGGTCAATGCGCCCGGCAGATTCTTGAAGCCCTTGCCGGATTTTCTGAGGCCGTAGCCTTGCGAGCGCCACGCCAGTCCGACGAATGCCGCGTCAGCCAGCGCGACCTCCTCCAACTCGCGATAGATGGCCTTGCGCTTTTCCGGATCGAACTCCGCCCGGCCCTTGTCCAGCAAATCATCCACCTTGGGGTTGGAGTATCCGAACGAGCGTGCATATGAGGCCGTCTGCCCGCCTGCGAGCTGCGATGTCAGGGCATCGGGATCGTTGAAGTCGCCCGCGGTGCCGTTGACCGCAAATTCGTACTGGCCGCGGTTGCCGAGATTGACGCGCGAGGCCCAGTCAGGCACCGCCAGCGTCACCTCGATGCCGATGGGTTTGAGGCTCTGCTGAATGACCTCGGCAGAGTCCTTGTGCATGCCGTAGGTGCTGGTCGCCAGCAGCGTGGCCTTGAACCCGTTCGGCTGCCCGCCATCGGCAAGCGCCTTCTTGGCCTTCTCCAGATCCATCTTCCAGTGATTGGCGCCGGCCTCGTTCCAGTAGGGCGTGCCCTTCGCAAACGGCAACCCCGCCAGCGGCGATCCACGGCCGAAGAACGCCGCTTTGACGATGTCGTCGCGGTTGATGGCGTAAGCGACGGCCTCGCGCAGCTTGGCATTGGTGAAAGGGCCTTGCTGCATGTTGAAGACGACATAGAGAAACGGCCCGTCGAGCGTGTCGAGCGTGAGATTGGGGTTCTTCTCCACCGCGGCCATGTTCTGCCACGGGATGTACTCGGAAATATCGACATCGCCGGATTCGAGCGCGGCCACCCGCAGGCTCTCATCCTGGTAGGCGATGAAGCGCAGCTTCTTCGTCGCCGGCTTGCCTTTGCGATAGTAGCCGTCGAACGCTTCGAGATCGATGCGGGTGCCACGCTCCATGTCGGTGATGCGATAGGGGCCGGCGCCGGACGGATTGGCCTCCGTCGATTTGGGCGAGATGATCGGCATGTGCGGGCTGGCGAGCAGATAAGGCCAGGTCACCGACGGCCGTTTCATGACGAAGCGGACGGTGCGCGCATCGGGCGTCTCAATCTTGTCGAGGAGCGCGTTGACGCGCGCGCGGAAGTAGGCGGAGGATTTCTCGTCGGCCAGCATTTGGAAGCTCTTCTCGACCGCGGCCGCATTCACGGATTCGCCGTCGTGGAATTTCGCGCCCTCGCGCAGCGTGACGACCCATGCTGTGGTGCCGTCCTGCTTCCAGGATTCGGCGAGCTCGCCGCGCAGCTCGCCCTTGGCATCGTAGCCGAGCAATCCGCGCATGGTCTGTAGCTTGACCGTCACGGCTGCCGTGCCCGTGTTCGCCCATGGCCTGAGCGAGGGCGGATAGCTCGACAGGGCGAACACGATCGTGTCCTTGGCCTGCGCGCGTGCGGGGCCGAGCAGCATCGGCCCGGCGAGCGTGCTGGCAGCCGCGCCCTGAAGCAACCGGCGCCGGGAAACGAGGTGGGTGGTTCGGTCGTGCTTTGTGCTGGGCATGACGGATCCTTGTCTTATTCAGTCTTCAGTTTGTAGTCCCTTCGGGCGCTGTCGGCAGATATGCGGCCCTCGCGCAGATCCTGCCGCACGGCGTCGCGATCGCGCTTGGCGGGATCGCCGTAGCCGCCCGCCCCTGGTGTCGTGATGTAGACGCGCTGGCCCGATTGCAGCACGGCCCGCGCCTTGGCGGGAAACTGCACGCCCTCGTCGAAATCGAAACGGGCGCAGCCGCCGTCCTGGCCGCCGAACAGCCCCCAGGGTCCGCGCGTGAAGCGTGAGCCGTGGATGTACGTGCGGCATTCGTGATCCTCGATCCGGACCTGCCGGAACAGGCCCATACCGCCGCGATATTGACCGGCCCCGCCCGAGCCATCGACCAGCTCGTACCGCTCGAGTACCAGCGGGTATTCGGTCTCGAGCGCTTCCACCGGCAGGTTGGAGGTGTTGGTCAGATGCACGTGCACGCCGTCGAGACCGTCTTTGGTCGCGCGCGCGCCAAAGCCGCCGCCGATGGTTTCGAGGTAGACGTAGAATTCGCCCGTGCGCGGATTGACGCCGGTGAAGGTGGAGTTGGTGCAGGCGCCATTGCAGGCGGCGATGATACGGCCGGGCAGGGCAGGGGCCAGTGCGCCGAAAATGAGATCGACGACACGCTGCCCTGTATGCAGGCGCGAGTTCACGGCGCCGGGCGGCGCCGAGTTGAGGATGGAGCCTTTCCTGGCGGTGACGTGGATGGGCCGGAACAGACCGGCGTTGGGCGGGATCTCGGGGCCGATGAGCGTCTTGATGGCGTAGTAGACGGTCGCCAGCAGGCCGGTTTCGACGAGGTTGATGCCGGCGCGCACTTGCGGCGGGGCTTCGAAGTCGAGATGGATCTCGTCGTCCTTGACCTCGATGCGAACTTTGAAGGTGAGCGTACCGTCCAGCTCGTTGCTCTCGTAGACGTCCTCGAACGTGTAGACGCCGAAGGGAATGGTGCGAATGCCGGCGCGGGTCAGCCGTTCCGCGTAGTCGAGCAGCGCATCCCCGGCCGCCAGCAGCAGATCCTTGCCGTAGCGGTCGCACAGGTTCTTGAAGCGATCGATGCCCTGGCGGTTGGCGGCCATCTGTGCCCGCAGATCGTTCAAGCGCTCGCGCGGCACCTGCAGGTTGAGCAGGACGAGGTCGAGGATGTCCTGCACCAGCTTGCCTTCGCGATAGAGCCGCACGGGCGGAATGCGAATGCCTTCCTGGAAGATGTGGGCGTGGCTGCGATCGACGAAGTCGGCATGGTGGGCCGTGTTCGTCGCCCACGCGACCAGCTCGCCCTTGTAGAAGATCGGCTCGGCCAGAACGATATCGGGCAAATGCGTACCGCCGCCGGTATAGGCGTCGTTGCCCATGAACACGTCGCCTTCGCGGATGTCCTTCATGTCGAAGCGCTTGGCGATCTCGTCGACGACGCCTATCAGCGAGCCGAGGTGGATCGGAATGTGAGAGGCCTGGCACAGCGTGCGGCCCTTGGCATCGAACAGGCATGTCGAGCTGTCACGCCGTTCCTTGATGTTGGTCGAGTAGGAGGCGCGCACCAGCGTCTCGCCCATTTCCTCGACGATGGAGGCCAGCGCTTTGCCGATGACTTCGACGGTGATAGGATCGATCGGGCCGGAGAAGGCTGTCTTGCGAGAAGCAACCGCGGTCATCGCTATCTAGCCCTCGACGATGATATTCAGGTATGGGTCGACGGTGGCCGTCTGGCCGGGAAGGATGACGGTGGTCGCATCCATCTGCTCGACGATGGCGGGTCCCGCGATGCGGTGGCCCGGCCCGAGCTTCTCGCGATCGTAGACGGGGCACAACACGAAGCTGGACGCCTCCGCGAGCCACACGTCGCGCTTGGCCATGAGTGCGCTGTCCAAGTGCGCCGTCGCGGCAGGCTGCTCGCGGATCTCGGCCTGCCGCACCGCGCCCGTCGCCTCGATGCGGAAGGTGACGGCCTGCATCGGCTCTTCGGGGGCGATGTAGCCGTACATTTGCTTGTGCGCCTGCTCGAAGCTTTGGCGGATGCTGTCGAGCAGCGCCTCGCCCCGGAGATTATCGGGCATCGGCACAGACAGCTCGTAGTTCTGTCCGGCATAGCGCATGTCGATGGTGCGCCGAGTGCGCCGGTCCTTCTCGGGAATGTTCTCCGCCGTGAACCAGGCCTGCGCGCGGCCGTCGAGATCGGCGAACACACTCGTCATCGCGCCGAGTGTCTCCAGCGTTACAGGCATCAGTCGCGTCTGGGCGTAGTTCGTCTGCAGGTCCGTCATCAGCAGGCCGAGGGCGCACAGGATGCCGGGATTGCGTGGCACCAGCACACGTGGAATTTCAAGCTCGCGGGCGAGGCGTGCGGCGTGGAGTGGCCCTGCGCCGCCGAACGCAACGAGCGTGTACTCGCGTGGATCGTGTCCGCGCTGTACCGATACGAGCCGGATCGCCTTCGCCATGTTGGCCGTGACGACGCTGATGATGCCCTGCGCCGTCGCCATGATGTCGAGGCCGAGACGTCCGGCCAGCTCGCCGACCGCGGCCTTTGCCTTGGCCTGGTCGATCTGCATGCGGCCGCCGAGCAGATACTGGGGGTTGAGCGTCTGCAGCACCACGTTGGCATCGGTGACCGTGGGCTCGGTGTTGCCGAGGCCGTAGCAGACGGGGCCCGGCGCGCCGCCGGCGCTGCGCGGACCGACCTTCAAGTGCCCGCCGGCATCGAGGTAGGCAATCGAGCCACCACCTGCGCCGACGGTGTGAATGTCGAGCATGGGTGTCTTCAGCGGATAGCCATGCACCTCCATCTCGCCGGCAAGCTTGGGCCGGCCGTTCTCGATGAGGGACACGTCCGTCGACGTGCCGCCCATGTCGAAGGTGATGATGTTGGGGAAGCCCGACAGCGCAGCCACCTTCATGGCGCCAACGACACCTGTGGCGGGACCCGACAGCACCGTCCGCACGGCGTGATCGCGGGCGGTGGCAAACGACATGACGCCGCCGTTCGATTGCGTGATGTGACGTGGGCCTTTCAGTCCGGCATCATCAAGGCGCGGCCCCAAGCGCTCGATGTACTTGGCCATGACCGGCCCGAGGTAGGCATTGACGACAGCGGTGGACAGCCGCTCGAACTCGCGAAATTCTGGTGCCACCTCGTGCGAGCAGGTGACGAAGGCTTCGGGAAATTCCTCGGCCAGAATCTCGCGCACGCGCGCCTCGTGACGCGGATCGATGTAGGAATAGAGGAACGTGACGGCTACGGATTGTACGCCGGCGGCCTTCAGGTCGCGTGCTGCCGCACGCACCGCATCCTCGTCGAGCGGCTTCTCGATGCGGCCGTCGTGGCGCAGGCGCTCGGGCACTTCTTTTCTGAGGTCGCGTGTGACGAGCAGGGCGGGCTTGTCACATTGCAGATCGTAGAGATGTGGGCGCCGCTGCCGGCCGATTTCGAGCAGATCGCGGAAGCCGTCCGTGGTGATGAGGCCGGTTTTCACGCCGCGATGCTGGATGAGCGCGTTGGTTGCTACCGTCGTGCCGTGCCCGAAGGAGATCACGTCCTTGGGCGTCGCGCCGGCCGCCTTCTCCAGGCCTTCCGTCACACCGCCCGCGATGGCACGCGAGGGATCGTCGGGAGTGCTCGGAACCTTCCAGACCCGAATGGCCCCGCCGCCAGCCTCAACGAGGCAGATATCCGTGAACGTACCGCCTGAATCAACGCCAACGCGCCACCCCGTCATGCTTGTCATTCTCCGTGCGCGTCCGTGCGGTTGCGTATGGTTCGTCTCTCGGCGGTCAGCGCAGGTATCCAAAGCCGCCGGCTGTGGACTGTCAACAGAGTATGCGGAGGCGCCCTGGGGAGCGCCTCTGGCGACGAATCATGGCTTTCGACGATGCGGATCGCGCCCAATCCTCGGGCACTATGCTGCCAACGGCGGCAACCCTGCAGCACGACTGCTGTAAATCAGTCGTGCATGGCGGCTGTGTGTGCCTGGGCCTTGTGGCTCACGCCCGTGTTGCCGCCCGACAGCCGGTCTACATAAGCAATGCCGACCGCCGACAGGATGAACGTGATGTGGATGATGGTCTGCCACATGATGCCGGCCTCGGTGTAAGTTGACGCCGGCTTGCCGAGGTTGCCCGCTTCGATGAAGGTTCGGAGGAGATGTATCGAGGAGATGCCGATAATGGCCATCGCCAGCTTGATCTTCAGCACACTGGCGTTGACATGGTCGAGCCACTCGGGCTGATCCGGATGTCCTTGCAGGCGCAGGCGTGACACGAACGTCTCGTAACCGCCAACGATCACCATCACGAGCAAGTTCGAGATCATGACGACGTCGATCAGGCCCAGGACGATCAGCATGATCTGCTGTTCCGAAACCGTCGCCGCGTGCGAGATGAGGTGCCACAGCTCCTTCAGGAACAGGACGACATAGACGGCCTGGGCGACAATGAGTCCCAGATAGAGGGGAAGCTGCAACCAACGGGAGCCGAAAATGAGCTGAGGGATGGGACGCAGCGGGCGCAGGGCGGTGGTTGTCTGTGTCATGGTCCGGTCAGATACGGAGGGGCCGGCGCCACTTCAAGGCAATACAGGCGCGGCGTGGAGCCGCGAGTTCTATGCGAAAGGTCTGGGATGAGTCCAGCGACAGACGTCGGCACGTCATCCTGGGTCGCAGGCACTGCTCCAAGAGGCACGAAGCAGGAATGGGTGCTGGCTCCGCAGCCTCTCGGCCCGGAGTGAAGGAAGGTGAGGGGTTGCAGGGCAGCGTGCGCCCGGTGGACCACTCAATCGGGTATTCGGGGCGATTCCATCGCCGCCCTGCACAGGTCTGCCGTCTGTCCAGGATGACAGCGCGGTCCGTTTCGCTCGTTTATCCGGTCTCGGTGATCGCTATGCGTCGCC
>JBJXDX010000136.1:0-2674 GCA_046154585.1 Hyphomicrobiaceae bacterium | reverse complement strand
AGATTGAAGGAAGGCGGATTGGAGACATCCTCGCCAGAGCAGGCTTCTCGTGCACGGATGCCAGTTTCAAGCTGAAGGAGATGCGCAGTCTACTCATCAAAACGATTCGCAGGTCGGGAGAGGCCGCGGTGCCAACCTGGAATTCAAGCAGATCACCTGGCTGGCATTGGCCGCAGTTTCTGAATGGTTCAGCTCCCGTACCGGCAGATGCGCAGATCCGCCTCAGCGGCGATACATCGAGTGTTGACCGGATCGTCCAACAGGCTGGAACGCATGAAGGTCAGCTCAAAATTCTCAAACGAGCCGCCAATTCGTCGGCAGCCGTGCTCTTCATAAGCGCGGCGGCAAGCGCGCCTCTCCTGCCCTTTCGAGCGGACCGGACCGCGTCGGGGTACTCCCTGCTTGCCGAGGGTGACTCCAGCAAAGGTAAAACCTCGCTGCTCAGGATGGCGAACTCCGTGATAGGCAGCCCAGAGCGCCTATACCCAGCGCGGTCGACGGAGGCCGGCCTCGAGGAGCTGATGCAGCGGTTCCGTCACCTTCCCCTTGCTCTGGATGAGGCCGGTGACCAAAGAGCCGGCAGGGAGAAGGGAATGCGGACCTTGGCGCATTCCGTCTCAGGCGGCGCACCCACCGTTCGACATTCGCGGTCTGATCCGGACATGGACCGGATCGAGACCATCACCCTAGTCACCAAAGAGGGGAGCCTCCGAGGGCGGTCGGCCGGAGAAAATGTGCGACTCGTAACAATTCCATGCAACAGGATGGGGCGGTTCGGCATCATCGATCGACACGAAAAGGCGAAGGTTGCTAGCCAAGATGAGGCTGCGGCGTGGGTGGAAGGTATCGTGGCAAAACTGTCCTCTCACCACGGGCACGTCGTGCCCGCCATCGTCGCCGCCATTCAGCGCAGAAGCCGCGAGAAGACGGAAGCAGTGCTGAAGGTCGAGATCGACAAGTTCCTTGAGCTCGCGGAAAATAAGATGGGTACGCCCGACCGCCTTACCCGGCGTGCGCGGCAGGCGTTTGCCTTCTTCGCGGCGAGCGGAGTGTTGGCTTGCCGCTGGGGTGCCCTGCCTTGGAAGCAGGGCACCGTTAGGGCCAGCATTCTGCGATCCTTGCGCTGGCATGAGGAGCATATGCTTGAGATCGCTGGCGGCGAGCCACCTGATATCGCGGAGGCCTTACGCAGGGTTGCAGCTGGCATCCCTGGCGCCCTGGCAAAGCATGCGCCGACGGAGAAATCCGTCGGTCGCGTACGTGCTTTTCGGGACCATGATTTCGTCTGCGTCAGGCACAGCTTCTTCAAGGAGCTGCTCAGTAACGAGGCGCTCGTCGGTCCATGCCTCCGCCGCCTAGACTCCAACAACTTGCTCATTAAAGGCAAACGTGTCGGTACGTATGTGCACCAACATCGCTTTGGCGAGAAGCGCGTTTGGTTTCTTCAGTTCACCCCAGAGTTCCTGGAGCGCTACGGCTCAGATGCTGTCGACTGATCGCGTCAGGCCCGGTGCGCTACGAACCGTTTGCCTCGCTATCCAGTTCGGTACGACGGGAGTCACTCGCTTTGAGCGTACGCGTCCGGTGTGGGCCGCCTACCACGGCGCGGCTGAACCTGTCCTGTGTTCGTACGGGCGCTCTTGTGAGCGCCGGTAAGGACGGAGGCGAGGATGGAGATCATCACCGGGGTCGAGCGTCGACAGCGCTGGCGGCCGGAGCAGAAGTTACGGATCCTGGCCGAGCTCGAGGAGCCAGGTGCGACGGTCGCTGATCTGCCGCCGCCTGGCGAGTGTAGTGTCATCCGCGACCCAGACTTCCGGCAGGGAGGCTGCGGCGTGCAGCTTTGCGAGGATCGGCGGCGCACCCTGAGCCCTTCCTCTCGATAGAGCCGCAGCAGCTTCTTGTGGTTCGGCGCCAGGCCCTCGCGAGCCAGCAAATAGCCCAGGCGCCGATACCCAAACCGCCGCCGCTCGGCCGCCAGTTCTCGCACACGCTTCCGCAGGCCGGCATCGTCCGCCCGGCTCGGCTGATACCGCGCCACCCGTCGGGCAATGCCGATCAGATCACACGCCCGACGCTCGCTCAGCCCGTGACACTCCTGGGCATGGGCGACCGCGTTCCGCTTCGCGCCGGGCGTCACCATTTTTTTGTCGAGATGTCCTTCAGAACCGCGATGTCCAGCATCGCCTCCGCCAGCAGCTTCTTCAGCTTGGCGTTCTCCTCTTCCAGCGTCCGAAGCCGTTTGGCCTCAGTCACCTCAAGCCCGCCGAACTTCGCCTTCCACTTGTAGAAGGTCGCTCCGCTGATGCCGTGTCGGCGGCACACATCCGCCGTCGCTGCTCCAGCTTCCTGCTCCTTCAAAACCCCGATGATCTGCTCATCGCTGAACCTGCTGCGCTTCATTCGTCCGTCCCTCGCTGGATCGGACTCTACCGAAAAATGGCGCCATTCCAGGGGAGCACGTCACCGGCCTGAGCGATGATAGCCGCAGTTATCGAGTGACGCCAAAGGAAACGGGAGGGACCAAAACCCCTGAAAAATGGGGCTTTCCGAGACTTTCTGGGATACCGCGTGATGTCGGCCTGGCGGAGAGGGTGGGATTCGAACCCACGGTACGCTTGCACGTACTTCGGTTTTCGAGACCGACGCGATCGACCACTCTGCCACCTCTCCG
>JBJXDX010000135.1:0-93145 GCA_046154585.1 Hyphomicrobiaceae bacterium | reverse complement strand
GCATTGCCGATCACCCCGCCAAGCAGATCGCCGACCTGCTGCCCTGGAACTGGAAGGCCGCCAAGGCCGGTGCCGCTCAAGCCGCCTGAGCACTCACCCCTGCGGTCTTCGCCGGATGCGTACGGAGCTACCACGCGTGCCTCACTTGCATTGTGGATTTCGTTGACGGGGGCGCGGGAAGAAAAGTAGTCACGAACAACGCTACCTGATTGATGCCGAGGTAGCCTCCTGCACGCGACTTTTCTTCTTGAGTCGCTTCCAGAATACGCCGGGATAGCCTTTGAGTGGAACCAGCGGTTCGCCGGTGTAGGCCCAGTCCTGCATCTCTTCGATGGCGATGTGATAAATCGGCTGACGGCCGGTGCGGCTCTGAAAGAGCGCGCGCGGAATGTTGATCATGTGGGGCGAGCGGGTGCGCTCGTAGACCAGGGGCGTGCCGCAGCGCCGACAAAAGGTGCGCACCGCGCCCGTTTCCTTCTCCTCGAAACGGTTGATCTCGCGCTCCCCTGCCGTGATGCGAAAGCGCTTTCGCCAGGTGCCGACGTAGGTCGCGTACACGGCGCCATGCGCAAGCCGGCTGGCGCGGCTGTGATCGTGCCAAGCCCAGAACGCGGGGTACTCCATCTCCAACTGCACTGCCCCGCACAGGCATTGGCCGGTGACAGCAGGGCCGCTCGAAAGCTTCCGGGATTTCATCGGTTGCGTGCCTCGTTGAAACGTGATCGAGCTTGGGTGTAGATCGCCCGCAGCCAAGGGGAGGGAGCAGTGTCTCTTAAGCTTGCGGTGCAATCCGTCCGCCGATGTTCTCATTTGAGGCTAGCGCATCACGGCGTTCGCTTGAGACGCCCTGCTCAGTTGCCGCATCGCAGCGGCAGGCTTTGCGTACCACTGGCGTACCATAGCCATCGACGCAGCTATTCGGGTGCGCCTTCAGCAAGGATCTGATTTAGATAGAGAAAAATTTGGTTGCGGGGACCCGCAACCCTTCGCAGGAGCTATAAAAAACGGGGGTCACATCAGAGGCCGACTCGACGGAGAAGACCTGGCGCTCGTCTGGCACTCGTTCCTCTCTTCGGCTTAGCCGCTATGAACCAGACCATTCGGATGTTCGATCCGCGTCAATGCAGTGACTTATGTGGCGCCAACTGCTGCCGAATGTGCTCGGCGAGGAGATTGCCCGCTGGCGAGACGCCAACTGCGCGGTGAAGCCGGATATCTGCGCGAGGCAGTTGTGGCAGTCCATACTTGCTCCCAAGTTGCACCAATGACTTCGGAAACGTGCCCTGCTTCACAACCGTAATGGCAAGACCTTGACTTGCGATGGCTTCGACGGCCGCTAGGCTATGGCTGACAAACGCTATACGCCAACGCACGCCTACTCGATCAAGAGCATCAAGAGCCCATTTTCGGAACAGACACCCGATCGGATAGAGTGCGACGGGCAGGGGATCGTGCTTGCGCGGGTCGAAATTCTGAGGCCCGGCCCACACTGCCTTTTCGCGGCTCAATTGCTCGCCGTTGCGATCCGCCACGTCGTGCATTGCGATGACAAGATCAAAATCGCGCACGAGACGCTGCACCATCCCGGACGTCAAACCGGTTTCCATGACGATTTCGATCCCGGGATAGGCATCCGAAAAGGTCTTCAAGATCGGCGGTAGGATGACCGCGCCGTAGTCATCCATGACGCCGAGACGCACCCGCCCCTTCACATCATGCTGATGCAAGCGCCGCACGGCCTCATCGCCGAGCAGGAGTATCCGTCGTGCATAGTCGACCAGACCCTCTCCGGCAGGCGTCAGCGCGACGCTGGTCGTCGTTCTGTCGAACAGGGCAACGCCGACCGTGAGCTCCAGTCGCTTGATCTGGCCACTCACCGCCGATTGCGTTCGGTTCAGCGCAGCTGCAGCACTCGTGAACGACAAGTGTTCAGCAACCGCCAGAAAGGCTCTGAGCAGCTCCGGTTCGAGGCTAGGCAAGCTCATCACGACACCCGATTACTGTCATCTTACTTATTCGATAGTAGCATGACCGCATTGAAGATAGTAGTCGACCAACCTTTCAAACTGGGTCCAGTCGATGACAACAGGAGGGCGGAAATGAGTGACCCGCGGCCAACGCATACAAGCTGGGATGGGTCGCCGGTTCGTCCGTTCAAGATCGATGTCGCGGACGCGGTACTGGATGACTTGCGCGCCCGGCTGGCGAGAACCCGTTGGCCGGACATGATTCCAGGCGAAGCCTGGGCATTCGGTACGGACGCCACCTATCTGCGTAACCTTTGCCAGCACTGGCAGAATGACTACGACTGGCGTGGGGAGGAGGCGGCGATCAATAGGTTTGCCCAGTTCAAGGTCGGGATTGGCGGGATTGATTTACATTTCATTCACGAGAGGGGCGAGGGCCCCAATCCGAGACCGCTTCTTCTGACGCATGGTTGGCCTGGATCGTTCTACGAGTATCACAAGCTCATTCCCCGCCTGACTCATCCATCGCGCTATGGCGGGACGCCGGATCAGGCCTTCTCGGTCGTCGTTCCTTCGATGCCGGGTCATGGGTTCTCGTTCTCGCCGAACCAACCTCGCTTCGGTCTTAATGAGATCGCGGACAGCCTAAAGACGCTCATGGTCGATGTTCTGGGCTACGCGCGCTTCTTCGCTCACGGCCATGACTGGGGCGCGTTCATCTCAACTCGCCTCGCCTATGCGTACGCAGACTTCGTGCGCGCCATTCACATTACACTGCTGGCGATCCCGCGCACACCGTCGTCAACGCCGCCCCGCACGCCCGAGGAGGAGCGCTTTCAGCGTCAGCTCGATCATTGGCTGAAAGAGGAAACAGGATATTCGCAGATCATGGGCACCAAGCCACAGACGCTGGCTTACGCCTTGACTGATTCACCAGTTGGTTTGGCTGCCTGGATAGTCGAAAAATTCCGGCGCTGGAGCGACAGTGGAGGAGACATCGACACCCACTTTACGCGTGACGTCCTGCTCACCAACATCATGATGTATTGGGTCACGGGTGCAATCGGCTCTAGCTTTTGGCCCTACTACTCCCGTTTGCACGAGCCTTGGATCGTACCCGACGGCGCGTCTGTGATCGTCCCGACGGCCTACGCCGAGCACCCACGCGAAATTCTCACGCCTCCGCGCTCCCTCGCGGAGCCGTTCTATGGCAATATCCAGCGATGGACTCGGATGCCAGCCGGCGGCCACTTCGCGGCTCTCGAATATCCCGAGGTTCTCGCGTCCGACATCATCGCGTTCTTCCAAACGCAGTAGGTCCCGAGAGAACTTGCGACCTCAATCTCTTGCAGAAATATTGGGTGCACTTCCGACGGAAAGAGACGCAGCGTTCGGATACATGTCCATGTCCCGTTGGGCGACCGGCAATTCCCTACCGTCGCAAAAGTGCACTCCGAGATCGGCGTCTTAACCCCGGCTGATCATGGCAGGCCGATATCGTAGCGGACGTAATTGGTGGCTTTTGCAAAGCGGTCGTACAGCGATCGCGCCGTCACGTTGTCAGTTTCGGTGTGCCAGTAGATGCGGCGCCAGTCTTGCTCTTTGCCAAGAGCGACCAATGCGTCAACGAAGGCCCGTCCAATTCCGGCCCGGCGCGCGGAAGGCTCGACCCACAAATCTTCAAGGTAGCAGACCATCTTGTTGCTGAACGTGTGTGGATGAAGAACGTAGTGGGCAAGACCGAGTAGGGTGCCTTCACTGTCGGATGGACAGCACACGAGGGCACCGACCGGATGATCAGGGTCCATGATTCGGCGCCACAGCTCGCGGTCATGGGCTTCGGACATCGACGCACCAAAGTGCCCACAATTGGCAGACCACATGCGAGTCCAATCGGTTCGGTCGGCTGGTCTGGGCGCGCGCACGATGATCGCCGGCATTCTCGAGCCTCGCTGAACGGCGGATGACAGCACAATGGAAGGGTAGTGGCCCTTCATGGAGCGAATTCGATGAAGATAGTTGGACCCGAGAGCCCTGTCACGATCCGCGCCTACGAGAACGCGGACCACGAGGCGATTGTGGCATTATTCACCCGTATCAACCGCGAGCTGGCCCCTGCGAACATGCGCGAGCGCTTCGAGGAATACATTGAGACGTCCATCAAGGGAGAGATGAGCCAATTGCGCGACGTCTTCTCGGAAGCCAAGCACAATGCCTTCTGGGTGGTCGAAATCGATGGGCAGATCATCGGTATGTTCGGTATCGAGAGCCGCAGCGAGGACAGCACGGAGCTTCGCCGCATGTATCTCGATCGGTCCTATCGTGGTCGAGGCATTGCTCAGCGCATGTTGCAATGTGCCGAAAATCGAGCGCGGGAACTCGGCTTCTCAAATTTGATCCTGAGCACCGCAGAGATCCAGGAGGCCGCGCTCGCCTTCTATCGAAAGACCGGTTATCAGCTCGTCAGAACCGAGCTTGCCGACACGCTGTCCACGAAGACCGTTGGCGGCGGCATTACGCGCTATCACTTCGAGAAGACATTGTAGGTGCCTGACCGCCGGTTAGTTCCCCGATTTGATGACTTCGGGTCCATCGAGAGCGCGGCGCTTCTTAGATTTCGGCATGCGTCGACGCCAATTGAGAAGGATTGATGCCATGGCGGCTGTGGATTGCGAGTTGTGCCGACCCGAATGCGTCTTGTTTGAGGGCTCCCTCGCGTATGTTCGCCACGATAATAACAGTCTAAGCCGCGGACATGTCCTAATAATACCACGCCGACACGTCGCGAGTTATTTTGACATGACCATCGACGAGAAAGCCGAAATACAATCACTTCTTGATCGCGCGCAAAGCAAGATAGCGGCAGATCATTCGCCGGACGGTTACAACATCGGTGTCAATATTGGGCCAGCCGCCGGACAAAACCGAATGCACGTGCACGTGCATTTGATCCCACGTTATCGTGGTGATGTTGTTGATCCCAGCGGTGGAATACGATGCGTTCTCTCAAACAAATGAGCCAGAGCACCGTGGCTGGCGCCAGGAGTGGTCACCTAAGTTGCCCTGGACTGCGTCATCCACGCACGGAGTTGATCCAATGAAACTCGGCCTTGAAGGCAAGACCGCCCTCATAACGGCAGCAAGTGGCGGTATTGGCAGCGGGATCGCGGCAGCGCTTGCAGATGCCGGCGTGCATGTGGCGATCAGCGGGCGCACAGCAGCGGCGCTGGAGCAAGTGGCCGGACGCCTGGCCTCTTGTTCCGGTGGTCGTCCCGCGATCGTGGTCGGGGATGTTTGTGCGAAAGGCGGTCCCGCTCAGATCGCAACCAAAGCTTTGGCTGCTCTTGGCGGCCGCGTCGATATCCTCGTCAACAACGCCGGTGGTGCGAGGCCCACCACAGGCGAAGCTGACGATGCGTTCTGGGACGAGGCACTTACGCTCAATTTCCTCGCAGCACGGCGACTAACTGATCTCATCGTGCCTGGGATGAAAGCTCAAAACTGGGGTCGGATCGTCAATATATCCGGCGCACTAGTTGCGCCAAAGCTCAACGGTGCGGCGCCCGCCAAAGCAGCTCTTGTCAGCTGGTCCCGAACACTTTCCTCTGAACTCGGCGCACATGGTATCACTGTGAACACGATCGCCCCCGGTCGCATCAACTCGGCTCAGATTCAAAAACTTCATCCAACGGAGCAATCTAAGGCTGAGTTCATCAAGCAGAACATTCCCGCTGGCTACTTCGGTGAGCCTCACGACATTGGGCATCTCGTGGCTTTTCTCGCCTCGCCGCTCGCCCGCTATATCAATGGTGCGGCGATCCCGGTCGATGGAGGGGCGGTGCGTCGAGTGTAGGGATGAGGCACCGGGACCTCATTCACTCTCAGCTCAGTTCCGGATTTTGCCGGGGCGTCCGGCCGCGCCACGCATCGGCCGCAAGACCGCTCAGGGTCAAATTTCACCGTATGCGCATCGGTGTTGGTACGGAAGCTTTACCCCAACAAACAGACATGCGCTCGAACTCGCCGGTACGGAGAGTTTGTGCCAATTGCGGCCATGAGGCTCACCAAAGTCGCGTCAAGGGTGCATGGCGTCCTTGGTGTGGCGACAGCCAGGTGGGGGAGACAGTGGCATCAGTGCGCGCCGGCTGCGCTGCGTGACCCGGCCGGCGCGCAGTAGACAGCTAGGCCGCCTTCGACTGCGGCACGTTCGTTGCTAGCAGCTTCTCCATGCCGAGCCCGACGAAGATCAGCCCACGGCAGATTGAGCACCATCGATGCACCGCTGCGATAGCCGAACCGACGATAGAGAGGGATACCCGACAAGGTCGACGTCAGCACGGCCGATTGAAAGCCAGCCCTGCCCATCTCGACCTCGACCGCCAATTGATCATCTAGTAGGCCGGATAGGTGGCGCGTCGGTATGCACTGCCGACTCCGCTTGCGCTTGATAGATAGCACCTGCGATCGACGGCCGCTCGGGTTCAGAACTTCCACTCCGCGCCGCGCGCCGACTACGTCAGGTTCACCCCGACAAGCAGGCGAACGGGAGTTCGTGCCAGAAGCTGTCATCGCGCGTAATACGGGCTCGCCCTTTCAACCGTCATCTAAGCGCCTTACCAACCTGAACCACTCGCAAACTATTATGGTGTCTGCATCGAATACTTCACCGCACCTAGCAGCATCGGCACGATACCAGTCGCCGATTTCACTGCGCCACCATTCGAGTGTTCGCGGCCCTTCCCCATAGGCGAGGGCGAAGGTGGCGTCGACAGCGAGGAAGGCCAGGTTTTCTACACGCTCGGTCTCAACCACGCCTCTTGGCGTATCGGAGCCGTCGAGTACGACAGACAGTGCGCCAGCGAAGGGGGCGCAGCCGGCCGGGAAATGCCAATGTGGCGTCGACGTGGCAGTCTTGATGCCGGCCAAGATGAGTGATGCACTCTCATCTGCACCTTGGCGGGTGCTGCCGATCTTCATCGGCAAGAAGTATCGATGATCCTGGCCCGGAAATAGTCGCCTCAGGATATCGTCGACCATTAGTCAATTGCCCAAACTGCGCACGGCCTCGTCATCAAGGCTCGCCAGAAGATGCGATTCGAGCCGGTCGATCACGGGCGACCGTCGCATGTGCGCGCGCTCCAGTCGGACCCCCAACTCGGCCAAAGGCGGGAACCCATCCTCCCGATCGAGCTGCCGCATGCCGCTGGTCACGCTGCTGCTCATCATTGCAGTCATGGACAGTCCTGCCGTCACCGCACCGCGCAGACCCGTCATGTTGCGCGCCATGATCGCAATCCTGTATTCGCGATTCATGGCTTTTAATGCCGGAAACATGCGAAGAGCATAGGCGTTGCTTTCGTCCCAGATCGCAATCGGGACGGGATTGCGCATGTGGAGGTCGCTGCCTTCGGGCGAGACCCAGACCATGCGGTCGCGAAAGGCAACAGGGCCACCAGCAGGTCCTTCTCCTTCGGAAATGAACGCAAGATCGACCGCCCCATCGGAAAGGTGTCTCACCAGCGTGCGCGACTGGTCGATGACGAGATTGACTGTGGCTGCTGGATAGAGCTCGCTGAAGCCCCTCAGGACGCGCGACAGAATTCTGGGGGCATAATCATCGGGCATTCCCAGAACAACAACGCCTTCCACGCTGCCCCTATCGAAGAGAGCCCGCGCGGCACCGACCTTCTGCAGGATCTCGCGTGCATGGTCGAGCAAGAGCACGCCGTGTTCGGTGAGCGTGACGCCGGACCCACCCCGCACGAACAGAGGTCGCCCAAAGAATTGCTCCAGTCGCCGCATCTGCAAGCTGACGGCGGATTGGGTGCGGCCTACGTGCCGTGCAGCGGACGTGAAGCTCTTTGTGTCGCAAATGGCCACGAAGGTGCGCAGCAGTTCGGTATCCATGAGGCGGCCCATAAGAAATGCTCATGCTTGGATTTTACACTACTCATTGGCCCGGCTCCCACTCGTTTGCCATATGAGCTGGCGGTAGTGACCGGTTCTCCTCGCTTTTGCCCAGTACAACCTAGCTTGCGGCTGGGAGTAGGCATGAAGGAGCGCCGCAGAGATCAAGGAACAAGGATCATGAGCCGAATATCGATTGAGCCGGCCAACCGGTCGGACGAAGCCGAACTGCGTGCCATGCAGGTTGCTTCATTCCGGATCTTGGGCAGATCGTTCTATGATGACGACGTGATCGAAGGCTTCATCGCCGACATCGGCACGATGGACGACAACCTATTGCTCGACGGCAGCTACTTCAAGGCTGTCGCAAACGGCCGCATCCTGGGTAGCGGCGGCTGGTCTTGGCGGACACCCGCTTATGCCTCCCACGTCGCCGACATCGCGCCCGGGCCGCACGTGGCGCAGGCCACTGTGCGCAGCATTTTCGTGCATCCCGAGCATGCGGGGCGTGGCATCGGCCGAGAACTCATGGCGGCGATCGAGCAAAAGATCGCAGCAGCCGGCTTTGGTACGGCATCATTGATGGCGACGTTGTGCGGTATCCCCTTCTATCGACGCCTCGGCTATCGCAATGGTCGGCCGGTGGCGCTGCGGCTACCCAATGCGCAAACGTTTGTTGGGATGGAAATGGAAAAACTGCTCGTCGTAACAACCGTCGAGCAGGACAAAGCGGCCTAGGGAGCCCACGACCGCCGGTAGTTTGCAGTCGCCGTTTGCCGTGGACGACCACCTTGATCATGGCCGGCGCCATGCCGACTTTTGCTCACCACACCGTTGCAACACAACACAAAGTCCGCTCCGGGTCACGGGCCGCCGTCGGCGCCGGGTCCGGGCACTCACGCTGTCCACCCCAGACCCGACCGTCAGTTGCGGTTTGTTCCTCGGTCGACAGCTCCTCCACCTATTGCGTCGAGAACCGCTCCGTCTACGTCCGGTGGGTCAGGGCCAGGACCTGCCGGTGTGGGGCTCCAAAGATCACAGCTGGTGTAGAGACAAGGGCGGACTATTGGCATCCGACTTGCTGACGCAATCTCTGTACCGCGGTGGCACGACACCACTGGAACGCTATCTGCCCGCGTTGGCCAGAAGCGAGATGAGACCATTCAGCGCCGGCGAGGGATCGCCATTCCACACGAGATGGGTGCGGCTGAGTGAATGTCGCTTTGGCAGCGGGTGCTCGCGGATACTCCTGGCCGCGTGCAGGTCTGCCAGGACGGACTTGGGCACCACAGCAAATCCAGTCCCGGCGGCGACGCACGCAATCATGGCCTGATACGAGGCGAACTCGAGCACTCGCTCGGGCATCACGTTCCCGGTGCCAAGCCAGTCCTCGATGCGTTTGCGATAGGAGCAGCCATGCGTGAATGCGATCAGCGTCGATCGTCCGAGATCACTTGGGCCTGTGACCGTCGGAAACGCCCTTGGTGTGATCAGCACGAGCTGCTCCTCGAACACTGGGCGCCCTTCAAGGCGAGGCGCGCAAAAGGGCTCGGAGATAAGCGCAGCCTCGATCTCGAAACTCGTCAGTCGCGAGATCAGCGCTCCTGTGGTCCCTGTCGCCAACTCCACCACGACCTCAGGGTAGAGGGCGTGGTAGCGAGACAGGATGGGAGGCAAGCGGCTGGCGGCAGTGCTTTCGAGCGAGCCCAGTCGAAACACACCCTTCGGCTTGCCGGTACGCAGCTCGCTTACCGCCTCGTCCGCCAAACGCAACAGCCGGTCCGCATAGCCGAGCAGGGTGTACCCTTCTGCGGACAGACGGATAGAGCGGCCTTCACGACGGAACAGCCGCGCGCCGACATGCTTCTCGAGCTGGCGGATACGGGTCGTCACATTGGACTGCACGCGGTTGAGCTTGGCCGCCGCGCGGTTGACGCCGCCTTCGTCCACGACAGTTCGAAAAATCTTCAAGGACTCAAGGTCGATCGTTCTCATTTTGAGAATGATAAGTCAGAATTATTCATTTGTGCAAGTCGGAGCCGCAAGCCTTATTCCGGCGCATGAGAGCCGCCCTCGATACCCAGACAACCTCACCCTCCATCGCGGCCGCATGCTTCGTTGGGATCAGTGCGCTTGCGGTGGCAATGGGGATCGGGCGTTTCGCTTTCACGCCGCTCCTGCCGCTCATGGTCCGCGATGGCTCGCTCGCGCACGATGCCGGGGCGTGGCTGGCGGCGAGCAACTATCTTGGCTATTTCGCTGGCGCGCTGATCGCGGGTCGAATGCCCGTCACACCGCCGACGTTGATACGCCTAAGCCTGATGGGCACTGCCGTGGTGACGGCAGGTATGGGGGCATTGGACGGGTTCGCGATGTGGATCGCCCTGCGCTTTGCTGCGGGCGTGCTGAGCGCATGGACGCTCATTGCGACCAGCGCGTGGGTGTTGAAGGTTCTGTCTTCGGCTGACCGCGCTGACGCGTCGGGCATCGTCTACGCCGGTGTCGGGCTTGGCATCGCGCTCGTCGGGCTGTTCTGCGCGGGTGCCGCTCGCCCGGACATCTCCGCGGGTGAGTTGTGGCTGGAGCTTGGGGCTCTGGGCGCAATTTCTGTTGCTGTTCCAAGCCTCCTCCTCGGTCGACGATCAGTGGCTGCCGCGCCAATCGCCTCGACACCCCTGACCTCCTCGACGTGTGCGGGGTACACAGCCAACCGGTCAGCCGGCATCGTGACCTGCTACGGCCTGTTCGGCTTCGGCTATATCCTGCCGGCCACGTTTCTGCCCGCTCTCGCTCGCGAGTTGGTGGACGATCCGCAGATGTTCGGACTCGCCTGGCCGGTGTTCGGTGTTGCAGCGGCGGCGTCCACGGTCGTGGCCGCCCGGTGCTTCGGTCGGGCCAACAGGTTGCGCGTCTGGGCATCGAGCCACCTTCTGATGGCGGTGGGTGTCATTCTTCCCAGTCTTTGGCTCTCGCCGGCGACGATCGCGATTGCTGCACTGCTCGTCGGTGGTACGTTTATGGTCGTGACGATGGTTGGATTGCAGGAGGCCCGCGCGTGGGCACCTGGCAACCCCACCGCGATCCTCGCTCGGATGACCGCCGCGTTCGCCACGGGCCAACTCGCCGGACCACTCGCCGCTGCGGCCCTCGACCTGCTGCCGGTTGGGCACCTAACGGCGCTCGGCTATGCCTTGCAGCTCGCCGCCTTCGGCCTGGCAGCGAGCGCAGCCGTGCTGTGGCGTCTGTCGAAGTCACCTCACTGTCGCAGGAGCGATGCCATGCCCCAGCCCACTTCCATCACCGCAACATCGACCGGCCAAGGCTTCGGAGCCGACGCTACCGAGCGCCTGCCGCTCCCCTCGCGCGACACCATGAGCGAAGCCCAGAGAGCCGCAGCCGATGCCATCATCGCGGGACCGCGCAAAGCGGTGTTCGGTCCGTTCGTGCCACTCCTGCGGTGCCCGACGCTCATGGAGTGCATCGGCAAGACCGGCGAGGCGCTTCGCTTCCAGGGCAGCTTGCCGGAGCGAATCCGGGAACTTGCGATCTGCACTGTCGCACGCGAGACAAGCAACCAGTTCGAGTGGCAAACCCACGCTCCGATAGCGGCCACGGTCGGGATCGCGCAGGCTGTCATCGATGCGCTTGCCGCGGGCCGGCGACCGCGAGGCCTGGCTGCCGAGGATGAGACCGCAGTGGACTTCGTCACTGAGCTCATGAAGAGGCACGGCGTCAGCGACGAAACCTATGCGGAGGCTGTCCGCTGCTTCGGTGAGCCGGGTGCCGTCGAGTTGACCGCGCTGGTGGGATACTTCGTGATGGTTTGTTGGGTAATGAATGTCGCTCGCACGCCTGGCTCGGTGGGCTCGCACGCGGCCCCGCTGTCGGCGTTTCCGGTGTGACTCTTGAATGACGCGGTGAGCCGCTTCCCCAGAACGCCGCCAACCTGATGTCTCTTGCTGAGGGATGAACGGATGGGCAGCCGCGGGAAGGTGGGCTTCAGCTCGGGTCATCATTTCGTGTGGCGCATACCTCGAAGCCACGGCAGTTCAGACTCCAGATTCTGCCGTACTGGCGCAACGTCATCCACGGAGCAAAGGTGCCGCATGCGGTCATTCCTTGCGGCAAGCACACTCGGTTCACGGCGCGGCGAATGCCGATGACTGATGCCTGAGAAGCGCCGGGTTGTCATTCCTCGAGCAAAGCGCATTGGCCAGCCTGGGCGCTCAGATAGGCTGTCTGGCCGGGCTCGACGGGAGGGGGGCCGAGCTGGCGCACGACGAGGACCTGATCGCCCAGACGCACCTGCACCTGCGTAATGTCGCCGAGGAACACGGAGCGCACGGTCGTAACCGGCCATATGTTGATGCCTCCCGGCGGGCGCTCCCGGCTGAGCGACAGATGCACGGTGCGCACCGATAGCGTGCCCGTCGTGCCAACGGGCCTTCCCTGCGTCACGCCATGGATAATGGCACCATCGGAAGCACGCACCGTAACGGTTCCCGCGCCCGCATCGCTGCCGATAACATCGCCGCCAATGAGATTGGCCGAGCCCACGAAGTCGGCGACGAAGGCTGTGCGCGGATAATTATAGATCTCAGCCGGCGTGCCGCTCTGCTCGACCACGCCGGTGCGCATGACGACAATGCGGTCGGACATCGCCAGCGCCTCTTCGAGATCGTGCGTCACGTAGAGCGAGGTAACGCCAAGGCGGCGCTGCAGCTCGCGCAACTCGACGCGCATTTCCGATCGCAGCTTGGCGTCGAGATTCGACAACGGCTCGTCGAACAGCAAAACGGATGGCGAAAACGCGATCGCCCGTGCCAGCGCCACACGCTGCTGCTGGCCGCCTGACAACGCCGATGCGTTGCGATCGGCGTATTGGCCCATTTTCACCAGATCGAGAGCGTAGCGCACCTTCTCCTTCAACGCCGCGCCGGTCTCCTTGCGCACACGCAACCCGTAGGCGACGTTGTCGAACACAGTCATGTGCGGCCAGATCGCGTATGACTGAAAGACCATCGACATGCCGCGCTGCTCGGCCGGCACGTTGACGCCCTGCTTGCTGTCGAAGATGGGCTTGCCGTCTACGCGAATGACACCCGACGTTGGCGTTTCGAGTCCCGCAACGGCGCGCAATGTCGAGGTCTTGCCGCATCCCGATGGGCCGAGCAGCGTCAACTGCTGGCCTTCCGGGATGGCAAAACTCACGGTCTCTACGGCGGTGACGCTGCCGTACCGGATCGAAAGGTTTTCGACTTCGATGGCAGGGGTGGAGGCCGGCGCGGTCATTGAGCGGAGGCCCCGTGCATGGACAGCCGGCGCGTGAAGAGACTGAACACGAGGATTGCCAAGGTGATCACCAAGGTCTGAATGAGGGCCATCGCGGCGGTCAGCTCGGAGCTCGACGAGAACCACGCCTCGACGATGGCGGGCGTCATGACCTTGCTGTCCGGACCCATCAGGAGGATCGACGCGCCAAGCTCGCGCACGCTTGCGACGAATATCAGCAGCCAAGCGGCAAGAAGGCCGGGTTTGAGCAATGGCGCCGTGATGGTGCGCAGCCGATAGGCCCAGGAGGCTCCGCACACCTGTCCGCACTCGTCCAGACTCTTGTCGAGCTGCAGGACGACACCGCTGATGGTGCGCACGCCCAGCGGCATGAAGACGGTGAGGTATGCGATCAGCAGCACCCAGAACGTGCCGTAGAGCGGCAGCGGGAAGACGAGCCAGGCCCACATCATGCCGAACGCGAACACGAGCCGCGGCACGGCTTGCGGGAACATGACCAGATACTCAAGCGCGCCGCGACCGGGCAGGCGGCTTCTCAGAATGATCCAGGTCAACAGGCCCGTGATCATGACGCCGAGCGTGGCCGTCACCATGCCCAGAATCACGCTGTTGAGCATGGCCGTGCGCACGGCATTGATCGAAAACGCCTGGCTGAAATTGACGAGCGTGAAATTGGAGGCGGCCGGGAAGGCGACGGCGAGCCTTTGAATGGATGAAAAGAGCAGCGTGGCGATCGGCAGGATCGCGGACAGGAAGACATAGAACGCGACGATGCCGAACAGGACCCAGCGCAACCGCCCCATGTCCATGACGCGCGGGCGGAACGCCTTGCCCGACACGGTGACGTAGCTCTTGCGGGACGTGAGCCAGCGATAGAGCCACAGCATGCCGAACATGACGGCGAACAGCGATACGCCCATCGCGGCGGCCAGAGGGATGCGCGGCGGATATTGCGAGACGAAGTGATAGATTGCGGTGGTGATGACATAGAACCGCGCCGGCGTGCCGAGCACGAGCGCGACCGAGAACGATCCCAGCATCTCGGCGAAGACGAAAATGGCGGCGCCCAGAACACCGGGCGCGACCAGCGGCAGCGTCACGCGCCACATGGTCCGCCAGCGGCTTGCGCCCATGACCTGCGACGCTTCCTCGAGCGCCGGATCCATGGACTGCATGACGGCGCTGATCATGACGTAGGCGACGGAGCCCTCGAACAGCGCCATGACCCAGGCAATGCCCATGGGGGACGTGATGTCGATCAACGGGCCGGACGCGCCCAGCCAGCGCCAGTATTGATTTATGAAGCCGCTCTCAGGCGCACCCAGAAAGCTCCAGGCCAGCGCGCCGAGCAGCGGCGTCACGTAATAGGGAACGGTCATGAGCTGGTCGAGCGTGTTCTTGAAAGGCACGTTCGTGCGCGTGAGAATCCACGCCGTCACGAAGCCGAACAGCAGGGCCATGACGGTCGATGCGAACGTGACGACCAGGGTGTTCCAGATGATGTGCGGATAGTCGAAGAGCTTGGCGAAGTTCTCGGTGCCGTAGGCCGTCGGCGGACGAGAGTCCGGCAAACCGACGTCGAAAGCAGCCTGGAGGAGATAGTAGATCGGATAGAGCACGAGGCCCGCCACCACGGCGACAACGGTCGCCATGGCAACGGTCTCGAACAGCTTGATGCGGGCCTGGGTTCGCGCCCGCTCCGGTTCGGCGGGTTCAACCCCGCCGATACTCTCTGCCGATGCCACGATGTCAGAGCCCGAGCATCGCGTTCCATTCTTTGTTGAACGCCTCGCGTGAGGCCGTGAATTTGTCCATCTCCTTGTGCGGCGTGAGCAGCTTGAAGTCGCTGAGACGCCAGCCACCCGGCATCGGCGGCGCGCCCTTTCTCATGGAGCCGTAGTAGAGATACTGATTGGTCTGCTGGTGATTTTGGCCGCGCGTCGACATCTGCCAGTCCATGAAGAGGCGAGAGGCTTCCGGGTTTGGCGCCTTGTCTGCGATGCCGCACAGCGCGGGCGTCGCGGGCAGTCCATCAGCCGGCGCCACGAACTCGACCGGCGCGCCCTTCGCCTTGACGAGCAGATAGCCGGCATACTCGGCAAGTACGCAAAGTTTGTCGTCGCCCTTGGCCAGGCGTTCGAACTGCTGTGCGCGGCTGTCGAAGCCGCGCGGACGGACCTTGGCGAACTCGCTCCAGAAGCTATCGCCATAGAGCTTGCGCAACTCGTACCATTGGACGAACTGCATGCCGGAGTTGGACATTTTGACATTGGTGCCGTTCAGCCAGATGGGCTTGGTAATGTCCTTCCAGCCCTTGGGCGCATCCTCCGGCTTCACCTTCTCGGTGTTGTAGGAAAGCCCCGCGAACGTCACGCCGACCCAGAAATAATTGCCGGGCGGGTCGCTCATGTGCTCAGGCGAGTAGTGCTCGGCCTCCGGAGAGATGTAGTTCTGGTAGCCGCCGCGCTTCTGGAAATCGGCGGCCGTCGTCAGCTCGGAAAACTGGATGACATCGGCCGTGAACTTGTTGGCCGACCGCTCGGCGATGGTGCGGCTGTACAGGGTGCCGGTTTGCGCGCGAACATACTTGCCCTTGATCTTCGGGAAATCCTTGCTGAACGCCTCCAGAATCCCGGCGATCGCCGGCTCGCTGTCGTGGCTGTAGTAGGTGAACTCGCCCTCGGCCTCGGCCTTGGCGACGTCCGCGGCTGTGGTGAAGTCGAGCACCTTCGTCACAGGCCGGCCCTGCGCCGCCAAGCGGTCGCACAGCATCGCGGATGCTATCGGCGTGGCGGCAACGGCGAAGCCACCCTTCAGCACGTTGCGACGCGTGATCCTACGTCTGGCCATGGCGTTTCTCTCCCACGATGTTTTGATTTTATTGCTCATGAGATTATGCCTCTCTCGGCGAGCGCATCAAGCTGGAATCGCACGCAAGAAAGATATGCCTCATCCGGAACGGAGGTTCAGCTCCTGGCGGATACCGCGCGAAACGCTGCCGGAAAACATTGAGAAACAGGCCGGGCATTTCAAGCTTCGCAAATGACGGCTGGCTCCGCGCCGGCGAAGGCCAAAGCCAAGAAGAAATCCGGCTGGCCGTCTGCGCCCCGACCACCTGCTAACGCGCGCATTTTCCAGTAAGCTATTTTGCGCGCTCGGCTGTGCCACGAGATACCAGTGGCAGTAGCTATACCAGTGGCAGTAGCTCAATGTTGAGGAAGGGCGTCATGACCGCGAAGAAGCGTCAGATGCATCTGGCCGTGTTCTGGCTCGGCACCGGCAATCACGCTGCAGGCTGGAGGATGGAGGGCGCCGCCGACAGCAATTGCAGCTGGCCGATCCTGGAGGCCGGCGCAGGCATTGCCGAGCGCGGCAAGTTCGATTTGTTTTTCATCTCCGACAGCGCCGGGTCAGGCCCGAACGATCACCCCTCGTTCCAGACGCGCCTGGAGCCGATCACGGCTGTTTCTGCCTTGAGCCTCGCGACCCGCAATATCGGTCTCGGCGCCACGGTCTCGACCAGCTTCAGCGAGCCTTTTACCGTCGCGCGCACCTTCCAGTCGCTGCAGCATCTGAGCCGGGGTCGCATCGCCTGGAACGTCGTTACCAGCAGCTCCGACACCGCTGCGCGCAACTTCAGCATGCAGCGCCACTACGAACACGACCAGCGCTACGAGATTGCCGGTGAGTTCCTCGATGTCGTGCGAGGCCTGTGGAACACGTGGGACGAAGGGGCCATCCTCAAATGCAAGGAGACCGGCGCCTACATCGACCCGACGAAGGTGCGCACGCTCGATCACGAGGGGCGCTACTTCCAGGTGCGCGGGCCGCTCAACGTCGAGCGCCCGGTGCACGGTCATCCGTTGATCATCCAAGCCGGCGGCTCGGAGCCCGGGCAAGAGCTGTCGGCACGCGCCGCCGACATTGTCTTCTCAGTGGTGAACGGCGATACCGCGGCAGCCAAGACCGCTTATGACAGCCTCAAGGCGCGCCTCCCCAAGCATGGGCGGACGGCGGGCGACATGGTGATCCTGCCGGGCGTTATGCCGATCATCGGCCGCACCGATGCCGAGGCCAAGGCTCAGCTCGATCGCCTGCAAGGCTGGCTGACACCCACCAATGCGCTGGCCCTGGTGTCTCATCGCATCGGCCACGACATTTCGGGCTATCCGCTCGATGGGCCGGTCCCGGAGCTGCCCCAGACCAACAACAGCCTGTCGTTTGCGCGCGCCTTGCTCGAGCTGGCACGGCGCGAGAGGATGACGCTGCGCGATCTCTATAACATCACGGCCGCGGCCCGCGGCCATTGGGTTATCTACGGCAGCCCGAAGCGGATCGCAGACACGCTGGAGGAATGGTTCGTGACCGGACTGGCGGACGGATTCATGATCCTACCCGCATATTTCCCGGGAGCGTTCGACGATTTCGTCGATCTGGTGGTCCCCGAGTTGCAGCGGCGTGGCCTCTTCCGCACGGAGTATGACGGCTCGACATTGCGCGAGCACTTGAGGCAGGCTACGAGCGGATGAAGACTTCCGCTCGTTGAAGTTGATGGCAGAAAATCGACGTTCGAACTTCCTGGGTAGTCGCCAAAGGCTTTGCATTGTCAAACCCGCTGCAATTCGAACGCGTCTGCAAGTTGGAAATGTCAGAGGCGCTAGATCACTACTAATCTTTGCGGGCAAATCCGAGCCTTTCCATTGCTGCGCATTCGTCTGCGGCCAGCTTAGGCACGAACGCTGCGTAGTCCTCCGTGTTCATGTATCGGCGAACGAAGTCGAACGTGTCTAGGTTTCGATCACCTTCGGGTCGCAACGATATCTACGATGCCTGGAGAGCTAGTCCTGAGCGGGCAGCCGCGATGAGCGGGGCGGACCGCTTGTGGGCGGCCAGCGCCAGAGTCCGAACGATTCCGGGTCGTCAGTTGATCTATACACGTACGTCCCTCAAGGCTGTGGCAGCTTGACCGCAGGGGCAGCAATTCGATTTTGCAGCGGTTACCCGCAGATCGATTCCGATAAGCCAAGTCTTCTTCTGTCAGATCTTCAAGGCTTCGTAGTTCGGATTCGGCGGTAGTTCGACACCGTTCACGGTCATCGCCAACATCGCGTAGTACCCGATGCAGGTCGTCAACTGCACATACTGATCGGCTCCCAGCCGCGCCATGACCGCCTGTGCCAGCGGTTCATCGATGCGGTTTTTGCGCAGCAGTTGCCGAGTGAAGTCGATGATCTGCAGATCATCAGGCGAAATTCCATCGGAACGATCGTCACGGATCGCGTCGATCGTCGATCGGGGAATGCTTCGCTCAGCGCCGATCACACCCTGGATGCCCCACACATATTGAGCCTGGAAGTGACGGCCTACGGCCAGTGCTGCGAGCGTGCGCAGCCGCAGTGCCAGCGTACCCTCCCAGCGTACAAGAGTACCCAGATGGGCGACACGCTCGGCCCACTCCGGCGCATGCATCCAGACAGAGAAGGGTCCTTCCAGCGACTTGCGCGTATCGACGATCCGTTCCGCGATGCGGCGCGCCTCGCCCGTCAGCTCTTCGGGGGATTTCAAGATGGTGACGCGAGCCATGCTATATCCTCGGTTTGCGTTGCGTTTGGCCAGGGCTGCTGAAGCGGATAACCGGCTCAGCGTACCGTGCCGTCATAAATTCGCTCCCGGTAGCCCAACCGGCGTAACGTTATCATACTCTGTGAACTGAGGAGCCTCGCATGCCGATGTCGTGTGCGGTTCGCTTGTCGATTTCGATTGCGCCGACCTTGATGCGCGGGATCAGCTCGCGGCCGAACTCGGTCGTATCGGCAACCGGATCGCACGCGCACGCGCAGCAAAACGCGACCGCACCGTCGGCTTCAACATGTCTGTGCGCCCGATCATTGCGGCGACGGAACTGCACTTGTTGATTCTTGAGCCCTTTGTTGCCGCGGGCCAGGCTTCAGGATTGCCGCTTCATCAGCGTATTGGGTAGGAGTGAGTTATCTAGTGACGGTGCGATGCGGCACCGCAGCTCGACTGACTGTCGACCACAAGACTTTCTCTTTCGGGTCAAAAAGCGAGGAGATCGGGGTTATGCGGGCATGTCCGTTTGTGCCCCACAACCTGACGAAGTGGTTGATGCATGAAATGCTGCGCGCTTCTAACTGGGAAAGGCGGCAGTCATGCGATACGAGCTTTCCGACACTGAATGGGGTGCCATTCGAGTGATGCTTCCGAACAAACCTCGCGGCGTTGCCCGCGTGGATGATCGGCGTGTTCTCAATGGCATCTTCTGGGTATTGCGGTCGGGCGCCCCGTGGCGCGATCTTCCGGACGACTATGGCCCTCACACGACCTGCTACAATCGATTTGTTCGTTGGCGGCGTGCAGGAATCTGGACGAGCATCATGAACGCACTGGCCGCCTCACATGATGCCGCGGTGCAGATGATCGACACGTCGATGGTGCGCGTGCACCAGCATGCCGCTTGTATTGCTGATAGCGCGAGCCAATCGGTTGGCCGATCAAGGGGTGGCCTTACGAGCAAGCTTCACGTGGTTGTTGACGCCAATGGATGGCCAGTGCGACTTGGATTGACGCCGGGTGAAGCCCACGACAACCGGCTGTGTTCGGCCTTGTTGGTCGGGCTGAGGCCACAAACAATGGTGCTCACCGACCGCGGCTACGACGCAGACTGGATCAGGGCGCCCGTCAATGAGCAAGGCGCATGGGCCAACATCCCACCGAAGCGCAATCGCAAAGATCCCATATGCTTCAGCCCGCACCTATATCGCGCCCGCAATCGGGTGGGCTCTAACCTAGTAGCTGGCACCGCAACGTGGGGCAGGCCACTTTTCTAAATGGGACGAACCTCGATGCGAACGATGCTCGTGCTGGCCGTAGCTAGTCAGCTTGCCGCTTTTCCGGCTTCGCCGCAGGCCCAGACGCCTGGCGTCACCAAGGATGAGATACGCATTGGCCAGACCATGCCGTATAGCGGCAACGTTTCGGCCTATGGTGTCGTGGGTAAGGCCATGCAGGCCTACCTCGAGAAGATCAACCGCGAGCAGGGCGGCATCAAAGGACGGTTGCTGGCGCCGGAACTGGTTGAGGAGTTCGTACGCGAGTTCAATGCGGAAATGGAAAAGCATCGACGAGCCATAAGGGGCCAGTCAGTCGCTCGCGAGCGCAACGTTGCCGAGCTGAATCACAAGATCGGCGCAATACTCAAGGCTGTCGAGGATGGGATGTACCACTCGGAGCTGAAGGACCGGATGGCGCAGCTAGAAGCGGAACGGGCATCCTTCGCGCATCAAGCGACCGATCCAGTGGAAAATGTAACCCTTCTAGTGCATCCAAACGTGCCTGAACTTTACCGCCGCAAGGTGACGGAGTTGGAGCAGCTCCTAGAGTTCGGCGAAGAGCGGGATGAGGCCCGTGAACCTATTCGCTCGATGATTGATCGCGTAGTTTCTTTCCCCGCGAGCCTCCAGTGGCCTCGAAGCAGTCCTTTACGGCGAGATTGGAGCCATCCTCGCCATCTGTGCTGCAGCTGCGGGAAATCCCCAATTCCAAGTGCGCCGGCGAGTCAACTGTCGGTGGTTGCGGGGACAGGATTTGAACCTGTGACCTTCAGGTTATGAGATTGTACAAAGCCAGAATTCCCCGCACTTCGCTGCATCTCGTTGGACGCGTAATAATACGCAATATCAGGATATTAACTGATTTCCATTGCTCGATGGCGTCCGAACAAATGTAGCACAAGCGCGCTGTTTTCCGTACCATTGGCGTACCACAGATCGACCCCGCGTGAGGGACGCATGTCTGCACTTGATCTCACCGATGCACGTGTAAGGGCGCTCAAATGCCCGGCCGGCCAACGCATCGTTGAAGTCCGAGACACGGACGTCCATGGGCTGGAAATCCGCGTCACGACAGGTGGCGTGAAGACTTGGCGGCTGCACTACACGCGGCGAAGCGACGGAAGGCGCCGCGCCGTGAAGCTCGGCCGCTATCCCAGCATGTCACTCAAGAAGGCACGCGCCCGCGCCAAGGCCTTACAGTCTGGCATAGAGGATATGGAAGAGCGCGATGATCCAGCGGCGCATCTGCTAGCCCGTCGCACTGCTCACACGTTCGCGGAGCTCGCGGCAGATTGGATCGAGCGCCATGCGACACCCAATAGGTGCGCGCGCGCAGTCGGTGATGATCGCTCGATGCTCGATCTGCACATTCTGCCAGAGATCGGCTCTATGAAGATCGGCGAGATCACCAAGCGCGATGTGATCCGCCTACTCGACAAGGTGGCCGTCAAGACCGATGCGCGGATAAAGAAGGCGCGCGGTTCCTCGATGATGGCGCGTAAGCTAACTCACAGACCGAATCGCGTCTTCGAGTTAGTACGCTCCATTTTTCGCTGGGCGATCGGGCGCGACATGATCGTCGTCAATCCCACAGCTGGCCTGCAACGGCCAATAAAGAAGGAAAAGCCTCGCGAGCGTGAGTTGTCGCCTAACGAAATCCGCACCCTATGGCTTGCACTTCAGCGCGCACCGCGCTCCAGAGAACGATGGAGGCGTCAGCCAAGCGACTTCCCAATGCGCCGAGGCACCGCGCTGACAATGATGCTCGCTTTGGCTACGGCCCAACGCATTGGCGAGGTGTCGGGCATCACCCTGACCGAGTTGGACCTCACTCCTACGGCCCCGGTCTGGAAGATCCCCGGCGCGCGTACGAAGAATGGTGAGGCGCATCGAGTCCCGCTTTCAGACTTGGCATTGCGCGTAATCGGCGAGGCGCGAGCGTTGGCCGGCGATAGTATGTGGCTGTTTCCCAACCCACCAAATAACGGCCCAGTTCATCCGCACGCCGCGACGAGAGCGCTCGAACGAGCCAGACCAAAGATCGGTCTTGATGATTTTCGGGTGCACGATCTGCGGCGCACCGCGGCAACCAAGATGGAGGAGCTTGGCGTTCCGCCACATGTGATCTCCCATGTGTTGAACCACGTGAGCGTTAACAAGAGCACGATCACGAAGAGGGTGTATTCTCGCTACACATACGAGCGCGAAAAGCGCGAGGCACTGGATGCGTGGAGCGCGCGGCTAGACGACATCGTCTCAGGGAAAGGTGTTGGCGACGAGATCACCGCGTGAAGTCGGCCGCGCAGTAAATTCGTAATGCGTGGGTCGGGGGTTCAATTCCCTCCTGCGGCACCACATAATATCATTAAATATCAATGATTTGCCTGGCATTGGACCAAACGCATTGAGATTGAGCGGATTGAACTGGTAGGGAGAGAACTTCCGGGTAAACGCGTCGGCGATGGCCGACCATTGCCCCGGCAATGACCACCACGGCGCCCAGCCAATCGATCGAGCAAGACCGAGCTGGCCAGACAGGAACAGGGCATGGAACGGGCTTACCGCCGGCCTGTATCCATGAGCTGCGCGACTGATGCGCTTCCAGAAAGACCAGAGTGCTTTCTGGGCTGCGGAGCGGCCACCATCGAGCAGGCCATTGGCGATGATAACGGCGTTCATCGCTCCGGCGCTGGCGCCGCTGATTGCGGCGCAGGTCAGCCAGGACTCATCCAAGAGACGATCCAACACCCCCCACGTGAAAGCTCCGTGAGCGCCGCCGCCCTGCAGGGCAAGATCGAGACTTAGCGTATCGCGCACTTGGAACTCCTTATTGTTCCTGTTGAGACCTTTTGCCTCGGTGCCGGACCGTGTCTATTCTGAAGAACCGGCGTAAGCGTCGAAGGTTAGAAGGTTAGCTTACTCGGGTCAGCAGGCCGCACAACGCACTTGTTTGCAGCTGTCGTTCCAGCAGTGAGGAGTGTGCTCTCAGCGGCCTGTGTGCCAACAGGAGACCGAGAATCAATGTCCTACAAGACAATCATGGTTTGTTTGACTGAGCTGCGGCGAATGGAGGAGGTGCTGGACCCCGCGCTTGCGCTCGCGCGTCGGTCCGGTTCTCATGTGATCGGCCTTTACGTGTACGCTGGCACTTCGTGGCCGCCTATGCCGATACCTGGAAGTGGTCAAGTGCTTGCCCCTGCGCTCCCGAGCGTTCGGGAGCAGGCCGAGCAGCTGGCGACGACGTTCGCTCGAATGACATCGCACCAGCCGTTCACGGCGGAATGGCGGTCTGTCGAGGCTCCGGGCTTCGACGTCGGGGCTGTCATCGTGGACCAGGCCCGATGCTGCGATCTGGTTGTCGCCGCACAGGCGAGTCCGGACCGGAGTTGGGCTGAATTGCCTGAGCGCTTGGCCGTAGAAAGCGGGCGTCCTGTTCTTGCGGTACCGCACACTGGCCTTTTTCCCGAGTTTGGGCGTAATGTGCTGATCGCGTGGAAATCGACGCGGGAGGCGGCGCGAGCAGTCTTCGATGCGCTGCCGTTGCTCAAGGCAGCGGAGAAGGTTCATATCGTGGAGGTCGTGGACGCCGCCGGACCCGTTGATAAGTCGAGGCCAGATGTCGTCGCCGTTCTGGGTTACCACGACATTAGCGCGACGTTCGAGCGGATTGTTGCCGCGGATACCAATGCTGGCCCTGAGCTGTTGTCGCAGTTGGCCCAGAAAGGCGCGGATCTGTTGGTCATGGGTGCATATGGGCACTCGCGAACACTGCAGTTTGTCTTTGGCGGCGTGACACGCCATGTCGCGCGACAAATGACCGTGCCCACGCTCTGGTCGCACTGAGCCTTGGGGGTGCCAACGCTCGGGTCGTATGGGGACCCACATTAGCCAAGTGCCTTCGGCGGAAGAATTGCGGTGGCGACGTTCGCTGAGGACGTGGTCGCCGGACAACGGGAACGCAAAGCCTCGACCGCCACGGATTGTCTTTCATCGGCGTGCAAGAAAGTCGTTGTTGCTCCCCCGTGCAGTCATAGGGATGACGCTGTCGAGCGAGCACTTGACGTTCGCGGCAAAGACCCGGCGTGCAAGTGCGCTTGCTTGTGATCTGTATCATCAATCACTGCATGTCGCGAAACAATTGGAAACAATCGTTCCCGTACCACACCGTTAGGCGACGAGCAGACGGCTTGTCAACGTTGCCTTCGGGCAAAAGGACGTGCCTGCAATGGCTTAGGACCCTCAACCTCGGGGCGCATTCTGAGGAGGCTGGCGACCGACCAGTGGCGGAAAGCAAACATGGGCGGCGGAAGCATCACCGCATGCGCGAGACGCTATGGCGGCGATGGCGGACGGCGCGGCGATCAGAGCACTGGTGCACAAGCTCGCTCAGGCTGGCGCCCGTCTTTCGAGGAAAGCAACGCAGCTGCGGGTAAGTGTCGTCGAGGCGCGCCGAGCTGGTCAAACCGCAAAGCGGCTCGGTAGTGGTGTCGTTCGCAACCACTTGCGGCATGTGAGAGCCCTCATGCCGGGTCGGCTGGAATCCTGGCTGGCGTGCACTCGCTGACAGATCCGGATAATTTCCGTGCTGAGTTCGGGCTCTTTGTGCGCCGTGATGTGGCAGGAACGAAACTGGAGCGGTTGCTGCTGGAGAAGCTAATCCGCTATCTTCGGGACCAAGGGACCCGGGAGGCTCGAGGCGAATTTCCGGCGAACAACGTTGCGCTGACGGCGTTGGCACATTCGCTGGGGTTCCGCAGCGAACCGACGGCAGAGCCTGATAGAACTTGGCAAAGGCTCGATTTGCGAGAGACGCTCGATGCAAAGATGCGCCGAGGGAACGGTGTGTGTAAGTGACATCGGATGACGTCGAGACGGCGACAATGCCATGAGACGAATGGCCAATCTACGTAGCCCAGCTGTTGAGTGCTCCGCGATTGCGTATCACGATCCGCCGCGATGTCGGGATCTCGATCGCAGCACTATCTTCAAGGCAAGTGAACGTCCGCGATACGGTTTCGATCGTGAGGCCAAGGTAGTCGGCGATATCCTGACGCGACATGGGCAACTCGACCGAATTGCCACAGGACAGGCGGTCGGCCATTTGCAGCAGGAATGTGGCGACGCGTTCGGGCGCCGTCCTGCCGAGCAAGAGCGCGCGCTCTTGGGCCATGAGCAGTTCGCGACAGAACAATGACCATAGTTGATCGGAAGCGCCTCTATCTTTGTCGGCCAGCCCAGTCAGCGTACTCCGCTTTGCGACGAGCACACTCAGTTCGGTGATGGCCTCGGCAGAGAAGCCGTGCTCTGCGCGGACTTCGAGGCCGAAAACGTCACCGGGTAGACAGAAAGTGCCGATCTGGCGCCGGCCGTTGGCAAGGACCCTACAAGTGCAAGCGATGCCGCTGACGACCTTGTAGATGTGCTGCGCAGGCTCGTTCTCGGCGTAGATCTCCCCATTGCGGGACAATACTTTTAGTACACCAACCATCTCTATCGTCCGTTCAATGGACGAATTCGCCTGCGCTGGGTTGCTCCGCTGCTTGAAAGAGAGAGTTTGCAATGTCATCTGGGTCAGCACAGCTCGTATCCTCTTCCTCAAGTGAGGCACGGCCAGCGGCATTGGCGCCGGGCCGGGCCACCTCTCAGCTAGCCCTTGCGCTGCAGGCTTGCCTTCAGCTTGTAGGACGGACCTTCGGAGCAAGCGCTTGGGCTAGAACGCGCTTGACCGCTGCAAATGCGACCTCCATATTACGATATGGAAAACGCGAAACGAATTTCGTATATAGGATCGCTTGCGAATGAAGGCAACCATCAGGTCCAAAGTTGACGCACCCCCCTCGGCGAGCTGGACCTTCTTGACCAACCATGCCCATGTGCTGCTCTGCCTGGTGGAGAGCCCGGATGCGAGAATGCGCAACGTTGCAACTCGTGTGGGCATCACGGAGCGGGCTGTGCAGCGTATCGTCGCTGAGTTGGAGGAGGCAGGATATCTCGACCGGATGCGCGAAGGGCGCGCCAATCGCTACCTCGTGCACGAGGACTTGCGCCTGCGCCACCCCGTCGAAGAGCACTGCACAATCGGTGAGCTTGTCGGGGTGGTCGTTAGAAGCCGTTCGCGCACCGGGCCGGGCGGCAAGGGTAGTCGTCGTCCCCGCCAGAAATCGCCGCCTTTGTCCCAATCCTGACATGGACCCCTTTTTGTCCAGACCGGGCGTCACCGCATCCAAGATGCGCGAGGTTGCGTGTTCGTTGTGCAGCGTTCCGCGGTTGGGGCCAGCTTGAGTATTGTTTGTCTTGGCACACGCAGCGTTGATGTCCCGGGAGGTGGCAGCTAGGCTTATACCGCAGCGCAATAGAATCATGGGATTGGTGGAAACCCTGAAAGGCTTAGGGGATTACCCGTCCCATTAGGCATTGGCGCTCGGCGATTGAGCTTGGCCCCGTTGAAATGCCAAAGCGTCGACCAATCTAAGCACTTCCTAAGATGCCTAGGGCACGCGGCGTTTGAGATCACCATGCATGGGGCCCGGGGCGGACACATGCCATCTCGGGCAAGCAGGCCCATTCTTTCAACAGGTTAATTGTGAAGAATTGTGTCTCGATGTTAATTTCACGCACGCACGCGCTGCGGGAGCTGCCTTGCGCTTCGATGAGGAGCAGACGCGGGTGTGTTCCTGGTGCTGGAACAGCAAAGGGGAACTGCGACGAACCGTTGCGGGGTCACGATCAGCTGGCGCAGGCCGTGGCCGCGCGGCATTGCACGCTGATGGTTATGTCGGCCTCGCGTGCTCAACCGAGCGGTTGGCCGCCGGGGCGAGGCTCTACGGCAAAGGGCAGCAGTTGGCGCCGACCGTTACGGCGAGGCAGGTAGTTGTGATGAGGGATCTTTGCGCTTCAAAGGACCGAGATGGGGGATTTCCCATATCTCGCCCGGTCCGACCACCGATCTTGGCAACCGTTCGCGTGTGCTCGTAAGGTTGGCGAGCATCTCGAACGGTGAGCGAAGCAGGAGTCGGACACAATCCTTTGGACGCTTCACAGGCTATGCCGCCATGACACTCGATTTCCTGGTCTCCAGCTTCGTCACGTTGCTGGTGGTGGTGGACCCGGTAAGCTTGGCACCGATATTCAGTTCGCTCACGCGCCGTCTATCTGCTGGCGAGCGCAATCGCATCGCGCTCAACGCCTGCCTGCTGGCGGGGACGATCCTGTCCGGGGTTGCCCTTGGTGGCGATTGGCTGCTCGCGCAGCTGGGCATCACGCTCCCCGCGTTCCGGATCGCCGGCGGGCTGCTGCTCTTCGCGGTCGCCTTCGACATGGTGCTCGGCTGGCGCGGTGAGCGCGAGAGCAAGGAAGCGGAAGAGGCCGTGCACAAAGACCGCGCGCAGCACATTGCCGCCTTTCCCCTTGCCATTCCACTGATGGCAGGACCCGGAGCCATCACTGCAACGCTTCTCATCGCTGGTCGCGCCGATGGCCGCATAGCCCATGTTCTCATGCTGCTGGGCGTCATTGTGGCGGTGGTCGCGGTGTGCCTGGCGGCTTTTCTTTCCGCCGGACCCATCTCGCGCGTGCTCGGCACCACGGCCAACCTCGTGCTTTCGCGCCTGCTCGGCGTCATCCTCGCTGCAGTTGCCGTCCAGTATGTCATCGACGGTCTGCGAGCAGTGTGGTCTGCATAGCCCGAATGAGCCGCGCGTAGAGAGCTGCTGCCGACTGCTCGCGGCAGGTCAGGTTCGTGCGCTCCACGGTGTCGGCAGACACGCTGGCGGCCGCACTTGGACGCTGTGCAAGCGGTAGCATCCGGAACATGATGGCAGCAGAGAACCGACGGACCTGCCATGGCCCTGCGCAATCCACACCAGCGACGACAAGTCGAGCGAAGGTGGGTTCATCCTGACGGCTTGTGCTGTTGAGCCAGCGGCATTTCGATCCAGACCGGTGTTGGCTGTCGTGCAGAAGACTGAGATGCTGGCACAGATCAACTGTTGTCTAGATTGAGCGTGCGTCGAGGGGCAGCGCAGGGCCGGCATCGAGGAGAGAAACCATGGTGGGCATTGCGGGCGTTCTGGTCGCCCTCGGACTGCTAATCTTTCTATCGTATCGGGGGGTGAGCGTCTTGGTGCTCGCGCCACTCATGGCGCTGGTGGCTGTTGTGTTCAGCGGGGCGCCGCTGCTTGCGTCCTATACCCAAATATTCATGCCAGCGCTTGGAAGCTTCATCGTACAATTCTTCCCGTTGTTCCTCCTCGGCGCCGTGTTTGGAAAGCTCATGGACGATACCGGGGCAGCTCAGGCGCTGGCTCGCAGCATCGTCGGTCGGCTTGGCGAGGCCAACACAATTCCCGCAATCGTGCTGGCGTGTGCGGTATTGACCTATGGTGGTGTTTCCTTGTTCGTGGTCGCTTTCGCCGTTTACCCGATCGCCGCTGCCATGTTTGCGCACGCGAAGCTGCCGCGTTCCCTCGTCCCGGCTTCGATAGCGCTCGGCGCCTTCACGTTCACCATGACAGCGCTTCCGGGTACGCCGGCCATTCAGAATGCCATCCCGATGCCGTTTTTCGGAACCACCGCCTTCGCAGCGCCCGGGATCGGGGCCATTGCCGGGTCGGTCATGCTGGTGTTGGGGCTCTTGTGGCTTGGTGTCCGGTCAAGAAACTGGCCGCCGGCGACATCGGGCGCGGTTGCGCCGCGGCAGCTCACACGCAAGGAGTTGAGAGAGAACACGCACAGTCAGAGGGGTATGACGTCGTTGAGATCGCTGCTGCGCAAGCGCGGAGCGACGACAACCTGCCTCCCGCTTGGGTCGCGGCAGCGCCGATCGTCCTTGTTGTGCTGCTCAACTATGTCTTCTCGGCGCACGTGCTCCCGGCACTCGATGTGAGCTACCTTGCCGACAAGCGTTTCGGTGCGGTGAGCTTCAGTTCCGTCAAAGGCGTTTGGGCAATCCTGCTGGCGCTGACCCTATCGATCATCGTCATGATGGTTTTGGGTCGCAGCCGGCTTAAGAGCCTGAAGGCCACGCTCGACGATGGCGCCAACGCGGCAACCGCGCCAGCGTTCAACACCGCATCGCTCGTTGGCTTTGGGGCCGTCGTGGCGTCTTTGCCAGCCTTCACTCTGATTCGTGATGTGGTTCTCAGCATTGCGCCGGGCAATCCCCTCATATCGCTTGCTATCGCCGTCAATATTCTCGCGGGAATCACGGGGTCGGCATCAGGCGGCATGAGCATCGCATTGCAGACGATGGGTAGCACGTACCTTGAGCTCGGGCTGGCAGCTGGCATCCATCCCGATCTCTTGCATCGGGTGACCGCGATTGCGACTGGTGGGCTCGACTCCCTCCCCCACAACGGCGCCGTCATCACGCTGCTGTCCGTATGCAAGATGACGCACAAAGAGGCCTATCGTGATATCTTTGTCGTGGCCTGCGCCATTCCGATCCTGGCGCTCATCGTCATCCTGATCATTGCGAGCCGCACGGGGTCGTTTTGAGCGCTGCAACGCGCTTGGGCTGCAATCGCGCGCCTGCGTGCTCAGCCGATGAGGCGCACATAGTATACACCAGCCCACGCGGCCAGCATGGTCAGCATGAGCCCTGGGATCACGCGAAGGGCAAACTGGCGGTTGCCGCCGGTGCGGGCAAGGATCATTCTGACGATGGAGTTGGTTGATATTCCGGCAAGGATCGGCAGCACAGCGTCAGCTGGAGCGATCTTTCCGGATGCAACCAGCAACGCCACCGAGATTGCGGCCGAATGGGAATTGACGAGGCCAGCAAGTGCTGCTGCGAGAATGATTCCGGCGTTGCCCAGCCACTCCTGCAGGGCGGCCGAAGCCACGAGGATCAAAGCCAGAGTGAGCGAGAATGCCAGCGCCGTCGACACGCTGAACGCACGGGTGGCTCGGGCGGCCGGCTCCCCTTCGATGCGCTGGCGTAGTGCCAGAATGGTGAACGTGGCGCCATAGAGGGTGGCCACGATGCCCGCGGTCATGAGCGGCACCATCAGGGCCTGCAGAGTGGGTCTGTTGGTCGCCGCAAGAAGCACAGCCATCTGAATAATCGTCGCGATCGACGACAAGGACGCTGCGGCAGCTGCTGAAGCCAAGAGGTTGGGCGCCTTCGCAACCCGGTCGCCCATGGCATTGATGGTTGCCGTGCTCGATATGAATCCTGATGCGAAACCAGCGAGGGGTAGCCCCAGCCGAGCGCCAAACAAGCGGATGGCAACATGGCCGGCGGCGCCGATGGCCATGACAAGGATGACAACGATCCATATCGCATAGGGATTGAGCGTTGCGTAGGGCCCGATAGGCTGATCAGGAACCACCGGCAGGACGACGAGAGTTGCGGCCGCGAGCAACAGGCCATCCCGGAGTTCATCTTCGGTCAAGACTGAGCGCACGAATGTGTGCAGTTGCGCACGGGCGGCAAGCAGGATGGCCACGACGACCCCGACACCAGCCGCGATTTCCGGCCGGCGAATCGAAAGTCCACCGAGCAGTACGGTAATCACGAGAGCGATCTCGGTCGTCAAGCCGATGTCTTCATCTCTTGCGCGCCAGTACGCGATCGCCGTCAATGCGAAGACGCCCACCATGGTGGTCGCCAGCAGCAACTCTCCACCGGCGATGACGCTGACAGCTCCCGCCAGCGATGCGATGGCGAACGTTCTTATCCCCGCGGGGACGGGCGATGCGTCATGAGACCTGCGGCGCTCGCGCTCGGCACCGATCAGAAGCCCGATACCGAGCGCCTCCACAAGGTTGAGCAAGACCAATGGCTCAGTGTTCATCGAACGCAATCTTTCCCTGGCTAGGTCGAACCGCCATCATCGAACTCTACGTGGGCTCACTGCGACTTGCGAGCCGCGCGTCAGGCAAAACACGGGGTCTGGCTATGAACCCTTGTAGATAAGCGCCAGATGACTGCTGGGGCGTCAGTGTCTTCGCGATGTTGACCAACCTCGGGTCGCCATCGCCACGCGTCCATGATTGCCGGACGTCGCCTTCTGGAACTCGCGTTCCAGAATCCAGTGGCCTCACGAACGTAGAGCCCAAGACCCGACCGTCACCGCAAGGAAGGCAACGATCACAGCGCCCGCCAGATCGAGGATAACCCCAACCTTCAGCATGTGCTCGATCCGGATCAGGCCGCTCCCATAGACGATCGCGTTCGGTGGTGTCGCCACTGGCAGCATGAAACCCACTGACGCCGCGAGCGCGACGGTCATGGCAAGAACTGCCGGCTCGACCCCGATACCGACCGCCGTTGCAGCGGCGACCGGCAGGAAAATCGCTGTGATGGCCGTGTTGCTGGCGAGTTCGCCCAGAAGGATGACAAGAACGGCGACTGCCAGAACGAGACCGAGGAGTGGCAGGGCTCCGAGAGCACTGGCCGCCTCGCCCAGCCATGCCGCGAGGCTGGACGACCTGATCGCCTCGGCCAAAGAGAGGCCTCCGCCAAAAAGGATAAGGACGTCCCAGCGGACGCGGCGCGCATCCTGCCAAGTCAACAAAGGCTCGCCACCCTTCCCCACCGCAGGCAGAAGGAACAGAAGTATGGCGGCAGCAACGGCGATGCCTGCGTCCGTAATCTTGAGGCGCGGAAGCATCGCCTGCAACAGCGGCAACATCATCCAAGCAATGGCGGTCAGGCCCATCACGATGGCGACCACGCGCTCGGCCGACGACATGGGTGAGAGCTTGCTCCCGAGCGGTCCTTCACTCGCATCAATGCCGCGATCAAGCGCCGGCAGAGAGAACCGCAGAGATCCGCGTGTGAGCACCAGCCAACTCAGCGGCAGAAGGATGACAACCGCGGGCACGCCGACAAGCATCCACGCCGCGAATCCGATACTCACGCCATAGGTTTCGCGCATGAAAGCCGCGAAGAGCGCGTTGGGTGGCGTCCCAATCAGCGTGCCCATGCCGCCGATCGAAGCCGCATAGCCGATCCCCAGCATCAAGGCGGCGGAGAACTTGGCGACCTCGGGCTCAAGACGATCGCCGGCGCGGCGTTGCACGGCGGCGATGACCGATTGACCGATCGGCAGCATGAGCATGGCGGTCGCGGTGTTGCTCACCCACATGCTGAGAAATGCAGTTGCGATCATGAGGCTCAGTATCAGCCCGGCAGCTTCTCTGCTGCCGGAACTCAGCACGATATGCGTCAGTCGCCGGTCGAGGCCCCATTTTTGCGCCGCCCGCGCCAGCAGGAAGCCGCCAAGGAACAAGAATATCAACGGGTGCGAGTGTGGTGCCGCAGCCGCCTCTATTTCCGCGGTGCCGAGCAGCGGGAACAGCACGAGCGGCAGCAACGCCGTGATCGGCAGCGGGAGTGCCTCCGTCATCCACCAGATTGCCATCAGGAGCGCGACCGCCGCGACCTGCCAGGCTTCCTGCGACATCCCGACCTGAGGTGGAGCGACCAGCATTGTCGCGGCAATCAGCGGTCCCGCGAGGAGTCCCAGACTGCGACGCCCGTAGAGGCTCGGCTCGTTGGTCGTCACCGGCGCGGACATCATTAACCTCGCTTCTTGCCTCAATTCGGGAGAGCGCCTTGCTCGGTGCTGGCGTCACGCCCGTGCAACGATAACCACCCGAGGCTCGGGCCACTCGACCGCATGGGTCTCTTGGCTAGGGGGCAAAAAGGCAAACAGTGGTGATGGGGCTCAACAAGGAAGCTGAGAACGGCAAACGCCGCCGCCAGCTCGATGAGCGCCCCCATCCGTGGTGCCCGCGTCCCGTCAAGGCGGAAGCAGAGCACTTCGCCGCTTGTCGATCCCGTCCATGTCTATTGCGTGCACAAAGACGTGCTCTTGCGCGTTGATAGATGTCAATGCCTGGCCAGCTCTGGGCGTGTCATTCAAAGTTATCGCGGACCGGGCCCCTCTGGCAGCGCCAAGACACGCTGTCACGTCGGACCGCATCGGGCGCGCCCGATAGACCGACAGGGTCCCGACGGCGGCCTCCGATCGAACGATGGAGAACCGACATGTCTGGTCAGCTTCTGTCACGCACCCTCTTACGGATGCAGCAAATCACCAAGCTCATAGAGCGCGAGATGCGCAATCCGCACAGACCTCTGTTGCGGCTGATGCGCCTCAGGCTTTTACAGGTGCAGCTGCTCAGGCGATTGGCCTTTCTTCTGCAGCGAGAGGTTGCAGGGGGCGTTCGATCCCTGCGACCGCGAACCGCCGCTGAAAGGCGTGGCGCTAACCGAGCGATGGGAGGATCATCGAATGAGTGTCATCAGCTGCCCCGTATGCGGCGGCACAATGCGGGAAATCCGGAAGCATGGTGTCGTGGTCGATGCGTGCACGCAATGCCATGGCATCTGGTTTGATCGAGGTGAGCTTGAGAAGTTGTCTGCGCTGATGAGCGAGCCCGAGCAAGACCGCTTCAAGTCTGCAGCGTCTCGTCCACAACGAGGGGACGATCGGCGGCATCGCAAGCGGTACGACGATGAAGACGATGATGATCGGCGATGGCCCGAGCATGACCGCCCGCAGAGGCCGAGAACGTCCCGGTTTCTCGACTTCTTCGACTGAGGACTCCGATACATCACAAAGGGTCTCAGGGGCGCCGTGTGGCATCAACGCAAGGAGATCTGGGGCCGGCCTCTGTTGATTTCTTGGGTGCCGACCGAGGCGGAGCTGTCATCGCGGTACCAATCCTGACCGCGCCAAAGATCTATTCCGCGTCACATTGCTCGCACGAGCAACGACGGAGAATGCTGCCATGACAATTGACATCAATCAAGGCAAGGATGGGTCGGCGGTTGCCTACCGAGTGGACCGGATGCACCAGCGGCAATGGGATTTCGCAAGGGCTGCAACTCGCGGTCGTTGGCTGGACCTTCCTCCTTGTCATGTTTGCGTCGGGTCTTGCGACGACATGGCTGCTGTTCCGCACCGCCACCCGCTGAATGGAGAGGAGCTGGAGTATGATTCCAATAACCGGCGCCCCCGCCCTCCTGCTTGCTGCCGTCTTCGGCTTTGCCTTCGGCTGGCTGTTGCACCGCGGTCGAGTGACATACTACGACGTCATTATCAGCCAGTTTCGACTTCGTGACTTCACCGTTTTGAAAGTCATGCTCACCGCAATCATCGTTGGTGGCCTGGGCGTCCTTGGTCTCGTCGATCTTGGGGCGGCAGCGTACCATGTACGGGACGCCAATATGCTGGCGGTCGTCGTTGGTGCGGCACTGTTCGGCGTCGGAATGGTGCTCTATGGCTACTGCCCGGGCACTGGCGTGGCGGCCGTCGCGACCGGCAGCGTTCATGCTCTGGTCGGCGTTGGTGGCATGGTGTTGGGAGCAATGCTCTATGCCTTCAACTTCGATTGGGTACGGGCGGCGATCATTCCGGTATGGGGCCTTGGCAAGGCGACGCTCACAACTTTGACCGGCATCTCGCCCTTGCTGATCTTTGCCGGGCTCATCGTCGGCCCCATCTTGCTGTTCTGGATCGCTGAGCGGCGAGCGGCAGTACCGTAGGTATCGTCGGTCATCGGAGTTTTATACGACGTGCGCACCAACAAACACTGGAGGCCTACCCCATGAAAAGTCATGCCCCACCTGAGATCGCCAATGATCTTTCGGACGGAAGGAAATCGTCGGCGCTCTGGCGAGCGTGCTGGACGACGTGTACTCGCTGATGATCCGCACCCACGCCTATCACTGGAATGTCGAGGGGCCATTGTTCGAGCCGGTGCACAGGCTCACCGAGGTTCAGTATGCGGCCATGTTCGCGGCTGTTGACGAGATCGCCGAGCGTATGCGCGCCCTCGATGGCAAGCCAGCCATGGCGGTCAACGGCTTTCCGACCGGCGTGTCGAACGTGCCTGAGGCCCAGTCGGCGGAGAGCATGATCGCCGATCTCGTTCAGAAGCACCAAGCTGTCGTGCGACGCATGCGCAAGGTCGTCGCTGCGGCCGATGAAGTAGACGATGTTACCACAGCCGACATGCTGACCGGGCTGATTGGGCGGCATGAGAAAGAGGCCTGGATGCTGCGGTCGACGATTCGACCCCCAGCCACCGACCGGCGCCAGGTGACCCGCTGATCACCACGAGAAGCGGGACTGCGCCGCCAAGTTGCCGGCGCAAGGCCAAATCTCGTTTGCTGGCTGGCAGTCAGCTGGCTATAGCTCTCGCTGCCGACAAGACGGCTGACTCGGCGCGGTAAGCCTTGTCAGCCGTTTTGGGTGCGACCCGCAATCTTGTCGGAGGATGCGTTGACCGACTTTCTGATGCTTGGTGCTGGTCTCCTGCTGCTGGTCGGCGGAGGTGAGCTGTTGGTGCGTGTGGCCTCGAGGCTCGCCCTTACCTTTGGTGTATCACCGCTTGTGGTCGGACTGACCGTGGTCGCTTTCGGTACCAGCTCACCGGAGGTTGCGGTATCCGTGCAGTCGGCGTTGTCGGGCCAAGACGATATTGCAGTCGGCAACGTCATCGGCAGCAACATCTTCAATGGTCTGTTCATCCTCGGCGTATCGGCACTGATCGTGCCTTTGATCGTCAATCAACAGCTCGTCCGGCAAGAGGTCCCAATCATGATCGGCACCTCGCTGCTGCTGCCTGCGCTGGTTTGGGATGGCGGCTTGTCACGCATCGACGGATTGATCCTTATCGGCTGCTTGGCCGCCTACACGGCATTCCTGATCATTCAAAGCCGCCGTCTGAATGCGGCCCATCCCGGGGTTGCGCCGTCGGCGAGCGACGCCGGTTCGAGTTGGCACTCGAAGCTGGCAGCGCAGGTTGCGCTGATCGTAGCAGCCCTTGCTCTGTTGGTACTGGGTGCGAACTGGCTGGTCGCAGCGGCAGTGGCAATTGCCAAGAGCCTGGGCGTCAGCGAAATGATAATCGGCCTTACCATCGTCGCGGCGGGCACCTCTCTGCCTGAAGTTGCGACCTCGATCGTGGCTGCGATCCGTGGTCAGCGCGATATTGCCGTCGGCAACGTGGTCGGCAGCAACATCTTCAACATCCTCGGCGTGCTGGGCTTGTCAGCGGCCGCGGCGCCGAGCGGCCTGCTGGTCGCACCAGCAATGATGGCGTTCGACGTACCGGTGATGATAGCGGTGGCGATCGCCAGCCTGCCGCTCTTCTTTACGGGTAATCTGATTGCACGCTGGGAGGGCGCACTGTTTGTCGGGCTCTATGTCGCCTACACCGCGTACTTGGTGCTGGCGGCGCAGCAGCACGACGCGCTGTCGACATACGGCTTCGTGCTTGGCATCGTCGTTCTGCCACTATGCGCATTGACAATTGTCACCATCGCCTGGCGTGAGTGGCGTGCCAGGCATCGATCAATGTGACGCCAGACATGCACGGCGCTCCAAAGATCTCGAGGGATCGGTGCCGCAATCATCTTGGCCGCTCAGGCGCGTGATCGCCGAGCGGTCGTGCCCGCCAGCTTCCTGGCGCGGCCATCAGTATTGGGCTAGCACCGGCCAGACGCGCCCAGCGTATCGACCGACGCGGTCTTGCCGTCCAGGACCTGTAGCCCGAGGTGCTTGCCTGTGGGATTGGCTCGTTGCCCGCACTGTTGGCAACCACGATGTGGCGCTGGCATGTCCACCGCGGCAATCGGCACCATCGCATCGCTCAGAAGCCGCTCGCGGCACCGCTATCGCCAGGATGATAGCGAGGCCGGTTTATTTGCCATTTGTTGTGGCGATCTCAACTGGATGATCCGACATGTTCCGGGCGGATAATTACATACGAGCCTTGACGGCCATCACGTCCACGGGAGCGTCTGCAAGGAGATCCTCTGCGGCACTGCCGAGAATGGCGTGTGCTATCCCCGATCTTCCATGCGTCCCTATTGCGACAAGATCGGGCCGGAGGTCAGCGATCTGGTCGCGGATGACGCGGGGAACCTGCCCCTCGCGCAGCACAATCTCAAAGCGCGGTGCGGCATCGCCGAGTTCGGCTGCAAGTTGTCGCGTGCTTTCAGCGAGGACCGCCGATATTCTTGCTCGCTCGTCGCGAATGAGTTGGTTCTGCGTTTCGTGGCCCAGAAAAGCCGTGAAAGGGCGACGCGCGGCGTGAACGAGATGGACCTCGCCTTTGGGAACTAGACGGGCGGCCATGCCAGCGGCCGCTTGCGCGTGCGCAGAAAGGTCGACTGCGACGACGGCCCGCCGGTACGGCCCCTTGACGGCATCCTTGACAACCAGCACCGGCAAGCGGCCATAACGCAAGACGCGCTCGGCTGTCGTTCCCTGAAACATCTCGCGCGCATCATGACGGTGAATACCGAGCACGATCAGATCTGCACCGTACTCTTCTGAGCGCTGGATGATGCCAAGGTAGTCAACCCCACGAACCACACGCTGGGTGATCGTCGCCGTGCTTCCTTGCGGCAATGCGCCAATCTGCTGTTCGATTGCAGCCCTTGCGGCTGCTTCGTGTTGCAGAGTGATCGCTTCGATCAATGATTCATCGACGATATGAACGATCTCCAGCTCCGCCTTGAACTCTTCGACCATGGCAATCGCGCGGAGCAGGGCGCGATCGAAACGAGCGGAGAGATCTGTCGCCATCAGAATCTTCTTCATTGCGGATCTCCAGCGGAGCAACGACAGGCCCGGACTCAACTGGCCTCTGCCTTCCAGGCTTGAGCTCAGCGCAGCAGGAACGTCCAATGCATACTCATGTTAAACATTGCGAAGGGGGACCACCATCAATTATCGCAGCACCAAGGCGGGCATTCTGGTGCGAATCGAGCGCGACGTCCCAGGCAGGTTTGAGCAGCGCTTGCCCGACGCGCTCCGAGCGGCACGCATGTCACGGTGCTCAAAACGGCTCTGCCTCACGCACGACGCCTCCAGGATGCGCGCCTGTGGGCGTCCTCCGCGTTGGTGCTGTTGAGGTTGCGAGTACCGGCAGCGCACAAACGAACTCCATCTTGATTTGTTTGTCGGACAGCCGATACGCGGCCCGGAACAGCGGGACCCGCTTGTCGGATGGCATGGAGGTCCAGTCGATCTCCACAGCACTCTCCACTGGTTGACGCGGCGAGCGGGATGGCGAAATGGCTGCCCGCCTGGGCAAAGTACTAGGGCATAACAAGGCGTCTCGGTGGGGTGCCAGTCCGGTCACCGCCGCGCCATTCTGGTGGCCACTCCACCCGCATCTCGCCTGCCATTTGCCCGCTCACCGCCTTGGATACGCGCCGGAGTAAGCCATGCCTGGGACTGTCTTGGAATGGATGGAGCTGTTGAGCTACCTCGTCACCATCATCGGTCTGCCCCTTGCGATCTACGTGTTCATGGTCGAGCAGCGCAAGGGGCGCCAGGCAGAGGAGGAATCGATACACCAGCGCCTATCCGACGAGTACAACGAGTTTCTCAAACTTGTGATCGACAACGCCGATCTGCAATTGCTGAGCCAGGTCGGCGCGCCAGAGGAGTTGTCGGAAGAGCAACAGGAGCGGAAGCAGGCCATCTTCGGCATCTTGGTGGCACTGTTCGAGCGCGCCTACATCCTTGTCTACGAAGAGGACATGGACAGACAGCGCCGCCGCTTGTGGCAAAGCTGGGAGGACTACATGCACGACTGGTGCAAGCGGCGGGACTTCCGCGAGGCACTGCCTCAGCTTCTGGAAGGCGAGGATCCCGATTTCGCGCGTCACATCTTTCGCCTTGCCGGTCTGGAGGGAGAGAGTGGGGCCCGCACCTCAACTCATAGCTAGCGCGAGAATCGCCGCCGCCAGAAGGATGATGGCAAGACCCGCCCGCCGCATCAGCACAACCTCGGCCTGGGATAGCGCTGTCCCCAATGCGAGCACCGGCAGCCGGGAGGCGAGGCGAGTTTTCTGCTTTGTTTGCCAAGCAACCGACGCCAAGGGCACTCGCGGCCACGCCCGCAGCAGCGGTACCAACAAATCGCCTGGTGGTAGCGAGATCCTGTCGATGCTCCACCGCGCTCTCCAGCCGGCGACCGCAAGGCCGAGCCCGAGCAGGATCGGCCACAGGGCGTTGGCGAGCGCAGCGAGCGAGATGCCGAAGTTGGCGCGCGCTTGCGGGAAGAACCAGATCGGCGCGGCACAGCCAATGACGAGCAGCCACCACCCGGCCCACATTCCCGTATTGGGGGCATGCGCGCCGGCTTCGGAGGCGTGTCGCGCGAGATAGAGCGTGCGCAGCATGACGAGAGTGGTCGCGACGGCGGCGAGAGACAGGGGGAATGTCAGACTGTTCCATCCGGCGGCGATCACCGCGGCCTTGAGTTCCGCTTTGGCGACGGCGCCGCTGGTCAGCGGAGCACCGGCGAGAGCGAGGGCGGGCAGCATCATGCCGGCTGCGACGGCAACACACGCGGTTTTTGACGTCACGCCAAGCATGCTCACTCCGAGAAACAGGAGAGCTTTGGCGAAGGCATGATGGAAGGCATAGAGTGCGGCGGCGAGCCCGGCTGCAGGAGCAGCTTCCGGGGCCGACAGTGCGACGCCGAGCAGAACGGTGATGAACCCCATCTGGCTAATGCTGGAATAGGCGAGTGCGGACTTGGGCTCGCGTTGGAGCGCCCCGATCAACGCACCGCCAAAAACTGCGGTAAGGCCAAGCATGATCATCGTATGGCCCCAGCCCGGAGCAGCAGTTCCGAGCGGCAGAAAACGGAGCCACCCGAGCAACCCAGCTTTGATCATGGCGCCTGACAAGACCGCGCTCGCGGGGGTGGGGGCGGCCGGATGTGCCAACGGCAACCAGACGTGCAAGGGAACCGCACCGACTTTGATGCCAAGTGCTATGAGCGTCGCCGCGATCGCCCAGTCTCGTGTCGGCGCCGCAGCCGACGCTGCGATGAAGTCCGAGAAATACATGCTTCCGGAGAGGTTCATCCAGAGCACGATGGCCACAAACAGCGCCAACTCACCGGCAATAACCAGCACGATGTAGACGCGTCCGGCATGGAAGGCATCGGGTGAACGCGTGTGCACCACCAGCCCGTAAGACGCAAAGCTCATGAGCGCGAAGAAAACGTAGAAACTTGCCGCATCCTGCGCGAGAATGACGCCCAGATTGCCAGCCATCGCGGTATTGAAGAAGGCAAAGAAGGTGGCGCGGCGCCTGTCCTCGTGCAGGTACGACCAGCCATGAATGCCGGCGGCCAGCCAAAGCGAGGCGGTGAAAATCAGAAAGATCCGGCCGGTCTCGTCGAGCCCGACCCGCGTGCTGAGCAGCAGCCAAGGCAGATCGACGGTGCCGGTGGGCGCAATCAGGGCGACGAGTAGCGCCGGCAGCGCGGCGAACGCTACGGCGGCGCGGAGCCGTGACCCGACCAGCAGGAGTAGCAGCGCGACGAGTGGCGCCAATACAGGACCGAGCCAAAGAGCTGATCCGAGCAGAAGATCAAGCATCGGCGTGGCCTCGTGCATGCTGCTCAACGGGCATAGCCGAACTCCCGCTGCGAGATCAGCTTGGCCCATTCAAGTGGACTGACCGGCGTGTCGGCGAAGAGACCGACGGCCAATGCGAACGCAGAGGAGCACAGGACCGGCACCAGCAATGTCGCCTTGGCATCGAAACCCGTGCCGTGCTCATGCGGCCAAGGGGCGGTCCGGGGCTGGAACCAGGCGCGGTAGAGAATGGGCAGGAAGTAGCAGGCGTTGAGCAGGCTCGAGGCAGCCAGAACAACAATCACCCACCACTGGCCGGCCTCGGCGGCGCCAGTGCCGAGATAGATTTTCGTCACAAAGCCGGCAATGGGCGGCACGCCGATCATGCCGAGCGCGCCGATCGTGAAGGCGGCCATGGTCAACGGCATGCGTCGGCCGACACCATTCATCTCGTGCACATGATGCACGCCGAGGGTCTCGGCGAGGTTGCCGGCGGACAGAAACAGGGTGATTTTCATCAGGCCCTGGTTGACCAGGTGCACGAGCGCGCCGATGGTCGACAGGGGCCCAAGCACGGCGACGCCGAGAATTATGTAGGAGATCTGGCTCACGGTCGAGTACGCCAGACGCTTCTTCAGTTCGTCTTGCGCGAGCGCGCGCAAGGACCCGTAGAGAATGGTAAAGGCGGACAACACGGCGAGCGGCCCAAGGACGCCCAGCGCTTCGGCGAACTCGACGCCGAACACGTCGTAAACGACGCGTATGATGGCAAACGCCCCCGCCTTGACCACGGCCACGGCATGCAGCAGTGCCGAGACCGGTGCAGGCGCCACCATGGCCACCGGCAGCCAACCGTGCAAAGGAAACAGGGCAGCCTTGACGCCGAAGCCGGCGATGAGAGCACCAAACAACAAGGTCAGCGGCAAGCGTTGGTCGGTGCCCAACTCGCGCAGATAGCCGCCAGCGACGAAATCGTGCGGGCCGGCAAGCGCATGACTCCACGCCACGGCGAACAGCAACACGGCCCCGCCCGCCAGCGTGTAGCGAAGGTAAACCCGGCCGGCTGCGAGGGCCTCGCGTGTCCCGCGATGGATGACCAGTGGGTAGGTGACGAGCGTCAGGATCTCATAGAAGACGAACAGCGTGAACAGGTTGCCCGCCAGGGCGATGCCGGTGGTGGCGACGATGCAGAGGCTGAAAAAGCCGAAAAAGCGACTGCGATGCGGGTCGTTCTCGAGATAGCCGACGGCGTAGATCGTGGTCAGTGCCCAAAGCCCGGCTGACAGGGTGATGAAGAGTAGCGCGAGGGCATCGCTGATCAATACGATCTCGATCCCCGGCAGGATCGCCATACGCACCCCGTAGTCATGGCCGTCGGCAACGCCCCGCAACATTACTGCAACCAGCACAAGTTTGACGAACGCGCCGGACAGGTTGAGCAGGGTCCGCAGCGCAGCTCGGCGGTCGTCGAGCAAGAAGATGACGATACCGGTGAGGAACGGAATGCCAAGCGCCGCGAGGGGGATCCAAGGGTTCGTCATCACCCAGCCCCGGCCTTCAACAGGTCGTGCAATGGATTCGCAGCGAAGTTCAATCCGATGGCGACAAGCGCAAGTACGAGGCTGGTCACCTCCATACCCCAAGGCGCACGTCCAAGACCAGCGATCGGCGGCTCGAGAAACGCGTGCGAAAGCACGCGGAAGAGATAGACGGCGCTGAGCAGCCCGCCCAGGGCAATGATGGCTGCCCACCACCAGGCTCCTGCTGCGAATGCAGCGGAGATCAGCATCCATTTGCCGGCAAAGCCGCCAGAGGGTGGGAGGCCGATGAGGCTGATGCTGGACAACGCGAAGGCGACCGCGGTCAACGGCATTCGTGCACCAAAGCCGTTGATGGAGTGAATACGATCATGGCCATAGACCGCAAGCACGGAGCCGGCACACATGAACAGGGCGGCCTTTGCCGCGGCGTGCGAAGCTGCCAGAAGCAGCGCACCAGGCAGCGCCTCTGGTACAGATGCAACCGGGAACAGCATGAACAGGTAGCCGACCTGAGCGACGGTCGAATAGGCGACCATCATTTTGAGGCGCTCCTGCATGAGCGCCTGAACGCCGCCCCAGAATACCGCGGCGGCACCAAGCACACCGAACAAGATGCCGAGATGCTGCGGCGCCAATCCGGGCAGAATTTGCAGCCACAACCGCACAACCAGATAGAAGCCGGTCTTGACGACCAGCGCCGAAAGCGCGGCCGAAACAGGCACGGGCGCGTGGCCGTGGGCCGGCGGCAGCCAGAAGTGCAGCGGGAACAGCGCGGATTTGGCAAGCAGCCCAGCGGTCATCAATGCCGCGGCAACCATGGTGGAGGGGTTGGCGTCGACCCGTTCGCGCAGCTGTTGCAAATCGAGCGTCATGTATCCTGCATAGAGCAGCTCGACGCCGACGATGTAGAAAAGAGAGCCGGCGAGAGCCAGCAGCAGGTAGCGAAGCGCGGCGGCGATTGCGCTGCCGCCGGCCAGAGCGATCAGGCCGATCCCGGAGAGCCCGATCAATTCTTGGGTAACGTAGATGTTGAACAAGTCGCCCGACAGATAGAGGGCGTTCATTCCTCCCCAGAGCATCAGCCATAACGGCCAAAACAGCCACGCTGGGTCGGTGTTGCCGCGAGCCTGGCCCACTGCGGCCGGCTTCGGGGCGAAATAGCCGACGGCACACACGCTGATGCAGGCCCCCACCACACCTGTGATCGTCAGCATCACCGCCGCCAAGCCGTCGACGTAGAGATCGATGCCGAGTGGTCTACCCCAGCCGCCGACGGCATAGCGAAGCACACCACCTCTGGACACGGCGAAGGCAAGCCCAATGGATGCTGACGCGCTGACCAGAGCCGTCACGACACCGACCACCGGCGCAGCGCGCCGGCCGAGAATGAGTGCAATAGCCGCTCCAGATAGAGGAGCAACGAGCAGCGCCTCCATCCACGCTGCTGTTGTCATCCGAGATCGCGATCTTCGGGCAGAAAGGCGCTACCCTCGTTGGCGAACATGCGCCGAAGAAGGGCCAGAGCCAACGCAGTAATGCAGACGGCGACAACGATACCAGTCAACACCAGGGCATGCGGGATCGGATCAGGTGGATCAGTGCGCGCGGCGAGGGCGACCAGCATCATGAAAACGCCGCTGCCAATAACATTGAGCGCAAGTATGCGTCGCAGCACATGGCGCGCCGTGAGAAACGCGAACAGTGCGATGCATAGCATGGCCGCACCGGCCGACGCGTAGACGATGGGAGTGGTCATGGCGCGTCCCTCCCTGCGCGGTCGCGCACATTACCGACGAACAAGACGAGCAATATGAGCGCGATTGAGATCATAGCCACCGCCTCTATGACCAGGATCAGCGTGCCGGCATAGCGGGCCGGGAACTCGAGGAACCTGCCACCGAGCACGACGAGCATCACTCCAACGGCGAGGAAGACCGCGAAGCCGAAACCGATCGCTAGGCGAATGCCGGCTCGATTGGTGAGGTCGAACGGGCGCGCCAGGTGCAGAAGAATTCCGCCCCCCGCGAGGACGGCGGCCCCCTGGAAGGCTCCACCTGGGGCATGCCCGCCGGCCCAGAGCAGGTATCCGGCAACGATGACCATGAGTGGCAGGAGGGTTCTCACCAAGAGCTCGAGGATCGGCCCGCTAGGCTGGGCCGGAGGTTTCGGCTCGGCATCGAGCGCCCAGACGCCGAGCACGGCGAGTATCAGCACGGCGATCTCGAGCAGCGTATCGTAGGCCCGGAAGTTGAGCAGCGAAGCCGTGACGGGATTTGAGACGCCAGCATTTGGCATCGCTGCAATCGCTTCGGCGGACAAGCCGCGCCACCCGGTGGGTACGTTGAGGACAGACCAGACCAGTATCGCGCCGACGCACGTGATGAGAACGGCGCCGGTCAGGCGTGGCAGGTTTAGTCTCAGCGGCCGGGTCTGGTCAACGGCGCCCTGCGCGCCCAGTCGCCGAAGTGCATCAAGGACCAGAGCACCCGTCACGCCGGCGCCAATTCCAGCTTCTGCGAGCGCCACGTCCGGCGCGCCGAGGCGCACCCAGGCGAGAGACAATAGCAGTCCGAACACAATGAACAGGACGCTCGCCCTGAACAGGTCGCTGAGCGTCAGCAATCTCCAGACGAGCAGGACGAGCAAGGCCGCAAGCAATATGTCCAGGGTCGCGGCATCAGCCGTCATGTCGCTTCTCGCTGGGTGCCTGAAGCGTCGCGTGAGCGACCAGATAGCAGGCACAGGAACTTGTAAGAAGCGCCAAGGCCCAGACCAGCAACAACCTGATGACGTCGACGGGGCCAGCCGCCTGGAATGCCAGCCCCAGGACGACGAGGCCCAGTCCGACGTTGTCGGCTTTGGTCAGGGCGTGCAGGCGGGTCATGACATCGGGGAGGCGCAAGAGGCCAATGCTCCCGGCAATGAAGAAGAGCACGCCGGCGCCGACAAGAGCTATCGACAGCCAATCAACCACGCTCATCATGCCCTCCGACCGGGTTGAGGCGACGAACGAAGGCAACACTGACGACGGATGCCAGAAGCACGACAACGAGTGCTAAGTCGATCAGATGAGACCTACCCGTGGCATGTGACAGCAGGAGAAGCACGGCCACGGCACCGCTGCCCAGCAGCTGCGCTGCAAGCATCGCATCAGCTCGTGTCGGACCCAGCAAGACCCGCCATAGACCTATGGCGACCGACCCCAGTACAACGGCGGCCATGAAAAGCGTGAACTCCGTCATGCGTTCCTCGCATCTGCGGACGCAGCATCGAGTTGGAAGAGATCGGCTACGGCCCTCTCGAGGCGCATGAGGTCTTGGGGTACCTGCTCACCGGCATCGAGGGCGTGGATCACCAGGCGATCATCTTCGATACTCGCAACCAACGTTCCCGGCAAGAGACTAACGCAAAGCACGAAAAAGGCGCGCGCCGGGGTCTTTCCCAACAGCGACGCTTGATAGTCGACGAGGGCGGGGGCAATGCGCACGCGCGGGCTCAGGACGCGCGCAGCCACATCGAGTCCGCCCTTGAGCGATTCGGCGAGAAAGATCGCCGCGAACCGGGCGGCGCCGCGCGGGCTCAGTCGCCAGGGCGGTCCGCGGCACGCAAGCCCGACCGCGACGGCAGCGAGAACCGTTGGCACGCCCACAACCCACGCCGCTACGTCCGCTCCGGCAAGCGCGTACCACAGGGACGCGTATCCGATGAGCGGCGTTGCGACCCGGCGCACGCTCAAGTTGGCGAAGGTCGATGCAATCATTGGGCACCAGTTGGCATTCAGAACATGCAATACAGTCTACGCCAAGGGCGGTGCGGAGGCACGCGGGATAGTCATCGGTTGCAGAAAAAAGTCCTGCCAGGGCTTCGGGGTTGAGGTACACCAAGCCAGCATCGCTGTGGCGACGCTAGCCGTTCCCTACGCGGCCAGTTAGGCATCTCCTGTAGCGGGCGTCATCGGTCAGCGATGGACGAGGACTGGAATGGTGCTGTGCGTCAGGACCTTCGTGGTCTCGCTGCCGAGCAGGAGGGCTTTGATGCCACGCCTGCCATGGGACGCCATCAAGATCAGATCGCATCCCTTGGCCTTTGCCGTTTCGATGATCGCTCCATAGGGGTGCTCGTTGAAGACCTGCTCGGTGCTTACCGGCACACCCGCCCCGAGCGCCGCCTTGACTGCACGCTGGAGGTATTTGTGCGCACATTCATTGGCTCGTTCCTCGTAGAGCTCGCGCGGCCTTTCGAGGCTGACGGGCCGACCGCCCGTGCTCCATGGCTCCATAACCGTCAGTGCGGTGATCTTGGCTCCGAGCGCCTTGGCGAGGGCAACGCCGTTGGTGATGGCCACGTCGGACAGCTCGGAGCCGTCGGTCGGAATGAGGATGTGCTTATACATAGGCGTCTCCTTGCTGAGCGGCGCGGTTTTCGTGGCCGGTGCGTCACGTCGGCGCCTTGCTCGGCTGCGATGGCCGCAGTGCCATGAGCTCGGCGGGTAGCGGGAAAACGATCGTCGAGCTCCTCTCGCCGGCGATATTGAGCAGCGTGCCAAGGTAGCGCAGCTGCATGGCCTCGGGCTGTCTGGCTAAGACCTGGGCCGCCTGCAACAGCTTTTCCGAAGCCTGCAGCTCGCCTTCGGCGTCGATGACCTTGGCCCGTCTCAACCGCTCGGCCTCGGCCTGCTTGGCGATGGCGCGCACCATGTTCTCGTTCAAGTCGATGTGCTTCAATTCGACATTGGAGACCTTGATGCCCCAGGCATCCGTCTGCTGGTCGAGGATGCGCTGCACGTTGGTATTGATCTTGTCGCGTTCGGCGAGCATCTGATCGAGCTCGTGCTGACCGACAACGGATCGCAACGTCGTCTGGGACAGTTCGCTGGTTGCCTGATTGTAATCCTCGACCTGAATGATCGACTTCTCCGGATCCATGACGCGGTAATAGACGACAGCATTGACCCTGACGGAGACGTTGTCGCGCGAGATGACGTCCTGCGGCGGTACGTCGAGGACTCGGGTTCTGAGATCCACGCGAACGAGCTGCTGGATGAGAGGAATGACGATCACGAGGCCGGGGCCCTTCACTTTCCAAAAGCGGCCAAGCATGAAAACCACCCCCCGCTCATACTCGCGCAGGATGCGAAACGCGTTCATGAGCAGCGCGATAAGGATAAGCAGCGGCAGCAAGCCGATGAACTGCATAGGAAACAGTGTCCAGTCGGGCATTGCGGCACTCCTTATTTCACGGGTTCGACAAAAAGGGTCAGGCCCTCGCGCCGCAAGACGCGCACGGCCTGTCCCGGCTCCAAGCTGCGCTTGGCATGCGCCGACCAGATTTCGCCGTGCACGCGCACGCGGCCCTCGCCGTTGGCCCATTCGATGACCTGGCCGACGCTACCGATCATCTCTTCCGCACCGGTCGCAACTTTGCGCTGCCGGGCTTGTGTGGCCATTGCGAACACGAACGCCGATAGGAGCAGACCGCTCAGGGCAGCGGCGACGATGAGCGGCCAGGCGACCTGCATGTTGAAGTCGGCGCCGGCTGGATCGAACAGAAAGAGTGCACCAGCAATGAACGCGACCGCGCCACCAATGCCGAGAACGCCGAGACCGGGTATAAGGGCCTCCGCAGTCATCAGGGCGATGCCGAACAACAGAAGGCCGAGGCCAGCATAGTTGACGGGCAGCAGCGTCAACGCGGTTAGTGCCAGCAGCAGGGAGATGCCGCCTATGACGCCGGGCCCGACGAAGCCAGGCGCATACATCTCAAACAGAATGCCGTAGATGCCGATCAGGAGAAGGATGAATGCGATATTGGGATCGGCCAGGACGGAGAGCAGCTGGATCCTTAGCGTCGGCGCGAACGTCGTGACGTTGGCATCACTGGTGGAGAGCCGCTTGTCACCGACCACGGTCGAAACAGTGCGCCCGTCGATCTGAGCAAGTAGATCTCTTATGTCCCGCGCGACGATGTCGACCACACGCTCTTTGAGCGCCTCCTCGGGCGTCAGGGTAGCCGCCTCGCGCACGGCCTTCTCAGCCCAGTCGATATTGCGACCTCGCATCTGAGCCAGGCTGCGCAGAAGCGCCACTGCGTCGTTGACGGCCTTCTGATCCGCAACGGCAGCAGGCTTTTCGGTGCCAGGCTTGTCCGCCGCCGGCTTGTCGGTCGATTCACGCTTGGGGTCTTGTCTACCCGGGCCGGCGGGAAGAGAAATTTGGATCGGCGTCGCGGCGCCGATATTGGTGCCTGGCGCCATGGCAGCGATGTGGGCAGCGTATGTGATGTACGTCCCAGCGCTGGCCGCATGGCCTCCACTCGGCGATACATAGACGGCGATCGGCACGCGCGAGGCCAAGATGGCCTTGATGATGTCGCGGGTCGAGGAGACGAGCCCGCCCGGCGTGTCGAGCTTGATAATCACGAGCTGAGCGCCTTGGGCTTCTGCTTTGCCGATCGCCAGGGAGATGTGTTCGCTGGTCGCCACGCCGATTACGCCCTTGACGTCAATGCTGATCACGGGCGCAGGGACACCCTTCGCGATCAGAGGCCAGCTCGAGCCGCCAAGCGCGACGATGAGGGCCAGCAAAATGGCTAAGCGGACGCGCCCACGTCGGCACAGCTGGAGACGATCGGATGCGGCGTGCGACATCATCGGCGAGATTACTCATCAACGGCTCGCCACGACCGACTCACCGCATTTGCTGCCCAAGCGAATGTCAGGCAGCGGAACGCATTGTCTCGCGTGTTGCGGTCTCAATGGTGTTCTGAGCCCTCGATGTCGCTTCGGCGAAGGAGGCCTGCCCGAGCTTCATCATTTCGGCAAACTCACGCTGGTAGTCGGCAAACGCCTTCTGGAAGAAATCGGAATAAACGCTGTAAACATCTTGGGGACCCGGGCACTTTGCCAGGTTGTGCACCAGCGCCACGTCTTCCTGCAGCCGTTGCGCCAGGAACGAGACCCAATGGCGGTTGATCTCGGCCCAGCCCTTAGAGGCCTTGCCGTTGAATTCCGCCATTCCCGCCACGAAAGGCTCGCAGGCCTGCAGGGCTGAGTTGAACGGCGGGAAGGGCGCACCTTCAGCGGCGAGGCTGCCGGCGTTTGGGCTCTTGAGCATTGCTGTACTCCTACGAATGTGCTCAGCCTTGCTAGAAACTCTAAAATGCATGCGCTCTGCGTAGCTCGCATTGATTTCCGTCAATCGGATTTTGCGAGGTCCAAGGCCCGGTCACATGCGGGTGTGAGCTCCGTCACCAGCGGTTTTTTCAGGGGAATGGTCGCGCCTTGTTGGCCTGTCACAGCGCTACTCATCGATCTCCAACGGACGGTGCGACAGGCGGGATGGCTGGCGGTACCCGCTGGCGACGTGGCCCGCACGGACAAAATATCGCGCAGCAGGGATCGAAGGAGCATTTCGGCAATGCTGCCGACGGCCCGCTGCACGCCAGTACGTCCATGCGTCCCCGTGACGACGAGGTCGGGAGACTGCTTGCTCACATGCTTGGCCATGATGGCTGCGGGCGACCCGTGCTCGACAACTCTATGCAGGCAGCTCATCGGGTTCGTCTGGCGCAGGAAATTGGCCATGCTTTCCTCGACAGGCCGCATAGGCGTGCACGAGCGTGAAGAATGCCTTCGGGAACAGCCCCAAAGCAAAATCGAAGGCATGCCTGGAGGGCGATGAGAAGTCGACGGTGATCGCAACGCGCTGCTAGGCGCCATGTACGCGCCTTCGCAGCAGGACGTTCTTGGGTGCGCCGGATCGCCAATACCTGCGAACCCAAGCCGCTCACGATTGATGGACTCCAGAGGGAAGACTGCCCGTCCGGTGAGCGGCCTACACAGAATCGCGTGGCGGCGCGGCTGTTCACTGCCTATGCTGCCCATGGATCGACTTCGCCGGGTGTGAACGCTTCACAGCATTTGCTCCGCTGGGCGCTTGCTGCGACAGTGCAGGGCGCGGTCCACACAGGCCCGAGAACAAGGAGGCCCTTTGAATGCTTTATGTCGATATCCTGACGCTTCCCGAGATTCGGGCACTCCACCGCGCCCGCGCCGACGCCTGCGTGTCGATATATGTGTCCACGACACCGCAAACGCAAAACGTGAAGGCAAGCCGGATCGCCTTCGGAAATCTTAGCAAAGCCGCGTTGGAGCAGTTGGAGGCGGCCGCCTTCGACAAGCGCCGCAAAGCCCTACTGGAGGTCGAACTCGCCGCGCTTGGCGAGGATGATGCGTTCTGGAGCTTGCAGGCCCACAGCCTTGCTGTCCTCGCTACGCCTGACAGAGTGCGCACCTTCCGGCTGGCCACGGCCATCACCGACAGGGTTGAGGTGTCCGACCGGTTTCATATCAAACCGTTGCTGCGCGCCATCGCGTTCCCGCAGCACGCCTTCGTGCTGGCGCTGTCGGAGAACGCCGTCCGCCTCGTGGAGGTGTTCGCCGATTTGCCGCCGTCCCATGTTCGCGTTCCCGATTTGCCCAAGAGCGCGGCCGATGCCGTCGGCCGCGCATCGGTCAACAACCTCACACAAGGGACGCGCATCGCCAATGCACAAGGCCAGACCGTCCTGCTGCGTCAGTATGCGCGGCGGGTCGACGCCAGCCTGCGTCCGATTCTGGCGGGTCGCGAGACGACGTTGATCCTGGCGGCGACCGAGCCGCTCGGCCCGATCTTCCGGGCGATCAACACATACCCCGCCCTCGCAGGCGATGGGATATCCACGAGCCCTGACCGCCTCAGCGACAGCGAGCTGGCCAGTGCTGCGCGGCCAGTGCTCGATCGGCTCTATGCTGCTGAGATCGATGCGGCGAGGGCACTGTTTCAGAAGCGGCTGGGGCAGCGACGCACCACCACCGACATAGGGGAGGCCGCGCGTGCGGCGACCAATGGCGCGGTGGAATTGCTGCTCGTGGATATCGACCACGTGATCCCAGGTACGGTGGGCGAGACCGACGGCGCCGTGTCGCTGTCTTCTGCGGCGAGCGCGGCGAGCTACGATGTGATCGACGAGATCGCAGGTTGCGCGGTCGTCACAGGTGCGAAATTCCTGGGCTTACGCCAAAGCGATATTCCAGAGGGAGCGCCGTTGGCTGCAATCTTGCGCTATCCGATCTGACGCGGATCGCCTCGCCAAGCTGACTTCGTCCCAGATCATCAGCTTCGATCACCGGAACGCGCAGGGCACCGTTCGCACCATCTGATTTGAGCCGCAGGCACAGCGAGCACAAGCCTCGGCCGCGGTCCGGCCCGAGCACGACCGCCTTGGCCGTGGTCGATCCGAAATCGCAGCCCACGAACAGTGGCGCATCCGAGCGCGCCGCACCGTGGGCGCAGGTAGCCTTGTTGCCGGGATAGCGTTGGCGGAAGGCGTCGAGATCAGTGACGCTGCACACCAGCGCTTTGCTGCCCTGGATGGCCTTTTCTTCATGCTGGCCTTCCTCGATCCACCAGACCTGGCGATCCGCGCCGTCTCGATGACATGCAGAACCGTCAAGTGTGAACGCCACATCTGCGCGAGTTGAACGGCGCGGTCCAAGGCGCGGTCACAAGCAGGTCTGACGTCGGTCGCCAGCAGCAGTTTTTTCGCGAAGACGGCTGCGCTTTGTTGGACGATCACGGAACTGCCCCACACTTATTGTTGGACCGCGACAGGCCACGCTTCCCGACAACCAAGAATCCATGCCTCGAGAGCTAACGCGCCGAAATAAGACAACCGCTTTCAGACCGAACGCGCATTGATTTCCATCAATACAGGCCAGATGCGAAACCAGACGCGAGAGCCTCACGCTGGCCGGGTACCTCGAAGGTCGCCGACGGTTGGCGGAGACGGGGCCCAGCCTCTGCTTTGCCTGGCCTGGCGTGCACAGACGATGATGATCGCAACGTTCCGGTTTGCGGGCGCGACGGCCTTGACCGTGGTCGGGGCGACATGGTCTCGCTCACCTCCGTTCTCAATGGCTGCTTCGCTTCTTCTGCGCACTGCGCCGCGGAGAGCATGCGCTTTCACTCATTTGCGTTCTACACGCGACAACTTGGATCTATCCTTATACCACCAGACCATTAGTCTCCTGCGAAGGCGGCGCACCACTGGCACATCCACTGCCAGAATGAGCAACCCCAGCGGCAGCATCCAGAACCCGACCACAGGCAGGAAACCGATAAGACCCGCGATGACAAGCGCAACACCTATGCTGATCCGCGCCATGCGTGAGCGCGGCAGGTCGAATTCGCGTGATCCAATCCTAACCCTCATCAGTCCTGCCAACGGCGTCGCAACTGAGAACAGTGTCGATCGCAACAAATGCCGGTTTCAGTGAGAGATCGGCGTGGAAGCTGCTCAAGGCCGGGACTCGCGTTGGCGTACGATGAAGCCGATCGCCTGGCTTCAATACTCAGGCCCTGCAAGTCTTCATGCCGAGAAGCGCGTAGACCGGGCACCAGCTCATAACAGCTGTGATGAGCGGGACGATGCCGATCCAACCCCAGGCGGTCGTGTATGCGGGGCCATAGAGCCCGAGCGCGGCGCAGACGAGAGCCACGCCCAGAACGATGCGGAAGATCCGGTCGATGGCGCCGACATTCGCCTTCATAGCAGTGCTCTCCTTGGCAAGATGGATGTCCGAAGACCGCGGCCGCGAATCTGCCTTGTTTAGACAAAGGCGGACGAGGGATGTCATTGACGAAAATCAAATCAGGTATCGTTCGCCCCGGCAGGTCAGCGTTGGAGACTGTTGACTCAAGACGCCACGTGCCGAACGGATCAGTGTAGTGTGCCGTCGAGACCATGGCGAGCAGGCGGTTGCACGTGACAATCCCACGCCACCGCTCACTCCCCACATGCGTTGCCCGCATCGCCATGGCGACCGCTTGCGCGAAGCGACCGGGCTTCGCAGCGACGCGTCATCCGGGCGCCTCAACCTGGACCAAAGGAGCTCTCGGTCCCCGAGCTGCCCATCGCCATACCGAAAATGTCCGGCTGCGACCTCCGCAGCCGCCTCGCTCACCGCTCGCCTCGCACACCAATCTGCAATCCCCACGGTAAAATCAGGCGAGTGGCGCGGGCATGGACCGCCCACGCAGATTGACGGTTGTCAATGCCAGTCCGGTCGCCGCGGATCAGTGTTGTTTTAGACCGGATGAACACGTCTCTGGCCGCGAGTAGTCGAGCCGTAGAACCGATACAAGCGGTTCCGTTCCGCTATCACATCAGGCTCAGTGGAAGGCTCAAGCAATGCTTCGACAGGGCACAGTTCACAAGGCTGGCCGCGAGGATGCGTCAGAGCCCTCTGAGCGATCCACTGCCGGGGCGAAACCGAGCCAAGACACACCGCTCGCAGTGCCTTGCCGGGATGGCGAGGAGGACCCTTCACTGCGCCTGGCAGAGGTCTTTGATCGCTCGCTTCACTATCTCTTGTCGCGGATCACCCTCGGACTGTCGCCCATGGCGCTCTCCGGCAGGGACACCGGCGAGGGGCTGGAAATCCGGCAAGCAAGCACGTTGGGGGGAAGGAGGGGTTGCGCTTGCCGGAGGCGAACAAGACAGCGAATCGAACCGATTTTCAACAGGTTAATTGTGTAGAATTGTATCTCGGTGTTAGCTTGCTGCGGGCATATGCAGGAGCGTCTGTGCAATGTAGTCGGAGCGAAGGGACCGGTTCTGCAGTGCTGGAACTGCAACAGAAGGACCGGCGGTGGTTAGCGCGGGCCAGCGCATGCGCTCCGTGAATACAATACACAGCACCGCCACCCCCGTTTTGATCATGCGCCGCATGCTCCCCAAGCTACCAGCGTCAGTGAGCTGACTATTGTCGAACGTCTTCGGACGCAAAGATTGTGCATCGCAACCTCCTCCGTCGCTTGGACCAGGATCGCGAGCAGTTGATTGCGGATCTTCAGGCCCAAGTTCGCCGGGACGGCGGTTTCGAGCGACGTATCGCCTATTGTGTGCGTTGACGAAGATCAAAGTGCGATAGGGCTGCACCATGCTTTGTGGGTCTTGAACGGGCCGCGCGGCTATGTGGCTATCATGTCCATCGAAAGTGTAGGCATCACGGTGAACGAGGTTCCGCGAAACACGATAGCGCGAAGGGCCATGCTGACCGCAGACTTGGCACCGACTAGCGATTACGCTTTCGCACGTTCGGTGCAACTGCCGCGAGACTGGGGTGCGACGCTGACCGTGCCCGTCCTGTCCGTTCGGCGTCGTTGGCACGCACGGCCGCTCCGGACTTCAGCGCGATCTCCTCGGCAGCGCAGCGACGCAACTCCTCGAAGCCTTGCCTTGCGATGTCCCGACCGTGCCCGCAAACGCCACAAACCAGCGTCGACGCGGCACGCTGGGTTCGTCCAACAACAGGGATGGTCAACTTGTACAAGCACATTCTCGTCGCCACGGATGGCTCGGAGCTCTCCACAAAGGCGGTCGCCAACGGCATCCGCCTGGCCAACGCCCCTGGAGCCCTCGTGACGGTGCTGACGGTTGCCGTCACGCGCGCGCCCGTGATGATTGAGGGCGTTCTCGTCGGACCCTCGGATGAGGCCACACGCATTCTCCATGCAGCTTCCACTGAGGCACACCAAACCGGCGCCACGTGCCAGACCGTCGTCGTGATCGACCGCGAGCCCTATCGGGCCATCATCGACACCGCACACTCGCGCGCTTACGACCTAATCGTTATGGCCTCGCATGGGCGCCGCGGCTACACGGCCCTCCTTCTCGGCAGCGAGACGCACAAGGTGCTGGCGCACAGCACGATTCCGGTCCTCGTGCACCGCTGAAGATCGGCTCAAATCGAAGGATCCAGTCATGTCCAAGATGAAAGCAGCAATTTTTGTAGAGCCCGGACGGATCGTTCTGGACGAGAAACCCGTCCCTGACGTTGGGCCGCTCGATGCTCTGGTCCGTGTGACAGCGACAACAATCTGCGGAACCGACGTCCACATCCTCAAAGGTGAGTATCCTGTCCGCAAGGGGCTAACCGTCGGTCACGAGCCGGTCGGAGTGATCGAGAAGCTCGGTGCCGCCGTGACAGGGTACCGCGAAGGCCAGCGTGTCGTCTGCGGCGCCATCACGCCAAGCGGATATAGCAACGCCTCTTTGTGCGGCTGCCACGCCCAAGATGGCGTCGGAACGCCCCACGGCTGGAAGGCAATAGGCGGCTGGAAATTCGGCAACACGATCGACGGCTGTCAGGCTGAATATGTCCTCGTCCCAGACGCTATGGCAAATCTTGCACCCATCCCTGACGGCCTATCGGACGAGGAGGTGTTGATGTGCCCGGACATCATGTCGACCGGGTTCGCCGGCGCCGAACGCGGCAAGATCAAAATTGGGGACACTGTTGCCGTCTTTGCGCAAGGACCCATCGGATTGTGCTCGTCGCTCGGAGCGCGCTTGATGGGTGCAACCACGATCATTGCCGTCGAGACGGTACCGGAGCGGATCGAAATGGCAAAGCGTCTTGGTGTCGATCATGTGATCGACTTCCGGGCGCGCGACCCAGTCGCAGAGATCTTGCGCCTTACCGACGGGCGCGGCGTCGACGTCGCTATCGAGGCTCTCGGCATCCAGCAAACCTTCGAGGCCTGCCTCAAGGTGCTGCGACCAGCTGGCACGCTCTCCAGTCTCGGTGTCTATTCGGCGGATCTCAAGATTCCGCTCGCTGCGCTCTCTGCTGGACTAGGGGATCATACCATCGTGACCAGCCTCTGTCCTGGCGGCAAAGAACGCATGCGCAGGCTGATGGCCGTCATTGCCTCCGGTCGCGCCAACCTCAAGCCGCTGGTCACGCACCGCTTCAAGCTCGACGATATCGAGGCCGCTTACGAGCTTTTCTCACACCAGCGCGATGGCGTTCTGAAGGTCGCGATATCGCCCTAAAGGATCGTCGCACCGGTAACCAGGCTGATCGGGTCATGTCGGCGGTGGCCCTCGTTTGCTGCGCCTGAACGGCGACGGCTGCCTGAGCGGAAGGCTCTTGCCATTGCTGCGTTCACAGTCCGCTGCGGCCGACGCTATCGCGCCACCATTGCCTTGGGTGTGATCGAGCGGTGGGCCGACAATGAAACCATCGCGGAGAAGTTCCATGCCGCAGGATTCGCCAAAGGTGAATGTCACAGGCACCGGCCCGTGTCGCCGAGGCGCTCTGGCCCAGGCGCGACACCACGGGCGAAATGCCCCCGCAAGTATCCGAAGTGTCCGAACTGCCGACTAGAAGTAAGCATTCGGTGAGCACTTCACCCGAGGGAAACACAGTCTGTGCGCATCGCGGCCGATCTCCGCTCTCAGAGAAGTCGTTGGTCCACAACAACTATCGCTGAGTCGCGGCCCCGATGCTCCTATCTCCGTTGAGAAAGGGCGGCTAGACTAGCGGTGCCGGCGGCGCTTGCATCGGGCCGATAGCGAGCGTCGTCGTTGATTGATACACTAAATCATAGCTCGATGATGAAGCAATTGGAAACAATCATCGCTGGGCCCCATGTTTTGCTGGGCGTGTGGTGCGGTGCCCCTGCTGAGCCAGGGCAGGTCGTCGCGGCCATCCGGGACACGGCGGGCACCAAGAACTGACCATTTCTCCAACCGCGATGACAGGGCATCTCAGCAAGGCCTCATCTGGTCCCTGAGGAACACCGAGGAGGATGACACGAACTGGGTCTGACGCCGATGGAGACCGCCGTGACGATCGGGCCCCCCGCCCTCGGTGTCTGCGGTCTCTTGGATAGGGGCATGCCCTGCGCCCCGCGTCGGCTCCGGCCGCGTCGTGAGTTCACATACAGAATATCCCTGCTCGACAATTCAATGGGAGTGGATCGACGATGCGCCCGCTTAGCATTAGCCACCTGCAAAATGCAGACATCATCTCGCCTCGCGGAATTGGACCTGCGTATCCCGTCTATGCGTCTGTCCACGGGCACGCGCAGGCGGCGGTGGTGATGCCAGGCGAGCTTGGCCGTGGACCGCCGAAGTTTGCCACGTGGCACCATCCAAAGCCACTGGGAAGCTAATGTTTGACGATGAAACTGCGCGTCCGAAGCGACCAGAACTGCGATGCACCAGCAGGAAGGGCAACTCTACGCGCCTCGTCGGGACGGCATCGATCGCGACTTTCCGCCGGCGCAATACCATGAGGCGGTGCACATCAACCGGAGGATTGGGCCGGACCGCCCTGATACTCGCCGCTTTGATCCCGTTAGCGTCCTTGTGCCCGCTGCCTTTGGCGCGGCGCGCACGAAGTCGGCTGCGGTTACGTTGCGAAGGCGATCTGTGACGGTGGGATCCTTGTGGTGATCCGAGCACTTGTCTGACAAACACAACACAGTCATAGGATGAGTGCGGCTTGCTGCAAGTTCGGTTTGAACCGCTAAGGAAGGCAATCGATGGCGAAGCTGCTGCTCGTGACCGACGCCTGGCACCCGCAAGTCAATGGCGTCGTGACTGCGCTGAAAAAGATGAAAGAAACTCTCGAACGGGATGGCTTCGAAGTTGTGGTCATGCACCCCGGACTTTTTCGCAGTGTGCCGCTGCCGGGGTACCCGGAAATACATCTTGCGCTATTACCCCGCCGACGCATACGCTGCATGCTGAGGTCGGAAGCGCCAGACTTTATACATGTCGCAACAGAAGGCCCCCTAGGTTGGGGCACTCGCGCGCTCTGTCGCCGTTACGGCTGGTGCTTCACGACTTCCTACCACACGCATTTTCATCTCTACGGACATTTGCGAGCTCCCTCGTTGTCGCGGCTGGTGCAGGCACTGTTGCGGAGATTTCATTGCGCTACGACGTGCACGATGGTGGCGACGCCCGGTCTGAAATGTGCGCTCGAAGCACACGGGTTCCGCAACCTCACGCTTTGGCCGCTGGGTGTGGACACCGCATTCTTTGTCCGGAATGCATCACCCGGCTTGTCGCTCCCCAAACCCGTGTTCCTCTTTTTCGGCAGGCTAGCACCCGAGAAGAATCCTGAAGAATTCCTGAAATTGGATTTGCCTGGTACCAAGCTCGTCGTCGGCGACGGGCCCGAGCGAAAACGCCTGCAAGCGCGCTTCGAAACTCAGGCGATCTTCCTGGGCTATAAGCACGGCCAGGAACTTGTCGATTGGCTGTCGATCTGTGATGTCCTGGTATTTCCATCGCGCACAGAGACCTTCGGGCTCGTCATTCTGGAAGCGCTCGCATGTGGCATTCCCGTTGCTGCACATGATGTCATGGGCCCGCATGATGTCATCGATAACGGTGTTGACGGCGTCTTGGACGACGATTTGAGGATAGCCGCGCTGGCGTGTCTTTCGCTTAATCGCACCAAGTGTCGTGAGAAGGCGCTCCAGTACTCTTGGGACGCCTCGGCGGCGGCGTTCAAAATGAATCTCGTGCGCGCTTCGGCCACGCGAGAGCGCGCATGCGATAGTTCTGTCGCACAACCTCAAGCGGGGATATCACTCTAAGAACATCGAGTGCCGTTTTCCAATCAGCGAACGTTCCCCTGCACAACCCCAACTTCTCGGTTTTGCGGGTGTTGTCGACATTCTCCAAGGTGACGACCGCGATTTTGAGCCGCTCTTTGATGATGCGCTCATTCATGTAAACCTCGATGCCGAAGCGCGGCAGCCTATCGATCTCGGAGAGACATGCCGCAACAATTCGCTTTGGAATGACACGCTCCCCGGAGACGAAATCGAACCCGATCCAGCGATAGATCGCGAGGCTGTTCTTGCGAACGGAGATCGACATATCGAAATGCCTCGACAAGACCGGCTCTGCCAATTCTGTGATATTCGCTGCCGTTAAATGTTTCAGATCTGCATCTAGACACATGATGTAGTCGTTCTTCGCTGCTCTCACCGCTTCTGCGAATGCTCGGCTCTTGCCGTGGTTCTCGGCAGAGGAAATGAGCCGTACGGACGGAAAGGAACGGACAATGTCTGCAGTGTTGTCGGTCGAGCCGTCGTCGACGACGATCACCTCGTTGAGCACCGGGTGTGTTGCGACAACGCAGAGTACCTCACCAATGCGCTGGGCCTCGTTGTATGCGCAGATTACGCACGTGAAGATGGTAGGCCTCATCCGTACCTGCCGGTGTTCTAGAGTCTTACAAGAATCCGTTCGAGTGTGTGCTCGACGGTCTCTGGCGCGATGCCGAGACCTACCGCGAACGAGCATCGCCGATACGCACGGCGCTGCGCAACTGTACTGGAGATAAACAAGGGCCCTTCGGGTTCGGCGACCAGATCGCTTGACAGCTGCGGATTTGAGCGCTTGATGTGCATGCTCAGTGGGACATAAGCACGGGCACTGTCGCGCGCTGCAAGACGTGCCGCGAAGCGCCGCCAAGGATGAACTCGCTAAGGCGGGAGCGTCCGGCGCACCCCATGACCAGCAGGTCGCAATCGTGGTTGGCAACTTGCTCAAGCAGCTCCTCACCGGACTCTCTGCGCCCTGCGGGCTTGATGTTGTCGGCGACGCAATTGACGCCGTGACGCGCCAGTGCCGCGCAGATCTCGGCTCCCGGTAGGTCTCGAGCGGTTTGTCAGGCTCCTCGACGCACAGGATCAGGACCTCCTTCGCGGTCCGCAGCAGCGGCAAGGCGTCGAAGACGGCCCGTGCCGATTCGCGGCTGTTGTTTCAGCCTACGAGAATGCGTTCAGCAAGGGTCCGAATCTCGCCGCTCTTCGGCACGATGAGCACCGGGCGACCGCTCTCAAGGGCAAGCCAGTCGGGAACGTCGAACATGTCGGCATAATCCCAATCGCTCTCCTTCTGCGCGGCAATCACGAGCTCCGCTGTGCGTGCATGGTCGAGGACGGCCTCCATGTAACCAGGCCGCTTCGCCTCGTAGAGGCGCCACTCGGCGACAATAGGCAGGCCAGCAGCGGCACGCTCAAACGCCAGATCAATGCCCTCGCCTGTCTTGCGATACGTGTCGAGGCCGCTCTGGATGATCGCTCCGGATATTTTCGGACAAATCGGTGACCTGAAAGGAACGTGACCTGGCGATGGCCCAAATAGCGCTTTTCGCTTTCTTGCCAGTCGTCGCTATGGCCCTCAGCTATGCGCGATCGACGCTCCTTTGGCTGCGAGGCCGCTGATTGCATCGTGCTCCGGGTTAGCGCGCTTCACGTTGGGCAGCTCGCCCAACCGCTCACAAAGGGTGCGATTGTGCTTTTGTCGGGTAAGACCGAGGACGGGCATGGCGTCTCTGCGCGATTTAGAGTGAAGTAGGGTTTTGTTGAGGTCAATCGAGCCGGCGGCAGTACAAAGGTACCGCCGGCTCGGCATCTCAACCGTCTGGAAATTGCATTGTCCCGTCCGCGATCACGCCCGCACCGGCGGGCGGCTGAGGGTCCGTTGTGCTGCAAGTACTTGCCAACCGCAGCTATCGTCATCTCTTTCTCGCCCAGGTCATCGCCCTGGTCGGCACGGGCCTCGCCACCGTCGCGCTCGGACTTCTGGCCTATGATCTCGCCGGCCCCAATGCTGGTGCGGTACTCGGTACGGCGCTCGCCATAAAGATGATCGCCTATGTCGGCGTAGCGCCGGTCGCAGGTGCCTTTGCCGAGCGCCTGCCGCGGCGCATGATGCTGGTCTCGCTCGACCTGGTGCGTGCGGCGGTGGCCTTGGCTCTGCCGTTCGTGACGCAAATTTGGGAAGTCTATGTCCTGATTTTCGTCCTACAATCGGCGTCCGCCGCCTTCACGCCAACCTTCCAGGCGACCATTCCCGACGTGCTGCCGGACGAGAAGGAATACACGCGAGCGCTCTCCCTCTCGCGTCTTGCATATGACCTCGAAAGCGTCGTCAGTCCGATGCTGGCGGCGGCCTTGCTTACTATCATCAGCTTCCACAGCCTGTTCGCGGGCACCGTAGTCGGCTTCCTTGCCTCAGCAGCGCTCGTCGTCTCGGTCTTGTTACCGAGTCCAAAGGCGACCGGGCGTCGCGGCATCTACGACCGCACGACGCGTGGCCTGCGCATCTACCTCGCCACGCCACGTTTGCGCGGGCTGCTTGCGCTCAACCTCGCAGTCGCTGCCGCAAGCGCCATGGTGATCGTCAACACCGTGGTGCTGGTGCAGGCGGAGTACGGTCTGAGCCAGCGTGCGACGGCGCTCGCGCTGGCAGCGTTTGGAGGTGGCTCGATGGTCGCGGCGCTTCTCCTGCCGCGTCTTCTCGATGAGGTTCCGGACCGTACCGCTATGCTGGCGGGAGCAGCCGCCTTGGTCGCTGGATTGTTCATCGGCAGCTTAGTTCCCAATTTCGGACTGCTGCTTCCACTCTGGTTCGCGCTCGGTCTTGGATACTCGCTGGCCCAGACGCCATCCGGCCGCCTGCTGCGGCAATCCTCGCAGCCGGAGGATCGTCCGGCGCTGTTTGCCGCACAATTCGCGCTCTCGCATGCCTGCTGGCTGATCACCTATCCCGTCGCGGGTTGGCTCGGCGCCAAGGCCGGCTTGTCGTTCACTTTTGCGACGCTCGGGCTGATCGCGGCCGTGGCCGTGCTCGTCGCGATGCGGCTATGGCCGGCACACGATCCGGAAGCGATCGAGCATGTCCATGGCACACTCGACTCAAACCACCCGCACCTCGCCGATACGGCGCGGGTCGACAACGGCCATCAGCACGTTCACGCCTATGTCATCGACAGCCATCATCCCGAATGGCCGCGCTCGACATGAGGCCCCTCCACGAACCTCGGTAGGACAATGGCCGCGCGATGACCGATCTTGCCGTCTATGCCGGCCTATTCATGGCAGCGTTCGCTGCCGCAACCGTCCTGCCGATGCAGTCGGAAGCGGTCCTGGTCGGGCTGCTGCTCGCTGACTATTCGCCTTGGCTGCTCATCACCGTGGCTAGCGTCGGCAACGTGCTCGGGTCGATGATCAACTGGCTGCTTGGACGCGGCATCGAGCGATTCCGCGAGTGGTCATGGTTTCCGGCAAGGAAGTCACAGCTGGAGCGAGCGCACCGATGGTATCGCCGCTACGGGAAATGGTCGCTCCTGCTGAGTTGGGCGCCCATCATCGGCGATCCGTTGACCCTCATCGCTGGCGTCCTGCGAGAGCCATTGCCTACATTCCTGATCCTCGTCGCTATCGCCAAGATCGGACGGTACCTCATCCTCGCAGCTATCACTCTAAACTGGGCATGAGGCTGGCGCGAGGCGCGAGCCAGGCAGGCGACGGTGCAGTTGTTCGTCGCCAGCTGGGAAATGTCGGAGCTATGCGCGCCAAAATTTGTTCAAGTCATACCGACTCCGGCTGATTGATTCAGGCTATTTGCGGGATTCCCATTTGGAATCGAAGCAGTTAGATGAAGGGGTCGTGAGTCGTCCAAGGGGGCACGATCATGACCGCCGTCAGGCCGCATCTTTCGAGCGCCGAACTCGAGCACGGCTACCGCACAGCGACTGAACCGATTGCGAAGAGCCACTTTCACGGCTGCTGTCGCGGGGCTATGACATCGAAGAGACGGCAGAGCTGCTGTCGTTCTCGACGCGCTGGGTGCGCATCCTCATCAAACGCTACAACGAGGGTGGCCCGAGCCAGCTTGGCGATCAGCGCGCCAACAACGGCACCGAGCCGACGATCCTGACGCCGGATGCGCTCGGTGAGCTGAAGGAGCGTCTGCAGACGCCGCCGGACGATGGCGGCCGGTGGTCGGGCCCGAAGATCGCGCGCTGGCTGGCGCAGTATCACGGGCTCAAGGCGGCGCACGACTAGCGCGGCTGGGATGCGCTCATCGCCATCGGCTACTCGATCCAGCAGCCGCGGCCGCGCCATCCGCAGACGGCCAGCGAGGCGGATCGTGCCCGGCTCAAAAAAAGCTCCAGCGCGCCGCCGCGGACGAGCGGCGCAAGCATCCCGGCGCGACGATCGAGATCTGGGCGACGGACGAGCATCGCATCGGCCTGAAGCCGATCACACGCGGGGTGTGGGCGCCGATCGGCGAGCGGCCCGTGGCGGTCGGCCATCATCGCTTCGAATGGCTCTATGTGACGAGCTTCGTCGAGCCCGCGAGCGGCCGCACGGTGTGGAACGTCTCCAATAACATCTGCAAGGCTTACTTCGAACTGGTGCTAGCCGACTTCGCCAAATCGGTCGGCGCGGGGCCGAACAAGCGCATCGTGCTGCAGCTCGACAATGCCGGCTGGCATGGACCCGAGAACCTCGTCGTGCCGGATGGCATCAAGCTCGTGTTCCAGCCTGCCCACAGTCCCGAGCTGCAACCGGCCGAGCATCTGTGGGCGTTCGTCGACGAGCCGCTGGTCAATCGCTACTTCGAAACCATCGGCGACCTCGACCAAGTGGTAGGCGAGCGCTGCGTCGCGCTCATGCAGCAGCAGGCCATGATCCGCGACAGCACGCTCTTCCACTGGTTGCCGCGGCTCAAGGCTCAAACGGCGCCACGGAAGTGATCAGCCGGAGTCCGTATCATTCGTTGTGAACGGCGCTCAGCGATCTGGAAATCCAGGTCTGGCTCCCCTGCCAATTCGTCGGGTCTATGTTGCGCCCCTGCAATCTTCTAAGCCAATCCGGGGTTGGCAAGCCCACGTTCTTGACGGCCGTGGTTGCGTTGGATTAGCGGTCAGGTAGGAGCATCAGCCATGCTCTCGGAATGGTGGCTCGTCATGACTGGGTGCGCTCAGCATCAGCCGTGCCTGCGAAATCGTTGCACGTTCGGCTCCTCCCGGACCGCACGAACACCGTCAGGCCAGAATTGGCGCGGGCTGGCGACGATCTTCGTCGAGAGCGGATAGGAGGGCTTTCCCGAGTCCGTCAGACGCGACTGCTTACTACCGGCGGGAACCAAAAAGCGACAGCAGCATCTGGAACATGTTGATGAAGTTGAGGTACAGCGACAGCGCGCCCGAGACCGACGCCTTGGAGGCGGTCTCGCCGTCCATGTTGCCGGAAACGTACATCTCCTTCAGGCGCTGCGTGTCCCAGGCCGTCAATCCAGCGAAAATGAGAACACCGATCACGGAAACGGCGAAGGCGAGCCCGCTCGACTGCAGGAACAAGTTGGCGAGCGCGGCGATGATGAGCCCGACCAGGCCCATGATCAGGAACGAGCCCATCGCCGATAAACTGCGCTCGGTGGTGTAGCCGTAAAGGCTCAACCCGCCAAACGTTGCCGCTGTGATGAAGAACACCTGCGTGATCGACTGACCCGTGAAGATAACGAAGATCGAAGACAGCGACAGGCCCATTACGCCCGAGAAGACAAGGAACAGTGTCCGCGCGGCGCTCGCGCTCATGTGCTCAAGTCGGAAGGAGAACAGGAACACGAAAGCGAGCGGCGCAAGAATGACTGCCCACTTGAGCGGGCTCACATAAATCGCTTGGCCGAAAGCTGTCAGGGCAAAACGGCCGTCCACGCCGGTCGTCGTCGCGAGCATATAGGTGCCGAGCGCGACAAGGCCCGTGACGGCTAGGCCGAATGACATGTTGTTGTAAACGCCGAGCATGAAGGCGCGCAGGCCCTGGTCAATCTCCGTTGGAGATCGCGCGACGCCTGCGCCGGCGGCGTATCGGGTCTGGTCATGACTTTGCATGGGAGTCCTCTGAAGAGTGCCACTCTGCGTGGAATGCCGCTTGGGAGACTCAGGCGTCCCCTGTCCGCCGACCTTTGGCGTCATGTGGCCATATGTGTCTTCCCTGGCTCGCCCGCAAGAGGCACGGTATTTCTACCTATGCGCCGCTTTTCGAAGAAAGTGTATCCTCGCAGCTCAGTAGAAAATGTGGGCGCAAATCTCCAAACCAGAGTTCGATTTCAACTCTTGGCCTTTGCTGGTTCTTTTCTCACTTCCCGATTACTAACTCAGCGCGGCGTGAGAACATGTCGAGACTCTGGATTCAGCGCCAAGAAGCCCATCATGGTCCATGAGATCGCGTCGCCTCGTCTGGACCTCGATCACGGCCAGCTGCTTCTCGAGCAGATCAACCAATCGGGTAAGAAGCTCTGCGCTCGTGCGGTCATCTGCTTCCGCGACCAGGACGACAGCCTTGTAGGCGCTGAGAACCGCTAGCCGGTATCTGTCGATCAGATTGTTGAGATGCTCACCGGCTTTTGCCGTGACGGGGTCCGCTTGCAGGCGGGTCATCGTTGCGACCCCGGCGGCCGTTCTGACACCAACGCCGCCCAAGGCCATGATACGCTTGCCGAGCTCGGATGCGGTCAACTCGAGCTCGGCGCAGAATTCATCGAACATCGGCTCGAGGTCGCAAAACTTTGGTTCCTTCCCATTCCAATGCGCTTGGTTGGCGCGCGCCTTGAGGTCGATGACGTTCGCCAGATTCCCATTTAGGATGGGGATTGCGGATTTGTGCGGCCGGAGTTCTCTGATACATGTTCGCATTGTTGTCGACCTCAATCTCTTGGCTTGGCCCTGGACTCCTATTGAACCAGCCGGCGCACCCTGCGCTTCGACTTGCGATGAGTCCCCAGCAGGCGGATCAAGCCATCCATCAAGCTGAGTTCGTGTTCAAGCGCTCGCTTTGCCGCTTGCAGAACGCGCACTTGCGTCATATTGACCGTCGGCTTGGAATTCGCGCGGCGCAGACCGCGCGCGAGCGCCGCGAGGCTGAGCATCGTCTGTCGTTGGATTTCGGCGATCGACATGTTGCGCTGCTCTGCGGCGATTGCAATGTCGCCAGGCATGTGCGGGAACTTGCGTGGGACAGCGATGGCCGGGGGGGCGATCGACAGCCTCTGCGCGATCAAGTGAGGTCCTACGACCCCGCGTGGCCCGGCGGAGGCAGAGCAGGTGCCGGACTGGAGTGCCCGCTGGGGTGACTGGTAGTCTGGGTTCATTGCTCGCTCCAACGCACGGATTGCCGAACCGAGACGGAATTCTGCCGGTCTCTCGTACATGGGATGGCTCGTTGAGCAGATCCAATTGTTTCTTCCAGCTTGGCTGATCGGTTCTTCGAATCACACTTGAGCTTGCCGGCGCCCGAGGTGCCGAGGAAGCGCGAAGTCTTCTCCTGCAGCACCGACTACGATCGCACAGTGACCCGCGCGTGGTCTGCCGCATCGATTGGGTTTTTGGTTACCGTGCGCAGCACGAGATAGCCGACAATCGCCGAAAGCGTTGAGCCCGAGAGCACGCCGAGCCTCACCGCCGCTGCCTGCGCGGTACCCTCGAACGCGAGCGTGCCGATGAAGAGACTCATCGTGAAACCGATGCCCGCGAGGATCGCCGCGCCGTACATATGGCCCTTGGCCTTGCGGCCTATGAAGCGTTTGAACTTCCGCGCCATCCAAGCCATGACCGTCTGGTTGACGTATCGAAGGATCGGACCCACAGCAGCGCGCGAGTAGCGCCCATAGTATTCAATCCAACCCCGCAGGAGTGGATTGATCTGCCGGGCGATATCGATCATTGCCACATGGGTTTGACGTCGGAGATTCAAGTCCCGGATTGTCGCCCGCAAAGGCATTGTGCTGGCCGGCGCCGGCTACGGCAACGACTCGGCATTACCGATGCACGAGCACCGGGGATTTTCGTGTGAGTGAGGACCTTGGTCGTCTCGCTGCCGATCACGAGTGCTTTGAGGCCACGCCAGCCGTGCGAAGCCATCAGAATTAGGTCGCAACCTTTGGCGCTTGCCCTGTCGATGATCGCCTCGTAGGGGTGGTGGTTGAAGACCTGCTCCGTGCTGACCGGCACTCCCGCCTCGAGGGCGGCCTTGACAACAATTTCGAGGTACTGGCGGGCGCGTTCGTTGGCCCCTTCCTCGTAGACCTGACGTGGCCGCTCGAGCCCCACCGGTCTGCCACCGGTACTCCAAGGCTCCATGACGGTCAGCGCAGTGATCTTGGCACCGAGCGATTTCGCCAGAGCGACACCATTGCGAATAGCCTTCTCCGATAGCACTGAGCCATCGGTCGGGATCAGAATGTGGCGATACATTTGAAGCTCCTTGTTCAGCTCCCGGCTGAGCTCGGGACGCAGCTCATCGCCTTGGTTGGCCGCGGCGCGGCCGCTCACGCAGCCTTACTCGGCTCGTGATGCGACGCCGCCTCAACGACCTGCTGGGCGCAGGAGGTCAGCTCGCATGCTGACGACTGCCCGATCTTCATCAGCTCGGCCCATTCCTGGTGGTAATCGGCGGACGCCCTCTGAAAGAAATCGGAATAGGCAATAAACGCGTCTTGCGGCGCGGCGCAGCTCGTCAATCGATTGACCAGCTTGATGTCTTCCTGAAACCGCCGGGACAGGAAGCTCGCCCACTCCCGGCACGCGACCTGTCCCTTGCCGTTGAGATGGCTCAGTGCCGTCATCCACGGCGGGATGCCGGCTGGGATCGCCCCTGGACAGAAAGATGCAAACGGGATTGAGAACTCCGAACGACCAGAATTCTCACCAGAATTCTCGGCTCTTGCCTTCGACATCCGAGACTCCATAAGCTGTTACTCGTCATGAATTGTTCATGTTGACCTTCGACACCTTCATGGCCTTGAGGGCCATCAACCGCGGCAACGAGCTGCTCCGCATTCCCGGGTCCTCCTCTCGCAATGCTCACGCACGGTTTCTGGACACGCGGGCAATTCGCTCGTGAAGGCAGGCAGGTTATTTGATGTCCTGCGGACGCCCATCGGATTCACTCGGTCGGCCGCACCGCAAGCACGTCACACGGAAGCGTGCCGATGAGGCGCTCGGCGACACTGCCGATCACCGCCCGCCGCAGCCCGGTTCGGCCATGCGTGCCGAGAACCACCAGATCGGGGTTGGACTGGTCGATGTAGTGCTTCAGGCCTGCCTCCGGTGCGCCGATCTCGACTGCTGTTGTCAGATCCGGACGCAATGTGCGTGGCCGCTCGACGAACTCGGCGATGGCTTTCTCCGCCAATGCCCTCATCTCCCGCTTGTGACGCTCCGCGAGCGGCCCTGTCACCTTGTCGCTCGCAAGCAGGCCGTGAAGCGCATCATCGTAGACATGGACGACCGTTGCCTTGGCATCCGGAAACAGTGCCAGAGCGCAGTCCAGTGCCTCTTTCGATGGCAGCGAAAAGTCCGTCGCTATCGCCATGTTGCGATAGGGCGCGAAAGCGCGGTTGCGTACCGACAAGACCGGCTGCAGCGCGTGACGCAACACATGGTCCACCGTGGACCCGAGCAGGCGTTGCCCCAGCGATGTTCGCTCGCCTGGCCCCATCACGAGCAGGTCGATGAACAGGCGGTCGCACTTGCCGAGAATGCGCTCGGCCGGACTGCCAAGCGAGACGAGCGTGTCGATGTCGAGCCCTACCCCTTCCGGATGGCCCTTGATCTGCTGCTCGAGCAGGGCCTCCGACTTGCGAACGCGTTCAGTGAAATCGCGGGCAGGGAGCCCCGTGTCGTCGACGACGTGCACGACAAGCAGCGAGGCTTTCCAGCGCCGCGCCAGCTCGATCGCACGATCCACGGCCCGATCGCAGTTTGGGGTCAGGTCAGTGGCACAAAGGATCGTGCGCGGAGGCTTCCACATACGGGGCATGGCGAGCACTTTCTTCTGATTGCGCCAACATCAAGCACGCATGTCCGTCGATCGTCGTTGATCTACGTCAAAGACGCTTTACGTACGGAAATCTATACAAACGACCATCAAACGATGGTGGTGGCGGCGTGCTGACAAAACCTCTCTATACCGTGCGCGAGGTGGCCGAGCTCCTGAAGGTCAAGGAGGCAACCGTGCGTGGCTGGATGCGGCGCGGAATTCTTCGCGGCGTGCATATCAGCCGGGAATGGCGGATTGCGGCCAAGGACCTCGAAGCGTTCGTCGAGGCGGGCCTCGCCTCAGGTCGCGGGCCCGAGGGCAAGTTCGGGCAACATGAAGCGACGACGCGCGGACTCATGCCCGGCGACTCTCCGGTATCGCCCATTGCGTCACACATCATCAGGATAGACGATATCGACGAACTCACGTCGGGGTATCACGAGTTCGTCGCGGAGCACTACGCCCCCGAGGCTGAGCTTTATCGCCAGCTCGCGCACCGCGGCCAGTCGCCAAAGACCATGGTGATCTCCTGTTGCGACAGTCGCGTCGATCCGTCTCGCGTGTTCAACGCGGGTCCTGGCGCACTGTTCGTCGTACGCAACGTAGCCAACCTCGTACCACCCTACGAGCCCGTCGGGTTCCACGGCACCAGCGCCGCCATCGAGTTTGCGGTCACCGGCCTTCACGTGGAGAACATCATCGTCATGGGCCACGCGCGGTGCGGCGGGATCCGCGCATTTCTGGAGCGGTTCAGCACCGATCCGTCGAAGACCTTGCACACCCCTGCTACTGGCGACTTCATCGGCAAGTGGATGTCGTTGCTTCGCCCCGCCTGGGGTGACGTTGCGAAGGAGAACGCGGTACTTGATGCCGAGCAGCGACAAGTAGCCCTCGAGCACGCCGGCATTCGTCTGTCGATCGAGAACCTGCAGACTTTTCCGTTCGTGAAAGATAAGCTGGCGCGGCGGGAAGTTTGTCTTTCAGGCGCCTATTTCGACATCGCGACTGGGCAACTCCAGACACTCGACCCTCAGTCCGGAAGGTTCGAAGCCGTGACCCAGTAGTGCGTTGCGGCTCGACCAGTACGGCTGCACCGCAAATGACCATCTCCCCGTGCAGCATAAAGGACCGCCATGGAAATCCTCGTTCACGTCAAGGCCCATGAGGCTGCGCCAGAGCATGTTGCGGTCGCCATCAGGCTCGCCAAGGCGCCGGGTGCACGGCTGACCGATCTTCACACCTTGCGCGACATGGCGGCGCTGAGGACGATGTTCAGTGATGGTGCCGCAATCGTCACGCAGCGCCAAGCGGAGTGGGACTCCAAAACGGAAGCTGCAAAATCGAGGTTTCTGGCCGATCTGCGGGCGCAACAGCTCGATGGTTCATGGTTGCAGGGTGAAGGTCAAGCCAGCGAGTTGCTGTCGTTCATGGGCCGTTTGTACGATTTGGTCGTCGTCGAGCAGACCGGTGCAGACGATCCCATCGACTGGGATCCGGCCGAGGAGACCGCTCTCGGCAGCGGCGCTCCGACGCTCGTCGTGCCGAGTGTCGGCAATTTCCCTCAAGTTGGCGAGCGCGTCGTGATTGCCTGCAACCATAGCCGCGAGGCTTCGCTCGCGGTCCGCGGCGCAATGCCGATGCTCGTCAAGGCGAGGGAGGTTGTCGTACTTTCGGGCCAGCGCCGCGAGTCTTTCTCAAGTATGACGCATTGGCCTCCACATGATCTCGCGGAGAGTCTGCGCTGCAAAGGCGTCGCGGCAAGAGCCGAGCGCCTTGTCATTGAGGGCGAGACGGATGGAGGCGGGTTACTCAGAGCGGCTTACGCGCACAGCGCCGATCTCCTAGTGATGGGTGCCTACGGTCGCTCGTGGATGCGGGAATGGTTGCTCGGCGGCGCCACACGTCATGTTCTTCGGCACATGGACCTTCCGGTTCTGTTTGCACATTGATCTCATGCAGCAACTGAGCGGGGCCGAGCTGCCAAGAAATCGCAATGTGCCTCGGGAAAGCCGATCAAGTGCCGGTCTACGCAGCATCAGGGTGAACCATCGTGAACAATTATGAGGCCGTTCTCGTCATTCTCTGGGTGACCATGGTTCTCGCGATGCTTCTGTTTTTCATCTATCAGCTTTGGTGACAAGAATATGAACCCCTCGTGGACTTCGGGTTTTGGGTTTTTCCTGGCTACGGTCGGCTCAGCGATCGGGCTCGGAAATATCTGGCGGTTCGCTTACCTCGCCGGCGAGAATGGCGGCGGCGCCTTCATTGTCGTTTACCTCGTCGCTGTGGCTTTCATCGCCTTGCCCGTGCTGTTCGCCGAGTTTCTGGTCGGGCGGTCTGGTGGTGCGGATCCGACGAGCGCCTATCCAAATCTATCGAAACGCCCAGCTGTTGCCGCCATCGGTTGGATTGCCGTCATCGGTTGCTTCGTGACGCTCGCTTACTATGCCGTCATTGCGGGCTGGGTCGCGCGCTACCTCTCCGTCGCGCTGCTCGGCCGCCTGGCTCCTGGTTCTGGCGAAAGTTACACGGACGCCTTCAACGCCTTTACCGCACATGCCGTCTCGCCGGTCCTCTGGCAGGCCGGGGTGATGGCCGCAACGGCTGCCATCGTGGCGGCAGGCGTGACCGCGGGGATCGAGCGGCTCTGCCGCCTGCTGATGCCAGCGCTGGCCGTCATGGTCGTCGGACTTGCCGCCTATTCTCTGAGCCTTCCCGGTTCGTCGCAGGCGCTCTCGTTCATGTTCATTCCTGACTGGTCTGCGCTTTCGCGTCCGCAGCTCTACCTGGCAGCGATCGGTCAGGCCTTCTTCTCCGTCGGCGTCGGCTACGGCGCCATGCTGACGTACGGAGCCTATGCCGGACGGGGCCAATCGCTGCCGCGCACCGCCGTGTTGGCCGCAATTGCGGATACGGCCTTTGCGCTGGTGGCCGGGATCGCCGTGTTCGGCGCTGTATTCGCGTTCGGCCTCAACCCGGCGAGCGGTCCGCCGCTGGCCTTCATAACGTTGCCGGAGGTGTTCGGGCGCATGCCGGGCGGCACGCTCTTCGCGGTCGCATTCTTTGCCCTCCTGCTGGCCGCCGCGCTGACGAGCGCCGTTGCGCTCCTGGAGGTGCCGGTGGCCGCGCTGATGCAGCGGCGCGGTATGGCTCGGACCCGCGCGGCATGGCTTCTCGCTGGGCTGATCTTCCTCGCAGGCGTTCCAACTGCGCTCGGCTTTGGACCGTGGAAGGCCGTCACCGTGCGCGGCATGGGACTGTTGGAGCTGTATGACACGGTTGTTGGCGAGATCCTACTGCCGCTCTCCGTTCTGCTCGTATCGGTCTTTGTCGGCTGCCTCTGGGCGGGCGGTCAGGCGGCGCGCGAGTCGGGGCTTGCTGCCGGTGCCACACGATGGTGGGTGCGGCTGGTTCGTTTCGTGGTGCCGCTGGTGATCGTGGTTGTGTTTGCGGCAGCCCTCTTAAAACTCTGATGCCGTGGAAGAACGTCAATCGACGGAAGCGGATGGATTGCTCCGAGGAGGCAAAAAAAGTGCATGGCTTTGACTCGCAGCTCAGCCTTGTTCTCGCGACCGATCTGTCGGAGCGCTCGGATCGCGCCTTCGATCGGGCCTTGCGGATGGCCCGCGAGCACCGGGCGCGCCTGACAATTGTCTACGTGATCGACGACGCGCTGCCCGCCGAGATAGGTCAACGATTGCATGGGGAGGCGATGGATTTCATCAACCATCAGATCGATGCCAGTAAAATCAAGGGCCATGCCGATATCCAAGTCCGGCTTGTTCGCGGTCGGGTTCATCAGACCATCATCGAGCAAGGCCAGGACACACACGCCCATCTCGTCATCCTTGGCATCCACCGCGCGGATGCGCTGATCGACACGTTCCGAGGGACGACGGTCGAGCGGGTCGTCCGTCTGGGCGACCGATCCGTTCTGGTCGTGAAGAAGAAGCCGATGCGCGGCTACCGCAACATTGTGGTTGGCATCGATCTGTCGCAACCGTCGCGATACGCCCTCGAATATGCAATGCGCTTGTTCCCGCACGCTGATTTCACTGTGCTTCACATCAAATCGGTCCCGGCCGGCAGGTCGATGCGGCAGCACAAGGCCTTGGCCGATCTTGGAGCCCAAAGCGAAGCGCGTCTTCTGAGCATGATCGAGGAAATCACTGGAGAGATGAGCAGGGACCTCGAGATCAAAGAGTTCAAGCTCAAGGTAAGCATGGAGGAAGGTGAAACGGTGTCGGCCGTTCTCCGCCACGTCGAATCTCAACGGCCGGACCTCCTCGTGGTCGGTACGCATGGCCGATCGGGCGTCAAGCGGAGTTTGCTCGGGAGTGTCGCCGAGCGGCTTCTGTCCGTCGCGCCTTGCGATGTCCTTGCTGTGCGAGGCCGTCTCGATGAGTGAGCTTTGGTTCAATTACTCCGCCGGTCCTCGCAGGAAAGACCCACGGAGCAGTCCAATCAGCTCTGCTTCAGTCAACAAACAACGAAGGGTATGACCCATGTACAAGACCATTCTCGTGCATATCAACGATGACAATCGTGTTGGACGTCTGCTCGATGTCGGGGCTCACGTCGCTCAACGTTTCAACGCCCATCTGACCGGGCTATTCGTGCTTCCCTTTGTTCCCGCTTCGCCGATTCAATGGCCAATGGCGCGATCGGTGGCGGGCGGATTGCTTTCGGCCTATCGGGAGGAAGCGGAACGAGCACACCAGTCATTCGAGAGGACGGTTCAAGGTCTGCAGATCGCGCCCGAATGGCGTCTCTATAAGGCGCCGACCCAGTCGTATTGCGAGGCCGTGCTCCATCAAGGTCGTGCCGCCGATCTCATCATCGCATCTCAGCGCGTGAGCGACTGGGACTATGCCGACATGTTCGACATCCCCGAGGATCTCGTGCTGCAGGGAGGGCGGCCCGTGCTAGTCGTCCCGAGCTCGGGTGACCTCGAGCCGGTCGGCTCCCGCATCCTCGTTGCCTGGAACGGCAAGCGTGAAGGCGCCCGGGCGGTCTTTGACGCCCTTCCTCTTCTGCAGAAGGCGCAGGACGTGCGGGTTCTTTGGATCGATCCGCAGAACGAGGCGATCGGCCCAAGCGATATTGCGACCGCCGAGATCTGTGCGGCTCTGGCCCGGCATGGCGTGCGATGCGAGGGCGCGCATTCCAAGACCGATCGCGTCGAGGTCGGCGAGGAGCTCTTGAGCCAGGCCGGCAAGCACGGCTCCGATCTTCTGGTCATGGGCTGCTATGGCCGCTCGCGCTTTCGCGAGTTCTTGCTCGGAGGTGCAACACGCCAGGTGCTCCACAACATGACCATCCCGGTTCTGATGTCACACTGAATGAGGTGCCAAGAGGCAAGGATGATCCAATTCGGCATCCAGTAGAGCCGTATCAGACCGTTTGCCGATTGCACAGACGGATGGCTTGCCTTGGTGCGAAACGGCAGTCACACGCATGGGACACTTCTGCGCGCAGTGACAGCCTTGGGCGCCAGATCGGAGCGACCAGAAACGGCGAACAGGAGCCCGGAGAAAGACCCCATGACCATCCGCAATTTCGATTACCTGTTGCGCCCTCGCTTGGTGGCCTTGATCGGCGCCAGCTCAAAGCCGGGCAGCGTCGGTCTCATAACTGCACGCAACTTGGTGCGAGGCGGTTTTCAAGGGCCGGTCTCGCTCGTCAATCCAAAGTACACAGCAATCGACGGACACGCCTGCCATCCATCGATCGCATCACTCCCCGAAGCCCCGGACTTGGCCGTCATCGTCACCCCACCCGCGACCGTTCCCGGGCTGATTGCGGAGCTCGGCAGCAAGGGAACACGCGCCGCCGTGGTCATTACGGCGGGGGTTCGCGACGACCTGAGGCGCGCCATGCTGGAAGCGGCACGACCGAACCTGTTGCGCATCCAGGGGCCGAATTGCCTGGGGCTAATGGTGCCAGGCATCGGTCTCAACGCCAGCTTCGCGGACGAGCCACCACTTGCGGGAGACCTCGCCTTTCTCTCGCAGTCAGGGGCGCTGATCACGGCCATCGTCGACTGGGCCACGGTTCGCAACATCGGCTTTTCGCACGTCGTCTCGCTCGGCGACATGGCCGATGCCGACTTCGGCGACATGCTGGACTACCTCGCTGGCGACGCCAAGAGCCGCGCCATCCTGCTTTACATGGAGGGGGTCACGCACGCGCCCAAGTTCCTCTCGGCGGCGCGGCGCGCCGCCCGCTCCAAGCCTGTCATCATCGTGAAGGCCGGCCGCGCTGCGACCGGCGCCATGGCCGCCTTTTCCCACACCGGCGCCCTGGCCGGAGCCGATGCCGCCTACGAGGCTGCCTTCCGCAGGGCCGGGTTGCTGCGCGTGCGCGAGCTCGACGATCTCTTCAGCGCGGCGGAGATCCTGGCGCGCCATCCAAAGCCCTTCGGCGATCGCCTCGTCATTCTCACCAACGGCGGGGGGGCCGGCGTGATGGCTGCCGACCGGCTCGGCGATCTGGATGGCCGCCTCGCGACCTTGTCGGATGCCACCTGCAAGGCGCTCGATCGCATTCTCCCGCCGACATGGCCCCGCGGCAATCCGGTGGACATCATTGGTGATGCGGACCCGCAGAGGTATTCGGGCGCCCTCGACCTGTTGATGGACGACGGTGCGGCCGATGCCGTCCTGGTCATCAATTGCCCGACGGCATTGACCTCGAGCACTGCCGTCGCAGAAGAGGTGCTGGCAGTGCTGGATCGCCGGCAGAGCGCGGGCCGCGGCACCAAGCCTCTGCTCACCAACTGGCTGGGTGATCGCGCAGGCCGGCAAGCGCGCCAGTTGTTCACAAATAAAGGCATCGCGGGCTTCGAGACCCCGGATAACGCCATCGAAGGTTTCATGCAGATCGTGCGCTACGGCCGGGCGCAGGAGCAGCTCATGCACACGCCGCCGTCGCTGGCCCACGACCTCGGCCTCGAGTCCGACAAGGTGGCCGTGATCATGGCTGGGGTGTTGGCTGCCGGACGCAGCGTGCTGTCCGAGGTCGAGGCGAAGGGCGTGCTGGACGCTTACGGCATTCCCGTCGTCCCGACCAGTGTCGCGAGGACCCCTGCGGAGGTGGCAGCGCTTTCGGCGACCGCCATCGCGGAGTACGGCGCCGTCGTCGTCAAGATCCTGTCGGACGATATCTCTCACAAGTCCGATGTCGGCGGTGTCCGGCTGGGGTTGGAAAGCATTGACGATGCGCGACGGGCGGCCGAGGACATGATCGCGCACATCGGCCGCGTGATGCCCAAGGCCAAAATCGACGGATTCACGGTGCAGCCCATGATTCGCCGCGCCCGGTCGCACGAGCTGATCCTCGGCATGTCGGTCGATCCGACCTTCGGCCCGTTGATGATGTTCGGCGCTGGCGGCACGGCCGTCGAGGTGACTCGCGATACCGCGCACGCGCTGCCGCCGCTCGATCTCAATCTCGCGCGCGATCTCATGCAGCAGACGCGGGTGCTGCGCCTCCTGCTGGGCTATCGCGATCGTCCGGCCGCCGATATCCAGCGTGTCGCAGAAGTGCTGGTGCGACTGAGCTACCTAGTGGCCAACCACAAAGAGATCCGCGAGATCGACATCAATCCACTGCTCGCCGACGACAAGGGTGTCATCGCACTCGACGCCCGCGTTCTAGTCGCCGATCCGACAAAAATCCCGCGCGTGGCAATGGCCATCAGACCGTATCCCTCGCAATGGGCGGTCGACGCGGAGGTCGACGGAATCGGAGCCATTTCCATCCGCCCGATACGCCCGGAGGACGAAGCGCTTTATGCCGACTTCTTCGCCCGCGTGTCGCAGGACGACAAGCGGCTGCGGTTCTTCACCGTGGCGCCCGAGCTTTCACGCCGCTTCCTCGCCAGGCTCACGCAGATCGACTACGCGCGCGAGATGGCCTTTGTTGCCATCGCGAAGGCGTCCGGCGCGCTACTGGGCGCGGTGCGCATGGTGGCAGATCCGGACTATGTCCGCGCCGAGTACGCCGCCCTGGTCAGGTCCGACCTCAAGGGCCGGGGCCTCGGCTGGCAGCTGATGCAGCATCTCATCGCCTACGCCAAGTCGGAGAAGCTCGAGCAGTTGCATGGCTCCGTGCTCGCCTCCAACTCCACGATGCTGCAGATGTGTCGCGAGCTGGACTTCTCCATCGAGCCAGAACCGGGAGACGAAAGCGTTCGCCGCGTGGTCCTGCTGTTGGCCAGCGATGGCACCGGCAAGAACAAGGAGGGTGCTCGTGACAGGAAGCCCTGCTGATGTCGTTCTGGACCTCGCCTTACAGGGTGGTGGTGCCCACGGCGCATTTACATGGGGAGTGCTCGATCGGCTGCTGGACGAGAAGCGCGTTCGCTGCGCCGCCGTCAGCGGTGCGAGCGCGGGCGCTATCAACGCGGTAGTGATGGCGGACGGCCTCCTCGGCGGCGGTCCCCAGGGAGCCCAGCGAGCATTATGGGCGTTCTGGAAACGGATCAGTCGCGCAGCGCATGATCGGCCATCGAACAACCCCTTCCAGGCGCTTTTCCTGCCTGATTGGATGAACCCATCGCCGTGGAGTTCATTGGGGCCGTGGGCGGCGACAATGGCGTATTGGTCGGATGCAACCAGGGCTTTCGCCCGCATCTACTCGCCGTATCAATGGAATCCGCTGAATTTGAACCCGCTGCTCGATCTGATGACGGATCAGATCGACTTTGAAGGCCTCAGAAGCTCAGCGAGCATCCGGCTGTTCATTTCCGCGACCAGTGTGAAGACAGGTGGGCTCAGGATTTTCCGGAACCATGAGTTGACACCACGTGCCGTCATGGCTTCTGCCTGCCTGCCACACGTGTTTCAGGCTGTCGAGATCGACGGGGAGGCGTATTGGGATGGTGGCTATCTTGGCAATCCCGCGCTGCTCCCGCTCATTTCCGAAAGCGAGCCGGAAGACCTGCTCGTGGTCCAGCTGAATCCACCCGTCCGCAATGAGAAGCCACGTTCGATGGGCGGCATCTCCGCTCGTCTCAACGAGATCACGTTCAACGCCAGCCTGATGAAAGAGCTGAAGGGGATCGCCCTTTTGAAGCAGGCGTTGGACGAGGAGAACCTAGCGCATCACTTCAGGCATCCGCTCTTCAATCAGGTCCGCCATCTTCGGCTTCACCGGATCGCGGCGGAGGAGACTGCGTTCCAGCTCGACATGAAGAGCAAGCTCGATGTCGAGTGGGAGTGTCTCATCCGACTTCACGGCCTCGGCGCCCGTGCGGCAGAGGAATGGCTCAGACGGCATCGCGACGACCTTGGCCGACGGTCGTCGTTGAACGCAGACGCATTGGCTTGATGCGAGACGATAAAAGGACAAACTGGGCACCATGATTGGATTATTCGGCATTCTACTGGCGTTGGGGCTACTGATCTATCTCTCTTACCGAGGCATCAGCGTCCTCCTGCTGACGCCGCTGATGGCGCTCGTGGCGGTGTTGCCGAGTGGCTCGCCGCTACTTGCCTCCTATACGCAGATCTTCATGCCGGCGATGGGAGCCTTCATTGTCCAGTTCTTTCCACTGTTCCTGTTGGGCGCGCTGTTCGGCAAGTTGATGGAGGACACGGGATCGGCGAGAGCGCTGGCCGAGGGGATCGTTGCGCGGCTGGGCACGTCCAACACCATCCCGGCCATCGTGGTGGCGTGCGCGGTGCTGACTTATGGCGGCGTGTCGCTCTTCGTGGTCGCATTCGCGGTCTACCCGATCGCGGCCGCTCTCTTCGAGCGGGCCAGTCTTCCCCGCGAACTCATTCCAGCCTCGATCGCCCTTGGTGCATTCACATTCACGATGACGGCACTGCCCGGAACCCCGGCCATCCAGAATGCGATCCCGATGCCGTACTTCGGCACAACGGCCTTCGCTGCCCCCGGCATCGGCATCATCGCGGCTGTCATCATGCTCGGGTTGGGACTGGCATGGATCATGCGCCGCGCTGCAACCTGGCGGGCGCACCCCGTCGCTGTTGGCGCGCCCCGGGAACGAACGCGCAAGGAGCTTCGCGAGTATGCGCAGGGTGAAGGCTACGACGTCGTGGAGATCGCTGGACCCGAGGCGGTTAATCCCGGTGCATTGCCCCCTGTGTGGATGGCAGCATTGCCGATCCTCCTCGTCATTGCGGTGAACTACCTGTTCTCTACCCTTGTCCTTCCGGCACTCGACGCGAGCTACCTTGCGGAAAAGCGATACGGACAAGTAGGCCTGGGTGCTGTCAAGGGAGTCTGGGCGATCCTGATCGCGCTCACGACCTCGATCGTCGTCATGATCATCCTCAATCGCAAACGGGTTACAAATCTCAAGCAGACCTTGGATGACGGCGCCAACGCCGCAACGGGTCCCGCGTTCAACACCGCTTCCCTCGTCGGGTTCGGCGCGGTCATTGCGTCGCTGCCTGCGTTTGCTGCGATCCGCGATGCGGTGCTCGGGATCGCACCCGGAAACCCGCTTGTTTCGCTGGCGATCGCCGTCAATATCCTGGCAGGGATTACCGGATCGGCGTCGGGCGGCATGAGCATCGCCTTGCAGACCCTCGGCGCCTCTTACCGTGAGCTCGGACAGGCTGCGGGCATCCACCCCGATCTCCTCCACCGCGTCACGACGATTGCCACCGGCGGGCTGGATTCGCTGCCACACAATGGCGCCGTCATCACCTTGTTGTCGGTTTGCGGAATGACGCACCGGCAGGCCTACAAGGACATCTTCGTCGTCGCCAGTGCAATCCCGCTTCTGGCGCTGGCGATCATTCTCGTGATTGCAAGCACGGTCGGATCGTTCTGAGCGAATGCGGCTGCGTGCAAGCTGATCGCGCCACCGGCAGCTTCGCCTTCGGAGCCTGCGAGCGGGGGCTCCGGTTCCCCAAGCAACTACGGCACGTGCGCGCGCGTCAACCACGCACCAGCCCAGGCGGCGAGCGCCACCAGAATGAGCCCCGGAATCACGCGCAGCGCGTACTCTCGTGTGCCACTTCTTGCCGCGAGCACGATGCGGAATAAGGTATTTGTCGTTATCGCGGTCAGTATCGGCAGGATGGCGTCGGCGGCAGGAAGCTTGCCTGACGCCACCAGCAGTGCGACGGCGATCGCGGCTGACTGCGTGTTGACGAAGCCTGCAAGGGCGGCAGTCAATATGACACCGGCGTTGCCGAGCCAGTCCTGCAGGGCGGCCGAAACGAGGAGGACCAGTGCCAGCGTGAGAGCGAACAGAACCGCCGTCGATAGGTTGAAGGCGCTTTGCCGGGAGCCCTGCGGCTCTGCCTCGCTGGGCTGCCGGAGCGCCAATCGGGTCAGTACAGCGCCATAGAGCGTTGATACGAGGACTGCCGCGGCGAGCGGCACCATGAGGGCTTGCAACGTCGCTTTGCTGGTGGCTGCGAGTACCAGTGTCATTTGAATGATCGTTGCAACGGACGAAAGCGATGCTCCCGCTGCGGCCAGTGCCACGAGGCTGGGGGTCTTCGCGACCCGCTCGCCCATGTCGCGAATGGTTGCCGTGCTCGAAATGAAGCCGGATGCCAGACCCGAGAGCGGCAGGCCGTACCGGGCACCAAACAGTCTGATGGCAACGTGACCGGCTGCGCCGATGGCCATGACCAGGATGACAATGATCCAGAGCGCATTCGGGTTCAGCGTTGCATAAGGTCCCATCGGGCGATCAGGCAGCACTGGCAGCACGACGAGCGTGGCGGCCGCCAGTAAGAGGGCATCCCGGAGCTCGTCCTCCGTCACCACCGAGCGGACGAAGGTGTGCATCGGGGCCCGGGCAGCCAGGAGGATGGTCACGACAACACCAATTCCGGCCGCGAGCTCCGGCCGCCGGATCGAAAGCCCCCCGAGCAGCACGGTCATGACGAGCGCGATCTCGGTCGTAAGGCCAACCTCCTCGGGCTTGGAACGCCAATAGGCGAGACCGGCGAGAGCGAAAACGCCGACCAAGGCAGCGACCAGCAACAACTCGCCGCCGGCGAGAACGCTCACCGCGCCAACCATCGATGCAATTGCGAACGTCCTGATGCCAGCCGCGGCGCGGCTCGTATCGGTGCTCTTGCGGCGCTCCCGCTCCGCACCGATCAAGAGGCCGATGCCGAATGCCTCGACGAGATTGAGTAAGACGGGGGCCTCTGTGTCCATCGGCAAATACTGCTCTGTCAGGGACGGCCTCAGCTACGACCACCATGCAAGTCTTGTTCGCACGGGCGATGCATGGCCATTATCATTGCGGTCCTCGTCGGACCTGCCACTCCCGCCAGGCGATCACGAGAATCGTCGGTGCGCACAGGGGCAAGACGATGGTGCCGAGGACGAACCCGTAGGTCGACAGGGCGTCGTGCTGTTGGGCGGCCAGGATGAGGTAGAGCGTGTAGCCGACGTAAAGCCCGAAGAACATGCCTCCTTCCCAGCGTGCGATGAAATTGCCGGTAAAGAATATCGGCAGGCAGGCGATCGCCACGACAATCATCACCGGGATGTCGAACGCGATCATCGCTGGCGCAACGGGGATGGCCGATGGAGCCACCAGGGCCGTCAGCCCGAGCACACCGAGAATGTTGAAGACACTGCTGCCGATCACATTGCCGACGGCAATGTCGCGCTGCCCGCGGATCGCGGCCGTGATCGAGGTTGCGACCTCCGGCAAGGAGGTGCCCGCCGCGACGACGGTCAGACCGATCACCATCTCACTGACGCCAAGCTGCTTGGCCATCGTGATCGCGGCCTCGACCAGCCAGCTGGCGCCAAGCACCAGCAAGATCAAACCGATGACAATCAATGCGACCTGTACGGGCAGCCTCGTCTTCCCAGCCGGTTGAGTACCGCCCAGAGCATGCGCGAATTCGCCATTGCCCGATAGCTGGCGCCGGCTCTGAACAATCAGGAACATGGTATACGCAGCAAGCAGGATCGCAAGGATCAGACCCTCGCTGCGTGACACGCTGCCATCCCAAGCCACCCCCAGCAGCAAAAGCGAGGCGCCAACCATGATGGGGACCTCCTGCCGGATCAGCTGTCGATCGACGATTAGCGGAGTGATCAAGGCCGAGATGCCGAGTATGAAGAGAACATTGAAGATGTTGCTTCCGACGACATTGCCGATCGCGATGTCCGCTTGGCCCGCGAGCGCGGATTGCACGGACACCGCCATCTCCGGCGCGCTGGTGCCGTAGGCAACCACGGTCAGTCCGACGACGAGGGGCGATATGCCGAAGGTCAGCGCCAGCTTCGAGGCGCCTCGCACCAGAAGCTCGGCCCCGATGATCAATGCGACAAGGCCGAGTGCGAAACTCAAAAGGACCATTGACCAATTCCCTTGCAGCTGGACGAAGTCTTGTGGACGGGGATCGATCGCAGAGCCAGAGCCGTTCGACATGGTTCTCGCCGTCAGCGAGGCCAACGAGCATCCACCAACCGGGGCACGCGACGTCGAGCCGGGCGTTCACCGGTCAATCCGATCAACATCGCGTCTCCCACGCCTGTGCTCACATAATGACAACCGACGCCAGCGACTGCCATGCCCATGACACTACTTGAATGGACGTCGATGCTCAGCAATGTCGTCACCGTGTTTGGCCTTCCATTGGCTATCTATGTGTTCGCGCTCGAGCAGCGCAAGGAGCGCCGGGTCGAGGAGGCGGCAATCCACCAGCGCCTTTCCGACGAGTACAACAACTTCCTCAGACTGGTGATCGACAATGCCGACTTGCAGCTGCTCAGTCGTGGCGGCGTGTATGGCGAGTTGTCGGCAGAGCGGGCTAAGCGCAAGCGCGCCATCTTGAATTCTCGTTGCGCTGTTCGAGCGTGCGTTCATCCTGGTCTATGAGGAAGACATGGACAAGCAACGCCGCAGGTTGTGGCAAAGCTGGGAGGATTACATGCGCGATTGGTGCAAGCGCCGCGACTTTCGAGAAGCCCTGCCCGAGCTCCTGGAAAGCGAGGACGCGGATTTCGCACGCCACATCTTTCAGCTCGCCGGACTTAAGGAGAAGCGAGCGCTGGCCTGAAGACAGCGTTGCACCTAAACGAAATACCGGCCAGGTCTGTCGTCCGAACAGCACGATGCTGCCGTGAGCGAATGATCCGATCGGTCAGGATCACCATCTGGCCCTGACGCAGCGTGCGGCAGGTGGCTGTGTGCCTGCGCGTATCAACGAGCGCGGCCACGCATTCGGTAGCCGCACTTGGCATGCGCAGAGCTTTTCTAGAGCGGTCCTGCAGCGATCCGCCAAGAAGATGGCCGACCGCGGGCCGCGTTCAGTCGAAGAAGTCAAGCAGCCGAGAGGTTCTCGACCTTGGTGCGTCCCCGCGGCCTCGACGGCGCTCATTGTCGCGGCGGCGGTCGTCATCGCGTCGAGGGAGGCTTGCACCGCCGAGGAAGCTTCCCGTTTCTGTGCCGCTGACCAGCGACGACAGCTTCTCCAGCTCGCCTCGATCGAGCCAGACACCGCGGCATTGCGTGCATGCGTCGATCAGAACGCCGCCCTTGCTGACTTCCTTCATGGTGCCCTGGCAAACCGGGCATTAGAGTACGCTCATGGTCAACTCCTGTCATCGATTGGCCAGAACCAATGATTGCCGCCTTGCACAGCGCGCGGGAACCGGGGTCATTGCCGGGCGCGCTGTCGTGAGCAGATCAGCCAGACGATCCTGCGCTCTCAGCAGCAGAACCTGCAAACGCAACAGACGCAGCTGATGTTCATCTACCTCGAGATCTGGGCGATAATCGTGATCGAGGCTACGACCCGGCGGCTCCCCGCCAACTTTATCATCTACATCGCCATCACCGTGCTCACCCGCCATCTGGTCGGTGTCGCCGGCGACAAGTCGACCAGCGACATCGGCCTACTGGTCGACGCGGGTGCGATTTTCGTCCTTGCCCTCGCCGCCGTGCTGCTGGAAGTGAAACTCTCTGGGCGTGCCAATACGACGAGTCCGGATGAACGATCGACTTCATGAGGGCTATGCGTCCTGATCGCTCCATCCAACTCGTACCCGCGCGCGGCAACGAGGGGATCAGCCAGAAACCTCAACGGGGCGCCGCTGGCTGCAGTCCTGCGCTATCCCGCCTGATCGGCACAGCATCGCGTCGGCGGTACTGCGGCCTTCACCCGGGCGATCGATCGGCATCGGCTAATCCGGCGCGCAGGCTCCCCGCCAACCTGACGCACCAACCCTTGGCCGTGATCATGACATATGTTTTGAACTCGATGGCTCTCTACCTGCGAGGCCACTAGCCGTCGGGACCAATCGGCAGCGCATCGGAAGCGCGTTCTGAACCGCGCGCGATTTTTGATGCAGCGTGGCGCGATAGACTCTACTCAACTGACGACAAGCCCTAGAAAGCCTCGCCTGTCGGAGTGGGTCAATCGGATCAGGCGGGCGGATGCGCACTGAGTAACTGCCTCCTTCACAACCTTTGGAGATAAACACGAATGTCCCTCTGCAATCGTGTGAGCACAGCGTTGAACACGCGATGACATCGGCCTTGCTCGCGGCGGTATTGCTCACTCCGTTCGTCGGGGTGCCTCTCGTCCTGCTCTCCGCTCTGAAATCTCGGAGCGCGGCAGCTTGGACGACAGGCGCTGTCCTGCTGGCAGGGCTGGCATGCCTGGTATCGTTATTGCCCGAGGTGTTGGCCGGTAGGTCGTTTGTCGTTCGGGTCGACTGGCTGCCCGAGTGGGGTCTCAACCTCTCGCTGCGGCTCGACGGGCTCGGCCTGCTGTTCGCGCTGCTCATTCTGGGCATCGGACTTTTGATCGTTCTCTATGCCGCCTATTACATGCCAAAGGACGACAGGCTTGGGCGCTTCTACGCGCTTCTGCTGGCCTTCGCCGGCGGGATGCTCGGCATCGTGTTGGCCGAGAACCTGATCCTGATGCTCGTTTTCTGGGAGGTCACGAGCCTCACCTCGTTCCTGCTGATCGCCTACAAGTTCGAGGCGCACGACGCCCGCGTCGCCGCCCGCATGGCTCTCGCAGTGACGGGCGGCGGCGGCCTCGCCCTGCTGGCGGGATTGCTGCTGCTCGGCAGCATCGCCGGCAGCTTCGAGCTGACCGAGGTGCTGCGCCAGGGAGCGGTCATCCGCGCGCATCCTCTCTATCCGCTCGTGCTGGTTCTGATCCTGCTCGGCGCTTTCACCAAGTCGGCCCAGTTCCCGTTTCATTTCTGGTTGCCTGTCGCTATGGCCGCGCCGACGCCTGTCTCGGCCTATCTCCATTCAGCCACGATGGTGAAGGCTGGCGTGTTCCTGCTTGCACGGCTCTATCCGGTGCTCTCCGGGACCGATCTCTGGCTGGTTCTGGTCGGGGGAACCGGAGCCGTGACATTCGTCTACGGCGCCTACTTTGCGCTGCTGAAGCACGACTTCAAAGGACTGCTCGCTTACTCGACCGTCAGCCACCTCGGACTCATTACCTTGCTCTTCGGTCTCGACACGCCGATGAGCGCGGTCGCGGCCATCTTCCACACCATCAATCACGCTATTTTCAAAGCATCCCTTTTCATGGCGGCCGGCATCATCGACCACGAGTGCGGCACGCGCGACATGCGCCGCATTAACGGCATGTTCAAGTACATGCCGTGGACCGCCACGCTCGCCATCCTGGCCGCCGGATCCATGGCCGGGGTGCCCCTTCTGAACGGCTTCCTGTCGAAGGAGATGTTCTTTGTCGAGACGGTCGGCCATCCGCAGTTCGAAGGCGTCGCAGCCTGGCTCCTGCCTGTGTTCGCAACGGTGGCCGGCATGCTGTCCGTTGCTTACTCGGCGCGCTTCATTCACGACGTGTTTTTCAATGGCGAGCCGATCGACCTGCCGAGGTCGCCGCATGAGCCCGCACGCTGGATGCTGTTTCCGGTCGAGGTCCTCGTCGGTCTGGTGCTGCTGGTCGGCCTCTTTCCTCAGATGTCCGTCGCGCCATTTCTCGACGCGGCCGCGCGGGCGGTACTGCTTGCGGGTGTGCCGGAGTACAAGCTTGCCGTCTGGCACGGCTGGAACTTGCCGCTGGCGATGAGCGTCGCGGCATTCGGGCTCGGTCTCACGCACTATTGGCGCCGGCATCACCTTTTCTCGCTGCACGAGCGTTTCCTGCCGAGGCTGTCGAGCCCGCTGGCCTTCGAGCGCGCTTATCGGGCGACAGCGCGGATCGCCGTACGCTGGATCGCCGTCCTCGACGACGGCTCGGTGCAGCGCTACGTGGCGCTGGTCGTCGCGTTTGCCCTTGCTGTCGGTTTCTGGGCCTGGAGCGGCGCTGTCTCGAGGTCGATTGCGGGCCCGCTGACCCGAATGCCTGCGGAGCTCGCGAGTCTAGCAGGCCTCATTGCCCTGACTATCGGGGCGGTCGGGACCGTCGTCTATCATCGTCAAAGACTGATCGCCGTCGTCTTCATGTGCGTCGCGGGGCTCGTGGTTGCGCTCGCCTTCATCCGCTTCAAGGCCCCCGATCTCGCCTTGACGCAACTCTCGGTCGAGGTCGTCACGATCGTCTTACTGCTGCTCGCGCTACGCTTCCTGCCGGGAGAGGCGAAGGCGGGAAGCTCACGGGCGCGCCGGTTGCGTGATGCTGCGCTCGCCATGCTCGGAGGTGCTGGCGTGGCGGCGCTCTGCTACGCCATGTTGACGCGCCCGTTCGACACGATATCGGGTTATTTTCTCGCCAACGCCAAGCTGCTCGGCGGTGGAACCAATGCCGTCAACGTGATCCTCGTCGATTTCCGCGGCTTCGACACGCTGGGCGAGATCGCTGTGCTCGCCATGGCGGCGCTCGGCCTGCACGCTCTGCTGGACGGCCTTCGCCTGCCGCCGTACGCCGCATCCGCCGAGAATGAGTTGGACCGGCGTCCAGCCATGCTGGCTCAACTTGTGCGCCCGCTGTTGCCCCTGGCCATTGCGGTTGCCATCTATATCCTACTCAGAGGTCACAACCTTCCGGGCGGCGGCTTCATTGCCGGCCTGATCGCTGCGGTAGCCGTGATGCTGCAATATCTTGCAATTGGCATCGACGTCACGGCACAGCGGCTCAGGGTCGACTATGTCGGCGTGCTGGGTCTGGGTCTGGCGATAGCCACTCTGACCGGGTTGGCGAGCTGGGTCGTCGGCTATCCCTTCCTGACCAGCACGTTCGCCTACATCCACCCGCCGGTCATCGACAAGTTCGAGCTGGCCTCTGCCATGGCTTTCGACCTCGGAGTGCTTCTCGTCGTCGTAGCGACCGTGGTGCTGGCGTTATCCGAACTCGGCGGCCTCAGCCGCCGGGAGCTCGACCGGGTCAAATCCGAGAGCCGAGAGGCGTGAGCGACATGGAAGCGGTTCTCTCCCTCGGACTCGGTATTCTTGCGGCGTGCGGCATCTACCTCGTTCTGCGCCCGTCGAGCTTCTCCGTCGTGCTTGGCTTCACGCTGTTGTCGTATGCCGTCAACCTGCTGATCTTCTTCGGCGGGCGGCTCAACGCCGACGCGCCCCCCTTGGTCCTGAGCGGAATAGCTGGACACGCCGATCCGTTGCCGCAGGCGCTGGTGTTGACGGCAATTGTCATTGGTTTCGGCATGACTGCCTATCTCATCGCTCTAGCGCTGCGTGCCAAGGGCGAGAGCGGCACCGACCACGTCGATGCCGGGGAGAAGCCATGAACCATCTACCAATCCTGCCCTTCCTCATTCCCTTCGTCGCGGCGATCCTGCTGCTGCTGGCCGGCCGCGCGGGCCTCGCATTCAAACGCGCTCTGACGCTGGCTTCGATCCTGCTGCTGATCGTCGTCGCCGTGCTGCTGTTGATGAGGGCGAGCGAGGGAGCGATTCTGATCTATCGGCTGGGCAACTGGCCGCCGCCTTTCGGCATCGTCCTGGTCGTCGACCGCCTGTCGGCCATGATGATCGCCCTGACGACGGCTCTGTCCCTGCTTGCCGCGCTCGCCGCGATACCCGGTGCCGACACCCAGGGGCGGCACTTTCATACGCTCTTTCAGCTCCAGATCGCCGGCCTCAACGGTGCGTTTCTGACGGGCGACCTCTTCAATCTGTTCGTGTTCTTCGAGATCCTGCTGCTCGCTTCCTACGCGCTTCTCGTCCACGGCGGCGGCCTCGAGCGGACGCGTGCGGCCCTCGCCTATGCGATCGTGAATCTCATCGGCTCGGCATTGTTCCTGATAGCACTCGGCCTCGTCTACGGGACGCTCGGCACTCTGACCATGGCCGACCTGGCCCTCGTCCTGCCGAAGGTGGCGGAGGCCGACCAGGCTCTCGTCCGCACGGCGCTGGCTTTGCTCGCTGTCGTCTTCGTTCTGAAGGCGGCGCTGCTGCCATTGGGCTTATGGCTGCCGCGCGTCTACACATCCGCGCTGCTGCCGGTCGCCGTCCTGTTTGTGATCATGACCAAGGTCGGCGTGTACGCCTTGCTGCGGGTCGCAACGATCGGCCTCGCCGCGGCCCCGTTCACCCTGGACCTTCTCGATCCTTGGCTGCCGTGGCTGGCGATCGGCACCATCGCCCTCGGCAGCCTTGGCGCCCTGGCGGCGAGGCGCTTTGCCGGGGTCATCGCCAATCTCGTGCTGATCTCGAGCGGGACGCTGCTGCTCGGGGTTGCGTCCGGCAGCACTTCTGCCAGGGCTGCGTTGCTCTTCTACCTCGTGCACACCACGATCGTGACCGGCGCTTTGTTCCTGCTGACCGATGCGCTTTCGCGGGATCGCGGGACGTTGGCCGATATGGTCGTCAAGGGCCCTCAGCTCAACACCACCTTGGCGTTGGGCGCGGCTTTTCTGGTGCTCGGCGTGGCGGCGAGCGGGGTGCCGCCACTGTCGGGATTTCTCGCCAAGCTGATGCTGCTCCAATCGATCAGAGACACCAGCACGGGGTTGGCTGCCTGGATCGCCGTACTGATGTCCGGTCTTGTTGTGGCGCTGGTGATGGCGCGTGCCGCAAGCGTGTTTTTTTGGGAGCCCGGTCGCGCCTCGGAAAGGGCGGAGATTGCGCCGCCCGTAACCGGCATCCCGCGCGACACCGCTATGGGGCTTCGTATTGCGCTGGTGCTCCTCGTGCCGGCAACATTATTGCTCACGCTCGCGGCCGGTCCGGTTTCGGGCTATACTCGGGCCGCGGCTGAGCAGCTCGCGGCAAGAGAAGCCTATGTGGCTGTCCTGCTCAGCCGACAGCCGCCCATCGAGCGGATGCGCCGGCCATGAGCGTGCTCCATCGCCTGCTGCCGCAGCCCATCGTGACGCTCATGATCATCGCGCTCTGGATGGGGCTCGCGACCAGCCTGAGCCTGGGCAATCTGCTGTTGGGGACAGTGCTGGGCTTCGTCATTCCGTGGTTCACACGGAGCTTTTGGCCCGGACGACCTCGCCTTGTCAGGCCACTGCTCGGCCTCGCCCTGTTCGTTCGGGTGCTTGCCGACATCCTCATCGCCAACTGGGAGGTCGCCCTTCTGGTGATCGGCCCGATCGACCGCTTGAAGCCGGCGTTCGTCACGGTACCGCTCGACACTCTCGATCCGTTCGTCGCTACGGTCCTCGGCAGCATCGTCTCGCTAACGCCGGGCACGGTCTCGATCGAGATCGACATGGGAGCCAAGGCACTTCTCGTGCATGCCCTCAATGTGGGCGATGACGCCCAGCTGGTGGCAACCATCAAGACGCGCTACGAGGCGCCGCTCAAGGAGATCTTCGGATGTTGACAATCGCAGTCTCCTCCGCCTTCGCCATGCTGGCCGTGGCCATCGGTCTCAACTTGTGGCGGCTGGCCAAGGGACCGAGCATGCCTGACCGCATCCTGGCGCTCGATACGCTCGCGATAAACGCAATTGCGCTCGTGATGCTGATCGGCATTGCCACATCGAGCCAAGCCTACTTCGAGGCGGCGCTGTTGATCGCCATGATGGGCTTCGTCGGGACTGTCGCGCTCTGCAAGTTCCTGCTCAGTGGCGACATCATCGAGTGAGGCCAAGGATGCTTGCGGAGTTCGTCATCTCATTTCTGATTGTCGTCGGTGCGGCATTCGCGCTCGTCGGATCGATCGGCCTAGCCCGGCTGCCGGATTTCTTCACCCGGCTGCACGGTCCAACAAAGGCCACAACACTGGGTGTCGGATCGATCGTTGTTGCCGCACTGGTCAGTTCCAGTGTCGCGAACGGCAACGTGAGCCTGCGCGAATTGGCAATCTCGCTGTTCCTTTTCATCACGGCTCCGATCAGCGCGCACTTGCTCGGCAAGGCTGCGCTCAAGATCAGCGGTCGATCCACAAACCCAAGGCAAAAGAGCAACTGAGCCACCTGCCGGCAGATGCGTGAACACCCGTCGTCATTTGACTTTCGCTGTGCGATCCGGCTGCCGCCAACCGCGGCCCGCTGCTTCGACCATCATGTACTCGGCGAGGTTCTCGACGGTGATGATGCCGACCACGCGCGTATTGTCATCGACGATGCCGACGAGCGATTGGCCGCTGCTCTGTAGCGTCGCCACGGCTTCCGCAAGCGGCGCACGGCAGTTGATGGTCGCTATGTCGCGCTCCATGACCTCGAGCACGGAGGTGTCCGGTCCGGTCGCGGCAAGCGCCTTGATCATCCCGTCTCTGGTCAGCACGCCGCGCAGCTGCCCGCTTCCATCGGTGACCGGGAACTCCCTCTGCGAGGTCGAAAGCAGCTTTTCGACCGCTTGGCCAACGGTCGCTTGGGTGTCGAGAGTGGCAAACGACGTAATCGTTGCTTGGCGCATGGCAACGCCTTTGGTGGCCTCACCGAGCTCGACGGCATATGTCTCGTGGCTGGCCGCAAGAAACACAAACAGCGCGATGAAGAGCAGCAGCGGATTGCCGAACAGGCCGAGGAACCCGAGACCGAATGCAAAGGCTTGGCCGATGGTCGCAGCGATCCTTGTCGCCCGCGCACGGTCGAGCCGGTATGACAACAAGGCCCTGAGGACGCGGCCGCCGTCCATCGGGAACGCGGGAATGAGATGGAAGGCTACCAGCATCACGGTGACGAGGGCGAGCCGCGTCACGAGATCGATCTTTTGATCCTCGACAGCGGCCGCTAGGTGCTGAGTATCGAGGCGTGCCCCGAACACCCCGAAAAGCAGCAGTGCTATCACCACATTCACGGCAGGGCCGGCAAGCGCGATGAGCAACTCCTGACCGGGCTTCTCGGGCATGCGCTCGATGCTGGCCACGCCCCCGATCGGCAGGAGCGTGATGTCACGCGTGCCGATACCGAAGCGACGCGCTGTCAGCACGTGGCCGTACTCGTGCGCGAGCACACAGGCAAACACGGCGAGGATGAAGACGACGGCCTCGATAGCAGCCGTCTGTCCGCCGCGAGCGCCTGCCGAGATGGCGAGCCAAGCGATCAGCAGGAAGAAAGTCAGGTGGATGCGCACCTCCGTTCCAGCGATTCGCCCCAGCGAGATTGACCACCCCATCATGCCTTGCCTCTGACCGGTTTTGCGACGTCTGGCCTGCCCGACGTCCTTCAGTTGAGATACTGCCGTGCCATCGTACACGGGTTCAGCAGCAACCGCATCGCTGCGGCAACATTCATACGCCTCGATCCACTCTCGACCGGCTGGAACTCGGCGCGCGCTCCTGCAACCGTCGCCGTGCAACTTTCTCCAGCTCGAGAATGGCGAAGAGAGCCATTCCGGCGGCAATGATCGGCAGGCCCTCGATGATCCCGATCGGTCTGGTCTCGAAGAACCGCTCCATGAACGGTGCATACGTGAACAGTGACTGTAGCGCCACGACGGTCGCGATCGAAACGAGCACGGGCGTCGTTCCGAGAACTCCCGTCGGTGTCAGTGACGGCGCATGGAGGTAGCGGACGCTGAACAGATAGAACACCTCCATGACGACGAGCGTGTTGACCGCGAACGTGCGCGCTTTCTCGACGCTCGCGCCCTGCCAAAGGGCCCACTTGAACATCCCGAAGATGCCGATCAGGAACAGTGTGGATACGAACACGATCCTCCAGACGAGGAATGGCGACAACAGCGCCTCATTCGCCGGTCGCGAAGGTCGGGACATGGCGCCTGGCTCGGTCGGCTCGAAGGCGAGCGCCAGCGCCAGCGCGAGGGAGCTGACCATATTGATCCAGAGGATCTGCAGCGGTGTGATCGGCAACGTTGCACCCAGCAGAATGGCCAGCACGATGCTGAGGGACTCGCCACCGTTGACCGGCAGCAGAAAAACGATGGCTTTCTTGAGGTTGTCGTAAACCGTCCGGCCCTCGCGGACGGCGTTGACGATCGAGGCGAAGTTGTCGTCGGCGAGAACGACTTGCGCGGCCTCCTTCGCAGCCTCGGTCCCCTTGATCCCCATCGCGATGCCGATATCGGCACGCTTCAAGGCAGGTGCGTCGTTGACGCCGTCGCCCGTCATGGCGACCACGAGCCCGTCCGCCTGCAACGCCTCGACCAGCCTGAGCTTATGCTCCGGGCTCGCGCGCGCGAACACATCGATCAGCGTAACCTGCTTCATCAACTCGCCAGGCGTCATGGTCTCGATGTCTGAACCCGTCAGAACGGCGGCCGTGTTCTCGAAGCCGAGCTGGCTCGCGATCGCCCGGGCCGTGATGGCGTGATCGCCGGTGATCATCTTTACCCGGATGCCGGCCGCCCGGCATTCGGCGACCGCGGCGATGGCTTCCTCGCGGGGCGGGTCGATCAATCCGAAAAGCGCGAGGAACACGAGGCCCTGATCAAGATCGCTGGCCCGGAGGAGCGATTGGCCCACCTCGGCGGGTTTCGACGCCACGGCGATCACGCGCTGGCCTTCGGCGGCCATCGCTTCGATGCGCTCCTGCCAAAAGGCCAAATCGAGCGGGGCACTTCCCGTTCGGCCCTGCTGAAGAGCACACATCTCCAGCAGTCTCTCCGGAGCGCCCTTGACGCAAATGAGCCCGCGTTCGGCGCCATGACCATGGTTCAGGGTCGCCATGTAGCGGTGCTCGGACTCGAAGGGTAGGATGTCGATCCGTGCCATGTCCTGCCGCAGGGCATCCAGATTGAGCCCGGCCTTCGATGCCGCAGTCAGCAGCGCTCCTTCGAGCGGATCGCCGTCGATTGTCCAGTGTCCATCGATCGGTCGGAGCCCCGCGTCATTGCAGAGGGCGGCACTGCGCAGTGCCGCCATCACGTCCATCCGGTGACTAATTGCCACTTCGATGCCGTCGATGCTGAAGGCGCCCCGCGGCTCATAGCCGATCCCGGCGACGGTCAAGTCGTGCTCGCTCGTGACCAGCCGACGGACGGCCATCTCGTTGCGCGTCAGCGTGCCGGTCTTATCCGAGCAGATGACCGAAACGGACCCCAGCGTTTCCACAGCCGGCAGCCGGCGGATGATGGCATGACGCTGTGCCATTCGCTGCACGCCGATCGCCATCGCAACGCTCAAGATGGCCGGCAGTCCTTCCGGGATCGCCGCGACGGCAAGAGATACGACGGCTAGGAACATCTGAGCCGCCTCTTGTCCACGCACGAGTACGCCGAAGGCGAAGACGAGCGCGGCAGCGGCGAGGATCACGAAAGTCAGAGTTCTGGCAAAGCCGGCCATCTGACGCAGCAGCGGCGTCTCGAGCTGTGTCACCTCGGCGAGAAGCTTGCTGCTGCGACCAAGCTCGGTATCGGCCCCTGTTCCGACGACGACGCCAGTCGCCTGGCCGTAGGCTACGAGCGTTCCGGAAAAGGCCATCGACGCGCGGTCACCGATGGGCGCATCGGCTGCTATCGGATGGACGCTCTTTTCAACGGGGACGGACTCTCCC
>JBJXDX010000134.1:0-30857 GCA_046154585.1 Hyphomicrobiaceae bacterium | reverse complement strand
CAGCAGGTCACCACGGGCACGCCGAGCGCGCTGCTGATCGACCACGTCGATCAGCGCGGCAAGGACTATACGGACATCAAGGACAAGTTCCGCCCCGGGCATGCCGACTTCACGTATCTGGAGAAATACGGCATTCGCGACTACCGCGGCGGCGGACGGTCTTCCGCGCGCGAGACGGCGATGCGGGTAGCCGCCGGCGCGGTGGCGCGCAAGGTGATCGGCGGCGTGACAGTACGGGGCGCGCTCGTGCAGATCGGGCCGCACAAGATCGACCGCAACCGGTGGAATTGGGAGGAGGTTGAGCGCAATCCGTTCTTCTGTCCCGACCACGGCACGGTGCAGACGTGGGCGGGTTATCTCGACGAGGTGCGCAAGGCGGGATCGTCGGCGGGTGCGGTAATCGAGATCGTCGCGGAGGGCGTGCCGGCCGGATGGGGTGCACCGATCTACGGCAAGCTCGACCAGGAGCTTGCCGGCGCGCTCATGAGCATCAACGCCGTGAAGGGCGTGGAGATCGGAGCGGGCTTCGCCGCCGCTGAACTCTCGGGCGAGGACAATGCGGACGAGATCCGCATTGCATCCGACGGACGGCCCGAGTTTCTGTCGAACAACGCCGGTGGCGTTCTCGGCGGCATCAGCACGGGGCAGCCGGTCGTGGCGCGCTTCGCCGTGAAGCCGACGTCGTCCATCCTCACGCCGCGCAAGACCATCGATCGTTCGGGAGCGGAAACCGACATCGCCACCAAGGGTCGGCACGACCCGTGCGTCGGCATCCGCGGCGTGCCGGTCGGCGAGGCGATGATGGCGATCGTGCTCGCCGATCACTTCCTGCGCCATCGCGCGCAGACCGGAGCGGGCCCAGGCAGCTTCTGACGCTTGTTGCGTTGTTCCCACGCCATGAACGCGGCATGATGCCGAACGGATTGGCGCGACCGATCTCCACAACAAGCCAAGTGAGGATGTCCCATGGGGAATGCCAAGCAACAGGTGCAGGCGCTGCTGTTCGACGTGTTCGGCACCGTGGTCGACTGGCGCGGCAGCGTGATCCGGGAGATGACGGCGTTCGGAAGCGCGCGCGGCTTCAAGCATGACTGGGCGAAGTTCGCCGACGAGTGGCGCGGGCTCTATCAGCCAGGCATGGAGGAGGTGCGCAGCGGCCGGCGCGAATGGACGATCCTCGACGTGCTGCATCGTGAGAGCCTGCTCGTGCTGCTCGACAAGTACGACATGAAGGGGCTGGCGGAGCACGAGATCCATCACCTCGTGACGATCTGGCACCGGCTCGATCCGTGGCCGGATGCGGTGGGCGGGCTGACGCGGCTCAAGACACGCTACATCATCGGCACGCTGTCAAATGGCAACATCGGACTGATGGCGCGCATGGCGAAGCGCGGCGGCCTGCCATGGGACGTGGTCCTCGGTGCGGAGCCGGCGCGCGCCTACAAGCCGCGGCCGGAGGCCTATCAGCGCAACGCGGAGATGCTCAATCTCGAGCCGCATGAGGTGATGCTCGTGGCGGCGCATAACGGCGATCTGGCGGCGGCGGCGAAAGTGGGCTTGCGCACGGCGTTCGTGGTGCGGCCGGACGAGCATGGGCCGGGGCAGAGGATCGATCTTGCCGCGAGCCAGGCGTGGGACGTGGTGGCCAACAGCTTCCATGGCGTCGCCGATGCGATGGGCGTGCCGATGCTGCCGGGGAAGCGGTAGAAGTGTTTCATCCCCTCTCCCCATTCCTTCAATGGGGAGAGGGGAAGTTAGGTTTTGCGGCACACGATCAGCTTCGACAGGAAGGCTGTCGTGGTCATGCACGGGGTGAGCCCGCGATCGGTAAACAGCCGGTCGAGATCTTCAGTGGCGTAGTGGCGGTAGTAGGGCTCGTGGAAGCGCGCGGGGAAGGCTTCGAGCAGGCCGTCCCATTTGGGTCGGTCGCCCATCTGCAGACTATCGAGGAAGACGAACAGGCCGCCGGGCTTCAGGATGCGGGCGATGTCGGACGTCACCTGCCGGCGCACGTCCGGCGGCAGCTCGTGAAACAGGAACACGGACGTCACGATGTCGGCCGAGGCATCGGCGAGCGGCATCTTTTCGGCCGATGCTTCAATCAAGTCCACCGCGCGAAGCCCGAGCAGGTGACGGCGGGCTTCGTCGAGATACGGACGTGAGAGATCGACGCCGGTGAGCTTCAGCGCTGGATAGCAGAGGCGGACCTGACGCAGAAATCGGCCGGTACCGCAGGCAACATCCACGAGCGACACGTGGCGCTGGTCCCGGCCGCGCAGGAACTCCGCGATCGGACGCAACGCAGCGCGGCGCATCGGCGCGGCCGCGCCCATGAAGAGTATTTCGACCTGGACGTCGTAGAGTCGCGCGGACTCCTCGGTGAGATAGCCGCCGTTCTGAAAATGGAAGTCCTGCGCATAGTAGTCGGGCAGGTCTCCGGCGGACGGCTCGGCCTTGGCAGTGGACGCATTGCGGGACTTGCGGCGATCCAGCGCCCGCGGCAGCTCCGCCAGCATGTCGCGCACGCGGCCGAAGTGGCGCGGAAGGGACGTAGCGTCGTCCTCCATCGGCGGATAGAGGCCGTCGCGCACGGCCAGTGCGTCGCTGAGGAGAAGTTGGCCGATATCCGTCAGCAATTCGCGCAGCGTGGGGACGGGCCGCGTCGCCTTGGCGGCAGGGGCAACACCGGCGCTGCGCTGCTCCACGATGCGATTGAGCGCCAGGAACCAGCCGAGCCGCAGGGATTGTCCTGCCAGATGCGTCGCCATGCCGATGTTGTCGGCCATTCGTAACATCTCCTGCTGTGGAGCCGTCGCACGGTTGCGAGGCGCGCTACAGCCGACTTAGCATAGCCTGGTCGGACATCACTTTTCAAAGCGGAACCGTTCCATGCCGAGCTATGAACGAATTGTGATCCTCACCGGCGCCGGCATCTCGGCCGAGTCCGGCATTGCCACGTTCCGCGACGCGGACGGCATTTGGGCCAAGTACGACTATCGCGACGTGGCGACGCCGGAAGGCTTCGCGCGCGATCCGAAATTGGTGCTCGATTTCTACAACATGCGGCGCAAGCTCAGCAGCGGTGTCGCGCCCAATGCCGCGCACCTCGCCCTGGCGAGACTCGAGCAGGAGCATCCGGGTTCGGTGCTGATCGTGACGCAGAACGTGGACGCGCTGCATGAGGCGGCCGGGAGCAAGAACCTAATTCACATGCACGGCGAGCACGGCAAGGTACTGTGCATGCGGTGCGAGACGCGCACGCCGTGGGGGCACAACCGGCCCGACCTGACGGTGGATCTGGTGTGCGGGACCTGCGGCAAGGCTGGCGGCCTTCGGCCTGACGTCGTGTGGTTCGGTGAGATGCCGTATCACATGGAGCGCATCGGCGCGGCGTTGGCGGAGGCCGATCTCTTCATCTCGATCGGCACCAGCGGCAACGTGTATCCGGCGGCGGGCTTCGTGCGCGAGGCGCGGGCCAACGGCGCGCACGCGGTGGAGCTGAACCTGGAGCCGTCCGAGGGAGCGTCGCTGTTTGCGGAGAAGCGCCACGGCAAGGCGACGGAGGTGGTGCCGGCCTACGTGCAGTGGTTGCTTGGGGCACGGCGTAATCACTGACGTCGAAACTCCATTGGCGTGCCGGTACTCGCAGTCACGCGTCACGAACGGCACCCAGGAGACATTCGAGGTTGCCGGAGCCGCCGGCAATGGGCGACGGCACCGTCCCCACGATGCGCCAGCCCGGCTGCGCGCGCACCCAGGCTTCGACCGTGGCGAGCGCGCGCTGACGGTCCTCGGGATCGCGCACGACACCGCGCTTACCGACGGCTTCGCGACCCGCCTCGAACTGTGGCTTGACCAGGACGATGAGCCAGCATCCTGGGACCGACAGGGCCAGCGCTGCCGGCAGCGCCTTTGTCACCGAGATGAAACTGACGTCGGCGACGATGGCGCCGATAGGGCCCGGAATGTCCACGCGCGCCAGGGAGCGCGCGTCGCGGCCTTCGAGGCTTGTCACGCGGGTGTTGCCAGCGATGCGGGGATTGAGCTGACCATGACCGACATCGACCGCGTAGACATGCGCTGCGCCGCGCTGCAACAAAACCTGCGTGAAACCGCCGGTCGAGGCGCCGATGTCGAGCGCCGTGCGGCCGGCGGCATCAAACTGGAATTGATCGAGCGCGGCCAGCAGCTTGAACGCGCCGCGTGATACGAAATCGCCGGCACCATCGGCGACGGCAATGGTGTCGGCGGCAGCAACCGTCATGGCGGGACGGCTCGCAGTTACGCCGTGCACCGACACGGCACCACGCTTGACGAGATCGCGGGCTTGAGCGCGAGATGCCGCCAGACCTCGTGCAACCAGTGCGAGATCGAGCCGGCGGGGCGCGTCGTCCTTTGTCATATCGCTCCGTGGAGCTGCGATTGGACTACGGTTGTCATCACGTCGAAGTGAAGGCCTCGAAGCGTCCACCTGTTGCGACTGGAACAGGCCAATCTCCAGATGTTGCCGCAAGACCTGAAACCTTCCATCGAGACCATACGTATCAGACCTGCACGTACCTCAGAAACGCCGAGGAGAACCCAAATGAACCGCCGAGAGACCTTTAAGTTGGCCGCAGGCGCCGCAGCCATGGCCATATCCGGCTCCCTTCTCGGGCGCACCGCCGCGCTGGCACAGGCGGCCGACGGCCCGTTCAAGCTGCCGCCGCTCGGCTATGCCTACGACGCGCTGGAGCCCCACATCGACACGGCCACGATGGGCTTCCATCACAAGAACCACCACCAGGCCTTCATCAACAACCTCAACGGCCTGATTGGGAAGTGGGCCGACCTCGGCAAGAAACCAGCGGAGGAAATCCTCACCGCACTGTCGTCAGTGCCCGAGGACGTGCGCACGCCGGTGCGCAACAGCCTGGGCGGCCACTGGAACCATTCGTTCTTCTGGGAGGTGATGGCGCCAGGCGGTGCCAAAGCTCCGGCAGGGGACCTCAAGAGCGCCATCGACGGTGCGTTCGGCGATGTCGACAAGATGAAGGCGGCGGTGAAGCAGGCGGGCGTTGGCCGTTTCGGGTCCGGGTGGGCCTGGCTCGCAGTGGGCAAGGACAAGAAGCTCGCGGTCTTCAACACGCCGTATCAGGACACGCCGCATATGGATGTCGGCGCCAAGCCAGTGCTCGGCGTCGATGTGTGGGAGCACGCCTACTATCTCAAGCATCAGTACAAGCGCGGCGACTACATCGATGCCTGGTGGAACACGGTGAACTGGGACGTCGCGGCCGCCAGCTTCAAGAAGGCGACGGCTTAACCAGGCTGCGCTCGAATTTCCGTGTAGCTCTTGGACGGTGGGACCGCAGACCCGCCGCCTACGTCATCATTTACATGGCGTTGGTGATACGTCGGATGGTGGCCCGCTGTTCGATAATGCGGGTCTGCAGCCTCTTGGCGAGATCGGCGCGGCGTCGGTGCCTGGCTTGCGCTTCGAAGTACATCAACTTGCTGAGCTCATACTTGGCCGCTTTCAGTCGGCCGCGCTGCATGGCTTTGACCATGGCCTTCTGCGCGGCTGCGCGACTTGCGGATTTCTCCTGGGCATCAGGGATACCGGCGCGCGGCGCGGCAAACTCCTGCAATCCCGTCTGCGCCTGCACCACGACAGTGGACGAGACACACAACAGAGCCACACAGAGCATCGTTGAAGCGCGCATGCAAATTCTCGCCGTGGACGCCACGTGCCATTCAAGACATATGTTTTAGAGCAACGCGCTGCGGATGAGGAGCGCGACTAGGCCCACGGCGGCGATGCCGCACAGCCAGAGCAGGACGAACCAGCCGAGCCGCCGCGGCAGAGACGGGGTATGGTCGGCTGGCGGCCTTGCATGCATCAGTGGTAGCCACCCTCGGGATCGACCTTTCCGCGGAACACCCAATAGGCATACGCGGTATAGGCCAGGATGATGGGGATCAGGATCACGGCGCCAACGAGCAGGAAGCGCAGACTCGAATCGGGCGCAGCGGCCTCCCAGATGGTGACGCTGGTCGGCACGATGTAGGGATAGAAGCTGATGCCGAGGCCGACGTAGGAGAGCACGAACAGGCCGATCGAGGCGACGAAGGGGATCACCTCCCAGCGCTGGGCGAGGCCGCGCGCGAGCAGCAAAGCGCAGCCGAGCACGAGCAAGGGAACGGGCGCCGCATAGAGGATGGCGGGCCATGCGAACCAACGGTTGGCGTATTGGTATTCGAGCAACGGCGTCCACAGGCTGACGGCGCCCATCAAGGCGACGGTACCGGCAGCGGCCCACCCAGCGAGACGATAAGCCCGCGCCTGCAATTCTCCGGTGGTCTTCATGACGAGCCAGGTGGCGCCAAGAAGCGCGTAGCCGACGACAAGCGCGAACCCCGTCAGGAGGCTGAAGGGCGTCAGCCAGTCCCACCAGCCGCCGGCATAGGCGCGGTTGGCGACGGGGATGCCCTGCACCAGCGCGCCGAGCGCGATGCCCTGCGCGAACGTTGCCGCGAGCGAGCCGCCGGAGAAGCCCCAGTCCCACCAGTTGCGCTGGTTCGGGCGTTTCGTGCGCCAGCGGAACTCGAAGGCGACGCCGCGGAAGACGAGCGCCAGCAGCATGAGCGTGATCGGCGCGTACAGCGCCGGCATGATGATGGCGTAGGCCAGTGGAAAGACGGCGAACAGACCGCCGCCGCCGAGCACGAGCCAGGTCTCGTTGCCGTCCCAGACGGGGGCGACCGAGTTCATCATGGTGTCGCGGTCGGGCTCGTCGTGGATAGCAGTGAAGAGAATGCCGATGCCGAGATCGAAGCCGTCGAAGATGACGTAGGCCAGCACGGCGAAAGCGATGAGGCCCGCCCAGATGAAGGGAAGATCGATCATGAGGCCCCTCCCCTGTGTCCGCCGGCGTGGCCAGTCGCCACTTGCGGCGCGGGCGTGATGCCGGCGGCGCGGATCGGTGCATCGCCGGGCATGTCGGGCTCATCGACCTGCGGTGCGCGCGCCATCAGGCGGAGCAGGTACAGCGTGCCGGCGCCGAACACGAGGAAATAGACGATTATGAAAAGAACAAGCGAAGCGGCGACGGCGGGCGCAGCGATGGCCGAGACGGAATCCACGGTACGCAGCAGGCCGTAGACCGTGAACGGCTGGCGCCCGACCTCGGTGGTGATCCAACCTGCAAGGACGGCGACAAATCCGGCAGGCCCCATGGCGACGATGCAGCGCAGGAACCACGGCGCATCATAGAGCCGGTGGCGCAGGCGCAGCCACAGGCTCCAGGCGCCGGCGGCGGCCATCAGGACGCCGAGGCCAACCATGATGCGGAAGCTCCAGAACACGATGGTGCTGTTGGGGCGGTCCGCCTTCGGCCAGACCTTGAGGCCTTTCACTTCGCCATCCCAGTCGTGGGTTAGGATGAAGCTGCCGAGCTTTGGAATCTCGATGGCGTAACGCGTCGTCTCGGCGGCCATGTCGGGCAGGCCGAACAGGATCAGCGGCTGCCCGCTGCGGGTCTCGAAGTGACCCTCCATGGCCGCGACCTTGGCCGGCTGGTGCTCCAGGGTGTTCAGGCCATGCATGTCGCCGGCGACGATCTGGATGGGCGCGACCACCGTCGCCATCCACATGGCCATCGACAGCATGATGCGCGAGGGCTCGTGCATCTTGTCGCGCAGCAGATGCCAGGCGCCGACGGCGCCGACGACGAACGCGGTCGTGAGATAGGCGGCCAGGACCATGTGCACGAGGCGATAGGGAAAGGACGGGTTGAAGATCACCGCCCACCAGTCGACGGGCACGAACTGGCCGGCCTGGTTGACGGTGTGGCCGGCGGGCGTGTGCATCCAGCTGTTGGCGGCAAGGATCCAGAAGGCTGACAGGAAGGTACCGGCGGCGACCATCAAGGTCGCGAACATGTGCAGGCCCTTGCCGACGCGGGACATGCCGAACAGCATGACGCCGAGGAAACCGGCCTCGAGGAAGAAGGCCGAGAGCACCTCGTAGCCCATCAGCGGGCCGAGGATAGGGCCGGTCTTGTCGGAGAACACGCTCCAGTTCGTGCCGAACTGGTAGCTCATGACGATGCCCGACACGACGCCCATGCCGAAGGCGATGGCGAAGATGACCTTCCAGTAGTTGAAGAGCGACAGGTAGACTTGGCGGCCCGTGACGAGCCACAGCGCCTCCAGCACGGCCAGATAACTGGCCAAACCGATCGAGAAGGCCGGAAAAATGATATGGAACGAGACCGTAAAGGCGAACTGGAACCGCGCCAGTAGAAGAGCGTCGAAAGTTTCGAGCCACGCCATGACTCACCTCGCCGCCGATAACGTATCCGATCTCGCTGATAATGTAGTAGCGTTGCCCAAAGGTGAAACGGCGCTATTTCGCGCTGATGTGATTTGCCGCGGGCTGGTACCGTCATCTGGCGAGATGCCAAACATTTCACGTCGCAACGGTTGGCGCCGGCATCGGCGGGCGCCGACCGATCGACCGGAAAGCTCGGAGATTGACTGGGAGAGATGACGTCGAGGCGCGGAAACAAGAGGCCCCGGCATTTCTGCCGGGGCCCGAGAAATCCTGCCGCCGGGAATGGGGGATGGGGACGGAGCAGGAAATTCCGCAATCTGACGATTTAGGGGCGTGCACTGACACTCGTCCATGCTGAAATTGAGGCAAACCTAGTTATCCACACTGGCCTGTGGACAAGTCATGGCTCGGGCGCGACGGTGCAGGCGGGCGGTGACGCGAGAGGAAACGACGAAGGGCGCAAAGACCCATGCATGGATCGGAACGACTGAAGAAACCAGCGGACGGCGATTGCGTTGCACGCGCGCGGCGCGTCGCCGAGGTGCTGGCGGCGGGCGCGGCACGCATCGAGGATGCACGCACGCTGCCGCCCGATCTTCTCGACGCCATGCACGAGGGGCGCCTGTTCCGCCTACTGCTGCCCTTCTCGCTCGGCGGCGACGAGCTCGATCCGGTGACGCTGGCGCAGGTGACGGAAGTGATCGCTGCGGCCGACGCCAGCGCGGCGTGGTGCATCGGTCAGGCTTCGGGCTGCGCCATGACTGCGGCATCGCTCGAACCGGAGGTGGCGCAGCGCGTGTTCGGTCCGCGCGACGCGGTGCTGGCCTGGGGTGCGGGTGCGGCGGGCAAGGCCGTTGCCACCGACGGCGGCTACCGGGTGACGGGCCTGTGGACCTTCGCCAGCGGCATCCGCAATGCCACCTGGATCGGCGCGCACTGCAAGGTGTTCGAGCGGGACGGCCAGCCGCGCCTCAGACCGGACGGGCGGCAGCTCGAGCGCACGGCGCTCTTCCCTCGGGCAGAAACCAAGATCCATGACGTATGGCAAGTCATGGGACTGCGCGGCACCGGCAGCGACAGCTACGAATTCTCCGACCAGTTCGTGGCCGACGAGCTGACTGTGGATCGCGAGGACTTGTCGGATCTGCACGGCGCGGGACCCGTGTTCCAGTTTCCGGGCACGCACGTGTATGCCGCCGCGTTCGGCGGTGTGATGCTGGGAATCGCGCGGGGTGCGCTGAATGATTTGTTGACGCTGGCAACCACCAAGACGCAGCGCGGTGCCGCAACGTCGATGCGGGAGAGCCCCGTGTTCCAGACGCAGCTGGCACAGCTCGTGGCGCGTCATCGCGCGGCACGCCATCATCATCTCGGCACGCTACGCGACGTGTGGTCGGAGCTCGAAGGCGGCGCGGCGCTGACGCTCGATCACAGGACGAGCATCCGGCTCGCCGCGACGCATACCATCCAGCAGGGCGTCGAGATCGTCACGGACGCCTATCGCGCGGCGGGGCAAACGGCGATTTTCGATGCGCATCCCTTCGAGCGGCGGCTGCGCGATGCGCTGACAGCCTCGCAGCAGGTACAGGGCCGCACGACGCACTACATGACCATCGGGCGCCACCTGCTGGGGCTGCCGCCAGATACGATGATGTTTTTGTAGACTAAGTCTCCCGCCTGCAGGGAAGCCCTTTGCGCGAGTGACCGCGGGAACAGCGGGCTGCTGCGAGATGCCGCATGTAGAGCGGCCTTCATGGCAGACCGACAGAGGAGATTACGTATGAACACAGTCACCACCGAAAAACTTGCGACCGAACAGGGCAATTCCCAAGACGTTCGCGCGCTCTCCAGTGACGAGCTCGACGGCGTCGCCGGGGGATTTTGGTTCGTGGTCGCCTTCATGGCGATCTCACTCGTGCCACCGATGGCCGGCGCCGTTTACGGGTACGCGACCCGAGGACCGAAGGATGGGCCGTCCTGCCCGATCTAAAGGAGTGATGTCATCAATGATCGTCGGCCAGATCATCGTTCCGGTGAACGTTCCGGGCGGTGGTCTGGCTTTCTTTGTTCGCGTGAACGAGTCGGGAAACTGTGCTGTGCCGAATGCGATCGGAACTGCGGCGCGCCGGGGTGAGTTGGGTTTGCTGTCGGCGGTAGCGAGGGCGCCGTCGGCGGCAGCGGGGTCCGATGCGCTTCGACACGTCGTCAAAGCGCACCGGCAGGGCATCCTGCCAACGCGGCGGGATGCCCGCCACGTCTCATGGTCTAAGCTACAATCTCAAGCTGCGGCACTGCATCAGCCGGACGGCTTGCAGCTCTTGGTGGCCGCATCCCACTTCTCCGTCGCCTTGCAGTCCTGTGGACCCATGGGGGTCGTGGATTGTGCCAAGGCAGGCAGCGCAAACGAAGCAATCAGGCCGGCCAGCACCGTGGCCGAGGCAAGCTTACGCATCTGAAAAACCTCCTTGTTGCTTGCGAGTTCCGCAGCGCATGCACTGCGGCGTGGATCTGATGATCCAACGTTGTCACACAACGCGGAGGTGTGGATGCTGTTCCTGGCTGGGGTACTTTTTTGCGTCGGCTTCCCAAGCCGTGCGCGCGGCCTCACGTCACATCCTGATCGCGAAAGAGCAGGAAACCGGCATCCGCAACGGCGTCGCCAATGAAAATACCATCTCCGGCGCGCCGGACGCCGCATTGCGCGGCGCGACGGGTCCACATGGCGATAGACCCGTCATGCCTCGGCCGAAGCGTGAATCCTTCTTTGCGCTTTATGTCTAAAGGGCGATTCACGCTTCGCTTAGCCTAGCGCTTCCATTTTGAACCGATCGTGCTCTAGAAGTCCGTTGTCGTGGGCCAGCGCTTCCAGGATGACGATGCCTCTGCGGCGCCATCGGACCAGTTTGCTCCCCCTTCCAGGCCCCCAGACAACTGCGTGTTCCCCGCGCGCGGTGAAACATTGCACATCGGCGTATCCTGTACTGGGACTGCGTGAAAGGAATAGCCGGCAACGGCGCCGAGGGCCGTGCACAGCGAGGTCGCAACAAAGAGCTTTGCGTATGCTTGCATAATGTCCTCCATCAATTTGTGTGATGAGGCCACCATGCTGCGCCAGCACGCGCGGCGCTGTTCCGCGGGGAACAGATCGCGCCAACCAACTTGCGCCGGCGCCTGTCACATCGGCGGGGGGACGTCGCGGCCGACAGTCCCGCAGGCGGCGGACAGAGTGCCGTCGTCGGCTTTGGTCGCGCCGGAGAAGAAGATGACGGCGCTTGGCTTCAACTCTGACTTGTCGCCCGGAGCGAAGGTGACGATGGGCGTGTCGGGCGGCACGACGAAGGTCTGCTCGCCGTCCTATCGCCACGGCGCGTTGCGGCAGCATGCATCGCAGCGGCTTTCGGCCTGGCCCTCGCCGGCCTTGCACTGAAGCGCGGCGTCGTTGGCGTTCGATGCCTTCATCTTCAGGACGCGCGGGCTTCCTTCGACGTGTCGCGCTGCTGGCGCTTGGCCGCCTTGGCGGTGCGCTTGACGGCGTTCTTCAACTTGCGCTGCTTCGCCTGGATGCGCTTGCGGCGCGAGTCGGACATGTTAGGCATCGAGCAATTTCTCCTGTTGTGGCGCCTTAGGCGGCGTCCAATGTCATGGGGCGTTTGCGATGAAACCCGATCATGCCACGGCTCGACAAGTCCGTCGATACGGGCACCACGCGCTGCAATGACGTGCCGCTGCGTAGGTGCAGCTATCCGTCGTCGGCTGGCAGCACGGTAATCTTCGAGTCGGGTGTCATCATGCCCATGCCGCAATTGAACGCGTAGTCGCCCGTCCGGTCCGGACTGAACCTGATGAGCGTGGTGCTCTGGTCCGACAGAATTTTCTGGATGTGAAGCTGCGGCGCGATGAGCACGCGGCCGCAGCCCTCCGCCTCGCTGGCGTCGATCCACCACTCGACGGGCACACCCTGCTTCACAGTGAACTGGTTCGGCTGATAGTCGAGGCCGACGACCTTCATGCTGATCCGCTGCGAGCCGATGCCCCCGGCTTGCTGACTTTTGACCGGTGCGCGGCTCGCCACCGTGGCGGGCGGATTACCGACGCTGTTGAGAACAAGGCCCGACCGAATATTGCCGATGCCGAGCAGAATGACGGCTGCGCCGGCAAACTTCAACAAGCGCCTCTGCAGCGCACCGCTGGTCAGGCTCGACATCGCCGAAAGCGACAGGAGCGCTGGCAGCGTGCCGAGTGCGAAGGCCAGCATGGTCAGTGCGCCCGTCAGAAAATCGCCCTTGGCGAGCACATAGAGCTGCAGTGCCTGGGTGAAGCCGCAGGGCAGGAAAAACGTCAGTCCACCCAGCAGGAAGGCGGTTTGCCTAGTGCCGTGTCCGGCGAGGCGTTGGATGCGCTGTCCAAGCAGCTTGGGCATGGTCGGCATCAGGCGTCCGAGCGACGAGAAAAGCCCGAGCATCTGCAGGCCGAACACGATCATGATTGCGCTCGCCAACAGTGTGAGCAGGCCCGAGGTTGCGGGCGAAAGCATGAGCGCCGATCCCAACGCGCCCACGGTGCCGCCGAGCAGCGCGTAAGAGATGAGGCGTCCAGCGTTGAAATAGAGATGTGGCTGTAGGCGATCCAAACGCGCGAGGTGAGCGTTGGCCGCGTCGTATTTTGCGGCGAAAGCGACCAGCAGACCGCCCGTGACGGCAATACAGCTCGAGACAGATGCGACCAGGCCGATCCCGAACGCCAACCCAAAGCTCACCGTATCAGATACGGAAAAGCCGCGTGGAAGCAGCGTGACATGTTGCAGAGCCAGAACGAGACCGGCCAGAACCGCAAACGCTGCCGCAATCTCGAGATAGTCCCGCGGCGTATTGGCTCCGCCTTGGGAGGCGCGTGGCGAGTCGTCGTTCGCGATGGATAGCGTGTAGCCATCGTCAGCGATCGCCTTCTGCAGATCAACCAGGTCGAGGCTGCCTGTGTGCGTGATCGTGGCGCGGGCTGACGGGCGGTCGACGCTCACGCGCCGCACCTGCGGCAGTTGCGCCAGCCGTTGCTCGATCAGCTCCCCGCAATTCACGCAATGCATGCCGCCGACGTCGAGATGCAAAACCGGGAGTTTCGCGTCGCCCTGTTCGGATGCTTGATCTTGGTCGTTGGCCATAGAGCACCTCCAGCATGGCCGCCCGCAGTGGGGTCACGATGCCAAGGGGCACTCTGGACGCTCCCGACGTGGCCAGGTCAAGCTGCCGGCACGCGAGTTGCGATGACATCGTCGTGAACAATGCGCGATGATCTGACCCGCTCGCGGTGGAACAAGGGTGCGATGCTGGCCCGTGATCTCGGAATATTCGGCGTAAGCGGCGGAACTCACCCGTCACAGCAATTCGGTCCGAACGCCCTCAGGGCGCTTGCAATATTCTGGTGCGGTCGAGAGGACTCGAACCTCCACGCCTTGCGGCGCCAACCCCTCAAGCTGGTGCGTCTACCAATTCCGCCACGACCGCGAGCCGACCGGAAAGCCGGCGTCTCTCTAGCAGACAGGGCCCGGGCAAACAAGCCAAACGGACAAGACCGGGGACGCGCAATCCGGGCATGCGCGCCGTGGTGGGCGGCGGGGTCCCGGAAGCGCCGCAGAAGCGCTAAGATGGGCAAGGGTTTGCCTGACGCGGGCGGCCCGGCGAAGGACCAGCAAGGCCGCGCATGCAAAGGTTGCGATCATCGGCAGATCAGGCTCCCGTCGACTGGCTCGTGACGGACGGGCCGGTCGACTACGAGGCCGCGGTGCAAGCCATGCAGGCGCGCGCCGAGGCGATCGCGGCGGGTGCGGCGCCTGAGCTGGTGTGGCTGCTTGAGCATCCGCCGCTCTACACCGCGGGCACCAGCGCGCGGCCCGAGGACCTGCTGCTGCCGGACCGGTTTCCCGTGTACCGTACGGGGCGCGGCGGGCAGTACACCTATCACGGGCCGGGGCAACGCATCGTCTACGTGATGCTGGATGTCGGACGGCGGACCGGCGACGTGCGGGCGTTCGTGTCCGCGCTGGAGGGATGGACGATCGGCACGCTGGCGGCGTTCGGTGTGCCGGCGGGAACGCGCGCCGGTCAGGTCGGCGTGTGGGTCGACCGGCCGGACAAGGGTGCCGGGCGCCGCGACAAGATCGCGGCCATCGGGCTGAGGCTCAGGCGCTGGATCAGCCAGCACGGGCTGTCGATCAACGTCGATCCGGACCTGGCGCACTTCGACGGCATCGTGCCGTGCGGGGTGCGCGAGCACGGCGTGACGAGCCTGGCGGATCTCGGGTGCGCGGCACGGTTCGATGAGGTGGACCAGGTGCTGCGGGAGAGGTTCGAGGCGAGATTCGGCGAGACGCGCGTGGTGACGGACTTGGCGACGGTCATGCCGATCGGCGGCAGCCTCACGTCCGAGAGCTGCGCGTATCCGCCAACCTCCACGAGCTCTCCTCGATCATCGTTCCCATTAGGTGAGGACTTATGAAGGCACCTATTTTATCGCGCACTTTGGAGTTGGGCGATGGAGGCCGCTCCGTCCGAATAGAAATAGGTCAACCAGTACGTGTCGATGCGGGCGAATTTTCTTGTGATGTTCGCATGGCCGCCTCCGGCGAGTCAGCGTTGGTGCTTTCGGCCGCAGGTGCGGACGAAATACAAAGCCTCATGCTGGCATTTGACGCCGTGCGGGTGGCGCTAGCCGAACGTTATTCCAGCGCAACTTGGCTTGACATGCCATTCCAGCTTGCCTTTCCGAGGACAAATCCAAAATGTCGCCGGGATCGACGCTTATAAGGAAATCGAGGCTTTGATTGATCAAGTACTCGAGAACAAATTCAGCTGAGCTGCGACGCATCGATCGGCATCAGCTGAAGCGGAACACCGCGGCCGCGACGGCGCAGGTCCAGCGGCCGCCGTCGTCGCCTTCGGCGTAGGCGGTGATGGAGGTGCTGCCGATGATGAGGCTGCTCGTCTCGTAGACGCGCTTGCGCTCGTTCCAGGCGGCGTCGGGATCGAAATCGATGCCGAGCGTGGAGGCAAGCATGGAGGCCGCGAGGTCCTCGGCGTAGTCGCCGCTCTGCTCGCGCGTCATGCCGTAGCCGTGGTGCTCGGAGATGTAGCCGTACATGTCGGGATCGGCGGGGCGGGCGAGGCCGATGCTGGAGTGCACGCGGCGGCCGGGCTCGTCGGTCTCCGTGCGGGCAAGGACGGTAAAGGTAATCTCGCCGGGCTGCAGCGTGGCGGCGCCGGCCTGGCGGTCGATCTCGACGCAGCGCGGCGGCAGAATGGAGGAGATGCTGACGAGATTCTGTTGCTCGATATCGGCGTCGCGGAGTGCGAGCTCGAAGGCGGTGAGGCGCTCACGGTGCACGCCGATGCCGTGCGTGAGGAAAAAGCGCTTGGGGACGAACTGCATGGGCGTTGACCTTGCTTTGCGGCGAGGTGGACGACGGCGCGCAGTGTATCCGATCCGCTGGAAACGCGCGCCGCCGCATCGGGTTCAGGGATAACGGCCGGTTGCGATGGTTGCGTGACTGGGCGGCGGCACGCCCTGTTGCAGCGGCGACAACCAAGGCAATCGCGATTGCGATTTGCCGAATATTCCGGCAGCACACGGCTTGACCTCGCATCCGGCTGAGATAGCCTGACAATGTCCCGCAGACGGAGGAATAAACCCCGCGCCGGGATGCAACAGGGAGGGATAAGCCATGGTCTTTGGACCTGCATTTCCGGCATTCTCACGTGCAAGCTTATTGGCCGTCGCATTCTTGATGGGCGGCTGGACGACCGCTGCGGCGCAAGGCGCAGCGCCCAAGGAGTTCACCTGGAAGGTGCAGAGCACCTGGCCGCAGGCGAACCTTCTCCACGACTCGCCGGTGCGCATGGGCAAGGCCATCGACGAGATGTCCGGCGGCCGCCTCAAGATGAACGTGTCGCCGGCGGGCACCTACGTCGGCGCGTTCGAGGTGCTCGATGCCGTGCACAAGAACGTCTTCGATGCCGCACATTCCTGGCCCGGATACTGGACCGGCAAGAACATGGCGGCCGGCTTGTTCGGGCCGCCGCCCGGCGGTCCCTTCGGCCTCGGCCGGGACGAGTTCATTTCCTGGCTGCACAGCGGCGGCGGCATGGAGCTGTATAACGAGCTGCTGCAGAAAGAACTGAAGCTCAACGTGGTGGCGTTCTTCACGACCACGCTGTGCTACTGGGAAGCCTTCGGCTGGTTCCGCAAGCCCTTTGAATCGCTGGCGGACCTCAGAAAGATGAAGTTCCGCACGTCCGGCCTCGGCCTCTTGATGCTGCAGAACATGGGCATCACGACCGTGCAGATGGCCGGCGGCGAGGTCGTCCCGTCGCTCGAGCGCGGCACCATCGACGGCGCGGAGTGGGCTATTCCGAGCCATGACATCCTGATGGGTTTCCAGGATGTGACCAAGTACTACTACATGCCTGACATGCGCCAGCCGCCCGGCATCCAGGAGTTCCTCATCAACAAGACGAAGTGGGATGAACTGCCCGCCGACCTCAAGGCGATCGTGAAGCAGGCGCTGCTGGCCGAGATCATGCGCATGAACAACGACTCGATCGACCTGGAGAGCAAGGCCGCCAAGGATCTCGTCGAGAAGCACAACGTGAAGCTGATGCGGACGCCCGACGAGGTGCTGAAGGCGCAGCTCCCCGCCATGGACAAGGTGTACGAGGAGGAGGCGAAGAAGAGCCCGTTCTTCGCCAAGGTGCTTGCGTCGCAACGCGAGTTCGCCCAGCGCGTCGTGCCGCATGCCGCCCGCATGCGGCCGCCGCTCGAGAGCGCGGTGTCGCACTACTGGGCGAAGTAGGCGAGGACGGCGGCGGTGGCGGCGATCATGCCGCTTCCGTTGCTACTGCTTGCCGGCCTTGCCGGCGTCGCCGGCGCCCTGGTTTTCCTCGGGGCCGTCGTAATAGAGGTAGCCTTCCTCGATCGACACGACCTCGGTGCCTTCGAGTTCGTATTCGTCGTTCTCGCTGTCGTTGAGGCGGATGACGCAGCCCTTGGCGCAGATGCCCTCCAGAACCTGGGTGGGCTTGAGCACGTGCTCAGTGCGGGTCTCGCCTTCCACGACGGTGAGCTTGTGGTCCTTGTCGTCGCGGTTGGTGACCGAGACAACTGCCAAAGCCTGCGGCGCCGACAGGGCTATCGCGACCAGGCCGGCCACAATCATCTTGGCAATCATGCGTCTCAGCTCCCGTGTCGATGAGCGGATATGTACTGGCGCCGGTTGGCAGCCTTCTTCAAGAGCGACTTTGCCGCAGGCCGGTTCCACGCGGCTGTGCCGCGCGGGACAAGTCTCGCGTCTCTCGTGCCACACCGATGCCGCTCCCGCCGCGGCGTCAGACCGTCGGACCAACCGTGAAGCCTTGAGACACGGCGGCGGGCGCGTCAAGAACTCTCACCATCGTGACAGACGCTGAGCGCGGACCATGGTGACATTCGGCCACCATGGCATCGACGGCAGGGGCGGGTCCGGCGAATATGGCCTCGACGCCGCCGTCGCGACGGTTGCGCACCCAGCCGTCGAGGCTGTGCCGGGCGGCCCGGCGCTCGACCCAGGCACGGAAGCCGACGCCCTGCACGCGGCCTTCGATACGCACGCGCACGCTCTTGCAGGTTTCCGTCATGGTGCCTCCTCTTATCCCCTCTCCCCATTCTTCATGGGGAGAGGGAGAAGTTGGGCCATGTCTGTTTCAGTACCCCAGCGCCATGCCGTCCTTGCGCGGGTCGGAGGCGCCGACAAGGGTGCCGTTGGCGCGATCGAACATGATGGCCTGGGCGCCGCCCCACGGCAGCGGCCGCACGCGGATGCGGTGGCCCATGTCCTTCAAGGCCGAGACTGTGGATTCGGGAATTGACTCTTCGATCACGAGATCGTCGCCCTCGAAGAAGGTGCGCGGGCAGTCGACGGCCTCCTGCAGGTCCATGCCGTAATCGAGCATGTTGGAGAGCAGATACGTGTGGCCGATGGGCTGGAAGGCGGCGCCCATGACGCCGAAGGCCATGTGGGTCTGGCCGTCCTTCATCGCCATGGCGGGGACGAGCGTGTGCATGGGCCTCTTGCGCGGAGCGATGCAATTGGGATGCTTGGGATCGAGCACGAAGCCCGTGCCGCGATTGTGAAAGACGACGCCCGTCTTGGCAGTGGCGAGGCCGGAGCCGAAGTCGGCGTAGAGCGAGTTGATAAAGGACACGGCCATGCCGGCCTCATCGACGACTGAGAAGCACACGGTGTCGGTGCCGGCGGGGCGCGGCACGGGGCCGAGGTCAGCGCGGCGCTTGCTGCGATCGATGCGGCCCACGAGATCCGAAATGACAGCGTCGGACAGGAGATGGGCGACGGGCACCTTGGACGTGTCGGGATCGGCGACGAAGGTGTCGCGCGCGGCGTAGGCGAGGCGCGCGGCCTCGTTGATGGTGTGATAGCGATCGGGCGATGTGGCGCCGGTAGCGCTGGGGCCGAGCTTCTCCAGCATCTTGAGGAGCATCAGGGCGACGATGCCCTGGTTGTTGGGCGGCAGCTCGTGCAATTCGATGCCGCGATAGGCGACCGAGATCGGATCGACGTAGGTCGAACGCTGGACGGCGAAATCCTCGAGCGTGTGGAGGCCGCCCAATTCTGTGAGCTCGGCGACCATGTCGGCGGCGACCTCGCCGGCGTAGAAGCCCTCGCGGCCTTCATCGGCGATGCGCCGCAGCGTGCGGCCGAGCGCGGGAAAGTGCATGACCTCGCCGACGCGCGGGGCGCGGCCGTGCTTGAGGCAATTCAGCGCCGCGCCCTTGTTCTTGCGCAGCTTCTCGAAGGCCACAGCCCAATCGGCGGAAACACGCGGCGCGACGACAAAGCCGTCCTTGGCATGGCCGATGGCTGGGGCGAGGACTTGCGCCGGTTTCTTCGTGCCGTGATCGGCGAGCAAGGTCATCCAGCCATCGATGGCGCCCGGCACCGTCACAGCGTGCGGGCTCTGAACCTGGAGCTGCTTGATGCCGTTGGCGGCATACCACTCGGGCGTCGCGGCCTTGGGCGCGCGGCCCGAAGCGTTGAGGCCGATCAGCTTCTGGCCGGGCTTGGCAATGATGGCGAAACAGTCGCCGCCGATGCCGGTCATGGGATGCTCGACGACGCAGAGCACGGCGGCCGCGGTGATGGCGGCGTCCACGGCATTGCCGCCGCTGCGCAGCATCTCGATCGCGGCCTGGGTGGCCAAGGGATGGGAGGTCGCGCACATGGCGCGCCGCGCATAGACCGCCGACCGGCCAGGGAAGTGAAAGCTGCGCATGGGGTCTCCATGGTCGAGTTTAGCGGGATAGCTGGAAACGCTGTCAGGCGAATTCCATGATGACGGCGTCGACGGCGAGGCTGTCACCTGGGCGGGCGTTGATCTTTTTGACGGTGGCGTCGCGTTCGGCGCGCAGCACGTTCTCCATCTTCATGGCCTCGACCACGGCGAGCGGATCGCCGGCCTTGATGTCCTGGCCTTCGGTCACGCTGATGGCCTTGACGAGGCCCGGCATCGGGCAGACCAGGAACTTGGAGAGGTCGGCGCCGACCTTGAGCGGCATCAGTGCGGCGAGCTCGGCCTCGCGCGCGGTGTAAACGCGGACGGGCACGGCGATGCCGCGCCAGGACAGCTCGTAGCCGTTGAGGATGGGCTTCACCTGGATGGAAACGTCCTCGTCGCCTGCCCGGCCGTGCCAGATGGGATCGCCCGGCCACCATGTCGAGGCGATTTCCAGCGTGCGGTCACGGCCGTTGGCGGCCCCGGCGAAACTGACCAGCATGGGTTTGCCGCTGCTGCCGGCGATGTCGAGTTGTGTCTCCACCTCGCCGATGCGGATCACGCGGCGCTTGGCGAAGCGAACCGGCTCGCCGCTCATCTGTCCCGTGATGTGGCGGCGGCGATCGTTATTGAGGTGATCCACGGCGGCGGCGACCGCGGCAAGGACTTCGATCTCGGCGGCGGTGGGTGCGCGCGACTTGAAACCGTCGCGGAACTCCTCGGCGATGAAGCCGGTGGAGAGATTGCCCTTGCGCCAGCGCGGGTGCTGCATCAGCGCCGTGAGGAATGGGATGTTGTGGCGGATGCCGTCGATGTGAAAGGCGTCCAGCGCCTTGGACTGCAGATCGATGGCGACTTCGCGCGTGTGCGCATGGGTGACGAGCTTGGCGATCATCGGATCGTAGTAGATCGAGATCTCGCCGCCTTCGGTGACGCCGGTGTCGTTGCGGATGGTGAGGCCGCCTTCACTCGACTCGCGCGGCGGCCGGTATTTCACGAGGCGGCCGATGGACGGGAGGAAGTTGCGGTAGGGATCCTCGGCGTAGATACGCGTCTCGACGGCCCAGCCGGAGAGCTTTACGTCGCTTTGCCTGATCTTCAGCTTCTCGCCGGCGGCGACGCGGATCATCTGCTCGACGAGATCGATGCCGGTGACGAGCTCGGTAACGGGATGCTCCACCTGCAGGCGCGTGTTCATTTCCAGGAAGAAGAAGGAGCGGTCTTGGCCGGCGACGAACTCGACGGTGCCGGCGCTGTCGTAGCCGACGGCCTGGGCGAGCGCCACCGCCTGCGTGCCCATGGCTTTGCGGGTCTTCTCGTCGAGGAGCGGCGATGGGGCTTCCTCGATGACCTTCTGGTTGCGGCGCTGGATGGAGCACTCGCGCTCGCCGAGATAGATGACGTTGCCGTGCTTGTCGCCCAGCACCTGGATCTCGATGTGGCGCGGATTGACGATGAACTTCTCGATGAAAATGCGGTCGTCGCCGAAGCTGGACTTGGCCTCCGAGCGGGCGAGGCCGAAACCTTCGGCGCATTCCTTGTCGTTGTAGGCGATGCGCATGCCTTTGCCGCCGCCGCCGGCTGAGGCCTTGATCATGACCGGGTAGCCGATCTCGTTGGCGATCTTCACCGCTTCCTTGGGGTCGGCGATCTCGCCCAGATGACCCGGCACGGTGGAGACCTTGGCCTTGGCGGCCGCCTTCTTCGATTCGATCTTGTCGCCCATGGCGGCGATGGCACCGGGGTTGGGGCCGATGAAGACGATGCTGGCCTTCTCCAGCGCGACGGGAAAGGCTTCGCGCTCGGAGAGAAAGCCGTAGCCCGGATGCACGGCCTCGGCGCCGCTCTGGCGGCAGGCGGCGACTATTCTGTCGATCAGGAGATAGGATTGGGCGGCAGGCGCCGGACCGATGTGCACCGCTTCGTCGGCCATCTCGACGTGCAGCGCATTGCGGTCGGCGTCGGAGTAGACGGCGACGGTGGCGATGCCCATGCGGCGGGCAGTCTTGATGATGCGGCAGGCAATCTCGCCGCGGTTCGCGATCAGGATTTTCTTGAACATTCCAGTGCCCGGTGCCGCCTGTGTTTCGTCCCTTGTGTCATTCCGCTTTGGCCGGGACAAGCTTTTCCGCAAAGCCTTCTCTATGTATCCCCTCTCCCCATTGGGGAGAGGGTTAGCGTGAGGGGCAGGGTCTTGCTCGGAGTTTGCGGCTGCCCCTCACCCCGACCCTCTCCCCGCAAGAACGGGGAGAGGGGGGAAGAAGGCGATGCTAAACGGACTTCTTGCGGGTGGCGGGCATTTCGAACTGCGCGCCGCGCTCGATGAGCTTGACGATCTCGGTCATGTCGCGGTCCTTGCCCCACTCGTACATGGCCTGCTTGAAGACGTTGCGTGCGGCCTGACAAACCCACATGGGCACGCCCAGCGCCTCGCCCTGGGCGATAGCGAGGTCCATGTCCTTCTCAATGATGTAGAACGGCGCGCCGTAGTTGAAGCTGCGGTCGAGCACGGACAGCGGGACCTTGTTGAGCGTGGCGCTGTTGCGGCCGCTGCCGGTGTTGATGGCGGCGGTCATGACCTCGGGGTCGACACCGCCTTTGGCGCCCATGACGTAGGCCTCCGCCGTCGCCGCCATGGCAACGAAGGATAGGATGTTGTTGGTGAGCTTGAGAACCTGGGCCAAGCCGGGCCGATCGCCAGCCACGGTGACCGGACCCCAGCGCGACACGAGCGGACGGACGGCCTCGACGAGGCCCGGCTCGCCCGAAATCATGACTGAGAGCGTGCCGGCGCGGGCGCCGGGAGGACCTCCGCTGATCGGGCAGTCGACGAAGCCGATACCCTTGGCCTTGAGGGCGGCCACCAGTTCTTCGACGAGCGGAACGCCGACGGTGCAGGTGTTGATGACCGTCTTGACCGCGCCGCCCTCGATCACGCCGTCCTTGCCGAGAACGACCTGCTTCAGGCTGTCGAGCGTCGGCAGCGAGACGATGACGTTCGCGCATCGGTCGGCGACCTCTTTCGGGCTCGAGGCGGGACGTGCCTGTCGCGCGACGAGAGGCTCCAGCTCGGCAGAGCGGTTGTCGTAGACGATGAGCGGCTCACCGGCATCAATGAGTTTCCCGGCCATGGGCAAACCCATATTGCCGACGCCGATAAAGCCAGTGGTCATGTCGTTTCCTTTTCTTTGATCGATTGTCAGTTGCGACTTGTAGAGACGGTTGCAGCGGCGGCGTCAAAGTATCGCTCAAGACGGCCCGGCAACAAGCCTCGAGCACCACATCGCTACGTCAGCCGTTGCAGCCGCCGCTCGTCTTCGGCTGCCTCGGCCAGCAGCCAGTCGCGAAAGACGACGATCTTCGGCAGCTTGGCGGTCGCCTTCGGACAGACGATCCAGTAGGCGTAAGGAACCGGCAACGTGAGCTCGAACGGACGCACCAATCGCCCGCTAATGAGATCCCAAGCCGCCAACGCGCTGCGGGCGAGCGCCACGCCTTGCCCATCGACGGCAGCATCCAAGGTCATGCTGGCCTGATTGAGCACCGGGCCGCGCGACAGATCGACATTGCTCACCCCGGCGGCGTCCAGCCACTTGACCCAATCGTTGCGATCATCGACGTGCAGCAGCGTGTGCCGCGCGAGGTCTGCCGGTGTGCGCAGGCCGCTTCGGCCGCGCAGCAGCTTGGGGCTGCACACCGGAGCGAGGACCTCCGCGCACAGGCGCGCGACGTGCAGTCCGGAGGCCCGGCCATCGCCATGCCGTATCGCGAGATCGACGTCCTCGCGGACGAAATCGACGTGGTGCAATGAGGCGCTGACCCGCAGATCGATGCCCGGATGGGCTTGCGCAAACCGGCCGAGCCGATGCACCAGCCACTTTGCAGCAAAATTAGGGGAGGTGCTGACGGTGAGCGCACCGGCGGACTGGCGCTGGAGCAGCCGTTCGGTGCCGGCCGCTATCCGGTCAAGGGCATCGCGCACGACCTCGAGATAGGCGCGGCCAGCTTCGGTGATGACGAGCCGCTGGCGTTCGCGATTGAAGAGCTTCAGGCCCAGCTCAGCTTCGAGCGCCTTGACCTGATGGCTGACGGCGCCCTGCGTGACGCACAGCTCTTCGGCGGCACGCGTGAAACTTTCGTATCTGGCCGCAGCCTCGAAGGCCTTGAGCGCATTCAGGGGCGGCAGACGGCGCGGCATGAGCACATCACATCATGAGAAATTCTAAGGCAGGCTAGAGAAACGATGCTTTGCGGGCAAGCCCGCTCCGCCCCTATTGCAATGGCCGACCGGGGCGTCACGCGCCTCACCACAAAGAGGAGTTGGAGACATGTCACAGACCGCGCACTACGGCACCGGGCAAACATGCACGTGCCGCCGGCACGTGGATTGGTCGAGCCCCAGAGAGGTTCTGATCTGGTCCATCCGGCGCGTGACGCTCAAGGTCCGCGGCTGGATGGAACGGAGCCGGCAGCGCCAAGCTTTATCCGACCTCGATGAACATCAGCTAAAGGACATTGGCTTGTCCCGCGCGGCCGCAATGGCGGAAGCCAGGAAGTCGTTTTGGATGTAGTGGTCCGAGCACATGAGATCGGCTAATGACGGCTGGCACCGAGCCCAGCGGATCGGATGATGGGAATGCAGTCGACCACCAGCAAGACGCTTGAACACGCGGTGAAGGGCAATCCGGCGGCGTATGTGTACGCGGCACGTGCCTTGCGCGATTTCGGTGACGGGTTCGTGGCCGTGCTGCTGCCGGTCTACCTGACGGCGATGGGCTTGGGAGCGTTCGAGGTGGGGGTCGTCGCAACGCTGGCGCTCCTCGGCTCGGCGCTGATGACGCTGGGGATAGGCCTCATCGGTGCGAGGTTCGACTCCGGCCGGCTGCTTGTGGCTGCTTCCGCCGCCATGGCCGCGACCGGGCTCGCGTTCGCAGTGTCGGAGACCTACGCCGTCATACTGCTGGTCGCCTTCATGGGCACGATCAACCCCTCGGCGGGCAGCGTCAGCATCTTCGTGCCGCTGGAGCACGCGCTTCTCTCACGCTCGGTCCCCGACGCCGACCGGACGCGGATGTTTGCGCGCTACAGTCTGATCGGCGCGCTGGCAGCCGCGGTGGGCGCGTTGGCCGCAGCGAGCCCGGATCTTCTGGCGGCCGTGGGCGTGTCGCAGATGGTGGCGCTCAAGGGCATGTTCGTCGCGTACGCCGCGCTGGGCATCGCCGGCGGCCTCCTGTATGCGCGCATTCCGGCCGACACGACACCTGTCGAAGAGAAACCCATCGCCGCACTCGGGCCCTCCCGCGGCATCGTCACCAAGCTCGCTGCCCTCTTCAGCGTCGACGCCTTCGCGGGCGGTTTCGCCGTGCAGTCGCTCGTGGCCCTGTGGCTGTTCAACAAGTTCGGGTTGTCACTGTCCGGAGCCGGCCTGTTCTTTTTCTGGTCGGGCCTCTTCGCCGCGTTTTCATTTCCGGTCGCTGCCTGGCTGTCGCGCCGCATCGGGCTCGTGAACACGATGGTGTACACGCACATTCCCTCGAGCCTGTGCCTCATTCTTGCAGCGGTGGCGCCGAGTCTCGAGATGGCGCTGGCGCTTCTCCTCGTGCGCGCAGCGCTGTCGCAGATGGACGTGCCGACACGCTCCTCGTACGTGATGGCCGTCGTGACACCACCCGAGCGTCCGGCCGCAGCGAGCGTCACATCGGTGCCGCGCAGCCTGGCGGCGGCAGCTAGCCCGGCCATTGCCGGAGCGCTGTTCGCTGCCGGCTACGAGGCCTGGCCGCTCATCATCTGCGGCGTCCTCAAGATCCTCTATGACGTGGCCCTGCTTTGGGTCTTCCGTCACGTCAAGCCGCCGGAAGAGCGGTGATTCCGGGCCCGACTAAGCGAGAATTCTGGTCGGCCCCGTCTCCCCGGGCTATCCTCAGTGTAACGCTGCACCTCAAAGACAGCGCTCAAACGTATCAGGGAGGAATAAAGCACATGTGGAAGGCATCATCATTGGCCGCCGGCATGGCCGCGGTCCTTTTTGCTTCGGGCGCAAGCTCAAGCCTGGCACAAACGCAGAAGCTCAGGGTCCAAGCGAGCTTTCCAGGCTCCAGCATCGTCATGGACGGCTTCAAGCTCTGGTCGGACCGCGTGAAGGCCATGTCGGCGGGGCGGCTCGAGATCGAGGGCCTGCCGGCTGGCACGGTGGTTCCGGCGTTCGAGGTGCTGGACGCGGTCCACAAGCAAGTGGTCGACGGAGGCTTCTCGGCCAGCGCCTACTGGGTCGGCAAGCACAGAGCCGCGGCTTTGTTCGGCTCGACCCCGGGCGGTCCGCTCGGCATGGACGAGATGGACTTCATGGGATGGCTGCACACCGGCGGCGGCCTCGACCTCTACCACGAGCTCTATAACGTCGAGCTCAAGCGCGACGTCGTGGTCATTCCAGTGGTCGCCGTCGGCAACCAGGTGTTCGGCTGGTTCGCGAAGCCTGTGAAAAGCTGGGAAGATCTAAAAGGCCGCAAGTGCCGTCAGACGGGGCTCACGGCCGAGGTCATGGCCAGGGCCGGCATTACACCGGTCAACATGCCTGGAGGCGAGATCGTGCCTGCCGCCGAGCGCGGTGTCATCGAGTGCGCCGAGTGGGCCAGCCCCGCCGACGACATGAAGATCGGCTTCCAGTCCGTGTGGAAGCACTACTACATGCCCTCCGTGCACGAGCCGGCGCCGATCCTCGAGGTACTGATCAACGGTGACGTGTGGAAGAAGCTCGCGCCCGACCTGCAGCAAATGCTGAAGACGGCGGCGTGGGAGGCGACCTTCATGCAGCGCATCAACACCAACAAGTGGAACGTGGAAGCGCTGGAGGAGCTGCGCACCAAGCACGGCGTGCAGACGCACCGCACACCGGACGACATCCTGAAGAAGATCCTTGAGACATGGGACGTGATCGCCAAGGAAGAGGAAGGCAAGAACCCCTTCTTCAAGAAGGTCTACGACAGCCAGCGAGCGTACGCTTCCAAAATCGTGCCGATGCGGCGCGGGACTTATCCGGACTACAACTTCGCGGCCAACCACTACTATCCGGAGAAGAAGTAGATTAGTGCCGGCTCATCACCCATTCCGTCTCCCGTTTGGGAGAGGGAATGGGTTGGTTCTTGCTCATTTCATCTCAACTGAACCCTCTCCGCGCCACGCTGAGGTTGCGTGATGGGTTCAGCTTCTTTCAACCAGCCCGCCACTCTCGGCCCAGTCCTTAAAGCCACCGAGATTGTAGACTTCGGCGTAGCCCATATCCTTGAGCACCTTGCCTGCCAGCGCCGAGCGACCGCCGGAGGCGCAGTACAGGATGAGTGTCTTACTCTTGTCGAAATGCTTGTCGTGGTAAGGGCGTCTCGGGATCGGCTCGAAATTCGAGCATACCCCGCGAAACGTTGATGGCGCCGGCGACCTTGCCGGTTTGTGCCACCTCCGGCGCGTCGCGCACGTCGATCACGACGGCATTTTTGGTGGCGATCATCTCTTTGGCTTGCGCGGGCGTGATCCGCGGCAGCGCGGCGTTGGCCGCCTCCATCATCATTTTTACGCTGGTGGTCATATGTTTCGTCTCCTCAAGAGTGTCCTCAAGACTGATCGATTGGCTTCGAGATCAGTCGAACTTCGGAAGCGGCCCTAGGGTGCTTGAACAGCTCCAACACCCTAGGGCCTTGTTGCATCGTGCTTCTTGACGGAAAGCTGGCTTACGCCTTTCCAGAAGCACTGCTCGCTAGTTGGTACGGGGGCTGAATGCGCGATCCAGCGTCCTTTCGGCGACTTTGCGCCCGATATCCTGGCCGGCGTCGATATCGAAGCGATAGTGGATGCCGGCCCAGACCCGGGCCTCTGCCGCTTCCTTGCCCAAAGCCAAGAGACGGTCGCTGTCATGCGGGAAGACGCGTGCCAGCACGGTCGCGGCCGCCGTCGAGAAACATCCATGCGCGGCCGGGAAGCTCGGATGATTGGGCGCCGGGAACACCGACTTCAACTCGGGATCGAGCTGCGCCGGCCGGATGTACCAGTACGTATACTTTGCATCCCAGCAGGCGATCCCCGCATCGATGAGCGCGATGTTGAGCGCCGCGAGAACCCGCGATGCAACATCGGACCCATAGCGATGCTCCAGCAGCTTGCTGCGCGCGATGTCGTTCCACATCGTGTGGGCGCGGGCGCCACCGTTGACCTCCCAGAAGGTCGCGCGGTGATTGGACTTCGGTGTCCGCGCGAAGGTCTTGAGCTCGTTCAACGCCGCCTTGACCTGATCGGACTCGACGTCGGCCGGCATCGCCGGGCGCAACTCGGCGGCATGCGACAGCACCCAGGTCTTCCAGGTACCGGCGAGAGGGGCTATGGGGTTCGTGCCCTTCCACAGGCCCTTCCCCTCCGGCACGCTCCCGGTCCACTTCGCGTCCGAGCCATCGGACTTGCCGCGCGCAATGGCCAACGCCGCCACGTGCTGCCCGATGGCACGCCCGGCGGCCATCTCATGGGGATACTCCGCCCCCGCGAGCAGGCGCACTTGCATGGCCTCCTCAGCCATGGCGGAGAGATGCGCCGCACGCGCCGGGAACAGATAGCCGAGCATCTCTCCCGCCGCGGCAGCCGCGGCCGCATACTCCGATGGAGACAATGCACCCGCCGATTTCGGCTTGGCATTGACGGCTGCATCGGTTCCGGACGACTCTGCTCGCCCGCCCGATTTGCGATGCTGGCGCGCGGCCGCCGTGGCGTCGTCCAGCGCCGCGTGGAAAAGCGCGAGATGGCGTACCGCCATGGGAAGAGTGACGAAGCCGTCTTGCATCTCACCCAGGATGATCTCGTTCCAACGGTAGACCGGACCACCGGCCGCCCACCATTGGAAGCGGGCAACATCATCCGGCGTGCGCTTGGCGACAATACCCTTGAGCGCGGCGAGCTCGCCCTGCACGCCATTGGACGAAGCAGGCAGCGCGACCTGATCGTAGGACTTCGCGAGCCATCCTTCGGCCCGCGGCGCGGGTTCGGACGACGCAGGAGTTGCAGCTGCGCAGCCGAGCGCCACGGCTACCGCTATCGAAATAGCGCTAATGGAGCGAAAGGTTTCCTTCATGACACGTCCCTCGTGTTGGATTCAGGATGTTCACAGGGTCCCAGCGCCGTTCCGCGATGACGCGCGCGTGCTGACCGTGCGCGCCCGGAGGCGGGCGCACGCGGCAGACGAGAGCGACCATTTACGAGTTCGGGCTGAACACCCGCGGTGTTGATCGATTTCGGCCAGTTGATGTGCGGCGTTTGCCGCAACCGTTCGATCGGCGCCTGATTGCATCAGACCAAAGAATAATTCAAATTTATTGTCGTCATGGTCTCTATAAGGAATCCTTTGAGATGCGCAGTCTCAACCTGGATCAGCTGCGGGCCCTTCAAGCGGTGGCCGACGGCAAGAGCTTCTCGGTTGCCGCGCGCAGGCTCAATCTGTCTCAACCTGCCGTGAGCCTGCAAATTCGCGAGCTCGAGCGGCGTTTCGGCGTGAAGCTGATCGACCGGCTCGGCAAGCAGACCCACGTCACGCCACCCGGCCGCGAACTCCTCGCCCTCTCCGAGCGCATCCTTCAGGAGTGCGACAACGCGGAGCTCGCCATGCGCCGCTACCGCCAGGGCTGGATCGGCCGTGTCCGCATTGCGACGACCAATACGGCGCTGACTTTCCTGCTGCCCCCCGTACTGCGCAAGTTGAGCAGCGAGCATCCCGGGATCGACTTGCATATCACCAACCTGCCGACGCGCGAGAGCGTCGAAGCAGTCATCCAGAACAGGATCGACCTGGCGCTGGTGTCCCTGCCGGTTGAGACAACGCAGCTCGAGGTCACCCCGCTGATATCGGAGCGGATGATGGCCATTTTCCCGGCTGGCGCGCGCAACGTACCCGACGAGGTCACACCCGATTTCGTGATGGGCCAGCCCTTGCTGATGGAGCACACGCGCGCCGCGCTCCACGACCTCGTCATGCTTTGGCTGTCCAAGACACGGGGGCAGCCGCGCATTCCGATGCACCTGGGCACGATCGAGGCGATGAAGAGTGCGGTCGCCTCGAACCTCGGTATGTCGATCATTCCGGAGATCGCGGTAAACGGGCACGAGAAAGACATTGTTGTGCGCCCGTTGAGCCCGCCGCTGTCGCGCACGCTGGCGCTGATCGAGCACCGAAGCAAGCGCAACGAGCCGGCGCTGGAGATCGCGCGCAATGCCATTCTGACGTTGCGGAAGGCGGTGAAAGAGGCGCCGGGAAAGCAGGTGCGCACCAAGCGGCCGGATCGACGTTCGCGAGCCGCAACACCGCGGCACTCAAGATCGTGACTATTTTGTAACGGGCGCAGGAAAACAAGCGCGTCCAACGTTGGATCGCGGACTCGCATATCGCGCCGCGCTAGTCTGCGTGCGGAGATGTTCATATTGTTTTTGGTTTGTGCGCCTGCTCGCAGGCTTATCGCATGTTTACGAAATGATTTCGCCCACGATCAAACATCGGAGATCGAGCTACTTGATCGGGTGAGCGTTGCGCGTAGGGGGTGAGGTATGTGTGCGTTCATTGATGCGCCGCCGCAGGGCGGCTACGGTCATTTTTGTCGCTCAAAACTCAGACAACGTTTCAGCTCTTTTTCGACAGCGCGCAGACGTCTGGGACTTCTGATCGCCGTTCTGCCGGTGGCCGCGGCCGCAGGTTGCGCAACGCATCCGATCGCCGACGACGTGTCGCCCATTCCGACTGAGGAGATCGTCAGGAGCGCCCGCTGCGAAATGCGGCTCGGCGTTCTCGATGAGGTCCAGAAGCGTCTCAGAGAAGATGCGGGCATAGACGTTGACGTCCGCACTCTACAGACGCAGGAAGGCCGAGCTTCCGTCGCCAGAACGGCACCGTCGGCAGTCGAGTCCTTCCTGGAAAGCTATGGAAAAGTCGGTGTCGCCTACGATTTCGAGTTCAATATCACGGAGCACAACCACGCCGAAGCGGGCATCGGCTTCAAGCTCCCCTACACCTCGCCGGCGGCACTCGATCTGGGCGCTTCCGCCTCGCTGAACAAGATCCGCACGGGCAACCGGACGTTCAACTCCCAGGAGACCTTCGGGGAGATGATCAGCCGGCAAGATTGGTGCAAAGACTTCAAGGTCCGCGACAAGAACCTCATCTACCCCATTGCGGGCACGATCGGGTTGCGCAGGGTTGTAAAGAC
>JBJXDX010000133.1:0-9785 GCA_046154585.1 Hyphomicrobiaceae bacterium | reverse complement strand
TGCTGGATGATGACGGGGGCCAGTCCTTCGGTCGGCTCGTCAAGAAGCAGGAGCTTGGCGCCGGTGCGCAGGATGCGCGCGATGGCCAGCATCTGCTGCTCGCCGCCCGACAGCTTGGTGCCCTGGTTGGACGACAGCCGCTCCTTGAGATTGGGGAACAGCTCGAAGATCTCGTCGAGCTCCAGGCCGCCGGAGGCGACGGCGGGAGGCAGCATCAGGTTCTCGCGCACCGTGAGGCTCGCGAAGATGCCCCGCTCCTCCGGACAGAAAGCGATTCCCTGGCGCGCGATACGCTCGGGCGCGAGCGAGATCAGCTCGCGGCCCTGGAAGGTGATGCTGCCGGTTCGTTTAGGGATCAGCCCCATGATAGACTTGAGCGTGGTGGTCTTGCCGGCGCCGTTGCGGCCAAGCAGCGTCATGACCTCACCCGGGCGGATGTCGAAGTCCACGCCGTGCAGGATGTGGCTCTCGCCGTACCAGGCCTGCAGGCCCTTGATCTGCAGAAGCGCGTCGCCTGCAGCCGCCGCTCGCGGAGCGTGCGCGAGACCGGGCTCAGCCATGTCCAACTCCCATGTAGGCCTGCTGCACCTTCGGGTCGTTGGCGACGGTGGCATAGTCGCCCTGGGCGAGGATCTGTCCCCGCGTCAGCACGGTGATCCAGTTCGACAGCTTGGCGACCACGGAGAGATTGTGCTCGACCATCAGGACGGTTCGGTTGACCGAGACGCGCTTGATCAGCTCGGAGATGCGATCGATGTCCTCGTGCCCCATGCCGGCCATGGGCTCGTCGAGCAGCATCATCTCGGGATCGAGCGCCAGGGTCGTGGCGATCTCGAGAGCGCGCTTGCGCCCGTACGGCAGCTCGACGGCGGGAAGGTGCCGGGCGTCCGCCAAGCCGACAGCTTCCAGCAGCTCCTCGGCACGCGCGTTGTAGGTCTCGAGCACACTCTTGGAGCGCCAGAAGTCGAATGAGGCGCCGCGCTGGCGCTGCAGCGCGACGCGCACGTTCTCGATCAGCGAGAGATGCGGGAACACAGCCGAGATCTGAAACGAGCGCACAAGACCCAGGCGCGCGACCTCTGCGGGTGCAAAGGACGTGATGTCCTGTCCCTTGAAATGAATGGTGCCGCGGCTGGGCTGCTGAAACTTCGTCAGCAGATTGAAGCAGGTCGTCTTGCCCGCGCCGTTGGGGCCGATGAGCGCGTGAATGGTGCCGCGACGCACGGCCAGATCCACGCCGTTGACGGCGAGAAAGCCAGCATAGTCCTTGGTCAGATCACGCGCCTCGAGAATGACGTCGTTACTCATGCGCGCGCCCAAAACGACCGGGAAGTGCCGGTTCCTGCTCAGAAGGTGGGACTTGTTAGCCCGCCGGATGTTCCCGGGCAAGATGCGTCCTTATTGGCGTTTAGACTTAGCATTCCACCTTTGAACGGATATCGCGAGCGCGGCTGGCGCCTTGCCCCGCAGCCGGGAACCGCACCCAACGCACGCCGGTAAGCCCTGGCCAGCCGCCGGAACGGGACAATGATTTGACGAAATTGAGCGATCAGACTACCTGACCCAATGATTCGACACATGACAGCACAGCCCGCACGATTGGCCCTGATCGCATGTCTTGCGGCCGGAGTGCTGTTGTGCGCCCCACGGACGGCATCGGCCGAGCCCTGCTCGCGTGATTCCTTCGCCAAGATCGTTAACGAGTCCGGCGCCGCGCTCCGGCGTCTCAGCGCCGACACCCAGCCTAAAATGCAGGCAGGCTTCCGCCGCCTGAAGGACAAGAACGGCTGGCGCGAGGACGATTACATCGACAAGGCGACAGCCGTTGTCACAGACGAGCGCAGCGAGGCTCTGGACCAGAAGGCGACGGAATTGCTGGCCCGGCTCGACCGGCTCGCCGAGGACGCACCGAATTCTCCCGACAGCTGCGCCAAGCTGGCCGAGTTGCAGGCGACGGCCCTCGAGCTGCAGGCCACGGTGCGCGCCAAGACCGACTACGTCATGGCGCGCCTAGATAGCGCTACCGTCGAAGCCCCACCAGCCAAGGCGCAACCCAAGGCATTGCCCGGCACACCGCCGGTTGGCAAGAAAGCGCCGGGTGAGACGACTGTTGCCAACCGCCAACCGGAGAAGCCTGCTGAGAAGGAGAAGCTTGCCGAGAAGAAGCCGGAGGCCGGGACGACCAAAGGCTGGACGTCGAGCACCAGCCAGCAGAACCCGCAGTCGGCCGAGAATACCCTACCCATACAGCCCCTGCCCGGCAAGGAATACACGCCGCTGCCGCAAGGTGCGGTGCCTGCGGAAGACGGCTACACCATCGATGAAATCCGCGCCGCCACGCGCGGTTTCTTCGGCAACGTTTCGACGGGGCTGGCGAGCGTCATCGAATATTCATTTTCCAAATCGGGGCGGCCCAGCGCCTACGTCCTTGGCAACGAAGGCGGCGGCGCGCTCATCGCGGGCGTGCGCTACGGCAAGGGCACGCTGTATCTGAGGGACGGCGGTACGCGCGAGGTGTACTGGCACGGTCCTTCGATCGGCTATGACCTCGGCGCGGCGGGGTCCAAGACCATGTTCCTGATCTACCGCATGACCGATCCCGAGAGCCTGTTCGGCGGCTTCACCGGTGTCGACGGCTCGGCGTACGTGGTGGGCGGTGTCGGCCTGACGTTCCTGACGGACGGCAAAATCGTGATGGCGCCGATCCGGTCGGGCCTCGGCCTGCGCATCGGCGCCAGCATCGGCTACGTGCGCTTCACGCCGCGGCCGACCTGGAATCCGTTCTGAGATTCAAGCTACCGTCGCGGACGCGGAGGGCGGCCGCCGGCCGGACGACAGGGCCGCGACTCGATCGTGCAGGACCATGAACCGCCCGACGGGCCGCAGTTCATGCTCCGGCTCTCGGACAAGCGCCAGCTGCCCCAATTGTCGCCGTACTCCCAGGCCGTGAAACCGGACCACGCCGCAATGGCCTCCGCCTCGGCTGCCTTGCGCGAAGCCTTGCCGCTGCTGGCGCCGGTGTGGAAGTGATCCACCATGCAGACTTTGCTGCCGACCCGCATCTGCGCGTGCAGGCCGTCCATTCCCATGCCTTGCGCCCAAGCGGCTTCGGTCGATAGGGCCAATCCGCAGGCCAAGGCCGTCGCAACGTAAGGTGAAATCTTCATGGTGTTCCCCGACGAGTCGCACTCCGCCTTTCGGCATTTGGGGCAAAATGCCTGAACCGGGCAACGGCGGTCTTGCGCCAGCGTGTCACAGCCGTTTGATTTTCGGGGAGAATTGCAGAATGGCGACACTCGCCGTCAAGAAGCGCGGGAGTCCCGCGAATCACGCACGCACAAGTCGCTGCAGCGCGGCGCGGATACCCGGCGGGATGGGAACCGGCTTGTTGCTGGCGCGATCGACGAACACGTGCACGAAGTGCCCCTCCGCGCGGGCGGTGTCCTCCTCGCCGAACAGGCCGATCTCATAGCGCACCGACGAATTGCCGAGACGGCCGACGCGCAGGCCGGCATCCACGATCTCCGGGTAGGCGAAGGATTTGAAGAACCGGCATTGCGTCTCGGCAACGATGCCGACCACCGTGCCCTTGTGAATGTCGAGGCCTCCGGGATCGATCAGGTAGCGGTTCACCACCGTGTCGAAATAGGAGTAGTAGACCACGTTGTTGACGTGGCCATAGAGGTCGTTGTCCATCCAGCGCGTGGGGATGGGCAGGAAGTGCGGGTACTCGGCGCGCGTGCCGATGGGCGCCTTGTCGTTGCTCATGACATCCCGGCCGCTATTTCGAAGCCACGAACTGGATTTCGACCAGGCAGCGCGGGTCGGCCATCTTCATCTCGATGCAGGCGCGGGCCGGCAGGTTCTTGGGATCGATCCATTCCAGCCAAGCGACATTCATGGCATCGCGCAGGCGAATGTCGGCGACGTAGATCGTCGCCGACACGATTTTCGATTTGTCGCTGCCGCACATTGCCAGATAGCGGTCGACGTCGGCAAAAGCCTGCCGCGTCTGGCCGGTGACGTCCTGGCTGGTGTCGTCGGCTAAGGCGCCGGCGATGTAGATCAGCCCATTCGCCTCCACGACGTTGGCGAGGATCGGCTCGAGCTCGCGGCGGGTGATGGCCATGTGCTGTGCGACCTTACCGGGCTTCTACTTGACGGCGACGACGCTGATCTCGACCAGCAGCTTGGGATCGGCAAGCTTGGCCTCGATGCAGGCGCGCGCGGGCAGGTTCTGGCCGCCGGTCCAGGCGTTCCAGGCCTCGTTCATGCCGTCGCGCAGGCGGATGTCCGGCACCCAGATGGTGGCCTGCAGGATCTTGCTCTTGTCCGTGCCGGCGAGCTTCAGCACGCGATCAATCTCGGCGAGGACCTGCTTGGTCTGGCCGACAACGTCAAGGTTGCGGTCTTCCGCGGTCAGGCCGGCGGTGAAGACGAAACCATTGGCTTCCACGGCCTTGGACAGAATTTTAGCCGGCTCGTGCCGCTTGAGGGTCATGGCGTTCTCCCGGGTTGAATGGCGAAGAATGGTGCTTTTAGCATGCGAGGCGACGTGTGCCACCCCGATTGCACCGGCGCGACAGGCCACCAGCGTCAGCGCTGCTCGGCCTGCTCCGTCACATCGAGGCGTTTCAGTGCGGCATCAGCGGCATTGAGCACATAGGTCGTGAGGCTTTGGGAGGCGAGATCAGCATCGCGCCGCTCGATCGCATCCATGACGACGGCGAGCTCGCGCGCGCTCTCCTCGAGCCGGCCGGGCAGCGAGATGGCCAGTACGCGCAAGATGCTGATGCGGGCGATGAGCTTCTGATGGATGTCGCTGATCAGCTCGTGGTCGACGACTTTCATCATGTGATCGGTGAAGCGGCGGGTCAGATCGACGATACCCGGCACATTCTCCGTCTGCCGGACGACGCGCAGATCTTCATATATGCGGCGCAGCGCGACGATGTCCTCGTCGCTCGCCTGATGTGTGAAACGGCGCACCAGCGCAGCCTCCAGCAGCGCCCGCACCTCATAGATTTCCGCAACCTGCTTGCGCGTTACGCGCGCGACAACGGGACCGCGCCGCGGCTCGACCTGAATGAGCTGCTCGGCTTCCAGCCGGCGCAGCACCTCGCGAATGGAGGTGCGGCTGACGCCCATTTTTTCGCATAGATCGCGTTCGATCAGCCGGTCCCCGGGCTTGAAGTGACCCGTGATGATGGCGTCGCGCAGGCGCTCGAATGCCTGGTCGCGGCGCAGCGGCGGATGTTCGGTAATTCGCAACACATTCGCAGTCATTCGTTCCTCCAGAACGACCACTCACCTGTCTCACGCGATCCTCGCGATGCAAAAAAATGCGGCACCCAGTGCCGCATACGCATGCGCCGCAAGCGTTGACATCCTGTCATACAGCATGTTGTCATACAGGAAGTCTAGCCCACAAAGAAAATCAACGCGCGTTCGGAGGCATGATGTCCGGTCAGAAGGTATTGGATGAAGTTTCTGCGGACCGGATCCGCGCGCACATCGAGAAGATCGTCAAGGACATTCCGCATCGCGCGGCCGGCAGCGCCAACGGCAAGCGCATGGCCGAGTACAGCCGCGACGCCATGAAGGCCGCGGGCCTGACCGATGTCGTCATGCACGAGCTGCCGGCGGTCGTATCGTTTCCCGAGCATGCCGAATTCCGCGTGGAGGCGCCGTCGGAGATCGCCATTCAAGCCAATACGCTCGGCCACAGCGTCAACACCACAGAGGATGGCATTCGCGGCGAGATCATCGACGTCGGCGGCGGCGCGTTCTCCGACTACGAGGGCAAGGATGCGCGTGGCAAGATCATCCTGACGGAGTTGTCCTACTCCCCGGCGCGGCATGAGAAGCAGCGCATCGCCGGCATGAAAGGCGCCATCGGTGCCGTGATGATGAACTGGGGGCATCCGGAGAACGAGGCGGTGCCGTTCGGCTCGGTGAAGCCGGTGTGGGGCAATCCGGCGCCGGAGAACGCCAAAACAGAAATGCCAACCATCCCCTGCATTGGCATTGCGCGCACGGCCGGCCTCAAGCTGCGCGACATGTCGATGAACGAGCCGGTGCGCGTGTGGTTCCGCACGCACGTCGAGAACGGCTGGCGGCCGGTGCAGATCACCATTGCCAAGATGCCGGCACCCGCGTCGTCACCCGAGAAGGACGATTTCGTGCTGGTCGGCGGGCATCAGGACAGCTGGCCGGGCGAGGCGGCCACCGACAACGCGGCCGGCAACGCCTGCAAGATGGAGCTGGCGCGCGTGTTCATGCAGCACCGCGACAAGCTGCGCCGCGGCGTGACGTTCGGCTTCTGGACGGCGCACGAGACGGGCACCATGGCGGGCTCGGCCTGGTTCGCCGATCGCAACTGGGATGCGCTGCGCAAGAACTGCGTGGCCTACCTGCAGATCGATCAGCCGGCCTGCGTCGGCACGACGGAGTGGAATACGGCCTCGAATGCGGAGCTCAAGTCGTTCCATACGGCCATCGAGTCCCAGCTCCTGAAGAAGAAGTTCAAGTGGAAGCGTGCCGTCAAATCCGGCGACTCGAGCTTCTTCGGCCTCGGCATCCCGATGTTCCACGGCGAAGGTGCGTTTACGGACGCCGAGCTGAAAGCCACGGCCAACGCAACGCTCGGCTGGTGGCACCATTCCATCGAGAACCGCCTCGACAAGATGGACTGGGCGCTGATGCAGGAGCACATCCGCGTCTACGCGGGCTATCTGTGGGAGCTGGCGACGGCGCCCGTGCTGCCGTTCCGCTTCGTGCCTGTCGCCGAGCAGGTCATTGCGCGCCTCGAGGAGTTCAAGGAACACGGCAAGCCGGTCGGGCTCGATGGTGCGCAGGCGCGCGCGCGGCAGTTTGCGGAAGCCGCGGCGCGCATCGATGCCGCGGCCGCGATGGAGGCCGAGAAGTTCAAGGTAGGCCGCGGCTCAGAGCAGGCCGCACTGCTGCTGAACCGCACCATGAAGCGCCTGTCGCGCATTCTCGTCCCCCTGCAATCGACAGCCATCGGGACCTACGGCCATGATCCCTACGGATACACGCCGCAGACGACCATGATCCCGTGCCTCTATGATCTGACCGAGCTGGCAAAGCTGCCCGACGGCGAGCAGCGCTGGATGCTGGAGACGCGGATGGTGCGCGCGCGCAATCGCGTTGCCGATGCGCTGGAGGATTCGAGCGCGCTGATCGATGACGCGCTTGCACAGTTGAAGTAGGGGCCGTCCATGGAATCGCGCCGCCGTATCGTCTACCAGCTCGTCGCTCCAATGGAGAAGACGCTGGGTATCGCCGAGATGGAACGGCGGCGCGACTATCTTCAGCGCCACGCGGCACCAAACACGGAGATCAAAGTCCAGAGCGTGCCGTCCGGGTATCCCTCCATCGAGAGCGAGCGCGACGCTGTGGTGGTGGCACCGCTTCTGGTGGACGGCCTGCAGCGGGCGGAGAAGGACGGCGCCAGCGCTGGTATCGTCGGCTGCTTCTCCGATCCCGCCATCGATGCCATCCGCGAGACGGTGAGGATGCCCATCGTCGGGCCGGGACAGTCGGCGGTGACTTTGGCGCTGCAGCTCGGCGAGCGTTACTCGATCCTGTCGCCGCTCGACAGCGGCGCCAAGCGCGCCATGCCGCGATTGCGGGGACAAGGCCTAGCGGAACGCTTGGCCTCTGTGCGGGGCGTGGGCGTATCCGTCGTCGATCTGGCGCGCGGCGCCAACGATGCCTGGGATCGCATCATCGCCACGGGCCGCCGCTGCATCGACGAGGATGGCGCCGATGTGCTGGTCATGGGCTGCATGAGCATGGCGTTCATGGGTGTCGAGCGCGAGTTGTCGCAGCGGCTCTCGGCGCCCGTCGTGAACCCGGTTCTTGCGGCGCTGAAAACGGCCGAGACGCTTCTCGATCTCGGTTTGGCTCATTCTCGAACGGCGTGGCCTTCACCGCCGGACAAGACCTATGTCGCCTGAAGGCTGTTTCTGACGTAACGGAGGGTTCGATGAAGCGTCGCACATTTCTGATGGGCACCAGTGCAGCAGCCGCCGCAGCCGCATTCGGAATGCCGGTCGCCTTGGCCCAGCGCAAGCCCGACGAGCTGATCTGGGCAGATCAGCTTCCGGGCAGCCTCGATCCGCACGCCGTGTTCGACGTGCCGATGCAGGGCTACATGGTCAACAGCTACGATACGCTCTACGTCTACCAGGGCAATCCGCCCAAGCTGGTGCCGTGGGTTGCGACGGGACACACGGTCAGCGACGACGGTCTGACGTGGACGTTCAAGCTGCGCGACGGCATCAAGTTTCATGACGGTAGCGCACTGACGGCCGAGGACGTGGTGTGGAGCTACCAACGGTTGCTCGGCATCAAGAAGGGTGCGGCGTCGGCATTCCTGCCGGTGCTCGATCCGGCCAACGTGACGGCGCCGGACAAGACCACCGTCGTCTTCAAGCTGAAACATCCCTACGTGCCGTTCCTGTCGGCGACGCCGCTGGTGGCGATCGTCAACCGCCGCGTGATCGAGCCAAACATCAAGGACAACGATTGGGGTACGGCATGGCTGTCGTCGAACTCCGCGGGATCAGGCCCTTACATATTGGACCCGGCGACGTATCAGCCGGTGCAACAGGCCGATCTCAAGCGGTTTCCCGATCATTTCATGGGCTGGGGACACAACAAATCGCCGATCGAGATCGTGCGCCGCCGCAATATCCTGGAGACGACCACGCGCATCAACGCGCTCATCAAGGGCGACATCGACGCCACCGACAGCTATCTGCCGACCGACCAGGTGGAGCGTGTGCTGGCCTCTAAGACGGCCACCGTCTCAAAGGACGAATCCATGCGCGTGATGGTGCTGCGCATGAACAACAAGAAGGCGCCGCTCGATAACGTCAACTATCGCAAGGCACTGAGCCATGCGTTCAACTACAAGGGCTTCATCAGCGGCGTGCTGAAGGACTATGCCTTGCGCAATGCGGGGCCGATCCCGGCCAACTTGTGGGGGGCACCCAAGGACCTGCCGCCCTACGACTACAGCCTCGATAGGGCCAAGGAATATCTGGCCAAGGCGAAGGCCGAGGGCGCGCCGGTCGAGCGCGAGATCGAGATTCACATCCAGCAGCATCTCGCGCAGACCACGCAGGCCGCCCAGATTCTCCAGCAGGACCTGCGCAAGATCGGCGTCAACCTGAAGATCGTGCCGAACCTGTGGCCGCAGCTTGTGTCGTCAACCTCGAAGCCCGAGACGACGCCTGACATGTGGGTGCACTGGGTCTCGACCTACTTCGTCGATCCGGAGAACTGGATCGGCCAGATGTACGACAGCCAGTTCCACGGCACATGGAAGGCCTCGTGCTGGTACAAGAACGAGAAGGTGGACAAGCTGCTGCAGGAGGCGCGCCGCCTTGCCGATCAGGACAAGCGCAAGGCACTCTACGAGGAAGCCTCCCGCCTCGTCGTCGCCGATGCGGCGGACATCTGGATCTACAATACCATCGAGCTGAGAGGGCTGAGCAACCGCGTGAAGGGCTTCAGCTTCACGCCCATCGGCTCCGGTGCGGACTTCCGCAACCTGTCGCTGGCGGGGTGATGCACGGCCGGTCCCGCGTTCGAGAGAGACGATGACGCGCTTCATTCTGCGCCGGCGGCTGCTGGCGCTTCCGGCCCTGTTCGGGCTTCTGGTGCTGACGTTCATCATGCTGCGCGTGCTGCCGAACGATCCGTCGGCGGCGCTGGCCGGCGAGAACGCATCGCCCGAGCAGATTGCGGCCGTG
>JBJXDX010000132.1:0-35517 GCA_046154585.1 Hyphomicrobiaceae bacterium | reverse complement strand
GGAGGAAACGCCCAAAGGAGGGCTGTAGCCTCAATGACCGAGCCACCTAGGCTACCATTTGGATATGCTCATATTCGCCTCGCGCGACAAGTCTCTCACCGGCCGAAACGCATGACAGATGTGGATTGTTGCTGATGGGCAACTATTCCTCGCACTCTCTGGCATGCCAGATATTCTCGCTCGCAATCTCGGTCATTCCATCCTTGGCATACCCAAATTCTTGCCGGCTAGGGGGACTTCCACGTGCCATCGCCAAAATCTGAGCGCTTCGACGACCATTTGGCGTTGGCGCACGTTCTCGCCGATCTCTCCGGCAAAGCCGTACTGCCGCACTTCCGGCGCGCGCTCTCGATCGAGGACAAGGGCAGCGAGCACGGTTTCGATCCAGTGACGAACGCGGATAGGGCCGCGGAACGTGCTATTCGCCGCCATCTGGCGAAGGTGGCGCCGGAGCATGGCATTATCGGCGAGGAGTTCGAAGCGAGCGCAGGTGCGGGCCGCTACAACTGGATCATCGATCCAATCGACGGCACCAAGGCTTTCATTATGGGCAGTCCGTTGTGGGGAACCTTAATCGGCTTGATGGAGGGCGAGCAGCCGCTCCTCGGATTGATGGACCAGCCGTTTACGGGCGAGCGCATATGGTCCAGCAGACGTGGAACCTACTGGCGCGTGCAGGGCGGACTTGGCCGTCGCGTGAAGACAAGGGCCTGCCCGGAGCTCGGCGCGGCGATCCTCACGACGACCAGCCCGGATCTGCTGGTGCCCGCGCGTAACCTGCAGGCCTTCCAGCGTCTGAAGTCGCACGTGCGCATGACGCGCTATGGCGGCGATTGTTACGGCTACTGCCTGCTGGCCGCAGGGCACGTCGATCTGGTCGTGGAGGCGGGCTTGAAGGCTCACGACGTGGTGGCGCTGATCCCCATCATCGAGCGAGCCGGCGGGCGCATCACGACTTGGGAGGGAAAGAGTGCGGAGGCCGGCGGCCGCATTGTCGCTTCCGGCGATCCCAGCCTGCACGACAAGGTTCTTCGCATTCTTACGGGGTAACGGCGTTGACACGGGCGCTCGCGGTGATGCCCAGGTAGGCGTCGAACGCGGCCCAAAACTGCGCGCGAATGTCGTCGCGCTCCTGCAGGATTTCATGCTCCGACCGTGTGATCAGCACGTGCGCGCCGACCTTGAGGCGTGATGCGAACTCCTCGATGTTGGGCGTGGAGACGATGCGATCGCTTCCGGCTGACACCAGGAGCATAGGGATTTGCGCACGGGGCGCATAAGTCGGGTCCATCAGCATGCGGTTGGAGCGGTAAGCGCTGCGCAGCCAGCCGATGGTGGGCGAGCCGAGACCGAGTTCGGGCATAGCCTCCAGGATCTGCCGGTTGCGCGCAAAGCGCTCCGCGTCCGATGTCAGGCTGTTGTTGGCGAACGTGCCCGCTTCGGTCGGCAGGTCGTTGCCACCCGGAACGTAAAGGCCGCCGGCGCCGAACAGCTTTCCGATCTCGACGTAGGCGTGGGCGAGGGATTGCGGAATGACCACCTTGGAGCGGTGGAAGCCCAGCATCGGTGCGCACACCACCATGCGCTCGAACCATGAATTGGGTGATGACGAAGCCCGCAGGGCAATGTTGCCACCCATCGAGTGAGCGAGGACGAGGTAGGGAGGCGGGCAGCTGGGGAGAACGATCTCCTTCATGAAGCGCACGATGTCATGGTCGTATTCGGAAAAGCCTCCGACATGCCCTTTGTAGCGGTTCGCCAGTGGCCGATGCGAGCCGCCCTGGCCCCGCCAGTCGTGCGTGGCGACGGCAAAGCCGCGGCGGCGCAGGTCGGCGACCACCTCGAAGTACTTCTCGATGAATTCGCCGCGGCCCTGGAAGATGACAATCGTTCCACGCGTTGGCGCGCGCGTTGCTTCCCATCGCGCGAAGCGCAGCGGCACGCCGTCGTGTGCTGGGAAGAAATCGCAGACGGCACCGCTCGGAATGGGATTACGCGCAAGTCCGACGAGATTCATGGGCAAGCCGCGGTCTGGAGCCGATGACCAAATCTGCAATGCGCATACGCGAGGCTGCGGTTCGCGCGCGTCTGATCATGGCCATATCAGGCTTGGCCGCGGCAAGACAGCGTGGCGTCCTGCGCCAACAGCACACAGGCGCGCGCTGGGGACGCGCCTGTGTAGATGCTATGCCTCAATAGTATGGCCGCGCCCAGCGCCGTGGGCCAGGGCCGTAAGCGTAGGGTCCCGGCACATAGCGATCGAACGGACGCGCATGGACGATCGCACCCGTGCAGCGATCGACTCTCAGATCGTAAAGCTCGCCGTTGGGACGGCGCGCACGCACCGCTGCCGTCTCGCCTCTCAACTCAAGTTCGTGAAAATCGCCCCAGCCGTCATCCTGCAGACGGCGGCGAATTTCATGGCGAGGCAGGCACGATGCACCGAAACGCTGGTCCTCGGCATAGCGCCGCGGACCTGGCAGATAGTCGTCATCGCGATAGACCGTCTCGGGCGGAACGGACGGGCGATACGAGCGCTCCTGGTACTCGTAGCGCTCAGTGTAGCGCGATGGCGCCCCATACAGGTCGCGATATCGCGGATCGTCGTAAGGCGATGAATGTCTGTCAGTGTATCTGTCATCCAGATCTGCGGCATACGCAACGGGCGCACCCGCGGCGACGGCAGTGACCAATGCCGCCGCAAACATCAACGCTTTCATGACTTGAGCCTCCTGGCGCTCGACGTAAACAGCCCAACGCTCCCTCCACATGCGGCAGTTTGGCGGCAAAATGCTGAACAGTCACCAACAGTTCTGTTCATCTGCCATTCAGACAAACAGGCTTGTGGACAAGGCACTTAGTGGCGGGGCGGGGACACAGCGCACAACTCTACCGCTTCAGGCCGATAACGTGATTTTGCACGCCGGCGGCCCCGAGCTGCGGGCGTTTCGACGAGATCAATCCGGCATTCACGCCGGCCCAGCCGATCTCGCCAGAGAGACGGCCGTACTCGATCTTGGGGCAGCGGTTCATGACAACGGCAAGGCCGGCAGCCTCCGCTTCGCGAGCGGCCTCGTCGTTGCGGACCGAGAGCTGCATCCAGATCACTTTGAGCCCGAGCTTGTCCTTGAGCTGTACACACTCACGGGTGATTTCCAGCGCGGCTGCGGAATTGCGGAAGATGTCGACCATGTCCACGGGCGTGGCGATGTCAGCCAGCGCACCAACGACCTTCCGGCCCAGGATCTCCCGGCCTGCAAGCCCTGGGTTGACCGGAATAACCGAATAGTTTTTGCCGAGAAGATATTTCATGGCGAAGTAGCTCGGCCGATTGGAATTGGCCGAAGCACCGACCATGGCGATGGTCTTCACGTCGTTGAGGATGCCGGCGATGTAGGCGTCGTCATAGCGATCGTGGTTCATGCGGCAGACGCCTTGTCAGCAGTCCTTCCAGCCGGGCCGACGTTTGTCGATGAAGGCGCCGATGCCTTCTGCGGCATCGTGGAGCATCATGTTGCGAACCATGACGCCTGCTGCAACACCGTAGGCTTCGGCCAATGGAACTTCGAGCTGGCGATAGAACGTCTGTTTGCCGATCGCAATGGTTGCGGCGGACTTAGCAGCGATCGCCTCGGCCAGTGTCAAGGCCTCCGCAATGGCGCGGCCGCGGGGCACGACGCGATTGACGAGGCCGTACTGCGCCGCCTCCTCGGCGTTCGCCATTTCGCCGAGCAGCAGCATTTCCATTGCCCGCTTGCGGGGCACGTTGCGCGATAGCGCAACCATCGGCGTCGAGCAGAACAGGCCAATGTTGACACCCGGCGTCGCGAATCGGGCCTCGTCGCCGGCGACAGCCAAGTCGCATGTTGCCACAAGCTGGCACCCGGCAGCCGTCGCGACGCCTTCCACAGCGGCAACGAAGGGTTTGGGCGAGCGCACGATCGACTGCATCATTGTCGCGCAACGGTCCATGAGCTCGGCGAAATACGCCCGACCGCCATCGGCGTCGGAGCGTCGTCCGGTCATTTCCTTCATGTCGTGGCCGGCGCAGAATGCAGGCCCATTGGCAGCGATGATCACGGCGCGAACGCCACGATCAGCCGAGGCGCGATCAATAGCCGTCTGCAGCGACGACAGCATCGCGTCAGAAAGCGTGTTGCGGAGTTGCGGACGATTGAGTGTGAAGACAGCGACCGGACCGTGCTGCTCTTCGATCAGCGGCGGCCCTTCGATGGCAATCGGCTCTGTATCCACGCGCTCCTGCATGCTGCCGTTCTCGTTGAACTTACTGTAGTACCTGCTCGATTTTCTCGCGGTACTGCTTCACCACCTCGACGTTCTCAGGATACTGCAGCGGGGGGGTATTTTTCAAAGATTCGTTGAGCTCCTCGAGGATCTGCTTCTTTTCCTTCTCGGGGATCGTCTTGTCCGCCGTGACGTCCTCGATCTCCTGCTTGATGGAGACGATCGGGTCTGTGAACTTGCCGGAATCCTTGTCGATGCCGCTGAGCACCATGGTGATGTTGAAGCCGACATCATCGAAGTCCGCGAAGCTTGTGAAACCATGTTTCTTGGCGATTGCATCCAGCTCTGCCTGTACCTTGGGATCGGGCTTTTCGCCCTGCTGGGCCGGGTTCTTCTGGGCGAAATCGGCGATGTCCTTCTGGGCGGTGATGAAGCTCTCGACCATCTTGTTGTCGAGCTTGACCTGCTTGAAATCGGCGGCATCCGATGAGCCTTGTGCAAGCGCACCGCTCAAGCCTATGCCGCAAACCAGGGCTGCGACGGCTGCAGTCCGCAATCCACGCAAGATCGACATCATTTCCAAGTTCCCTTCTTTGTCCGCCTCAGGCTACAAGATCATCGCTATCAGAACGTAGGAGTGGGACGCCATTAAGGATGTCAAGGGCACCTGCCACGCTTTCGGTTGATGAGGCCACTGCACTGATCGACGCAAGCTTTCCTCAAATCCACACCGGAGGACGCGCGCTCTACATCGAATCCGTCGCGGACCGTCAAGCGCGTGTGCGGCTCAAGTTCAGCGAGCGCCTGGCGCGGCCGGGTGGCACGATCTCTGGTCCGGCCATGTTTACGCTGGCCGATTTCAGCATTTATGCGGCCCTGATCGCGACGCTCGGGGCCCCAGCCATTCCGGCCGTCACGACCAATCTCAACATTACGTTCCTGCGACGACCCGAGCCCCGCGATCTGATCGCGATGACGCGCATCATCAGGCTCGGGCGGCGGCTCGCCTACGCGCAAGTCGAGCTGGCGTCGGATGGCGACGAAGAAGTCGTAGCGCACGCAACTGGTTCCTATGCGCTTCCCGCAATGGGTTCAGGCACTTGAGCGGAAATGAGGTAATATAATACCGCAAATTTAAGTCTCGGAGTCATAAGGATTATTTGGTGTCTAGGGCGTCTTCGTTGTTGACGTCGCAGCGCTGCTCCACTAAAAGCGCGTCGAAAGGAACCCGCGGCTGTGCGGAATTCCCTCGAACACCAGGAGCACTGCGGGGATGAAAACCTACACTGCCAAACCCGGTGAGCTCACCAAGAAATGGGTGCTCATCGATGCCGAGGGCCTCGTCGTTGGCCGGCTCGCGACCATCATTGCCACACGCCTCAAGGGTAAGCACCGGCCGGCCTACACGCCGCATGTCGACATGGGCGACAACGTCGTCGTGGTGAATGCGGGCAAGGTCAGCTTTACGGGCAACAAATACGAAGACAAGAAATACGAATGGCACACGGGTTATCCCGGAGGGATCAAGACCCGGTCGCCACGCCAGATCCTCGAAGGCAAGTTCCCGGAGCGTGTGGTCGAGAAGGCCGTCGAGCGCATGCTTGCCCGCGGACCGTTGCATCGCAAGCTGATGGGCAATCTCAAAGTTTACGCCGGTCCTGAGCATCCGCACGAGGCGCAGCAGCCCGAGAAGCTTGATGTCGCCGCGCTCAATCGCAAGAACAAAAGGGTTTAACCGATGGCCAATGAACCCAGAACACTCGGCGACCTGGGAGAGCTGCGCGGAGACGCGGCGGCGGTTGCTGCCACCGCGCCCGTGTATCAGCAGAAGCTCGACGCCCATGGCCGTGCCTATGCCACCGGCACGCGCAAGAACGCCGTTGCCCGCGTGTGGCTGAAGCGCGGACACGGCAAGATCATAGTCAACAAGAAGGATTTTTCCGCCTACTTCGCGCGCCCGGTGCTGCAGATGCTACTCAAGCAACCGCTGAATGCTGCCAATCGTGCCGATCAGTATGACGTGGTGGCGACAGTGGCGGGCGGTGGCTTGTCGGGCCAGGCCGGCGCGGTCCGTCACGGCATCTCCAAGGCGCTGACGGCCTATGAGCCCGATCTGCGCTCCGTGCTGAAAAAGGGCGGCTTCCTGACCCGCGACAGCCGCGTTGTGGAACGCAAGAAGTACGGCAAGGCGAAAGCCCGCCGCAGCTTCCAGTTCTCGAAGCGCTAGGCTCTTGATTGTGTATCGCACCGGCATCGGTGCGATACGTGCCTCTCTAATGGTGTTGACATCGGCGAACGCCGTCACCATAACAGCGCGCATGATGACGATGACTGACATTATCACCCGACGTCGCCGCGCGCGCCCTTTGGCGCGGCCGCGATGATGGGCGTCGTCTGTTGACCGTCCACGCGAGCCGCGCCCACAGCGCGGCTTTTTTTTGCCTCCGCGCTCTGGCCCAACTGTCACAATCAGCCTGACGCCCGAGGAGACTGCCATGCAAGACAAAGTTACTCCCCCGACGAAGACCAAGACGATGATCAAGGCCGGATCGGGCGGCAAGCCCGCTGTTTTCATCGACGGCGAAGCCGGCACGACCGGCATCGAGATTCGCGACAGGCTGGCCGCTGTCGATACCGTCGAGGTCAAGAGCATCGCCGCCGACAAGCGAAAGGATCCCGCCGCACGTAAGGCGCTGATGGCGGGGGTTGATCTCGTCGTGCTCTGTCTGCCGGACGATGCGGCCAAGGAAGCCGTCGCGCTGGCGGCAGAGCTGGGAGATTCAGCGCCCCGGCTTCTCGATGCATCGACCGCACATCGCGTGGCGTCGGGCTGGGTCTATGGTTTCCCGGAGCTCGACGCGGCTCAAAGCAAGGCCATCGCGGGCGCAAAGCATGTGTCCAATCCCGGGTGCTATCCAACCGGTGCGATAGCCCTGATCCGCCCGCTCGTTGATGCGGGTCTCGTGCCGGCCGATTACCTCATCTCGGTCAACGCCGTATCGGGCTATTCGGGGGGCGGCAAGTCCATGATCGAGAGCTACGAAGCGGGGCAGGCCCCGTCATTCGAGCTCTATGGACTCAGTCTCGAGCACAAACACGTCCCAGAACTGCAACTTTACGCGAAGCTGACACGGCGGCCAATTTTTGTGCCGTCAGTCGGGAATTTCCGCAAAGGCATGCTGATTTCCGTCCCGCTGCATCTGGATGCATTGCCCGGGAAACCCGGCGGACGTGATCTGGAGGCGGTGCTCGAGCGGCACTACGCCGGCAGCACATATGTCAAAGTCGTGCCCGCGGCAGATCCCTCCGCGAAGGGTGGTCGCCTCGAGGCCGAGGCCCTCAACGGCACCAATCGTCTGGAGTTGCGCGTGTTCGCTAGCGAGAAGCACCGTCAGGCGGTGCTTGTGGCCAAGCTCGACAACCTCGGCAAGGGTGCCTCTGGTGCGGCCGTCCAGAACATCGGCATCATGCTCGGCGTCGAGGTCTGACGCCGATCAGCGGCCAGTCAGCTCGAACAATTTCGTCTGTTCGAGCGTCTCGCCGAACCATGACGAGATGCCGGCGGCCCGCTCACCGATGTAGGCGGGCTTGCCATCCTGGAGGACCATGGGCACGTCGTGGCCCGGCACGAGAATGGTGCCAGGCTTGTCTTTCCAGATCTCCCAGATTTTCTCCATCGACCGCTGGCTGATCAGCTGGTCGTAGGTCATGTCCGCGGTCAGCGACAGAAGCTCGGCTCGGTTTTTTGCGGCGTCGCCGGTGAAAAGGACGTCGTTCTTCTCGCCATGCAGGCGAAAGACAAGGTGCCCAGGCGTGTGCCCGGGCATGTCGTAGGCACGTATGCCCGGCAGCACCTCGTCCCCGGCCATGACCAGGGCGGTCCGATCCAGGCGATCCAGCTCGCGGACGTAAAGCTCCGGGACTGGGCCTTTGCCCCAGGGCTCCTGCAGCGACCACGCCAGTTCCTTCGTGCCGATGGCTATGCGTGCCTTGGAAAACATTACCCAGTTGAGGGAATGATCCCAGTGCGAATGGGTCAGTAGAACGTCGGTGACGTCAGCCGGCGCCAGCCCCCGGCTTTCGAGGCTTTGCTGAATGATGCCCCGTTGGCTGAAGGAGCCCACATCGACAAAGGCCACATGCCCGTAGCCGCGCAGCAGCGCAATCGTGCTCCACCCCAAACCGCCGTGGCACACGGACTTTCCGGGATAACCCTGCACGACAATATCGATATCCCATCCGCCTATGCCCGGAAGTGACGCACCCTTGATATCGCCTGCCATCTGTCGCCCCCTTTTGCACGACACGATCGCGCCCCGGCTGCAACCGGGCTCCGTACAGTACCGTTAACTGTCGACACGCCTCAAGCCGTGTCAGCGTTCAGGCAGGCAGAATTGTGAACATCGGGAGACATTGGAACTGATAACAAGGGCGGCAAACTTTCCAGGAGGCAGCAGCCATGGCAAATGTCGGTTCGAGCACACCAATCCATCCGGCGGTCAAAATCGGTCATGTGCATCTGAAGGTCTCTGATCTCGATCGTGCGCTTGGTTTCTGGCGCGATATCCTCGGCTTCGAGGTAATGCAGACGCGCCCCGGTGCTGTGTTTTTGTCGGCGGGCGGCTATCACCACCATATCGCGCTCAACACCTGGGAGAGCGCCGGTGGCCCCCAGCCGCCGCGCAACGCGACGGGGCTCTTTCATGTCGCTGTCCTCTTTCCGTCACGTGCGGCACTTGCCGGTGCCCTGAAGCGCGTGCTGGATGCCGGCCTATCGCTGGACGGCGCGAGCGACCACGGCGTCAGCGAGGCTCTGTATCTGCGGGATTTCGACGGCAACGGCGTTGAGCTCTACGTCGACCGGCCCAAGGCGGAGTGGCCCCTCGATGCCGAAGGCAAGCTCAGCATGTCGACGCGCCGGCTCGACGTCGACAAGTTGCTGGCTGAGGCTGCCTAGGTCTTACGGGCAGGCGGCATGCAAGCCCCTTCCGGGTGATATCCTCGCGCGTGTAGGCTGTCAGGTATGATCCGGCATTGACCGAGCCAAGGGAACCTCATGTCTGCAAACGATGCGCTGTTGCCGCTCTCCTCCGTCGAGCTTCGTCGACGCATAGGCACCAAGGAGGTCTCCCCGGTCGAGCTTTTGGAAGCCGCGATCGCGCGCATCGAAAGGATCAATCCGGCCGTCAACGCCATCACGGCGACCTGTTTCGCGCGCGCACGGCGCGAGGCCAAGGCGGCGGAAAAGGCCGTTCTCGACGGCGTGCCGCTCGGCCCGCTGCACGGTCTGCCCGCCGGCGTCAAAGATCTCGAAGAAACCGGCGGCCTTCTCACCACCTACGGCTCACCGCTGTTCCGCGACTTCATCCCCGAGCACGACAACGTCATGGTCGCGCGCATGCGCAAGGCCGGGGCCATCGTGGTGGCCAAGACCAACGTTCCGGAATTCGGCGCCGGCGCCAACAGCCGCAACGTCGTGTGGGGCGCCACCGGCAACCCATTTGATCCGTTGCTCAATCCCGGCGGTTCATCCGGCGGATCGGCCGTGGCTCTTGCCACCGACATGCTGCCTGTCTGCACGGGCTCCGACACTGGCGGCTCTCTGCGCATTCCCGGCGCCATCAATGGCGTGGTCGGTTTTCGCCCGTCGCCTGGGCTCGTTCCGCATGCACGTCGCGGGCTCGGCTGGTCGGCTATCTCAGTGCTTGGGCCTATGGGCCGCTCGGTCGCAGATGCGTGCCAGCTCATGGCCGTGCAGGCAGGCTTCGATCCGGTCGATCCATTGGGCTATCCCGTCGATCCGCAAAGCTTCGCCGTTCCGGCGGCCTGCGATCTTGTCCGGCTGCGAGTCGCGTGGACCGAGGACTTCGGTCAATGCCCCGTCGAAACGCCGATCCGGAAAACCATGCGCGATCGGATCGCCGCCATGCGCCATCTGTTCAAATCGTGCGATGAAATTCGTCCCGATTTCGGCGAGGCTGATCGCTGCTTCGACGTCATCCGTGCCGTCACCTTTGTGTCGCGCTACCAGGCCGATTACGACAGGGATCCCATGTTGCTCGGGCCCAACGTGCGCGCCAACTACGAGATGGGTGCCAAGATGTCGCTGGCGGACGTGGCCTGGGTGCACGCCGAGCAGACACGCATTTACCGGCGCTTCCAGGAAACGTTCCGCGATTACGATCTCGTGTTGTCACCGACGGTGCCAGTGACGCCGTTCCCATGGACGCAGCTCTATCTCGCCGAGATGGAAGGCAAGCCGCTGCGCAACTATTACCACTGGCTGGCGCTGACCTACTTCATCACGCTCGCGACGAACCCGGCGATCTCGATTCCCTGCGGCGTCGATCACAAGGGCATGCCGTTCGGGCTGCAGGTGGTCGGCCGCGCTCGTGGTGATACCGAGGTGCTCGCCGCCGCGCACGCGATGGAGCAGGCGTTCGCGGCAATCCCCGCGCTCACGCGGCCGCGCCCCGACCTGACGAAACTGACCAAGCCGACGCCCGAGCTCAAGTCGATTGTCACGCACCCGCCCAAGCAGGCGGAGATGGGCTAACCTGCGACCTCGACCTTTGCCGCCCAAGCGACGCAGCGATGATTTCCAGCCCGCCGTCGATGACCTGCGACCAGCTCAGCGGCGAGGATGCAAGCGGTCCTCGCTCCGGATTCCGCGGGTCGACAAGGCTGGTGGGTAGATGCACGAATCCGTTGCGTGCCGGCCAGTCCCCGCCACGGGCAAGATCGAGCGTGCGATACATGAGGGCGTTGCACAGGTAGTTGCCAGCATCGCGCGAGAGCTGGGCTGGGATGCCGCGCCGTCGCACCCGTTCCACGATCAATGTCACCGGCAGCTTCGACGGCAGAAAAGCCGGTGCACCTGGCGCAATGCAATCGCCGTTCGGCAGGCAACCGGCTGCGTCGGGCGAAGCTGCGCAGCAGTTGCGCGCCCGCGCTTCGACGGCAAATCCCAGGGTGCGGCTGGAAACCCCGAAATGGATGGCCACCACTGGCCGATGCGCCACATACAACTCTTCGACACGTTCAAGGCCTGCATGCCACTCGGTTGGAATGATTTCGCAGACGACCGATAGTCCCGCGAACGTTTTGTCTGCGGCCTCGGCAATTCTCGGCACGAGCAATGACGTTGCGTTCACCGGCACGCGCGGGAACGGGCCGAAACCGGTCAGCAGCAGGACGGGGCGCGAGGACGGCATGAGGTTCGATAACTCAACACGTTGGAAACTTCAATCCGGGGCACCCGCTCCCGGCGTGCTCCCCAACCCGACCAGCCGCATCACCTCGGCCACCGCGAGTGGTGGCGTCAGGCGTCCGGTGGCGACATCGTGTTCCAGTTGGCGGACCCGCGCGGCAACAGCGGGATCGGAGCGCAGCAAATCGGTAAAGCGGTCCGTAAGCATGTCGCGCATCCATGTCACGCGCTGTGCCTGCCGCCGCGCCTCGAATTCACCCGAGGCGATCATGACGTTGCGGTGCTCGATGATCTTGTCCCACATCTCCTCGAGGCCGCGGTTGTCGCGCGCCGAGATGGTCAGCACCGGCGGCATCCAGTTCTGCGAGGCCGGTGTCAGAATGCCGAGCGCGCTCTTCAGGTCCGCGGCTGCCTGCGTCGCGCGCGGAACGTTGTCGCCATCGGCCTTGGTGACGGCCATCATGTCCGCCAGCTCGAGCACGCCGCGTTTGATACCCTGCAGCTCGTCGCCGGCGCCGGCCAGCAGCAGCACGAGAAAGAAATCGACCATATCGCTGACGGCGGTCTCCGACTGCCCTACGCCCACGGTCTCGACAATCACCACATCGAAACCCGCCGCCTCGACCAGCGCCATGGTTTCGCGTGTGCGCCGGGCTACGCCGCCGAGTGTGCCGGCTGTCGGCGACGGCCGGATGAATGCCTCGCGCTGCTGCGACAGGCGCTCCATGCGCGTCTTGTCGCCGAGGATCGCGCCGCCCGTGCGGCGCGAGGTCGGATCGATGGCGAGCACCGCCACCTTGTGGCCGCGTGCGATGAGGTTCATGCCGAGCTGATCGGTGGACGTGGACTTGCCGACACCCGGCACGCCGGTGATGCCGACACGGATCGCGCTTCCGGTTTTCGGCAGCACGCGCTGCAGCAGGTCTTCCGCCAACGCCCGGTGATCCGCGCGTCCACTTTCCACGAGCGTGATGGCGCGTGCCAGCGTCGCACGATCGCCGCCCAGCACACCGCTGACGAAGTCGTCGATCGGCGGTAATGCCCGCTGCTTGCTGCGCGGCGGCGCCATAGCAATGCCGAGAGGTGTTGCGCGCTTCATGCTTCCGAACATGGAAGCGATTCCAGCCGGCGGCAAGCCCGGCACGCGTGCTCTGTGCGCAGCCGGGATGTGCCTAAGGCGCCACCTTCACCTTCGACTGCCGCTCAAACAGGCGGATCATCAGGTTCACATCGCCATCCGCGCCATGCTCGTTGACGGCGGTCTGGAACATCTCACGCACAACGCCGGAAACGACCATCGGCGAGCCGCTGGCGACGCCGAGCTCGGTTGCCAGGCGCACGTCCTTGTGCATCAGCCCCAGCGTGAAGCTCGCAGCGGCGTTGCCGCTGATCATGCGCGGCAGCGTGACCTCCGTGGAGTAGCTGCGGCCGGAGCTCTTGGCCAGCACCTCGGCGCAGGTCTTGAAGCTCAGGCCGTTCTTGATGCCCATGGTCACGGCTTCGAACGTCACCGTCCTGATGCTCGCGGCCACCACGTTGTTCACCAGTTTCATGACGTGACCGGTACCCACATCCCCGCAATGAAAGATGTTCGGGCTGATCACCTCGAACACCGGCCGGACACGGCTGAACACCTCGCCGGACGCCCCGATCATGATCGCGATTGTCCCGGCATCGGCTCCATGCGGCCCCCCGCTGACGGGAGCATCAATCAAGGTTATCCCCCGGGCCTCCAGCTCTTTCGCCATGGCGCGAGTTGCATTGGGATCGCCCGTCGTCATGTCGGCGATGATGCCGCCGCGCTTCAATCCGGCCGCAATGCCATCCGGACCGAAGATCGCATCCCGCACCTCCTTGGAGGTGGGCAGGCAGGTCATGACGACATCGCTTTCCGCCGCCAATGCCTTCGGGCTCTGCGACGCGGTCCCACCTTTGTCGGCGAGCTTCGCCATGTTCTCGGGCTTCAGGTCATAGACCCGCATGCGGTGCTGCCGTAGCAGGCGGCGCGCCAGCGCGCCGCCCATGTTACCGAGGCCGACATAGCCAAGTTCCATGTTTCTTTTCCTCTCCCAGACCTCAGACGTGCGGGAACACTTTCTCCGCGGCCAGCCGCATCGATCGCTCGACATGCTCGGGTGCGATGCCGCCGATGTTGAACCACAGTGCGAATTCCGTGATGCCGAAGCGGCGCTTCATCTCGCGCAGCTTCTCGATGCAACCTGCGGGATCATCGGCGATGGCCGCGCCATGCTGATGCAGCTTGTCGAAGCTGAGGTAGCCCATCTCGCGCGTGCGCCGGCCCTCGCTCATCGTCAGCTCGTAGCCTTTGACGACGCCGCCCCCCGACGTGTTCGCAAGCTGATGCGAGGTTACTTTGTCGTAGAACCACTCCACGTGCGGCGCATAGATCTCCTTGGCGCGCTGCTTGTCCTCGTGCACGAAGAACGGCAGCAGGATCATGCGCTCGGCCTTCTTCGGATCGCGGCCGAGCTCCACGCACTGCGTCTCGTAGCGCTGGCAATGCTTCTCGAGTTCGTCCATCCACACCTCGCGATAGGTGCGATAGGTGAAGGGCGAGGCGAACTGCAGGTTGGTGCCGAGGCGCGCGGCCTGCTCGAAACTCTCTGGCGAGATCGTCGCCTGGTATATCGGCGGGTGCGGCTTCTGCACCGGCTTGGGCAGCACCTCGACCGGTTTGGGGATGGTCCAGAATTTACCCTTATAGGTGATCTTTTCCTCGGTCCACGCCTTGAGGACGATATCCAGGCCCTCGTTGAACATCTCGCGACTCTTGTCCATAGGCACGCCGAGGCCCGTGAACTCGTGCGGCTGGTAGGCGCGACCCACGCCCATGTCGAGGCGCCCGTGCGAGAGCACGTCGATCAGCGCGAAGTCCGACGCCGTGCGCAGCGGATGATTGAAGGGAATTACCACCACTGCCATGCCGATGCGCATCTTCTTCGTGCGTTGCGCGATGGCTGCCGCGTACACCTGGGTCGAGGTCACGATGCCGTAGGTCGAGAACAGGTGCTCGGCGATCCAGGCCTTGTCGTAGCCCAGCTTTTCACCAAGCTCGAAAAAGCGCAGATCATCCTCGAACGCTTCCACACGCCGCGACTGGTCGGGAAATTGGCTCAGGCTGAAAATGCCCCATTTCGTCATCGTGCGTTCCTCTTGTTATTGTTATTATTGGCTCATGTTGGCCGTTCGAAGCCCGGCCGCGGGATCGTGCTCATCAGCATGCCGCCGACGCCACCGTCCGTCAGAAGCTCGGCGCCATTCACGTAGTCCGCGCGGTCGCTGGCGAGATAGGTGACCGCATCGGCGATGTCCTCCGCGGTGCCGACGCGTCCGCGGGGCACCATGGCGGCGCGGCGTTCGGTGACACCAGGCGTCTGATAGAAGGCCTCGCTCAGCGGCGTGCGGATCAGGCCCGGGCTCACCACGTTGCTGCGGATGCCGGCCGGTCCCCATTCCACCGCAAGCTGCCGCGACAGCATGACAACGCCCACTTTGGCGACGCTGTAGGCACCGGAGAAGGCCTGCGGCTCGGACGCCGCGATCGAGGCGATATGCACGATGCTGCCGCGCTTGCGGGCAAACATCTGGCGGCCGAACGTCTGCGCGCACAGCAGATAGCCGGTCAGATTGACGGCGAGGATGGCGTTCCAGTCGTCGAGCGAAAGCTTGTCGAGCCCGCCCGGCCGCAGGATACCGGCGTTGTTCACGAGTGCATCGCAGGGCCCCAGTTCCTTTTCCGTCTGCGCTGCGGCCGTGGCGATGCTGTCGGGGCTCGTCGTGTCGCACGTGATGGCAATGGTGCGGCCACCGCCGCCATTCAATTCCTTCGAAGCTTTCTGCGCTCCGGCCGCATTGAGGTCGAGCAGCGCCACGGACGCGCCGGCACGGGCAAGGCTCGTTGCGATCGCCCGGCCGATACCGCTCGCCGCACCCGTTACCACGGCCACCCGGCCGCCGAGGCCAAGCCAGTCCTTGCCGTCCGATGCCATGATGACGCCTCCGCTCAACCGAGTGCGCGCTTCAAGGCCATACTCATCTCTCCCATGGCCGTCGCGGCATCTGGAATGAACTTTCCCATGGTCATGAAGCCGTGGATCTGCCCGTCGAAGCGCTTGGCTTCCACGGCTACGCCCGCTGCCTTCAGCGCCGCCGCATAAGCCTCGCCTTCGTCGCGTAGTGGATCGCAGCCGGCCGTCAGCACGTAGGCCGGCGGAAGATTGGCGAGACTCTTGGCTCTGAGCGGTGATGCGCGCCAGTCGCCGACATCTGCTGCGTTGCGCAGATACAAGTCGATGAACCACTTCATAGTCGAGCGGGTGAGGGGAAGCTGCTCGGCCAGTTCCGAGATCGACGGCAGCGTCATCGACATGTCGCACGCCGGATAGATCAGGAGCTGGAAGCGCAGCTTGGGTGCGCCGCGATCGCGCGCGTTGAGCGCGACCACCGCCGCCAGATTGCCGCCGGCGCTGTCGCCGCCGACAGCCAGGCGGTTGGCGTCGATGCCGAGGGGCTTGGCGTTCTCCGCGATCCACTCGGTCGCCGCGACGGCATCGTCGATGGCAGCGGGAAACTTGTGCTCGGGTGCGAGGCGATAGTCCACCGACAGAACGGTGCAATCCGCGCCGTTGGAGAGGCCCCGGCAAACACCGTCATGGCTGTCGAGATTTCCGATCACCCAGCCGCCGCCGTGGAAATAGATCAGCGCCGGCTGCGTCTCGCCGGTCTTTGCCGCGCGCGCACGGTAGAGTCGAATGGCGATTGGAACCGCGGGTCCCGGCGCCGTCAGGTCGCGCATTTCGGCGATGGGGGCGGGATCTGGCTGCAGCACGCGCCGCGCCTCGAGGTAGAGGCGTCGCGCCTCCATGTGGCCCACGGTCTCGTAAGGCGGCCTGCCCGCGGCCTTGATGAGGTCGATGACCTGCTGGGCACCCGGGTTAATCTTCATGCATTGCACGCCCGTTTTGAGGATCGTCTACGCCGTCCATTCAAGGATCGCTTTGGCCACTGTGTCGGGCTGATCCAGCTCCGCAAGATGACCGGCATCCTTCACCACTTGAATTTCCGATTTCCCCTTCACGCTCCGCTTGATCCAATCTGCATAGCTGCGGGGCATCACGCGATCCTGCTCGCCCCACAGGATGAGCGTTGGCGCCTCGATCATCGGCAGGCGCTTGTGCAGCCTCGTATTGCCGAGGGGCCAGAAGACGCGCGCTGCAGCCTCCGACGCCCGCACCTGCTCGATGGGCCATTCCACCGAATTGGCGCCGGGCGGCACCGCCTTCGTGTCCTTGTAAATGCCCTCGTTGACGCAGAGCAGGCCGGGCACGTTGTCGCCCTTTTGCGCCCACACGTCCGCCGGCGGCTCCTTCAAATCGTATAGTCCGAAGGGCGCCGTGATGACGATTTTCCTGACTGAAGCGGGCCACAGCGCCGCCATCTCGGCGACGAATGACGCGCCCACGGAGCTGCCGGCCAGGTCCGCTCCATCGAGCCCCGCCTTGGACAGAAGCTGGCGCACGGCGATCAGCCAATCCAGATGACTGTCCAGCAGGGTATGCCCGGTGGCGCCCGGAAAGCCTGGCAGCGACGGCACGATCACCTCGCGCTGCTCGGCGAGGCGATCGAGAAACGGCACCCACCGCGGCAGGCCGCCGAACCCCGCCAGAAAGCCGATCTTCGGGCCGCTGCCTTTCTTCCAGACGCGGCAGGCGTGCCCGTTGAGGTCGACCGTTTCGGTGCTGGGCTCGCTCAAAGTTTCGCTCCCGTGCTCATGCTGCTTTTTTTATGGGTGGCGGCGCATCATTCTGCTGCGGCGACCGCACCAGGGCGAAATGCCGGGACCGCCGCTCGGGTCGAGTCCGCCATCGGCTTGGGCCACCACTTGTCCTCCCACTCGGGGAACAGCTTGGATAGCGTCGGCATGACCTTCTCGGCGAACAGCTTGGTGTTGTACTTGGCCAGCTCCTTGCCCATGTTGCCGTACTGCAGCAGCATCATGAAGTGGCCGACATTGAGCGTCTTGGCCACGTGCTCAAGCTGCTCGATGACCTCTTTGGGCGAGCCGACGACGACATAGCCGCGCTCGACGATATCGGCCATCTCGCGCGCCACCATATTGAAGCGCGAGCCGGCCGTCGTGCCGGTGGTGCCACCCGCCAGCTTGTCGTCGGCAGCTTTTGCAGCCTGGGCGATCTGACTCTCCAGACCCACGCGCTGTGTCGCCTCGGTGTTGTAGCCGGGCGGCGAGGCAAAGCGCGAATCTACGTGCAGGCAGCGGCCGTAGAAATATTCCGCGGCCTCCGCGTACCGCTCCATGGCTTCAGACCGACTCTCGGCCACGCCGACGAATTGCAGGAAACCGGCACGGTACGGATTGCGGTCCTTGCCGAGACGATCCATCTCGTCCCAGAAGCCTTTCATGGTCGCGGCACCGGCCTTGTAGCCGTAGTAGGAGAGGTAGCAGTAGACGTAGTCCATCTCCGCGCACCAGCGCCACGTCTCGACCGATCCACCGCCTGGAATCCAGACCGGCGGATGCGGCTGCTGCACCGGGCGCGGCCAGATGTTGACATAGCGCTGCTGGTTGAAGCGGCCGTCGAAAGAGAACGTCTCCTTCTCCGTCCACGCCTTCATCACGAGATCATGCGCTTCCAGATAGCGCTCGCGCAGCATGCTCGGGTTCTGGCCGTAGGCGTAGCAGGTGTCCATCGGCGTGCCGACCGGGAAGCCGGCGATCAGCCGGCCGCCCGAGATGCAGTCGATCATGGCGAACTCTTCGGCCACGCGCGTGGGCGGATTGTAGAGCGCCAGCGAATTGCCCATGACGCAGATCATGGCGTCGTTCGTGCGCCGCGACAGCGCCGTTGCGATCAGATTGGGCGACGGCATCAGGCCGTAGCCGTTGGAATGGTGCTCATTCACGCAGATGGCGTCGAAGCCGCACTCGGCGGCGTATTCGAGCTCATCCATGAAGTCGTTGTACATCAGGTGGGCGCGCTTGGGGTCGAACAGCGAGGAATGGATGTCGACCCACACGGACGGATGTTTCTGCCGGAAATCGTCCGGCAGCTCGGTGTAGGGCATCAGGTGGAACCACATCAGCTTCATGAGGCATTCCTCCAGGTGTCGCGTCGGCCCTCAGCATTGGTCGTCAGTTTGCGAGAAGAGGACCCCACGCGCAAGGCGCGCTGCCTTGCATCGCCTCTCGCTCGACCAGCAAGGCCGTTCTATCAGCACCGCCAGCGATAGAGGTCGCTGCCAACGAATGTCCGGACATACTTGCCGACGATCCGCGCTGCGTCAATGTGTGGAGACCGGTGCGGCTTCGGAGACCCGCAGGGCGCATGCAAACCCTGCTATCAGAGGCTGACGGAACCTCTTGGAGGGAGCCGGCATGAGTGTACAGGTCATCACTCCAGATGTAGATGCCGGCAGCCTGCTTGCCGGCGCGCAGTTCGTTGACGCCTACACCCTCATTGTTGAAGACACGACACTCGATGCGAGAGGGGCCGCCGAGCGCATATTCAACACGTTGCCGCGCTGGATCAGTGGCTTGATGGCCCCGTCCGCAATTGCATTGTCGCGCCGTTCGGCCTCAAGACGTCGATTTCGCGCAAGATGGCGCCGGACGCGGTTGGCTTCTTTCCTGTCATAAGCCAGTCGCCCGATCGTCTGATCGCGGGCTTCGACGACAAGCACTTGGATTTCCGCGTGGTGGTGGATGTCGCTCCCGCCGGCACGGCGCGCCGCGTCACAACGACAACTCTGGTTCGAAGCCACAATCTGCCTGGCCGCCTCTATCTGGCGGTCGTGCTTCCGTTTCACCGCATCATTGTTCCTGCCATGATGCGGCAACTGCTCAAGCCGCGGCGGGAGTAGCTCGCGATCCTTGCCTACATCCCCGAATAGTTCGGCCCCCCGCCACCCTCTGGCACCGTCCAATTGATGTTCTGGTTGGGATCTTTCACGTCGCAGGTTTTGCAGTGGACGCAGTTCTGCGCGTTGATGACGAAACGCGGCTCGCCGCTGTCCTCCACCCACTCGTATACGCCGGCGGGGCAGTAGCGATTCGACGGTCCGGCAAACACATCGTGCTCGGAGCTCTTCTGCAGCGCCAGGTCCTTCACCTTCAGATGCGCCGGCTGATCCTCTTCGTGGTTGGTGGCGGAAAACGACAGGTCCGTCAGCCTATCGAAGGTCAAAGCGCCATCGGGCCGCGGATACTCGATGCGCTTGCACTGCTTGGCCGGCTTGAGCGTGGCGTGATCGGGTTCGCTGTGACCGAGCGTGTAGCCGAGCCCGACGCCCGGGATCACGGTATTCAGCCACATCTCCGCTCCCGACAACGCGGTGCCGAGCCGCGTACCGAAGCGCGACAGGATCGGCTTCACATTGCGCACGCGTTTCAGATCGGCCGCAATCGGACCGCTCATCACAGCCTCTGCATAGTCATCCAGCCGGTCGTGCGCGCGCTCGGCCTTGATGGCCTCGAATGCCGACTCCGCTGCGTGAATGCCGGACAAAATGGCGTTATGCGATCCCTTGATGCGCGGCACGTTGACGAAGCCGGCCGCACAGCCGACGAGCACGCCGCCCGGAAACACGAGTTTCGGGATCGACTGCCATCCGCCTTCGCTGATTGCCCGCGCGCCGTAGCCGATGCGCTTGCCGCCCTCGAACACCTCGCGGATGGCGGGATGCGTCTTGAAGCGCTGAAACTCCTCGAACGGGCTCAGGTATGGGTTCGTGTAGTTCAGATGGACGACGAAACCCACCGACACCAGATTCTGGCCGTAGTGATACAGGAACGAGCCACCGCCGGTGGCGTTGTCCAGAGGCCAGCCCTGCGTGTGTTGCACGAGGCCCGGTTTGTGTTGGTCCGGCGCCACCTCCCACAGCTCTTTCAGACCGATGCCGTATTTCTGCGGCTGCTTGCCCTTGGCGAGCTCAAACTTGGCGATCAGCTGCTTGGCGAGCGAGCCGCGGGCACCCTCGGCGATGATGGTATACTTGCCACGCAGCTCCATGCCGCGCGTGAAGCGGTCGGTCGGCGCGCCGTCCTTGCCGATACCCATATCGCCGGTGGCGACGCCCACCACCGTGTCGTTGTCGTTGTAGAGAACCTCGGCCGCCGCGAAGCCCGGATAAATCTCCACGCCCAGCTCGGACGCCTGCTCGCCGAGCCAGCGGCACACGCTGCCGAGGCTGGCAATGTAGTTGCCGTGATTGTTGAGCAGCGGCGGCATGGCGAGGTTGGGCAGCCGGATCTGGCCTGCGGGCCCCAGGTACAGGAAGCGGTCGTCGGTGACTTCCGTTTCGATCGGCGCTCCCTTCGCCTTCCAGTCCGGGATCAGCGTATTGAGGCCTATGGGATCGATCACGGCGCCCGACAGGATATGGGCGCCCACCTCCGAGCCTTTTTCCACCACCACGACCGACACTTCCTGGTCGTGCTCCGCGGCCAGCTGCCTGAGGCGGATCGCCGTTGCCAAGCCGGCAGGCCCCGCGCCGACGATCACCACGTCGAAGTCCACGCCTTCGCGTGGCGGCAACGCGTCCGTGTCGCTAGCCATCCTGACGTCCTTCCCCTCAATGCATCCGCTACAGTTCGATAGGTCGAGCGTGGCTCAAGCGTCAAGCTGCCCGTTCCGCTCCCGGCATATTCCGCTGTAGCATTTGGCGGGTTGCACGCTATCTTTCGGCCCATGCCGGACAGCCTGCAACGCGCCGATCTTGCCGCCATGCTCGCGTGGTATCACGACATGGGCATCGATGCCGCGCTCTCGGATACGCCGATCAATTGGCTTGAAACAGATGGCGCCTCTCCGGGCGGAAACTTCCGTCTTGGCGGCGTAAAACCTGCCGGTGACACGGCGCAGGCAGCGACCCGTGCGGTGGAACCTCCGGCAAGGCGCGACAGCGCGGTCCCCCCTGCGACGCGCCCGGCCGCGCGGCCCCCGGTGTCGCTGCCCGCGTCTGCACCCGCCCGGCAGTTCCCGACCGCGGCGCCGGACGCCGCAACCATGGCGGCGCGCGAAATTGCCCGCTCTGCTGCCACGCTCGAGGCGCTGCATCAGGCGCTGGCAGGCTTCCAGGGCTGCGGCCTCAAGGCCACGGCCAAGAACCTGTGCTTCTACCGCGGCAACCCGCACGCACCGCTCATGATCATCGGCGAGGCACCCGGCCGCGAGGAAGACCTCGAAGGCAAACCTTTCGTGGGTCGCGCCGGCCAGCTTCTCGACAAGATGCTGGCGGCCATCAATCTCGGCGAAGCCGATGTGCACATCACCAACATCGTGTACTGGCGCCCGCCCGGCAATCGCACGCCCACGCCGCAGGAAGCCCAGGTCTGCCGCCCCTTCCTCGATCGCCAGATGGAGCTTGTCGCGCCGAAGGTGGTGCTGACGCTCGGCGGCCCCGCCACCGGTGCCGTGCTGGGCGTCGAGGGCGGCATCATGAAATCGCGCGGCCGATGGCGCGAGATCGAGATCAACGACCGCGCCGTGCAGGCCATGCCGACGCTGCATCCGGCCTATCTGCTGCGCACGCCGGCGGCCAAGCGGCTGACCTGGCGCGATCTTCTGGCCGTCCGTGCGGCCCTGGCCGAATAGGGAATGCCTCATGAGTACTGTGCGTCGCGATCTTCTGCATCGTTATGGCGAGGCGCCGGACGGTGATCTGCCGACGGTTGCTCTGTTCGAACAGCTCGCGGCGCGCGGCTCCTGCCGCCGGTTCAAAGCCGACCCGGTGTCCCCCGTACTGATCGAGACGCTGTGCGCGCTGGCGCTCGCGTCGCCCACCAAGAGCGATCTGCAGCAGCGCGATGTCCTCATCATCGAAGATCCGGCCATCCGGGCGCGCATCAATACGCTGCTCGCGGACCAGGAGTGGATCAAGGCTGCACCGCACTTCATCGTTTTTCTCGGTAACAACCGGCGCCAGCGCCAGGTGCACGCGTGGCGCGGCATTGCGTTCGCCAACGATCATCTCGATGCGTTCTTCAACGCATCGGTGGATGCGGGCATCGCGCTCTCTGCTTTCATCATCGCGGCGGAGGCGGCGGGTCTTGGGTGTTGCCCGGTCAGTGTGATCCGCAACCACAGCATCGAGATCAGCGCGCTTTTGGGCTTGCCCGATCACGTCTTTGCCGTTGCCGGCCTCGGGTTCGGCTGGCCCTCGCAGCGTCCTTACATGAGCTTGCGCCTGCCGCTGTCCGCCACCGTCCATCGCGATCGCTATACGGACTGCAGCAAGGCGGTCGTCGACGGCTACGACGCCCGCCGCAACGCGGTTTTCCCCTATCGCGCGCAGCGCAATACCGCTCGCTTCGGCTCGAGCGACAGCTATGGCTGGAGCGAGGACAAGGCGCGCCAGTACGCCGAGCCCGAGCGCGCTGATTTCGGCGCCTTTGTCCGCCGGATTGGATTCAATTTGAGCTAATTTCGACCTGCCGGATTAAGTGAATAGAGAACTGCATATTCTAATCTTTATGAAAACAACGTCAGCCGCGGCACCGGCGGGAACGCCGCGAATATAACGACAAGAGGCCAGACGTGCAGATCGGCTATCTTTACATCAGGCCGGTGGAGGCGCTTTGCGTTCGCACCACCGGTCCCTATAAGATTTCCGCCGCCCAGGCCTGGGGCACCATGCTGTCGTGGCTCGACGAAAGGGGACTACGTGCCGGTCTGATGCGTGGCTATGGGGTCATCCATGACAATCCCGCCACCACCGAGCCGCATTTGAGGCGCTACGACGCCTGCATCGAAGTCCCTGCCGACCTCCCAACGGAGCCACCCTGCGATCTGGCGCGCTGCACTGTTCCGGGCGGGGCCTATGTGGTCCACCGGCATGTCGGCCGTCATCGTACGATTGGTGCCGGCTTCTCGTATGTGCAACGCAAGTGGGTGCCGGGCCATGGTCTCAGGGTCGATCCGCGCCGCCCCTATCTCGAGATCTATCTCAACGATCCCGCTGTCACGCCGGCCCCGGAACTGCTGACGGACGTATGCGTGCCCGTCATCCCCGTCGCTGATCTCGTCACCCACTGACGGCGCACGGACGTGACGCAGGCCGGCGAACCTGAGACAATGGCGCAAACGCGTTGAGCCGACCGCGAGCGGCCGAGCGAGGGCCGAACCATGTCCAAGATCGACGAAAATCTCCCGTTCATTCCCATCCGCATCGCCGTCCTCACTGTGTCCGACACGCGCACGGAGAAGGACGACAAATCCGGCGACATCCTGGCCGGCATGATCCTGGAGTCGGGTCATCAGGTGGCCGGGCGCGCCATCGTCAGGGACGACATTGCCCAGATCCGCGCCACGGTTCAGGGCTGGATCGCCGACCCCGGCATCGACGTGGTGATTACCACCGGCGGCACGGGGTTCACCGGCCGCGACGTCACGCCTGAAGCTGTAAAGCCGCTGTTCGAGAAGGAGATCGACGGCTTCTCCACCGTCTTCCACATCATCTCGTTCCAGAAGATCGCGACCTCCACCATCCAGTCGCGCGCCTGCGCCGGCCTCGCCGGCGGCACATACATTTTTTGCCTGCCGGGCTCCCCCGGCGCCTGCCGCGACGCCTGGCATGGCATCCTCAAATGGCAGCTCGACAACCGCCACAAGCCCTGCAACTTCGTCGAGATCATGCCGCGGCTGGAAGAGCATCGTGAAGGTGCAGGCGGCTGACCTCATCGGTGTCAGAGCCACCTTGACGTAGCCGCATCTCCCCGCAATGGTCCGGCGTCCCTATTGTTGTCCGCAGCACCACCATGCAACCTCCCTTCAGCCGCACCGCCTATGAGCTGCTCGTCGAGCAGGCCCGCCGCGCGCCGGAGGCCTTGGCCGCGATCACGGTGTCCGACAGCGTAACATATGCTGCGCTGACGCTGAGGGCGGGGCAGGTGGCAGCGGCGTTGCGCGCCCGTGGCATCCGGCGCGGAGACCGCGTCGGCCTGCTGCTCAACAACCGCATCGAATGGCTCGAGACCTTCTTCGGCGCTGCCGCGTTGGGGGCTATCGTCGTGCCCTTCAGCACCTGGTCCAAGCGTGCCGAGCTCGACTTCGTGCTGGAAGATTCACGCGTGCGCTGCCTGTTCACGCTCGGCCGCTTCGGCGATCAGGATTTTTCGGCCGACATCGCGGCCCTGCGCGCGGACTCCCGGCACGCGCAGCTCGCGGTCGTCGTGCGCGTCGGCAGCACTCCCGCTGATGGCGAACTGGCCTATGCCGATTTCGTCTCCGGCGATCCGCTGGCGCCTTTGGCTCCGGGCGAGGGCGCCAGCGCCGCCGATCCTGTCCTCATCCTCTACACCTCGGGGTCCAGCAACCGCCCCAAGGCCGTGCCGCTCGACCACTTCGGCGTCATCGAGAACGGCTTCAACATCGGCGAGCGCCAGGGCCTGACGCCGGCCGACCGCGTGCTTGTCGCGCCGCCCCTGTTCTGGGCCTACGGCGGCATCAACGCGCTGCCCGCCACCATCACCCACGGCGCCACGCTGGTGCTGCAGAGCCGCTTCGACCCTGGCGAGGCCCTCGACCTCATCGAGCGCCATCGGTGCACCTCGATCTACACGCTGCCGGCCATGACGAGCGCGCTGCTTGCGCATCCTGCCTTCTCGCGCGAGCGCACGCGCTCGCTGCGCACGGGTCTGACCATCGGCAGCCCGCAGGATGTCATCAAGGCCACCGACCTCGGCGCCTCCGAGATCTGCAACGTCTACGGCCAGACCGAGACCTACGGAAACTGCTGCGTCACCTGGCACCACTGGCCACTCGAGCGCCGCGCCAACTGCCAGGGCGAGCCGTTGCCCGGGGTCCATGTGCGCATCACCGACGATGCGCAAGCGGCCGTCGCTCCCGGCACGCCTGGCCACGTTGAAGTGCGTGGCTACCAAACCCGGGGCTACGGTGGCGCCAGCGCGGCGCAGAACGCCGACGCCTTCACCGCCGACGGCTATTTCCGCACCGGCGATCTGGGCAGCCTCGCGCCCGACGGCACGTTTCGGTTCGCGGGCCGCACCAGCGAGATGATCAAGCGCATGGGCATCAACGTCTCGCCCGCCGAGATCGAGGAGATCCTGCAGCAGCATCCCGATGTCGGCATCGCCGGCGTGGTCGGCCTGCCCGATGCCGAGAAGGGCGAGATCGTTGTCGCCTTCGTGGTGCCCAAGCCCGGCGCCACGCCGTCGTCCGATGTGCTCATCGCCCACTGCCGCGCTGTCGCCTCGCGCTACAAGGTGCCCGACCGCATCGATCTGAGCGACAGCCTGCCCCTCACCGTCACAGGCAAGGTCATGCGCCGCGAGCTGAAAACCATCGCCGAGCGTCTTTACCCCGACACGCAGCGCTGATCTCTACAGCGCTTTCGTCTGGCCGCCGTCGATGTCGATCACCGAGCCGTTCATGAAGGCCGCGCGCGGTGAGCACAGATAGGCCGCCAGATCTCCGATCTCGCGCGGGTCGCCGAAGCGGTTGATGCCGAGGTGGGCGACGTCCCGCTTGATCGCTTCTTCGCGGCTGATGTTCTGCGCCTTCATGGTCGCCTGGACGCGTGCCTCCAGACGGCTCGTCTGAATGTGCCCCGGGTTCATGGCGTTGACGCGCACGCCCTGGGTCTGGCCGAGATCGGCCGTCGCCTTGGTGAAATTGACGAGCGCGCTGTTGACGGACCCGCCGATGGTGAACTCGGCCGCGGCCACGCGCGCGCCGATGCCGATGATGTTGACGATCGCACCCTTGCTCTCGCGCAAATGCGGCCACGCGCTGCGCGTCATGCGCACGGCCCCGAAGAACTTCAAGGCGTACCCCGCGGCCCAATCCTCCTCCGTCAGCGCGAAGAAGTCGCCGCGTTTGGTGGCGCCGGCATTGTTGGCGAGAATGTCGAGACGTCCGAAGGCGTCGACCGCGGCCTTGACGGCAGCCTCCGGCGCTTTTGAATCGCTGAGATCGGCCACATGCGTCACGATCCGCCGGGACGTCTTGGCCGTGATGTCGGCTGCAACCCGCTCCAGGTCGTCCTTGCTGCGCGCAACCAGGCAGACGTCCACGCCGTGCTCGGCAAGGACGCGCCCGATCGCTTCGCCGATGCCCCGGCTTGCTCCCGTGACGATGGCCGTCTTGCCCTTGAGCCCAAGGTCCATTCTGTATCCTCCGGTGTGTTATGCTGCAGCGCGCATGGATACCTATCCCAGGCGCATGCTATGCACAACGCGCCTGCACGTTCGCCCTCCAAGGATGCTTCCGCAATGCCGACGATGTCCGACGCCACCAGCCGCATGGTGGACTACGTTCTTGCCACCACCGCAGACTCTCTCCCCGCGCCTGTCCGTCGCGAAGCGCTGCGGTCCTTCGTCAACATCTTCGGCTGTACCGTCGGCGGATCGCGGCACGACGCCGTCGCCATGACCGAGGCCGCATTGCTTCCGTTCGCGGGCGAGGCGCAGGCCACCCTCATCGGACGCGGCCGCAAGTCCGACATCCTGACCGCCAGCCTCATCAACTGCCTGAGTTCGAGTGTCTACACCTTTGACGACACCCACGCCGAAGCCATCGTGCACCCGAGCGGCCCGGTCATGGCCGCGGTGCTGGCGCTTGCCGAGCGCCGCCCGACGCATGGGCGCGACCTCCTGACGGCCTTCGCGCTGGGCGTCGAGATCGTGTGCCGGCTGAGCAAGGCGATCTCCGTGCCGCCCGCGCGCGGCAGCATCGCCTGGTCGCAGACCGGCATCACCTGCGGTATTGGCACGGCCGTTGCTGCGGGCAAGCTCCTGCAGCTTGATGCGCGCGCCATGCGCCGCGCGGTCGGCATCGCCGCCTCGCAAGCATCCGGCATTCGCGCCATGCACGGCACCATCTGCACGGCGATGATGCCGGCACACGCAAGCCAGATCGGTCTGCGTGCGGCCATCCTGGCGCAAGGGGGCGTCACGGCTTCGGAGCAAAGCATCGAGGGCAAGTACGGCTTTGCCGAATGCTTCGCCCAGCAGCCCGCGTTGTCCGTGCTGGCCGGGGAATTCGGCGAGCGTTTTGAAATCCTGGGCAATACCTACAAGCCCTATCCATGCGGCATCGTCATCCATCCCATGATCGATGGATGCTTGCAGTTGAAGGGCGAAACGACCATCGATGCGCGCGCGATCGAGAGAGTGCACATCAGGGCCAATCCGACCGCGCTGGCGCTGTGCGACCGCCGTCATCCCAAGGACGAGTTCGAGGGCCAGGTGAGCCTGTACCAGTGGGTCGCCGCCGCGCTTCTGCGCGGCAAGGCGGGGTTCGCCGAAGGCACCAATGCCGCCATCGCCGACAAAGACATCACGGCTTTGCGTGAGCGCATCACGGCCGTCGTGGATCCAGGCATTGCACCTGACGCGACCGACATCACAGTCACGCTGCGCGATGGGGGCACCCTCAAGAAGCAGGTCGCGCACTGTATCGGTAGCAAGGACCGGCCCATGACCGATCGCGAGATCGAGATCAAGTTTGAGGGCCAGGCCGAAGGCGTGCTGCCGCCAGATAAAGCAGCCGCTGTAATCCGCGAATGCTGGAGTCTCGAGTCGCTCGATGACGCTGCTGCGGTTGTGCGGGCGACAGTCTGATATCGCGCCGGTCATGCTTTGCATGCATAGATGCCCGCGACATAGCTCCTGTGCTAGCCTCGCTGGAAACATCGGGAGGAACGTCATGAAAAAGTGGATCGCGGCCGTTCTGGCCACTGCAGCTTTGATGCCGATCTTCGCTGTTGCGACGTTTGCCCAGGCACAATGGCCGACGAAGCCCCTCAAGATCATCGTCATGTGGCCGCCGGGCGGCGCCGCCGATATTGCCTGCCGCCTATTGCAGCAACCGCTGTCCGAGGTTATTGGCCTGCCTGTCGTCGTCGAGAACAAGTCGGGCGGCGGCGGCGTTACTGGAACGGAAGCGCTGGCGCGGTCGCCCGGTGACGGTCACACCATCGGCATGGTCATCAGCTCGCATGCGTCCAACGTCGCGCTGCATGCCAAGCTCCCCTACGACGCGCTCAAGGACTTCAAGCCCATCACCATCCTCACGCGGTCGCCCAACGTCCTCGCGGTGCATCCTTCGACGCCCTACAAGAGCGTGGCCGATATCATCGCCGCGGCGAAGGCCAAACCCGGCGGGCTGCATTACGTCACCTCCGGCAACGGCACCGCCCAGCACTTCGGCATCGAGTCGCTGAAGCTTGCGACCGGCATCGACATCGTGCATGTGCCCTACCGTGGCGCCGGACCGGCGCTCAACGATCTCGTGGCGGGACAGGTGCAGATCGGCGTTCTCAATCTCGCCTCGACCATGCCGCACATCCAGGCCGAGCGCGTGCGGGCGCTGGCCGTAACGTCGCCGCAGCGCGCGCCCAGTGCGCCTAACGTGCCGTCAATGGCGGAGACCGTACCGGGCTTCGACTTTTCCGAGTGGTTTTCGCTGATGGCGCCGGCCGGGGTTTCCGACGAACTGGTGGAGAAGATTTATGCGGCCGTCGTCAAGGCCGCCCGGCAGCCGGCCTTCGCGGACAAGGCAAAGGAGTCGGGCTCGGAGATCGTGCTGAATACGCCGGCCGAATTCCGCGCGCAGATCGAACGCGAGATCGTCAAGTTCAAGGAGCTAGCCGTCAAGGCCAACATCAAGATCGACTAGGGCGCTTGCAACGGCGCTAAATGGGATGTTGCTCTCGTTGAGACCAAGCGCGCGCCGCGCGTGCGATGACTGCCAGAGCATCGACCGAGCCGTCCGCCTCGCCCTTTCCAAAATCGCCTTCAATTCGCGCCATCTGATTGGTCACATGGGCAAAGCAAATCACTGGCTTTCTGCGCGCCTCGGCGAAGGCGTAGAGGGCTGCAGCCTCCATCTCGACCGCGAGTAGCCCCTTGGCCATCATGGCCGCAATGGCCGTCGGAGTCTCTCGGAACGGCGCGTCCGTCGTCCACGTGGAGCCGCGCTCCACAGGAATAGGCAAGCCGTCGAATGCGTCGCTCATCGCTTCGATGAGCTTCGGCGCTGCGAAGCTGAACTCCGACTCCGGCAGGTAGTGATAGCTCGTCCCTTCGTCCCGCAGAGACTTTTCGATGAGGATGAAGTAAGGGGGCGACCGTACCTCGATGAGCTGACCGGAAGACGTCATGCTCACAAGAAGCCCACAGCCGGCTGCGAACAGTTGCTCGGCCACCAGAACAGCGAACGAAGCGCCGACTGCGCACGGCACTAAACCCAAGTTTAGTCCGTCGTGGGTCATGCGATACAGCTCGGTGTGATAGCAGGCCCAATTGGGATCTCGGATCGCCCGTCCGTCTGCTTTGGCCTGCCTGACAATATCTCCATCCGGATCGAGGACGCAGACTTCGGGAACCGTACCATCGTTCAGCCCTTTCTGCCGCCGCGCTTCGCGCAAAAGGTTTTCAGGCACGAAAACCGACGCTTCACTGTAGTGCTTGCTGTCGAGTATCGGAGGCGGAACGGGTCTGCTCATGCATCCTCGCTTCGGATACGCAATGCCGGCGCTGATCAATAGTATCTCTCAATCCGTGCCTACCCCCACGGAATAGCTGCGTTAGGCACGAGCCGAAGAGCGATACGTTCCTAGCGGGGCAATGTGCAAACGCAGTGTCATAAGCCGGCTTGCATGGGTCGCGCTCCCGGCGATGCCGGTGCCCTACTCCAACCCGAGCGCCATTTGCACGGGCCGGAACGAGCGGCGGTGATGTGGCGTCACGCCGTGGCGGCCGATGGCGGTCTGGTGCTCGGGCGTGCCGTAGCCCTTGTGCCGCTCGAAGCCGTAGTTGGGCAGTTCCTGCCCGAGCGCAATCATCAGGCGGTCGCGCGTCACCTTGGCAATGATGGACGCGGCGGCGATCGACAGGCACTTGGCATCGCCGCCGACCACCGTGCGCGTCTGGCAGCGCAGGTCGGGCGCGCGGTTGCCGTCGATCAGCGCCAGGCGCGGCTTGCTCTGGAGTTTGCGCACCGCCTGGGCCATGGCCCACATCGTGGCATTGAGAATGTTGTCGCGATCGATGCGGCGCACGTCGGCGATGCCCACGCCTATCTCGGCGGTTGCCACCAGCCGCGCGTAGAGCGCCTCGCGATCCTCGGGGTCGAGCATCTTGGAATCATTGATGCCGTCGGGAATTCGATCCCGATCGAGAATCACGGCGGCCGCAACCACCGGTCCCGCCCAGGGACCGCGTCCGGCCTCATCGATCCCTGCAACCGGCCCACCTGCCAGCTTCAGCTCGATGCCTTCCAGCTCGAATGACGCTGTCATATCCCCACGCCCCCAGCCGGCATGGAGCATCAAGGGATTCGGGGTAGGCCGTCAAAGGCCCCTTCTTAGAGAAGGCTCATCTGGCCGCCTGGGCGTACCGGGCGCCGAAACAGGTCGGTCCTGAGCTCCAGGTTGCGTTCGTTCAGATGCAACCGCTTCAACGCCAGCCGGAAGCGGGCGCCGATCTGCTTGGCGTAGGGACCTGTGCCGCGCTGCCTTACGCCGAATTGGGCCACGTAGTCCTTGCCGCCGTGCATCGAGCGCAGGATGCTGATGACGCGCGCGGCCCGGTCCGGGAAATCGGTCTCCAGCCACTCGCGGAACAGCTCCTTCAGTTCGAGCGGCAGCCGTAGCAGCACGTATCCGGCCGATTCGGCGCCGGCGTCGCGCGCCGCCTCCAGGATCTTCTCGATCTCGCTGTCATTGAGGCCGGGAATGATGGGCGCGGTCATCACAGCCACCGGAACGCCCGCCCCGGTGAGCTGGCGGATGGCCTCGATGCGGCGGGGCGGCGTGGCCGCTCGCGGTTCCATGCTGCGGGCGATGCGTCGGTCGAGGGTTGTCACGGAGATGGCCACCTTGACGAGGTCGCGCTCGGCCATGCGCGCCAGGATGTCGAGATCGCGGACTACCCCCGCCGACTTCGTGACGATGCCGACCGGATGGCTCGAGCGATCCAGCACCTCCAGCACCTGGCGGGTGATGCCGTGCTCGCGCTCGATGGGCTGGTAGGGATCGGTCACGGTGCCGAGCGCGATCACCTTGGGCTGGTAGCGCGGATGGGCCAGCTCCTTCTCCAGCAGCTCCGCTGCATTGATCTTGGCATAGAGCAGGGTCTCGAAATCGAGCCCGGGCGAATGCCCGAGGTAAGCGTGCGTCGGGCGGGCAAAGCAGTAGATGCAGCCGTGCTCGCACCCGCGATACGGATTGATGGACTGCGAGAAGCTGATGTCGGGGCTGTCGTTGGTGGTGATGATGCTTTTGGCCCGCTCGGGGCTTACGTGGGTTTTGAAGGCGTCGAGCGTGCCGAGCGTCTCCCAACCGTCGTCGAACGCTTCCGGCGTTTGGCTGTCGTACCGGCTGGCGCGGTTGGAGCGTGCCCCGCGTCCGCGCCGGCGCTCCTCGTCTACTGTTGCCCAGGTGCCGTCCAGCCCGGCTTTGTCATCCTTCGCCGCCACTCGCGCCTCCTCTTGAGGTTGCAGATTAGCATGAAAAGAGAACAAATAAAGAACATTGTATTGCGCCACGTTGAGAATGAGAGGCCCGAAAGCTAAGGTCCGCCCGCGAGAGGGCCGCATGCTTACCGTCATTATTCCGACGCTGAATTCCGAAAGCGGGCTCGCTGCCTGCCTGACCGCGCTGATCACGCCGACAGTCGAGGGCATCGTGCGCGAGGTCGTCGTCGTCGATGGCGGATCCAGCGACCGCACGGGCGAAATCATCGATCAGGCCGGGGCGACGCTCATCCGCTCGGTGTCCGGACGCGGCCGGCAGCTTGCCGCCGGAGCCGATCAGGCGCGCATGCCGTGGCTGCTGTTTCTCCGCCCGGACACGATCCTCGAGCCGGGGTGGGAACGCGAAGCCTCGACTTTCATGGAGCGGGTGGACAGTGGGGCGCGTCCGGCTGCGGCCGCGGCCTTCAGGTTTGCGCTCGACGATCCAGGCGTTTGGCCACGCCTCATCGAGTTCGGCGTGGCAGCGCGCTGCGCGTTGGTACGCATGCCCTATGGCAACCAGGGCCTCCTCATTCCGCGCCGGCTCTATCGCCAGATCGGCGGCTACAAGCCGCTGTCCCTGATGGAGGATGTGGACTTCATGCGCCGCGTCGGCTGGCGCCGTACAGTCATCCTGCGGGCGCGCGCTATCAGCAGCGCCGAACACGCGCGTCGTGACGGCGATCTGCGCAACGGGTTGCGCAATCTGTCCTGTCTTGCGCTGCACCATCTGCGCGTGCCGCCCGGCATGATCGCGCGGCTCTATCGTTGATACCTAAGCGGTAGACAGATCATCACATCCTCGTGAGTGCAGGGGCGCTTGTCTTTGTCAGGCAAATGTCGCCTGTTTACGCTCCGTCGCGGGGACGAGTGGGTCAAGGACAACTGGGAGAACGTCCGATGCAGAGCATTTCCAAACGCCAGTTCGTGATTTCGGCTGCAGCCGCGAGCGCGGCCTTCGGCCTAGACGGACCGTTGGCGTTCATTCAGCCAGCCGGAGCACAGGCCGCCAAAGGCATGAGCCCGATGGGCTCGCCGCAGGCACTGATCGACAAGGGCTTCGCCAAATTCAAGGTCGGCGACATCGAGGTGACCCAACTTTACGACGGAACTTGGGAGAAGGCGCATGATCCGGGCTTCATCAAGAATGCCTCCGTCGACGAAACCAAGTCCGCGCTCAAGACAGCCGGCATCACCGATGCCTATGTGCCGATCCCCTTCACCGTCACAGTGGTAAAGCTGAAAGGCAAGACGATCATGTTCGATTCCGGCACCGGCGGGCAGTCTGCGCCCACGGCTGGCCTCATCGGCAAGAACGACGTCTTCAAGAAGGCGGGCATCGATCCCACCAAGATTTCGACCATCATCGTCACGCACTTCCATCCTGACCACATCTTCGGCCTGATGGCGAAGGATACCAACGCGCAGACGTTCCCGAATGCAGAGATCATCCTCCCGGCCGCCGAATACAAGTACTGGACCGACCCTGGCCTCATGGCCAAGCTGCCCGAGGCGCGCCATGGCCTCGTCAAGCGCATCCAGGCAACATTCCCGACCTGGAAGAACGTCAAACAGGTGGAAGCCGGCAAGGATCCGATCCCTGGCGTTCGTGCCATCGACACTTACGGACATACCCCCGGCCATACAAGCTATGTACTGGGCTCGGGGCGCCGGCAGCTCATCGTGCTCGGCGACGTCACCAACATTCCGGCGCTGTTCGTCAAAAATCCAGGCTGGCTAGTCGCCTTCGATAGCGACGCAAACCTCGCCGAGCAGAACCGGCGCAAAATCTTCGACCGTGTCGTGGCCGACAAGGCGACGATCACTGGCTACCACTACGGTCTGCCGGGTGCCGGCACGATCAAGAAGGACGGCAAGGGCTATGCCTTCGTGCCGGTGCGGACAGCGTAGGCCGTCGCGCTACCGCGCTGCCAGCGTTTAGGGCGCAGCCCGTGTCGGCTGCGCCCTTTCCCGTTATCGAGGCCGGTGTTGCGTCGTCGTATTGCCTCCGCAACGCGATCGCCAGCTTTGCGTGTATGGTGTCAGCGCGCGGCAGTCTGCCGTGCAAGTCCAGTCGCGTCAGCGTCAGTCGAGAGTTGAGAGTCAGATGGTTCAGCGTCGCCGTCAGCGTTCGTCCGTGCCCGTGGATTGCGTTCTGGAGGGCGATTGCCTCGCCGAGCTTGCCCGGCTGCCGCCGGCCAGCGTCGATCTCGTATTCGCCGACCCGCCCTACAATCTGCAGCTCGACGGCGATCTCCTGCGCCCGAACAACACCGTCGTGGATGGCGTGCATCAGGCCTGGGATCAATTCGCGAGCTTCGCCGACTATGATCGCTTCTCGCGCGCCTGGCTCGCCGAGTGCCGCCGCGTGCTGAAACCTGACGGAGCGCTGTGGGTGATCGGCAGCTACCACAACATCTTCCGCCTCGGCGCGGCGCTGCAGGATCTCGGCTTCTGGATTCAGAACGACGTGATCTGGCGCAAGACCAATCCGATGCCGAACTTCCGCGGCAAGCGCTTCACCAACGCGCACGAGACGCTGATTTGGGCCGCGCGCGACCAGAAGTCGAAGCCCACGTTCAATTATGAGGCCATGAAGGCCTTCAACGATGACGTGCAGATGCGCTCCGATTGGCTGATCCCGATCTGCTCGGGCCCCGAGCGCCTGAAGGACGACGGCGGCCGCAAGGCGCATCCCACGCAGAAGCCCGAGGCGCTGCTCTATCGCGTCATTCTGGCGTCCACGCGCAAGGGCGACGTAGTGCTGGACCCGTTCTTCGGCACCGGCACCACCGGCGCAGTGGCCAAGCGCCTGGGGCGGCGCTGGATCGGCATCGAGGCCGATCCCGACTACGCCAAGGCGGCCACCGAGCGCATCGAGGCGGTGGAGCCCCTCTCGGGCCCGGCGCTGGAGATGACGCGCTCCAAGCGGACCGAGCCGCGTGTCCCGTTTGGCACGATCGTCGATCTGCGCATGATCCAGCCGGGCCAGCGCCTGTGGGACGAGCGCGGCAAGATCTGCGCCGAGGTGCGGGCCGACGGCACGCTGGCGCTGCCCGGCAGCATCCCGCAGATGCAGGGCTCCATCCATCGCCTCGGCGCCGAGGTGCAGGGCAAGGCCGCCTGCAACGGCTGGACGTTCTGGCACTTCGAAGCCGAAGGCCGTCGCAAGCCCATCGACGCGCTGCGCGAGGATGCGCGGCGGCAGTTGGGGCTCGGCGGACCATCGATGCCCGCGCCGGGAATGCCGATCGTTATTCCGGCCGAGTGATCGCCCCGACATCATCTCGCACTTGCCTGCCCTCGGACTTGTTCCGACGGTCGCCAGGACCCATCGCGTCATCTGTGTGGCGCCGGTTTTTGACGTTTGCGTAAGCCAAGACCGAATTTGCGAAGAGATGGATACTCAGCACCTTCATCCCCGCAGCCGTCCGGCTCGAGGGTTTGCATGAAGTGACGGAACGCAGGTGCCGCAAGGCGGCAATCCTGAAGCTTCTAACAGGGCCACCCAGCGGCACCTGCGCGCGGCGATTTTGGGCTTTGGGTCGC
>JBJXDX010000131.1:0-70626 GCA_046154585.1 Hyphomicrobiaceae bacterium | reverse complement strand
CGGCGTACGCTTATCGCCGGCAGCAGGTTGGCACGGATTCGCTGATGTCTCGTGCCCAATCGTGGCCCCCGGATCCAATCGCAGACAACCAGCTCTTGCCTGCGCCCTGGGTGGTCAGATCCGGGATAGGCACAGAATAAAACCACCGCGGTGAGAGGGGATAACTTTACGCAGAAAAATTTCTGTCTTGCCGCTGCGCAGCGCCACTGTGCTTCGATTTCTGCTAGCTTGCGGCCCCGCAACCAGCTCCGAAAGGGGAACCTGCCCATGCCGCGCAAACTCATCTCCTCCGGCTCGCGCTTCGAAACCGAGGTTGGATATTCGCGTGCCGTCGTCGATGGCGACTTCGTCTTCATGTCCGGCTGCACCGGCTACGACTACGCGACGATGACCATCTCCGACGACATCGTGGCCCAGTGCGAGCAGACCTTCCGCAACATCGAAACGGCGTTGGGCCAAGCCGGCTCCAGTCTTGCCGACGTCGTGCGCGTCCTGATTATCGTCCCCAACCGGGCCGACTGGCCGGCCTGCTGGCCTGTCTTCCGCAAGCACTTCGGCGACGTGCGCCCCGCCTCCACGATGATCGTTGCCGGCCTCGCCAGCGAGGAGATGAAGATCGAGATCGAGGTGACCGCCCGGCGCCGCCAATAGAGTCACGGAGGAAAAGCATCATGATCTCTCCAGCCCACACGCAACTCATGGCGCGCTACAATCAGTGGCAGAACCGGTCCCTCTACACCGCGGCCGACGGGCTCGGCGATGCCGACCGCAAGCGCGACCAGGGCGCCTTCTTCGGCTCGATCCATGGCACGCTGAACCATCTGCTGTGGGGAGACCAGAACTGGATGCATCGGTTCGCCGGCACGCCGCGCCCCACCATATCCGGCAAGGACTCGCCCCGCTTGTTCGAGCACTGGGAGGATCTCAAGCGGGAGCGCAATGCCTTCGACGAAGTCATCATCGGTTGGACCGGCACGCTCGATCAGGAGTGGCTGGCGGGCGACATCACTTGGTACTCAGGTATCTTGGGCCGCGAGTTGAGCCGGCCCCGCTGGAAGATCATCACCCACTTCTTCAACCACCAGACCCATCACCGCGGCCAGGTCCACGCCATGCTGACACGCCTTGGCACCAAGCCGGAGGACACGGACCTGATGCTCATGGAATGATCGACAAATAGCCGCTTTTTGGTGCAGGGTGCCGTCGAATTGCCGGCATGCAGAGAGCCGGTTCATGGAGGAGTATGAAATGACAGGTTTTGTGACGCGCCGCGAGGCGCTGAAAGTTGCTGGAAGCTTTGCTGCGCTGGCCGCCTCGGGCATTCCGGCCTTCGCGCAACAGCAGTTTTTCCGCATCGGCACAGGTGGTACGGGCGGCACCTACTATCCGCTCGGCGGCATCATCGCCAACGCCATCTCGACCGATAAGGTCAACGTCAGCGCCGTTGCCACCAACGGCTCGGTGGCCAACGTCAACGGCATCGTCGGCGGCTCCATGGAGTCGGGCTTCAGCCAGGCCGATGTCAATTCGTGGGCGTTCAACGGCGTGGGCATCTATGAAGGCAAGCCCAAGGTCGACGAGCTGCGTGCCATCGCCAATCTCTATCCTGAGAGCGTGCACGTGGTCGTCAAGAAGAACTCGGGCGTCAAGTCGATCGCCGACCTCAAGGGCAAGCGGGTTTCCCTTGATGAGCCGGGATCGGGCACGCTCGTCAACGCGCGCGCCATTCTCGGCGCTTTCGGCGTCACCGAGAAGGACATCAAGCCGGAGTATCTGAAGCAGCAACAGTGCGCCGAGAAGCTCAAGGACGGCTCGCTCGACGGCTACTTCCAGACCACGGGTTACCCGCAGGGTACGCTGTCGGAGCTGGCGGCCACCAACGGCTTCGATCTCGTGGCGATTGATGGCGAGGCCCGCGACAAGATTCTGGCGCAGTACAAGTTCTTCGCCAAGGACCAGATCCCGGACGGCGTCTACAAGGACGTCAAGGGTGTCGAGACGATTGCCGTCGGTGCGCAGTGGGTCACCTCGTCCAAGCAGTCGGCCGATCTCGTCTACGAGATCACCAAGGCGCTGTGGAGCGACAAGACTCGCACCGCGCTCGACTCCGGTCATGCCAAGGGCAAGGTCATCGTCAAGGCGACCGCGCTTCAGGGCATCGGCATTCCGCTGCATCCGGGTGCGGAGAAGTTCTACAAGGAAGCCGGCCTGCTGAAGTAGTCGGCATCCTCTAAGGTCTGAGACTTCCGTCCCTCTCCCCGCCCGCGGGGAGAGGGAATTGTGTTTTACCGCTCTCTCGTCAACGAGACCGCATGACCACCACCGCCGCGCAGCTCAACGAAGCTGAAGTCCAGAAGCTCGAGGCCCAGCTTGATCCCGAGATGCGGTTTCGCCCGCTGCTGCCAGCGGCGGCCTGGATCGTGGCGGTTCTGCTCTTCACGCTCTCCTGCTTTCACTATTACACCGCCGGCTTCGGCCTGCTGCCCGAGACGACGCACCGTGGCGTCCACCTCGCCTTCGTGCTCGGCCTGATATTCCTGGTCTTCTCCTGGAACCAGAGGGGCAACGTGGCCAAGCCGCAAGCCGGCTTGCTGCGGCCGCTCGGCATCAGCATTCCCGATTGGCTGTTCGCCATCGGCGGCGCCGTGTCGGCGCTCTATGTGCCCTGGGTCTTCCACGATCTGCAGTTCCGCGTCGGCAATCCGCTGACCATCGACTGGGTCATGGGCTCCATCATGATCGTCGTGATGCTGGAGGCGACGCGGCGCAGCGTCGGCTGGCCGCTGCCGATCATCGCCGTCGTGCTGATCCTGTACGCGCTCTACGGCCGTTCGTTCCCCGGCATTTTCGCACATCCCGGCAACAACTGGAAAAACATCGTCAACCATCTCTACCTGACGAGCCAGGGCATCTTTGGCGTCGCGCTGGGCGTGGTGGCCACCTACGTGTTCCACTACGTGCTGTTCGGCGTCTTGGCGACGCGCGTCGGGCTTGGACGCTTCTTTATCGATATCGCTACGGCTCTGACTGGGCGTTTCGCCGGTGGGCCCGCCAAGGTTTCGATCTTCGGCTCGGCTCTTTTCGGCATGATCTCGGGGTCGTCCATCGCCAACACGGTGACGGTGGGCTCGCTCACGATCCCGGCCATGATCCGCATCGGCTACGCGCGCCACTTCGCAGGCGCCGTCGAGGCGGCGGCCGCAACCGGCGGGCAGATCACGCCGCCGATCATGGGTGCGGCGGCGTTCCTGATGGTGGAATACCTGGCGGTGCCCTACCAGACCATCATCCTGGCGGCGATCGTGCCGGCCTTCATGCATTTCTTCGGCGTCTTCTGTCAGATCCACTTCGAGGCCAAGAAGCACGGCCTGCGCGGCCTGCCGCGCGCGGAGCTCCCGGTGGTCCGCGACATTGTTCGTCGCGACTGGCCGACGGCCATGCCGCTCATCGTGCTGCTGATCGTGCTGTTCTCCGGCTTCACGCCCTATCTGGCGGCGTTCTGGGGCATCACCGGCTGCATCGTCATCGGCCTGACCAACCGCAATCCCGTCGTCACCGTCGCATTTCTTGCCGCGATCGCCTTGTGTGTGCGCTTGGAGATTCTGACGGAGTGGATCGGGCTGATCCCCATCTTCGCAGCGTCGATCGCAGCATCCGCCTGGTACGTGCTTAAGGACGACGCCGGCAAGCTACGCTTCTTCGACATCATCGATGCCTTCGTGGTTGGCGCGAAGTACGCCATCAGCGTCGGTGCGGCTGCGGCGACCGTCGGCGTCATCATCGGCATCGTGACGCTGACGGGTGTTGGCTTCAAGCTGTCGAGCATCATCACCGGCGCTGCGGCTGATCTCTCGACCTTTTTCAGCGCCTTCATTCCGGTGAGCATGTTCGACATCAAGGCGATGACCCTGTTCTTCACACTGGTGATGACAGCGATCGTCTGCGTGCTGCTCGGCTGCGGCATACCCACGACAGCCAACTACCTCATCATGGTGACGATCGCCGCACCGGCGCTCGCCATGCTGGGCGTGCCGCAGCTCGTGTCGCACTTCTTCGTGTTCTATTACGGCGTTCTGGCCGACATCACGCCACCGGTGGCGCTGGCGGCCTACGCCGGTGCGAGCATGGCGGGCGCCGATCCCTTCAAGACCGGCAATACCGCGTTCCGTCTCGGCCTCGCCAAGGCCCTGGTGCCGTTCGTGTTCGTCTACTCGCCGGCCATGTTGATCGTGACCCAAGGCTTCACGTGGTCGGAATTCTTTGAGACAACGACGGGTTGCCTCATCGGCATCGTCATGCTGGCTGTGGCGCTGACCGGCTATGGTCTTGCGCACATGCCCAGGTGGGAACAGTTCTGGCTGGGCGCTGCTTCCATTCTGGTGATCTCGCCGAACCGGACCGCGACGCTACTGGGACTGGCCATGGGCTTGGTGTCCCTCTGGCGTCAGATCGTCGCCTGGCGCGCGGCTCAGTCGGTTGCGACCCCCAGCGGCGCAAGTCCGTGAGCCAAACGTCCTTGTATTGGAGGCTTGGAGCCGGTACCGTCAGGCCCAATCCCACCCCAACAGACATCGCGACGGAGAAGCCCCGTGTCGTTCAAACTTCCCGATCTTCCTTACGCCTATGATGCGCTCGCCCCGTACATGTCGGCCGAGACGCTGCAGTTCCACCACGACAAGCATCACCAGGCTTACGTGGACAACGGCAACAAGTTCGCCGGCGACGGCACCAAGTATGCCGGCAAAAGCATCGAGGACATCTGCAAGGAGGCCTTCGCGGCCAAGGATGCGCCGGTCGTCAACAACATCGGCCAGCACTACAACCACATCCACTTCTGGAGCTGGATGAAGAAGGGCGGCGGCGGCAAGAAGCTGCCGGGCAAGGTCGAGAGGCTCGTCGCCGAGATCGGCGGCCTCGACAAGGTGCGCGCCGACTTCATCGCGGCCGGCGTCGGCCAGTTCGGATCCGGCTGGGCCTGGCTCGCGGTCAAGAACGGCAAGCTCGAGGTGCAGAAGACGCCCAACGGCGAGAACCCCCTGATGCACGGCGCGCAGCCAATCCTCGGCGTCGACGTGTGGGAGCACAGCTACTACATCGACTATCGCAACGCGCGGCCGAAATACCTCGAGGCCTTCTTCGACAACCTCGTGAACTGGGAGTACGTCGAGGAGATGCTGGGCAAGGCGAAGTAAGCTTTCGCCCTAATATGGCTAATGAAAACGGGGCCTTATGGCCCCGTTCTGTTGCCCGAAAGGCGCAAGTGCGGCGCGTGCTGAATGGTTGCAGGCAGCCGGCCCTTGCTGCACGCGCGAGGAAACCATAATACCAAGCCATAGCCAATCGGCTGGGGTCGACGGGTGGTTCCGGCGTCATGCGTGACGTAGCGTCAGTTTTGCGACTGGCGGCTGCAATTGCCGTCGCGGCGCTCCTTGCCGGATGCGCCACCGCTTTGCCGCGCCAGACGCCTCCCGATGCCGCCGTGGCCGAGATGGCGATCGTGTCCGATCTGCCCTCCGCGCGCTTCTTCGGCGACGAGGTTCCCAAAGACATCATCTCCGAGATTCGCCGCAAGTTGCCTAATCTCGTCACGCACGCCGCCGACACGCGCACGGCCAGCGGCCGGCCGATCGTGGAATATCTGGCGCTCTCGGGCGGTGGATCGGACGGCGCATTCGGCGCCGGCTTGCTTGCCGGCTGGACGCTGCACGGCACGCGGCCGAGCTTCGAGGTTGTCACCGGCATCAGCGCCGGCGCCATCATCGCGCCTTTCGCTTTTCTAGGTCCTGCCTACGACAGGCAGCTTGCCGAGATCTGGACGCAATATGAAACGTCCGAGCTGCTGACGGCGCAAATCCTCCCTGGCCTGCTGGGCGGCTCCTCGCTCGCCGACACGTCCAAGCTCGGCGAGCTCGTGGCGCGCTACGTCGACCGTAAATTCCTGCGTGCGATCGCTGCCGAATACCGGCGCGGGCGCATCCTGCTCATCGGCACGACCAATCTCGACATGCAGCGGCCCATCATCTGGAACATGGGCGAGATCGCCGCGAGCAATCATCCGCAGGCGCCCGAGCTGTTCCACAAGGTCATCATGGCCTCTGCCGCCATTCCCGGCGCCTTCCCACCGGTCAACATCGCTGTGATCGCAGATGGAAAGGCCTACGAGGAGATGCACGTCGATGGCGGCGTCACCCGCGGCGTTTTCATCGCGCCCACGCAGCTCAATCTGAAGACCTTCGATCGCTTCTACCCCGTTCCTCCTGTCCGCCGCATCTACATCATCAAGAACGGCAAGCTGACGCCCGAGTTCGAGGCCGTGAAGCCCACCGCCATCACCATCGCGGCCCGCTCGATCACGACATTGACCAAGAGCCAGAGCCACGGCGACCTCTATCGCATCTGGCGCACCGCCGTCGAAAGCGGCGCCGATTTCAATGCCACTGCCATTCCGGCGGATTTCAACGTCAAGGCCAAACAAGCCTTCGATCCCGAGTATCAGCGCGCCCTCTATCAGGTCGGCTTCAAGATGGGCCGGACCGGCGCCCACTGGGCCAAGCTGCCGCCCGAGGTGCAGGCTCCCTCCCGAGCGCTTGCCGCACGCTGACGGCTAATCTGCGGTAAGCACACCGCCAAATTGTTTGCCCGCGGCATGCGCCCCGTGCGATCCGTTGTGGCATGGCCTCGAAACGCATCGGTCCAGGGCTCTCGGACGTCGCCATTTTTGGCGATCTGCTGCCGTCCGAGCGCGCGGTCATCGAGAGCGAGCTGGAGACCATCGCGCTCGATCGCGGCCGCGTTCTGGTCCGCCAGGGCGATGTGGCGGATGCCCTGTTCATTGTCCTGTCCGGCCGCTTCGACGTCAGCGTGGCCGGCCGGGACAATCCCATCGCCGAGGTCGGACCAGGCTCTCCCGTCGGAGAGATCGCCTTTCTCGCCGGCGGCGTGCGCACGGCGACGGTTACTGCTGCCCGCGACAGCCTCGTTCTGAAGCTCGGCCGCGAGCAGTTCGACCGGCTGTGTGCGCGAACGCCCGCCATCTGGCGCACGCTGACCTCCGCGCTCGCGCGGCGGCTTGCGGATCAAACTGCCGGCCGCGCCATGCCGGCCGATGCGATCCCGCGGACCATCACAATTATCCCGGCAGGGCCGCGGCCCGTGCTATCCCGCTTCGTGTCGGGCATCGAGGCGGTGCTGCGTCAGTTCGGGTCCGTGACGCTTGTGCGCTCGGACAACCTGCGCCGGATGCTGGGCGGCCAGACCGATCTGAACAGCGGCGCCGCTATGCAGGCTCTGAATGCGCTCGAGAGCGCACATCAGTTCGTCATCTACCTCGCCGATTCCGAATTGACGCCATGGTCCGAGAAGGCGATCCGCCAGGCCGACCAGGTGCTGCGCGTCGGCATGGCCGCGCGTGAGACGACGGCCGACGTTCCGCAAAATCGATTGGAGGAATTCGCTGCAAGCCTTCTGCAGCCGAAAGCTCAACGGCTCGTTCTGCTGCACGACAGCCGTGGCCCCGTGACGGGCACCGCGCATTGGCTCAAGACCCGCAATGTCGGCATGCACCATCACGTCGCCCTGATCGACCGGTCGGACATCGACCGGTTGGGCCGCTTCATCACCGGCAATGCCCTCGGCTTCGTTGCCTGCGGCGGCGGCGCGTTCTGCGCCGCGCACGTGGGGCTCTATAAAGCCTTTCTGGAATGCGGATTGACGTTCGACATCATGGGCGGCACCTCGGGCGGCAGTGCCATGACCGGCGCCTTCGCCATGGGTCTGCCACCGGACGATGTTGACCGGGCAACGCACGATATCTTCGTCACGCGCAAGGCACTCAGACGTTACACGTGGCCGCGATACAGCCTGCTCGATCACACGCACTTCGATAACGTTCTGGCCGAGCACTACGCCGATGTGGCCATCGAGGATCTCTGGATTCCCTATTTCGCCATATCGACAAATCTGTCGTCGCATGGCCTGCATCGCCACACGCGCGGCGACCTGTGGGCTGCCATTCGCGCGTCAGGGTCGATCCCCGCCCTGCTGCCGCCGTACTACACCGACGACGGCCAGATGCTCGTCGACGGCTGCCTGCTCGACAACGTCCCCATCCGGTCCATGCATGAGTTGAAAGGCGGCCCCAACATCGTCGTGTCATTCGAGGTGCCCCAGCTCGAACGCTTTTCAGTCGACTATCACGCCTTGCCGTCGCGCCAAGACTTGGTGCGGCGTGCGCTCGTTCCTTTCCGCCGCGTACCCCTCCCGAATGCACCGGGTCTCGGCTCGGTGCTCATGCGCAGCCTGATGGTGAACCGTCAGGACTTCGAGCGCCATCTGACGCCGCGCGATCTGCTCATGGTCCCGCCCCTGCCGCGCGACATGGGCATCCTCGAATGGAACCGGCACAGCGAGCTGATGCAGACGGCCTACCGGTGGGCCATGGGCGAGATCCCGCGCCTGCAGGCCGAAGGCCATCCCGCACTCGTCAAGATCTGAATGTCTGCGATGACTTTGAGGCTGGGCAAAGCCCCGCCTCAAAGCATTATTGACCTATTCGGCCGCCTGTTTGTGGCTCGCAAGAACCTGGTCGGCGAGCTTGCCCGTCAGCTCGGCCAGATGGTCGAAGGTCGCGACGAACGTCCCGACCCCCGCTGTTGCCGAACGCAGCTCGACGATCAGGTCGCCGATCTCCGTTTCCGGCATCCTTGCCTGCACGAGATCCCATCCCGGCCATCCGGGCCGCGCATCGAAGCCCAGGATCTGCCCGCGGCGCTGGGAGATCATGGCGTTGATGCGCGACGTCGCCTCGCTCGGCACCGCAATCTCCACCGACATGATCGGTTCGAGCAGTACCGGAGTGCACTTGGGCAGCCCCTCAGACATCGCCAGCCGCCCGGCTTGGCGGAAGGCCATGTCCGAGCTGTCGACCGAATGGTAGGAGCCGTCCGTCAGAGTCACCCCGACATCGACAACGGGGAAGCCGAACGGTCCCCGCCCCAGATAGTCCTTCACGCCGATCTCGACCGATGGAATGAACTGGCGCGGCACCACGCCACCGGTGATCTGCTCGTCGAACGCAAACCCCGACCCGCGCGGCAGCGGCTTGATGGCGAGCACCACGTCGCCGAACTGGCCGTGCCCGCCGGACTGCTTCTTGTGCCGCCCGCGGATCTCGATGCTTTTCTTGATGGTCTCCTTGTAGGGAATCTGGCGGGTCTGCGTCGTCGCATCGATGGCGTACTTGCGTTTCAGCCGCTCCAGCGAGACGCGCAGGTGCATCTCGCCCTGGCCCCACAGCACCACCTGATGCGTATCCTTGGAATGCTCCAGCGTCAGGCTCGGATCCTCGTCGATCAGCTTGGCCAGCGCCGAGCTGAGCTTGACCTCGTCCTTGCGGTCCTTGAGCTCGATGGCAACGCCGTAGACCGGCCGCGGCCGATCGGGACGGCTGATCTGCATGATGCCACCCTTCTCCGTGGTCAACGTGTCACCCGTACGGATGTGGTCCAGCCGGCCCAGAGCCACCGTATCGCCAGGTCTGGCCGTGCCGCGTTTCTTGGCCTCCTGCCCCTGCAGCGTGAACATGCCGGCAATACGCTCTTCGCCGCCCGAGGCCGTCACCGTTGCGCTGTCAGCCAGCTCGCCGGCGAGCACCCGCGTGATCGACAGCTTGCCGCCGTGGCTGCTGTACATGGTCTTCATAACGTAGGCGGCCGACTTTGCGTTCTCCAGCTTCAGGCGCTTGATCGTGGTGTCCACGAACGGTGCTTCGTGCCGCAGCGCCTTCATCAGGCGCAGGATGCCGTTGCCGTTCTCGGCGGACCCCAGCAGCACGGGACAAATAAGCCCTTCGCGCAGCTCCTTGGCGAGATCGTCGAAGATCTTGTCGCGCGGCGGCTGCATATCGGAGAGGAGCTGCTCCATCAGCTCGTCATCGTAGTCGGCGAGCTGCTCCAGCATGTGGAAACGGGCTTCCGTCTCGCGCTCCTTCATGGCGGACGGCATGTCTATCAATTCGGACGGCGCGTGCTCGCGATAGACGAAGGCGCGCTCGAGGGCCAGGTCGACAAATCCAGTGGCGATGCCGTTATCCCAGATCGGGATCTGGCGCAGGACGAGCGGCTTGCTGCTGGCGGGCTGAAGGATCGGCAGAATGTCGCGAACGGGGGTTTCAAAGCTGTCGATCTTGTTCAGGAACAGAAAGTGCGGAATGTTGCGGTCTTCCAGCTGCTTCAGGATGAGCTGTAGCGCTGGCACACGCTTCTGGTCGGGCTCACAAACGACCACGGCGGCATCGCACGCCGTCAGAACGGCGGCGGTTTCGTCCTGGAACTCGATGGAGCCGGGGCAGTCGATGAAGGTGAAGGTATCATCAAGAAACTGCACATCGGCGACATTGACCTCGACGCTCATGCCGTGGTCGCGCGCCTCGTGCGCGCCGTCGCCCACCGTGTTCTTGTCGGAGATCTTGCCTTGCCGCGTGATCGCCCCGCTGCGGGCGAGAAGGGACTCGAGCAATGTGGTCTTGCCGGAGAGATACGGACCGACAAGCGCGATGCAACGGGCGCTGGCGCCCGCTCTACCGTCGGGTTGCCCCATGGCGTTCCTCCATTTCACTCAGGCGCATGGGAGCGATCGCCGCGCCCGCGCCCGAGGTGAATGAAGCGCGACCACCCCATCGTGAACCCGTCCGCGCGGAAGTTCAAGGCCTCCGGATTTGGCGTAATGTCGACAATATCGTGGTGCTCACAGGCAGGCTGAAGAATTCGTAACGCTGGCCGCTGCAAGGATTTCGATATGGCGATGGGTTTACCCTGGTCCGCGCTCCTGGTGCTCGCGGCGCTTGGAACGGCCGTTTTGCCGGCCGGCGCACTGGCGCTCGAAGAGAAGAAAGACGAGAAGGACAAGCTCAAGGCCTGCGAGCGGCGCATGTGCGAAGCCATCGTGAAGAAGGCGCCGGCTACCGGCGACGTGAGCTGCGCCCTCACCAAGACCTGGGCGCGCCGCTCTCTCAAGGAGAGTTCGGAGGAATCGAAGAAGGTGGACTGGACCTACGGCGACGCGCGCTGCAGCGTCGACCTGAAGGTGCCGCGCGCTCTGATCGTCAATGCGCTTACGGCTCAGACCGTCAAGCTCGAGCTGCCGCAACACCGCGTCGATTGCGAGATCGAGCGCGACAAGGAGATCGACCGCGTTCACTTCATGCTCGGCCCCAAGGTCCGCTTCGAGAATGGTCAGGCCAAGCAGGTCTGGATCAATCTGAAAAAGGTTGAAGGTCCCGCCGCCATCAAAGCCATGGCCACCGCGCTGGCCAAGCTGGAGGATTCCGTCGGGCTCTTTCAGGGCCCCTTGACCAAAGCCATCAACAAGTTCGTCGCCGAGCAGTGCCCAAAGGCCGTCAAGGGCGGGTGAATGCGTGTTGATTGTTACGGCGCAGTCCGAAAGGCAATGTGGGCGATCTTGCTTTCGACGCCTGCAACGCCTTCCACGCTATGCGCTAATCTCACTGCTTCGACGATCGCGCGTTCGTCGCTTGTGGCTCCGGTCAAGGTGACCTGGCCCGAAGAAACTGTTGCCTGGATCCCGCCGAGTGCCGCCAGGCCCGTGCCGAAGTGTTGATCAAGGGCGGAACGGACGCGCGAGACGATCAGCTCATCGATCAAGGCCGATCGCGTTTGTGCAGTTTCCCGGAACCCCGCGCTCGCCCCCAAGCTGATAATTTGCTCGATGCAGTCTTGGACGGCTACCCTCGCGGTGTTGAGGACGACGGCATAGAGCGAAGCATCCGTCCAATCGATGCCGAACAGCTTTTGCATGGTCCTGCTGTGGGCAGCATCGTTGCTGGCTATTGCCGACCGTGCCGCAGCATTGTCCGTGATGCCGAGACGCTGCATCAGCACCTGCTCCCGGAACGGCATCGGTGCGCAAATGCGCACGCAGACAACATGCGGCACAGATCGCAAGAGGTAGGTGGCGCCCCATCCGCGGATCAGCACATTGCCCTTGATGGCCAGCTCCAGTATTTCCTGCGCCGTGTAGTGGGAGAGGCGTTTCGTGTCGATCTTCCATCGCTCCAGAAGCGATGCTTCGCCCTCGAGGAAGCGGTGCACTTCGCTCTCGCGCATGCCGGCACGCTCGGCGATGTCGTGCTCGACAAGCTCATGGTGCACGATGTCGAGGCCCAACCGCTCGGCCAGGCCCGCGGCGACATCCTTTCCGAGCGTGGCCATTTCGCGCGTCATTGCAATCACAGCCATGGTGTCCTCCCAGAGAAGGGACTTGCCGAGGCCGGCCACGTGCGATGATGACCAGCCTCACCGAACTGATCTTGACGGCATTGCACGACTTGCACGCGGCTATCGCACACCGTGCCGCGTCAACTGCTGCTTCGCCGCTTCTTCGCGCAATGCCTCAAGTGGAGAACTGCCCGTGCGGTATTTTCTCCATGAGACGGTGGAACTGGGGACCGGTCACGTGCACCAGGGCGCGGTGATCGCCGCCCTCGAAATACACGTGCTCGTGGCCTTCCAGGCTCCCGTCGACAACGGCCGCAAGGCCGTAGGCGGCTGCGATCGGGGGAACGGCTCCGTGTTCACAGTCCGGGAAGAGAGCGCTCGCCTCTGCCTCGGTGGCGAGGGCGACCGGCTTTTCGAGCCAGCGCCCTACCTCCTCGAGCCGCACCTGCCGCGAGGCGGGAACAATGGTCAGGATGTAGCCGTCCTTGTGCTTGACCACGACACCTTTTGCCAAACACTCGCTCGGGACGTGGCTGGCATCCGCGGTCCGCTGCGAGCAGCCTGTGCGTTCATGCTCCATCACCTCATAGGGCACGCTCTGCGCCTCGAGAAATTGTTGCAGTGTGATTGCGATAGCCATGGCTTTCTCCTTCCGGTCGCGGAGGCGACCGAGCTTGACGGTCGGCCGGGAGAAAGCGCTTGCCTTGGGCCGCGGTCAGCGACTGCCCATGGCAACGGCATCCGAACTCTTACGACTCGCGAAGCAATGCGACCACCACCCGGCCGCGCGTTCCGATGCCGGCCAATTCTACGATCAGGTGGACATGTGCGCAATGCTCTGGCCCGCGAGGCGACCGTTGGTTGCATTGCACAATGCGGCGACCCATCGAGCGCCCGCACATACCCGTTGCAAGCACACGCGCCCCGCCTGTTGACAGCAGCCCGTTACGCGCTTACGCGCGGCATACTCCGCTGTCCTGGCGGATCCGAGACCCACCTATGGACTATTTCGTCTTCTGGGCCGTCCTCGGGGCGGCGTTGCTGCACGCCGGCTGGAATGCCGTTTTGAAAAGCGGTGACGACCCGTTCGTCACCGTCACGCATCTCTCGCTCGTTTCAGGCGGCATCGCGCTTCTGTGTCTGCCCTGGGTCAGCGTTCCGGTCCCCGGCGCATGGATCTGGCTCGCGCTCTCGGCTCTCATTCACACAGCCTACCGCTTGCTGCTGATCCAAGCCTATCGCACCGGCGACCTCGTGCATGTCTATCCGATCGCCCGCGGCGCCGCCCCGCTCATCACGGCCATCGCCACGCTGCTCCTCATCGGTGAGTCGATCGGCACCGCCGGATTTCTCGGTGTCTGCGCGCTGAGCCTCGGTGTCTTTCTGATGTCTATCCGCGGCGGCCGGCTGGCGACCTTCGACCGCCGCGCCGTCGGCTTTGCCTTGGGCTCGGCCGCGGCAACGGCAAGCTATTCGCTCGTGGACGGTATCGGCGCGCGCATCAACGGCTCCGGTCCCAGCTTTGCAATGTGGATGTTCGTCGGCAACATGCTGGTCATGCAGGCGTTTGCCCTGGTGGTGAAGGGGCCGGCGATCTATCGCACCCTGCCCGCGACATGGCCCATCGTCCTCGCCGGCGGCCTCATGTCCATGCTGGCCTACTTCATCGTCATCTGGGCCATGACACGCGCGCCGATTGCCTTGGTCGCCGCGTTACGCGAGACCAGCGTTCTGTTCGCCGGCCTGATCTCGCTGGTGATTCTGAAAGAGCCGCTGACGCGCTGGCGCGCGGCCGCCGCTCTCATCATCGTAGCCGGCGTCGTCTTCATGCGCCTCGCGTAGTGGTTCTACTTTACGCGCGTCCAGGTCAGCGTCTTGCACAGGATCACGGCCGTGCAGCCCGCGAGATCCAGTGCATCCTTGCTCTTGACCGTGACGGTGCCGCTGTAGGTGCTGCCGTCCACACGATTGTAGATCGACCCGGCCCAACTGTTGGCGGCGGTTTTCTTGGCGCCGGACATGATCACTAGCCCGACCACGGGCCGGTTGCGGCGCGAGGCGTCCGGATTCTTGTCGTCGGTTTTCTGGGCGTCCACCACCTTCACGATCTTGGCGCAGAGGTTCTCGCCACATTTGTACATTTCCACATACGAGCCGTTCTCGGGGTGGCGCCAGATCCCGAACGCATCTTCGGCCGTTTGCGCTGACGAGACACTCGGCAGCATGGTCATCGCTGCGGTCACGAGGGCGGCGAGCCGTAGATGCATGAGACGTTCCTCCTATGGGCGGTCTTGAAGTGTGGGATGGGCAACCAAACGCTTCGTAGGACGAGATTGCGGCAGGTCTGAGCACAACGCCCGATGGACGGCAACCGTGCACCGCAGCTAAGCTTTCCCGCGCGACCCGGTCGCGACGCGCCAAGCCAGCGGAATAGAAAGTGCAGTGTGATCGTCCAGGCTGATACATCTCTTGTCGATGCCGTGCACGCCTCGCCCAACATCGAGGCGCGCAAGGATTGCGATCGCCCGGACATGCTGATCCTGCACTACACCGGCATGTACAGCGCCGAGAAAGCCATCGAATGGCTGGCGGCTTCGGAAAGCCGCGTATCGTGCCACTACGTGATCGGCCGCGACGGCCGGGTGACGCAGATGGTCGCCGAGTGCATGCGCGCTTGGCACGCCGGCGTATCGCATTGGGCCGGCGAGACCGACATCAACTCGCGCTCCATCGGCATCGAGATCGATAATCCCGGGCACGAGCTTGGCTATCCGGATTTTCCCGAGCCCCAGATGCGCGCCGTCGAGGCATTGGCCCGCGACATTGTTCAGCGTCAAGCCATCGCTGCCGACCGCGTGCTGGCGCATTCGGACATCGCCCCGATCCGCAAAATCGATCCCGGCGAGAAATTCGATTGGGCCAGGCTCGCCCGCTCAGGCGTTGGCCTTTGGGTGGAGCCAGCGCCGCTGAAACCTGGCGATACCGGTGTCGGCCAGGGCGACGGAGGCGAGCTCGTGGCCCTGGTTCAGGAGATGCTGCAGGGATACGGGTATGGGATCACCGTCTCCGGCGATTTCGACCACGCCACAGAGGCCACCATAAGAGCCTTCCAGCGGCATTTCCGCCCCTTGCGCGCCGATGGCCGCATCGACCAGTCGACCATCACCACGCTTGAGCGCCTGTTGGCAGCCCGCGATAAGCTTCGTGCCAACACCTGACGATTTCGGCACATCGCCGGCATTGATTGCGTTCGGGGTCAGTCTGGTAAACCGTTTGTCGGTGGGCAGGCTGGATCGATCGTTGCATCTCTCCTAGGCATCGTCCCGTTTTGGCACCACGTGCGTTGCATGTGGAGCCGAAACGTGACGGCTGGGAGGTCGCCGCTACATCGGAAGTCCGACAATGAAGACTCTACGACTGCTTTTGCCGATCGTTCTCTTGTCGCTCGTCATTCCGCCGCCCGCACTGGCACAATACGAGGGAGACTGGACCCCGTGCCATGAAGGGTCGGCCGAAGTCGCTGTGGAGGCCTGCACGCGCCTCGTTCAGCGGCGCCCGATGGAAGCCTGGAAGCTCGCCAAGGCGTACGTCAGCCGCGGCCTCGCCTACGCGAGCAGGAACGAATTCGCCAAGGCTGTCGACGACTATACCCAGGCGATCGGCATCGAAAACGACGATGTTTGGTCCTACAACAATCGCGGGCTCGCCTACGTCGGCATGGCCGATTACGACCGGGCGCTTGCCGACTACGGCCGCGCTATCGAGCTCGACTCCAACAACGGCTGGGCCTATCACAACCGCGGCCTTGCCTACGCCGCGAAAGGCAACAACGATCGCGCGCTGCAGGATTTCACCAAGGCCATCGAACTCGCACCCGAGAACGCGTGGGTCTACAACCATCGCGGTCAAGTCTACGCCAAGAAGGGCGACACCGAGCGCGCCATCCAGGACTTCACCAAAGCCATCGCCGTCGATCCCGACTATACGTGGTCCTATACGAACCGCGGTGTCGCTCACGCTGACAAACGCCGCTACGATCAGGCCATCGCCGATTTCACCAAGGCGATCGAAGCCGACGCCACCAACATCTGGGCCCTCAACAATCGCGCGTGGGCCCATCTGAACTCCGGCAAGACCAATCATGCCCTGGCGGACGCAAACCAGGCACTGGAGCTGTCGCCTGACAACCCCGTCTTCCTGAACACCCGCGGCCATATCCTTGAGGTGCTCGGACGCCGCCGCCAGGCCATCGCCGATCTGCGCCAGGCGATCTCCAAGGATCCCACCGTCCAGGGCAGCAAGGCGGCGTTGAAGCGGTTGGGTGCCCTGCGCTGAGCCGTCACGACGTCCATGAGGTGGCGTTGCGCGGCAGCCGCCGTTCAAGATCTATGATCGCCACGCGGTGTGGCGGCGCCTCCGACCAGCGCCAAAGCACCAGATTCTTGGCATCTCGATCCGCGCCGGCGGCAAAGCTCGGCACGATGACCCCGGCCAGCCCCGCCTCCATCAGTCGTTCGGCCATGCGCCAGGACGGCACCGGCACTCCGCTATCCGCGAGCAGCCGCCACGCGCAGGCCATGGCCTTGCTACTGACGCGATGCCGCGTGCGCTCCTCCGCCGACGTCAGATCCGCGATGTCCTCGCAATCGATGTCGTAGGAGACGATCGTCAGCGGTGGAATCCGAAAGGCGAACCCCTGGCTCGCCTCGATGATCGCTGTCGACCAGTCGAGCGACAGATAGAGCGCGGCCACGCCTTTTGGATTGAACCGCCCGCCGTGCATGCGCGCGCCCTCGCCCGAGAGGGGGGACCACGACCATTTGGGATTGTGGGCGCGATAGGCGACGCCCTGGAGCCTCACGCGTAGCCCCCGGCAGCGACACCGTCGAGGTAGCTGCGCACGAGACCCGCCTGATCGGTCTTCACCAGCGCCTCGGCGGTCTGGTCGCCGAGTGCCGGAATGCTCTGCCCGCGATACCAGCCGAGCGCTTGCGGCATGCCGCCGGCCCATGGCGCGACGCGCGTCAGGATCTCGATCATCTCGCGCAGCCGATGCTGCGTCTTGGGCGCGGTGACGCGCGAGAACCGCTGCAATGTCTCCTCGGCAAACCCCAGCGACTGCGCCAGCGCCGCCTTGGTCATTCCAAGTTCGGCGACGATCTTGTCGGCGTCGACCAGCCCATCCGTGAGATAGCGGGCTGCAACGAGAAAGCCGTGACCGTCGGCCTGTCGCGCCCCGGCGCGTGTCGGTTGGGCCGCCTTGCCGGCGCTGATGGCGCGCAGCTTGCGCGACTGGGCTGGCCGTTTGCGGGCATCTGAAATCCTCTTCGGCGCGCGTGTCATTTGCCAATCCATATGACGTAATAGTATGGCATTATATCAGGCATAAGGGCCAGATGCAAAGGGGCGCCTCCCCCTTGACGACCCCTGGCACAAGGCCCTTATGTGCTCCCGTCAGTCGGCCGGACGGCCGCTGCCGCCGGCCTCGCGTTGTGGCGATACAACCGGCGGCAGAGGAAAGTCCGGGCTCCATGGACCCACGGTGGCGGCTAACGGCCGCCGGGGGCGACCCCAGGGAAAGTGCCACAGAAATCAAACCGCCGCGGTGAGCTTCGGCGAGCCGCGGCAAGGGTGAAATGGTGCGGTAAGAGCGCACCGCGCCTCTGGCAACAGAGGTGGCAGGGCAAACCCCACCGGGAGCAAGACCAAATAGGGGCGGCCGGGCGCGCGGGAAACTGCGGCGCCAAGTCGGGATCCAGACCGTCGCCCGGGTTGGTTGCACGAGGCGGTGCGCGAGCATCGCCCCAGATGAATGGCCGTCGCGGAGAGCAATCTCCAGACAAAACCCGGCTTACAGGCCGGCTGACATTTTCTCCTGCGCTGCTGGCCATGCGCATGCTGCAATGCAACTGCCCGCAGTCGCTAGCCTTTCTCGACTATCGAGAAGAAATCCCGTAACTCGGTACGGGGGAGCCACCGTGCTCGCCCGTGAAAAAAGCCGTAAGGCCGGAGCCGCAACACCGCATCCGGTGAACGCGGCAAGACGCGTGGGCGGAAGCGCTGCCGATGAACGTTATGACCGCCGACGCGCGGCTCTCCACCATCAGCGGGCATCAGTGGCTGATCCTGCTCATGGTGCCGCTCACCACGATGCTGTTCGGCATGACCATCACGCTCGTCAACGTGGTGTTGCCGCAGATGCGCGGCGCCATGTCGGCCACGCCCGACCAGATCGCCTGGGTCGTCACCTCCAATCTCGTCGCCACCGCCGTCGCCACGCCCATGACGGGCTGGCTCGCCAATCGTTTCGGCTGGCGCAACACGCTGTTCTACGCCGTCACAGGCTTCACCGTGTTCTCGCTCCTGTGCGGCCTTGCCACCAGCCTGGAGACGCTCGTGCTCTACCGCGTCGGCCAGGGCCTGTTTGGCGCGCCGATCATGCCCATGAGCCAGGCCGTGCTGCTGGCAAGCTTTCCGCGGCACATGCATGCCTTGGTGATGATGATCTGGGGCCTCGGCAGCGTGACTGGCCCCGTCGCCGGCCCCGTGCTCGGCAGTCTCATCGCTGAGGCCTACACATGGCGCGGCGCCTTCTTCATGATCGTCCCGCCCGGCATCGCCGCCATGGTGTGCGTCTGGGTTGCGCTGTCCGACCGCACCGACCGCTCCGAGACGAATTTCGACTGGACCGGCTTCCTCGCCCTGTCCGTCGCCATCTCCGCCGCGCAGCTCATCATGGATCGCGGGCAGCGGCTCGACTGGTTCGAGTCCATGGAAATCAAAATTGAGTTGGGCATCGCCGTCATCGCCCTGTGGATCTTCATCGTCCACAGCCTGACGGCTGCGCGGCCCTTTCTCGATCCGCGCCTGCTGCTCGACCGCAATTTCTCCATCGGCCTCATGGTCTCGTTCGTCATGGGCATGCTGAGCTTCACGCCCATGGTGCTGTTCCCGATCCTGCTGCACGACCTGCGCGGCTATCCCGACAGCCTTGTCGGCATGCTGCTGGCGGCGCGCGGCATCGGCAACTGGCTGTCCTTCCTCGTGGTCGTCCCGTTCACGCGCTGGAATCCGCGCCTGGCCGTCGGCTGCGGGTTGGCCCTTCAGGCCGCCTCCGGCTTCGCCATGGCCCAGCTCGACATCAACGTGTCGAGCTTCGACGTGTTCTGGATGAACGTGCTGCAGGGCTTCGGCTTCGGCCTTGCGTTCACGCCGATGACCGTGCTGGCCTTCGCCACGCTGCCGCCCGACCGCATGACCGAAGGCACGGGCATCTTCCATCTCGTCCGCAGCTTCGGCTCGAGCCTTTTCATCTCGGCCACCGTCGTGCTGCTGCTGCGCTCGACGTCGACCACCTACTCGGTGTTCACCGAGTACCTCACGCACTTCAACAAGGCGCTGGCGTACCCCGAGGTGCTGGGTTTCTGGAACATGTCGACGCCGGCAGGCCTGATGGCGATCTCGGACGAGATGCAGCGCCAGGCCGCCATGATCGGCTTCATCAACGCCTTCTATTTCTTCGCTTTCACGGCTGCCGCAGCCGTACCCCTGGCCTGGCTCCTCCGTGACGTCCCGCGCGATCGTTAGATCACGTGAAAGCCAGAAAAGCCCGCCGGGTCAAATGACTAAATCTCGAGGGATAAACGGCCTTTGGGGTGTTGCATGCCTGCACAACCGCAACCCCGCGAATCACGGTAATACTCAGTTACGGAGTCCCGCGGGCTCCGACATTGGTCTGGTGTCTCTCCCCTGAGGACTGGACCGTTAGCGTACTATCGTCCCAGGTGACCCCGTCCTTCCCCAAGGACGGGGTCATTTGCTTTTGGCTCAGGCCGCCTGTCGGGCGCTCTCAATCTCGGGTTCCAAATCTGCAACCTGCACTGCCTGTGCGTCGGTGTTGTTCGGCGCCTTCACCTTGAACACGAGCGCATAGAGCGCCGGCAGGAACGTCAGCGTCAGGATGGTCGCTGCGATCAGCCCGCCCATCATCGCCAGCGCCATCGGCGCCCAGAAGACCTCGCGGGCGAGCGGGATCAGCGCCAGCACGGCTGCGGCCGCCGTCAGCGTGATCGGCCGGAAGCGCCGCACAGCGGATTCGACGATGGCCGTGAACGTATCGTGCCCCGCCGCCATGTCCTGCTCGATCTGATCGACCAGGATCACGCTGTTGCGCATGATGATGCCCGCCAGCGCGATGACGCCGAGAATGGCCACGAACCCGAACGGCGCCTGGAACACCATCAGCGCTGCCGCCGCACCGATGAGGCCGAGCGGCCCCGTCGCCACCACCATCATGGTCTTGCCGAAGTGCTGCAGTTGCACCATCAGCAGCACGAGAATGACCAGCACCATCACCGGCATCTTCTCGTTGATCGAGGCCTGGCTTTTGACCGACTCCTCGACTGCGCCCTGCAACTCGATGCGGTAGTCGTCCGGCAGCGCGTCGCGCAGCGGCTTCAGCCTGGCGAACACCGCATTGGCAACATCCGGCGACTGCACGTTGTCAGGCACCACGCCGCGCACGGTGATGGACGGCAGCCGGTCGCGTCGCCATTGGATGCCAGGCTCGAGCACCATCTTGACGCTCGCAACCTGGCGCAGAGGCACCGACGTGCCACTGGCCGTCTTCACATAGACATTGTCCAGCGCCGACAGGAGATTGCGCGACTCCGAGGGCTCGCGCAGCATCACCTTGACGGTCTCGTCGTCGTCGCGGAACTCACCGATCTGGAAGCCCGACAGCATTGCCTGCAGCGAGCGGCGCACGCTCTGTGACGTGACGCCGAGCGCGCGGGCGCGATCCTGGTCCATGTCGAGCTTCAATGCCGGTACCGGCTCCAGCCAGTCGTCGTGGACGTTGTCGAGATTGGGCGTCGCGCGCATGACGTCGGCAATCTCGCCCGCCAGGCGGCGCACCTCGGCACGATCGGGACCGGTGGCGCGCACCTGCACTGCCCACCCGACCGGCGGGCCGTTGAACAGCCGGTCAGCCTTGGAGCGCACATTCGGAAAATCGCGCGCCAGTGTCTCGCGTACGCGAGCGAGGGCACGTTCGCGCGCCTCGATCGACGTAGACATCAGGAAAAGCTGGTCAAAGTTCTGGTTCCTGAGCTGCTGGTCGAGCGGCAGATAAAAGCGCGGCGCGCCTTCGCCGATGAAGGTCGCGACATAGGAGAGATCAGGGTCCTGCAGGAGCTGCCGCTCCAGCCGCTTGGCATCGCGCTCCGTCTCGGCAAACGAGGAGCCTTCCGGCAGCCACAGATCGACCAGGATCTCGGGGCGGTTGGACGTCGGAAAGAACTGCTTCGGAATGACGGCGAAGGCTGCGACGCTTGCCGCAAGCGCACCCACAGTCAGCAGCACGACCGTGCGCCGCCGCCGCACGCACCACGTCACGACGGCCCGGATCGCACGATAGGGCCGGCTGTCGTAGACATCGTGATGGCCGGCCGCGGCGCCGTTGCGGACTTTCAGCAGCCTGTAGCCGATCCACGGCGTGAAATAGACCGCGGCGAACCACGACAGCATCAAGGAGATGCCGGTCACCCAGAACAGCATGCTGACGTACTCGCCGGCCTGGCTCTGCGCGAATCCGACGGGAATGAAGCCCGCGACCGTGATCAGAGTGCCGGTCAGCATCGGGAATGCCGTCGACGTGTAGGCGAACGTCGCCGCCGACAGCTTGTCGAACCCTTCCTCGAGCTTGCGATCCATCATCTCCACCGCAATCATCGCATCGTCGACCAGCAGGCCGAGCGCAATGATGAGCGCGCCGAGCGAGATGCGATGCAGGTCGATCCCCATCATCGACATGACGAAGAACGTCGCGGCCAGCACCAGCGGAATGGTCAGTGCTACGACCAGGCCCGCACGCCATCCGAGCGCCAGCAGCGACACGAGGAGCACAATGCCGACGGCCTCGGCCAGCGCCTTCAGGAATTCATGGATGGACTTGCTGACGACCTGGGCCTGGTCCGAGATGCGGCCGATCTCGACGCCGATCGGGTGGTCCTGCGCGATGCGCGCCAACGTCCGCTCGACGGCGGCGCCGACCTCGGTGACGTTGGCGCCCGGCACCATCGTCGTCCCGAGCAGCACGGCCTCCCGGCCTTGATATCGGGTTCTGGCGGCTGGCGGATCTTCCAGTCCTCTCTTTACCTGGGCGATATCGCCCAGGCGGACCGTCTGCTGTCCGGCGCGCAGCCGCAGCTCGCGAATATCTTCAACCGATCGAAGGCCGCCCTGCACGTCGATGCGGATGGATCGCTCGCTGGTCTCGATGCGCCCCGCCGGATCCATCGCATTCTGGCCGCCGAGTGCCGCCTGGATGTCGAGCGCCGACAGCCCGCGCTCGGCCAGCGCCGTCGACGACACCTCGATGAAGATGCGTTCGTCCTGCAGGCCGAGCAGATCGACCTTGGCGACGCCCGGCACGCGCAGCAGGACATCGCGCGTCGTCTTGGCGAAGGTCTTGAGCTCCGGATAGGAGTAGTCCCGTCCGGTGATGGCATAGAGCGAAATGTAGGTGTCGCCGAACTCGTCATTGAAGAATGGGCCGATCACGCCCTCGGGCAGCGATTGGCGGATGTCGCCGATCTTCTTGCGTGCCTGATAGAAAGCGTCCTTGACCGCCTCTCCGCGCACCGCGCCCTTTAGATTGACGAAGATGTTGGCAAAGCCGGGCCGCGTGTAGGAGCGCAGGAAATCGAGCCCGGGCGTCTCCTGCAGCTTCCGCTCGATCTTGTCGGCGACCTGCTCCTGCATCTCCTCGACGCTCGCGCCAGGCCACATCACCTGCACGACCATCACGCGAAACGTGAAGTCCGGGTCTTCTTTTTGGCCGATGCGGAGGAACGAATAGGCGCCCGCGGCCAGCAACAGCACCAGCAGGAAGGCCGTGAAGCCGCCGTGGCTGATCGCCCACCTCGACAGATTGAATCCGTGCGGAGCTTCGGTCTCAGTCGTTCCAGTCGACATGGCTGAATCGCTCCAACATGTTGAGGCCGATTATCGGAACTGCAGCGGCTAGATAGGTTTGTCCGCACGCGCGAGCGGGCGATCTCCGGGGAGCCGGACGCGCATGCCGTCGCGCAGAAACTGCACGCCTGCTGTCACCACCACGTCGCCGGACTGCAGCCCGCCCGAGACCTGAACGCCATCGCTCGTCACACGCGCGATCTCGACGGCTGTCTTGCGCACCGATTTGGCCTCCCGGTCTACGACGAACACCACCGGGTTGCCGCCGTCCTCGGAGAGCGCTGTGAGCGGCACGACCATGGGGGCTGCCTCCTCGTCGATCCGCATCGCCACCGAGGCCGTCATGCCGAGCCGCATGCCCTTGGGTGGCCCATCCACGGCGATGCGCACGGCGTAGGTGCGCGAAGCTGCGTCGGCCTGCCCGGCGATCTCGCGGACGCGGCCCGGCGTGCTCGCCTGCGGTCCGGCCCACAGCGTCACCTTGGCATTCTGTCCGACCGCCAGCCGGCCGGAATCCGTTTCGGGCACGGCGATGGCGACCTCGGTCTCGCCGGCGTCGGCCAGCGTAATGACAGCCTGACCCGCGCTGACGACCTGGCCCGGCTCTCCGGTGACGGCCGTGACGATGCCGGCTTTGTCGGCCTTGAGCGTCGCGTAGCCGACGGCATTGGCCGCCTGGCGAAGCTGCGCCTCGGCGCTTTCGAGCGCGGCAACGGCTGCATCCATTTCGTTGCGCCGCGTGTCGTACGCGGCCTGGGAAATGATGGCCTTCGGCAGCAGCACCTTGGCGCGCTCCAGATTGTCGTTGGCAACGTCGCGGCGGCTGCGGGCCGAGGCGACCGCCGCCTGGGCGCTGTTCTCGGCCAGCGTCAGATCGGTCTCGTCGAGCCGCGCGATCACCTGGCCGACCTGGATGCGATCGCCGGTGTTGACCGAGCGCTCGACGATCTTGCCGGCCACGCGAAAGCCGACGGCGCTTTCGATGCGTGGCCGTACAACTCCGGAATAGCTCAGCGTTCTGCCACCGGCTCCGGCTTCCACGATCGCAACCCTGACCGGCCGGACCGCTTCCTTTTCGGTCCCAGCTTCTCCCTTGCACCCACCGATGAGAGCAACGAATGGCAAGACCAGCATCAGGTTGCGTGCCAGCTTTCGCTTATTAACTGACGATATTCGGTTTTCTTCAGTTTCCAGGCGCATTTGGAGCTACTCCCTATTGGCTGGAACTCAATTATTTCAGGGCTTGGATGATGAAGTCGGCCATCTCGGATGGCGTTGGCTTGTCAGGGTCGTCCATGCATTGGACGAGCATCACGGGGTGCCGCAGCGGTGCCATGGCCGCGCATGCGCATTCGGCAGCGCGCTTGACGTCCTGCTCGCGGAATTCGCCGCTGTCGATGCCGTCCCGGATAATGGTGCCGAACAGGTCTCTGACCCGATGGATGTGCTCGCGAATCGCTTCCCAGCGTTCCTCCAGCGCCACCATCACCATTTCATGCACTTTCTTGTTGTCGATGAAGTTCTGCACGGAGCGGCGATTGAGCTCAACAACCACTCTTTTGAGCCGTTCGGACGCAGGAAGTGGCAGGCGCGCGATGCCCCTCAACGCGTCCTCGTCGTCGGCGATGAGACGCTCACAAATCGCATTGTTGATAGCCGACTTGGACGTGAAGAAGCGGTACACGTTGGCTGGCGACATGCGGCAGGCGTCGGCAATGTCGGCGACCGTCGTTTTCGAATAGCCGTACACCCGGAACAACCGCTCGGCTTCGCCAAGAATCCGGTTGCGCGTCTCCAAGGCCTCCAACGACAATGTCGCGAGGCGGGCAGACCTATCTTCTTGAAGGGGCGGCATTTTCAAGCAGCTCGCGAAAGATTGACTATGCAAGTGATGAATTTCATTTTTTATCACTACACTTGCTGACCAAGCGTGTCAAGGGAATCAACTCGGGATCATTCGGTACTAGTGTGATGATCGAGAAATTCGCCGCATCCCAGCCGAGAACTCCTGCGAACTTCGGAATCGGGACACTCGGCCGCGTACCTGTGCAGCCGGCGTCTCTCGGCCTCCATTGGGCGACGATACAGGCCGTCGGCTGGCCATGATAGATCGTCGCCGTAACGGGAATGCGCGCGAACGGCAGGCGTTGGAAGCGAGACCGGATCGATAACGCAGTCGCAGCATTAAGGCTCCCGCTGCCGGGTGACTTTTTGTGCACGTGGACAGCGTTTGAGGGCGGCGCTCCGGCTCGGCGATCTTGGACTGTTCCGTGCGGAACAGCGTGCTAGTGCGCGATGTGGCTAGCTCTTCGGTATCAATCACCGATGGAGCCCGGCTATGAGCATACTGACGGCACTGATCGTGGTGATCGTATTGGGCGCGACTGCGCTCGTCATAGTCTTCTCGCTCGTTCTCGCGAAGTGCGAGGATGAGGCGCGCAGCATGATCCAAGATGACCGGCAACTGCATTTCGGCAGCGAACCGGAATGAGTGCAGGCGGTCTGCCGGCGCAAGTCGCTGGTCAGGCGAATATGCGCTGCAGCAGGCGTGCGCCGGCTTCTCGAAGAATAGCGGGCTAGTTGTTCGTCTGAAACCAGCTGAGCCTTGACGGAAGCTGCACTGACGACAGATCGAAATTGTTGAGCACCCAGACGCCGCCGAGCGCCAGCACGCCTGCTAGGAGAATGTTCGGCAGGGTGTTGACGAGAGCGATGATCAGCGTCGCGAAGGCGGTCAGAATTCTCGCGCTCGCCTCCCACAGCTCCATGGCCACACTGTATAGTGCCCAGGCCACGCCGATCACGATCAGCACCAGCAAGACCTGCTTCCAGAACGGCCAGTTCTGCCACGAGATGCTGGTGAGCGATGTAATCTGAGAGACCGACCAGCCCCAGACGAGCTGGATGAACTTGAAGATGGTCGCGACACCCTGTTGGATGAATTGCAGGAACTGATCGAACATTCGCTGCATGGCTGAGTCTCCGAGCCGCCCGGCGAGCGCGTTTCATCTTGGGCGCCGAGCCGAGCCGCTCCTCCGGCGCAGCTCATTAACCACTCTGGCAGGGGAAGGTTCCACATGGGTGGATTTTGCTTCGAAGGGCGATCTTTCCGAGGGATCGACGAATGCGTAGACCGCGCGAACAGGATTGTTCTCGTCGATCCAGTTATCCAGGCATTCCGGCAAAAGGGTCGACTGCCCGCGATCTACCTCGCAACCAAGCGCTTCATCTGTTTTCCCCTCAGCAGAATCGCGAGAGGAATATAGACCGCTCCACGTTTTACACAGGCCAGGATCAGAAGCAGGCGTGGTGACGCGCGCCTAACCATGCGTTCTGGGTGGCGGCCGTCCAAGGATGTCGGTTCGCGTAACCTCGTGGTCAATTGAGGCGATTTATTTTTCGCCAGTGGCAACGTTGTTGTTGATGACCGGATGGCAGGATGCTGCTGTAGCTGGATTGCCTATCCCTGCGCTCGTTGAGGATCATCATGAAAATATTGCTGCTCGGGACCGGGACACCTGCTCCATCGCTGCGCCGCCAGAGCTCAGGCTATCTCGTCGATACGGGCAGTGATGTCATCGTCATGGATCATGGACCGGGCGCACACCACCGGCTTCTCGATGCCGGCTACAAGGCAACCGACGTCACGCACTTGTTCTTCACGCACTATCACTACGACCACGTCATGGATTACCCGCGGATGGTGCTGACCCGCTGGGACCACGGCGATCGCCAAACGCCGCCGCTGAAGGTCTACGGCCCGCCTCCTCTGCGCGAGATCACCGATCGGTTCATCGGAGTGCAAGGCGCCTTCGCGCTCGACATCGCCGCGCGGACTGAGAGTCCGGCGAGCCTTGCCGTCTATGCGGCGCGAGGCGGACAGGGCGCCCGCCCGCGCCCTGCACCGGAGCTTCGCGAAATTTCGCCGGGCGACGCGGTCAGCGGCAACGGTTGGCGCATCTCCGTGGGCCCCGCCCGCCACGTTCAGCCCTACCTAAACTGTCAAGCGTACCGGCTGGAGACCGGCGCCGGCCGCTTGGTCTATTCGGGAGACAACGGCGGTGTCTATGAGCCGTTCATCGATTTCGCGCGCGACTGCGACATCCTCATTCACATGAATCATTTCCTGTCCGGAACGGAACTTCACGAGGAGTACCGGCGCATGACTGGCTCGCATCTCGATGTTGCCGAGACGGCGAAGCAGGCGCGGGCGAAAACCCTGGTCCTCACGCATCTCCTGCCGCACTTGGACCAGCCGGGGGTCAAGGAGCGCATGGTTGCCGAAATGGCGAAGATCTATGACGGCCGCATTATCGTGAGAGAGGATCTCATGACGGTGCCGCTGAGTTCAAACCCGAAAACGACAGCCGACTGATGGGCTGGTGCGATAGTCAGCAAGAACCAAGGCCAGTTTGGCGGTCCAGCTGCGTGCGGCTCACCTTGTGCGGCTTATTCGATGAGGTAGATCGGGCTCGACCAGGCCTGGTGCCCGTCCGCCTGGGTGACGCGAACGTAGACAGGAAGGTCGGCCGTGCCGGTTCTCGCTACCGTATGCTCGCATGTAAACCTGCGGCCCCAATCCGTCTCCGGCAAGCGATAGATGCTGAGTCTCCGGTCGAGACCGCCGCCGTCGAAGGCGACCGTGTCGTCGCCAAGTGCGGCAAGGTCCACCCGGCCAGAAACGACATTGGTCTTGATATCCAGCATGCCCGACCGGGCGTCATCGAGCCAGAGATCGATGCCGGCAAGATTTCCGGTCGTTACCGAGCTCCAGGCTAGGGCCGTTCCCGGGCTCGTCTCGCGCACCTGCCGCTCAGGGTTGAGGAAATTCACCGGCGCGAACCGCACGATGCGGTTGCCGGAAAGCGTCAGTTCGCCCTGCCAGAGGGTCTCGCGGCCACGGCCACGATATTCCGCCCCTTGCCAGAGTACACGCACGCGGCGGCCGAGATCGGTCGCAGTATATGGGCGGGCCGTTTGCACGATCTGCGTGCCATGCAGTACGTCGATACGTTCCACGGGTGCTGTGCCGATGACTTCGACGGCGAGCTGCATCGGCACCGATCCAGCGCGGATGATGTCGCCCATCAGCGCGTCGCGGACGGCGTGCTCTTCCGTGGGCCCAAGTTGCGGGTCGTCGGAGAAGGCCGTCACGGACTCCGCGAACGTCCCACGCACATCCATGAAAAGTCGCGTTCCGGTGGTTCCATAGTGCCGTCGGCGCCGCAGGGCGGCAAACAGAGCGTCGCGCGTCAGCTCCGGCATGAGATAGCAGGTGAGACCACCAATGGCCCCGAAGGTCGAGGCCCCAGGCCGGGTCGCGCCCGGGCGTCCCTTGTGGTCGTCGCTATGGCAGACGACGCCGACACGAAAGCCCTGCGCGAACGCATCGTGCAGCAACCATTCAAATGTGCCCCAGGTGGAATGCACCTCCACAGTGCGCTCGAGGCGCCCGTCGTGAGCAGATCGAATATCTGCGTAGCGCCCGCCGACGTGGGCGATGACAACGGCATCCTCGCCAGCAAGGGCTTCGAACAGCTCCTTCGCCGTGTAGCAATCGTTGCTGGCGTTACTCTGCTCAACGAGGATGCGCGATGAGCGATGAATTCGGCGGCCCTCGTTTCGATAGAAGATATTGCGGTCGCCGCCCATGCCCGTATTGCCCGACCATTCGTAGCCAGGCACGCAGACGAAGCGCCCCGGCTCGTCGAATGCTGCGGTCAGCCGATTGAGCTCCTGCCAGAATTCGTCGGTTATTTGAAAGTCGTTGCCCTGATGGCCAGCGATATCCACGAATGCCTTGTCGCGCGCGTAGCGAAAGTAGCTTTCTGCCGGATTGGTGCCGACCGTCTCACCGCTTTGAGCATGCAGATCGCCCCAATAGCGCCGCAGCGGCGCACCAGCCACAACGCGCATCGGATTGGCGTCGGCAAGGTCCTCGCCGGTCTCCGCACGGATGCGCACCTCCACGTCGCCCGGCGAGGAGATCGTGAGGCCGCTGACAACCAGGGGACCCTCCTGCGCGCCGGGCGCCAGCACTTCGGGAAGCCCCTGTATCGGCTGCGACAATGCGAGGTAGATCGGACGATCCACATTGGTCGGGTTGCCCCAAAGGTCCTCGGCGACGACGGCGAGACGGAACGGCTCCCCGGCGACCACGAGTGAGGGCAGTATCGCTTTCCAGCGCGCTGCCGGACCGGGAACGAGCGCGAAGCCCGGCGAGCATGGGATTTCAGTGAATTCGTAAGTCGCGAACGCATCGACGTAGGTCTTGAGCTCGAACCGCTCCTCGCAATTGGTCTGCAGCCGCAGACCCGGTGAGCCCTGCCGGCGATCTCCCAGGCGGAGGGTCAAGGTATCGCCTGCGCGCAGGAAACCGCGGCCGACCCGAACGAGGAGGGTGTTGACCCAGGGCCGAACGTTGAGCCGATCGACCCAGTACTCGAGTTTGGCGCCGTTGCTTGCCTCGACCGTCGTGTAGTTCGGTGCGGATGGCTCGGTGAACTGCGGCTTGGCCATGTCGGAGGTGGTCCGCCAGGACACCTTGAGCATGCCGCTGTCGTCGATGCCGAATGTGCCGGCCGTGTAGACGAGGATCAGCTCGGCGTGCGAGCCGGCGATGAACGGCCCGGACGGCGCGAGGGTGGCTGAGCCCATGTGCTCGGGTAGATAGGTGGAGAGGGGCATGCACATTCACCTTGTCGCTGCGCCGGAGAGGTATGCACCTTGATAAGACGTTATATGATGACCTATGCTGACTTGTCGATGCACTCGGACCAGGCAGATCACCAGTGGACATCAACAAGACCGCTTACCGCGTGCTGAACAGGTCCAGCCCCGAGCCACTATATCGGCAGCTTGCGAACCACTTTGAAAGTGAGATCAGCAACGGCCGACTGAAGCCAGGAGATCGATTGGAGTCCGAAGGGCTTTTGATCGACCGGTTTCAGGTCAGCCGCATTACGCTGCGCCAGGCGGTCGCGGAGCTTGTTCGCAAGCAGCTGCTGGTGCGCAAGCAGGGCAAGGGCACGTTTGTGACCGCACCGGCGGTGCGCCACGATCTCAGGCGTTCGCATGGTCTTCTCGGCTCGCTCTTCGCACAAGCGCATGGCGCAAGTGCTCGACTGCTGCGCTACGAGCTGCGAGTACCTCCTGAAGAGATCATGGCGCTGCTCAACACGGCGGCGAACCAGCCGGCGTTGGCACTCGACCGCCTGTATCTGATCGGCGGCAAGCCGGTGGCTTTGGCTCAGGCTTGGCTCGCTCCCGAGGTCGGTGCGCTGTCGCGTACCACCGCCAAGCTCATGTCGACCGAAGACATGATGCATCAGGTCGGCATCGTCATTGCGTCTTCCCAGGTCACGATGCGAGCCGCCCTGCCCGGCGCGGCGGTAGCCAGGGTGCTGAAGATTTCGCCGCGCGCGCCCGTGCTGATTTTGCGTCGCAAGACCGTAGGTGACGACGGCGTGGTCAAAGAGGTGGGCACGGTATGGTTCTGCTCGGACGCATACGAGTTCGTCTGCGCAACGGGAAATCCCAATCGCATGGAGAGCCTGTTCGATATCCGCAATGTCTCGGGGCAGATCTGAAAGTTGCAGCGCTCTCGCGCTGGCATAGCAGGGAGGGACTCCTATGAAGGCATTTCTTGTTCAAGCAGCACTCGTCGCCTTCGCAGCAGGCACGCCGCTGACCGCCGATGCGCAGACGGCCGAGAAGTGGCCGAGCCGGTCAGTCCGCATCATCGTGCCCTTTCCCGCCGGCGGCTCTACCGATATCGCGGCGCGCCTCGTCGGCGGGCATCTGTCGCATTCGCTGGGACAGCCGTTCGTCGTCGATAACCGCACCGGCGCGAACGGCGTCATCGGCATGGATGCCGCTGCCAAGAGTACGGCCGACGGCTATACAGTTCTCGTTACCGCAGACGCAGTCGCAAGCAATCCACACGTCTACAAGGTCGAGCACGATCCGTTGAAGGATCTGGCTCCGGTCATCCAGTTGTCGCGTCAGCCTCTGGTGCTGGCGGCGCATCCTTCGCTGGGAGTGAACACGCTGCCGGAGCTGATCGCGTTGGCAAAGCAGCAGCCCGGGCTGCGGTATGCGACGGGGAGCGGTTATGGTTCCTCACAGCATATGGCCGGGCAATGGTTCGCCAAGCTGGCGGGCCTCGAGATGGAACAGGTGGGGTACCGCGGTGGCGGTCAGGCCATCAATGACCTCGTTGCCGGTCATGTGAAGCTGGGTTGCCTCGGCTCGACGCCGCTCATTCCGCACTATCAGGCTGGCAACCTGCGGCTCTTGGCGCAGACCACGGCGGCGCGCTCGTCAAGCTTGCCGAATGTGCCGACCTTCCAGGAAGCCGGCTTCCCTGGCCTTGTTCTCGACCAGTGGCTCGGCGTCCTGGTGCCGGCAGGAACGGCTGCCGCAATCGTAGGGCGGCTCAATTCAGAGATCGACAAGGCGCTTGCCGACCCCGCGATCAGGGCGAAGCTTCTGGAGGCGGCGCAAGACCCGGTCGGGGGCACCGCCGAGGCGTTCGGGCACCGTATGCGCGAAGATTTCGAAAAGTATGGGCGGCTCGTCAAAGAACTGGATATCAAGATGAAGTAGCCGTTCCTGCGAAATGAAAAGCAGGAGAGGCGCTTGCTCGCCGCAGCGCCTGTCCCAGAATGTCACGATTCTGGCAGCACATCCCAAATCGGCAGTGTCTTGTAGAATGATGAGCGCTACCTCATCTGCGCCGTGCCGGCAACAGCGACGCGAATGCGGTAGATGGAGGTGGAGGCGGCGATGAAGAGACTCTTGAGGTCCTCGTCGCCCCAGCAGAAGTTGGCGGTGTATTCCGGGACGCGGATCACGCCGAGGCAAACCGCGTCGGGGCCGAACACGTGGATGCCGCCGGGTCCACAGCAATAGACGTTGCCGGCACTGTCGATCTTCATGCCGTCCGGTGCACCTGGCCCCTCGCCAATCGTTTTCGCCCACACGCGACTGTTGGCGACGGTGCCGTCGGTTTTCATGTCGAAGGCGCGGATATGCTGCTTGTCGGTATCGTTGACAAACAGGATCTTCTCATCGAGCGAAAAGCACACGCCGTTGGGTTGCCCGAAATCATCTGCCAGAAGCGTCAGGGTCTTCCCGTCCGGCGCCAGACGATAGATGCCGCGGAAGGCGAGCTCCGGCTCGCGCGGCACGCCGAAGTGTTCCTTGCGGCCGTAGCTCGGGTCCGAGAAGTAGATGGCGCCATCGCTCTTTACGGCGAGGTCGTTGGGGCTGTTCAGCTCTTTGCCCTCGTAATGGCTGGCGAGCACGGTGATCTTGCCGTCGAATTCAGTACGCGTCAGCGTGCTTGAAGCGTGCTCGCACGTGAGCAGCCGGCCCTGAAGGTCCCAGGCTAGACCGTTCGACTTGTTGCAAGGCTTGCGGAAGGTCGTAACCCCGTCCTTCTGGCTCCAGCGGCGCAGGTGGTCGCCTGGCATGTCGCTGAACAGCAGGTGTTTCTCGCGCCGGTGCCACAGCGGCCCTTCGGTGAAGATGCAGCCGGTGGCCAACTGCTCGAAATCCACCGTGCGACCGACGACGGCCTCGAAGCGCTTGTCGCGGATCTCGACGTCGCTCATCCCTTTGCCCCGGATTGGGCAGCCTTCTTTTGCAGCTCGCTGACGCGCGACTGACCGACGTACCAGTCGTCCGCCGTCACGTCTTCGAACACCACCCAGATGACCTCTTTAGGGACTTGCGCTACCTCGCTGATGGTCTCCGTGACCCGGCGCGCGATCTCGTCCTTGCGGTCCTGCGAGTGACCTTTGAGGATACGGATGTTGACGAAGGGCATCGGCGTTCTCCCTAGTTGGCTGGCTTAGAGCTCGAGCAATTTATTGCGCAGCGCCGCGTCGTCCCTGAGCTCGGCCGCGGCGCCTGAGAAGCGCACCGCGCCTTTCTCCAGAACATACACCCGGTCGGCGAGCGAAAGCGAGAAGTCGACACCCTGCTCGGCGAGCAGGATGGTGAGCCCCTCGCCCTTCAGGCGCTGCACTTGAGCGAGGAGATGCTCGACGATGACGGGCGCCAGGCCTTCGGAAGGCTCATCGAGCAGCAAAAGCTCAGGGTTGCCCATCAGCGTGCGTGCGATCGTCAGCATCTGCTGTTCGCCGCCCGACAGCACCCCGCCCATGCGCTCACGCAGCTCGCCAAGCTTCGGAAAGAGCTCTGTCACGCTCTCCACCGTCCAGCGTCCCGCGCGATTGGTGGAGCGGGCGGCCACGTCGAGGTTTTCCCATACCGTGAGCTCGGCGAAGATGCGGCGATCCTCGGGCACGTAGCCGATGCCGCGGCGCGCCAGCCGGTAGGGCGCGGAGCCGGTGATGTCCTCGCCCTTGAAACGCACGTGTCCCTGCGAGGGCGGCGTCAGCCCCATGATCGAGCGCATGGTGGTGGTCTTGCCGACGCCGTTGCGGCCGAGCAGACAGACGCACTCACCGGGCTTGATGTCGAGCGATATCCCGAACAGCACGCGGCTGCTGCCATAGGCCGTGTGTATGCCGTCGACTTCGAGGAGCGGCGTCAATGTTTGCCTCCCCCGAGGTAGACGCGGCGCACCTCTTCGTTACGGCGCACCTCATCTGGAGCGCCGATGGCAATGATACGGCCCTGGTGCAGCACGGCAATCGTGTGCGCAATGGAGAAGACCACGTCCATGTCGTGCTCGGTGAAGAGCAGGGTCAGCTCCCGCTCCTTGGCGATGCGGTCGAGCAGGGCGATGCTTTCGTGCGTCTCCTGCGCGCTCATGCCGGCGGTCGGCTCGTCGAGCAGAAGCATGCGTGGCTTGCCGGCGAGCGCGATGCCGAGCTCGACCTGCTTCTGCGCGCCGTGACTGATCTCGCCCGCGATGGTGCTGGAGATGTCCTGGAGCGCCAGATGCTCGATCATCTCCTCGGTTTCGGTGCGGAACAGGCGCTCGGACACCCTCCACATGTTATAGCCGCGGCCGCTGTGGGCGATGAACGCCGCCTGGATGTTCTCGTACACGGTCAGCTTGGCGAAGATGTTGGTGCGCTGGAACGAGCGGGCGATGCCCAGCCCGCAAATCTTGTGCGGCGCAATTCCAGTGATGTCGCGGCCTTCGAGCATGACCTCGCCGCTGTCGGGCTCCAAATGCCCGGTGATCAGGTTGAACAGGGTCGACTTGCCCGCCCCGTTGGGGCCGATCACGGCCGTGATGCGGTTCTTCTCCGCGCTGAGGCTCACGTCGTTGGTAGCGACGAAGCCCGAGAAAGTCTTGCGCAGGTTCCGGCACTCGAGCATCAGCCGCGCCCTCCGACGACGGAGCGCACGCCACGGACCAGCATGGCGAATGCGCCGGCCACACCGCCGGGAAACGCGAACAGCAGCACGAGCAGGATGAGCCCTAGGAAGAACGGCCAGTACTCGGTGTAGGACACGATGTACTGGTTGAGCAGGATGAGGATGGCGGCGCCGATCGAAGGCCCCCAGAAGTGATGGATGCCGCCGAGGATGGTCATGATCAGCACCTCGGCCGACTTCGGCCAATAGGCGAAGTCGGGGAACACGCCACGATTGAAGATGCCGAACAAGCCCCCGGCCAAGCCGGCAAATCCGCCGGCCAGCGAGAACACGATGAGCCGGTAGCGGCGTACGTCGATGCCGATGAACTGTGCCCGCTCGGCGTTGTCGCGCACCGTGGTGAGGATGCGGCCGAAAGGCGAGTGGACAATGCGGCGCATGGCGGCGATCGACAGCGCGGCGAGGATCAGCGTCAGGTAGAAGAACTTGTGATCGATCCTGAGGCCGCCGACCCATGGGATCCAATCGAGCCACGCCGTGCTCGGCATCGGCACGTTGGGATAGCCCTGCTCGCCGCCTGTCACATCGTTCCACTTGAAGCAGATGGCCCAGACGATCTGCGCGAATGCCATCGTCAGCATCGAGAAGTAGACCGAGGTGAGGCGCACGCAGAAGAAGCCGAAGACCGCCGCGAACAGCGCGCCGCCGAGACCACCGGCCAGCCAGGCGGCCAGAAATGGTACGCTCAGGTCCTTCATGAAGATCGCGCAGACGTAGGCGCCGATGCCGAAGTAGGCGGCATGTCCGAAAGGGACGAGCCCGGTCACGCCCAGCAGAAGGTTCAGGCTGGTCGCGAACATCGCGAAGATGATGATGTCGGTCGCCAGGAAGGTGTAGTAGCGCGACCCGAAGGCCGGGATGAAGATGGCGACGAGGAACAACACCAGCGTCCAGGGAACGCGCTTGGGCACACTCACTTCACCGGCCTCCCCAACAGGCCCCATGGCCGCACGACGAGCACGACGGCCATGATCACGAACGCTGCGAAGATGGAGAAGCGGGGAAAGATCAGGATTCCGAACGCCAGGGTAAGGCCGTAGATCAGCGAGCCCAGCAGCGTTCCCCATAGCGAACCGAGGCCCCCGATCACCACGACGATGAACGCCTCGATGATGATCTCCACGTCCATGCCGGGCACGACGCTTTTGATCGGCGAGACGAGCGCGCCGGACAGGCCCGCCAGGAAGGACGCGAGCACGAACATCGCCGAATAGAGCCCCGATACGTTGGTGCCCAAAGCGCCCAACATTTCGCGATCGAGCGCGGCGGCACGGATGATGCGGCCGAAGCTCGTGCGGTTGAGAAGTCCCCAGAAGCCCAACGCGATGAGCGGGCCGAGCAGGATGATGAAGAGATCGTAGTGGGGGAAGCGTACTCCGAAGAGATCGAAGCTGCCGGCCAGCACCGGCGGGCGCGATACCGAGTGCGGTTGCGTCCCCCAGATGTACTTGCAGGCATCGGCGAAGACCAGCACCAACGCGTAGGTGAAGAGGAGCTGATAGAGCTCCTCGCGCTTGTACATGTAGCGCAGAAGGAGGCGCTCCACGATGCCGCCGAGGATCGCGACACTCACCGAGGCGACCACAACCGCGCCGAAGAAGCCGATCGAGGTGTTGCCCAGGATCAGCGTCATGTTCCAGGCAATGTAGGCTCCGATCATGTAGAGCGAGCCGTGGGCGAAGTTGATGATCTTCAAGACACCGAAGATCAGCGAAAGGCCCGAGGCGATGAGGAAGAGAAACATCGCGGTGGTAAGGCCCGAGCGCAGCTGGCCGAGAAGAAAGACTGGATCGAGCAGCTCAGACATGCCACGCGCCTCCCTGCGTGGACCTCGTTCGGCGCGTCAAAGGCATGATCCCCCAGGTGAGAGCGCGGACAAAAGCGCCGCCCACGACTGGAGCGGCGCCTCGCATTCGCAGCAGCGACATCAATCCATGAACGGCTTCGGATCGACGTATTTGACTTCCGTCATGATGGCATTGCCCGCCGGCCCCTTCACCATCTTGCCGTAGAACTGGCCGCGGTCGGCCTGGTGATCCGACGCGCGCAGGGTCTGCTTGCCGAACGGCGTGTCGATCGTCAGGCCGAGCAGGGCCGCGGCGACCTTGTCGCTGTCGAGCGAGCCCGCCTTCTTGATGCCCTCGACGAGGAACTGCATGGCGACATAGGTCGTCAGAGGCCACGTCGAGGGCGGGTCCTCCTTCGTGTAGGCCTTGATCCGTTCGATATATTTCTTGTGCGCGTCCGACTGGCCGGCGTAGTCCGCGAGATCATAGCTGTTGCCATAAATGCCGAACGGGTAGTCGGCACCGAGAGCACGGGTCGCCTCGACGGAGCCGGCCTCGCCGCCGTTGACGACCCGGTTCTGCACGAGCTCGAAGAAGCCCAGCGGTTTGGCCTGCTTGGCCCAGGTGACGAAGTGGCCGCCCCACATGGCGGAGAACACGGCCTCGGGCTTCTTGGCCATCTGTGCATTGATGAAGGGGGAGTAGTCGCCCTCGCCGAGCTTCGGCCATTGTTGATCGACGATCTCGATGTCGGGGCGCAGCTTCTTGATGTGATCGACGAAGGACTTCGCCACATCCTGCCCGTAGGCGTAGTCGTGGGCGATTGTCGCAACTTTCTTTACATCCTTCCAAGAAGCGATGATTTCAGCCGCCGAGCGGCCTTCCATGGTGGTGTTTGCGGCCGTACGGAAGACGTAAGGATGCAGGTTTTTTGGAGCCGTCAGCTGGTCTGTCTTCGGAATGGGAGCAATGAGGATGATCTTGTTCTCTTTGGCGATCGTCGAGACAGCCGGCCCCTCCGCCGAGGTGAGAGTGCCGACCAGGAACTGGACTTCCTCCTTGAGGATCAGCTCGCGTGAGACGCGCACCGCCTCGTCAGCCGAGGCCTTGCTGTCGCGGACGACGAGCTCGATCTTCTTGCCGAGAACGCCGCCGGCCGCGTTGATCTCGTCGACGAACATCCGTGCGCCCTTGACTGCCGGCTCGCCATAAAGTGCCGCCGGACCGGAGAGGGGCATCGGCACGCCCACCTTGATCGTGTTCTGGGCGGTGGCAGGGCTGCTCAGCAGAAGAGCGGCAGCCGAGGCGAACAAGCCGAGTACGAGACGCTTCATCGATTTCCTCCCGAACGTGTTTCTGTATTCTTGCGCCTGACTTTTGATTAGGCCTTTGTAGAAGTCAATTGCCACACGTTGGCGGGTAAGGGTCGACCGGCATGAGCAGCACATCGCCCCAAGTTTCGCAAGTGCGCCCGGCGTGGCTTGGAGCCGTACCAGCCATGCGAGCCGAACGGCATTTCGATGGGCGTGTCGTGCGCTGCTTCGCGGACCGCCCGAAGAGCACATTTGCGCTCTTGGGCGACGCAATTAGGGCCAATTCCGAGGGAGAGGCCATCGTCTCGGGCGACGAACGTCTCAGCTATCGCGCTTTCGAGAGGGTCGTAAATCGGTGGGCGGTCCGGCTCGAAAACCTGGGCGTTGCGTGCGGCGATCGCGTGGCTATTCTGCTTGGCAACGGGGTGGCTTTTCCCGCTGTGTTGTTCGCGGCCGCACGGCTGGGAGCTATTGCTGTTCCTATCAGCATTCGGGAACAGACCCCCGGCCTCGCGTACATGCTCGACAACTGTGGTGCCAAAGTTCTGGTGCATGAGGCCGATCTGGCCGCGCGGTTGCCGGTGCCGTCGGCAACGCCGCAGTTGCAGCACCGAATTGCTCTATCGTCGGACGCCCCCGAGGGCGGCCTTGAACGGCTGGAAAGCGCGGTCGCACCTCCCGCCGTCGTGAGTGAGGAGGATCCTGCTGTCATCCTCTACACGTCGGGTACGACCGGGCGGCCGAAGGGAGCAATGCTCACCCATCTGGGCATCTGCCATTCGGCTATGCACTACGAGTGCTGCATGGGTCTGACGGCGCGCGACCGGTCCGTGGTCGCTGTGCCCATGAGCCACGTCACTGGTGTTGTTGCTTTGATCGCCGGGTTGGTCCGCGCAGCAGGGACCTTGATCGTCATGCGCACCTTCAAGGCAGCGGAGTTTCTCGTGCTCGCCGAGCGGGAGCGCATGACACACACGCTCCTCGTCCCCGCCATGTACAACTTGTGTCTGTTGGAGCCGCGGTTTCCACATGCGGATCTCTCGTGCTGGCGGGTCGGCGGTTATGGCGGGGCACCCATGGCGAGCGCTACCATCGCGCGCATAGCCGAGAAGCTGCCGCAGCTGCAATTGATGAATGCTTACGGCGCGACCGAAACGACATCGCCGGCCACGCTGATGCCCCCGACCGAGACCGCGGCACGACCCGACAGCGTTGGCATGGCAGTCCCATGCGGTGAGGTGTTGGTGATGGACGACAACGGCCGCGAGGTGCCACACGGAGAAACAGGCGAGATCTGGCTGCGCGGGCCGATGGTGGTCAAAGGCTACTGGGACAATCCGCAGGCCACCGCCGAAAGCTTCGTCGCCGGGTATTGGCGTTCGGGCGACATCGGGTCGATCGACAGCCAGGGTTATGTTCGCGTGTTCGACCGCAAGAAGGACGTGGTCAATCGCGGCGGCTACAAGATCTATACCATTGAGGTGGAGAACGTGCTGATCGCCCACCCTGAAGTCATCGAGGCTGCGGTCATCCCCAGAGCCTGTCCGGTCCTGGGCGAGCGAGCTCATGCTGTCGTGTGCCTGAAGCGCGCCGACGTCACAACCGCGGAGCTGACACGCCACTGCGCGGCCCAGCTCGCCGACTACAAGGTGCCCGACACGTTCAGCTTTCGCACCGATCCTCTGCCGCGCAACGCCAACGGCAAAGTCATGAAACGCGACCTGAAGGATGAATTGTCGAAACTCCTTGGTCTATCCTGATCGTTCACGGACGAAGACAAGTTCGGCCAGGTTGCACAATCGGCTTTGCAGGGGGGACAACACGATGGCTCAGCGCCCGGAAGACACTCTTGCAGGCAAGAAGCGCCCATTCACCGGATCTGAGTATCTTCAGTCCCTTCAGGACGGCCGTGAGGTCTACATCTATGGCGAGCGCGTCAAGGATGTGACGCAGCATCCGGCGTTTCGAAATGCCGCCGTCTCGGTGGCCAAGCTCTACGATGCGCTCCACGACACCGCGTCGAAGGAGGTGCTGACAACCGCGACCGATACCGGCTCAGGCGGTTACACGCACCGCTTTTTCAAGGCCGCCCGCTCGCGCGAGGACCTGATCCAGCAGCGCGACGCCATTGCCGCCTGGGCACGCATTTCTTACGGCTGGATGGGTCGCAGCCCGGACTACAAGGCAGCCTTCCTCAACACGCTCGGCGCTAACGCCGACTTCTACGGCAAATTCGCCGACAACGCGCGGGCCTGGCAGAGGCGCGCGCAGGAGGCGGTGCTCTTTGTCAATCACGCTCTGGTCAATCCGCCGATAGACCGCAGCAAGCCGGCGGAGCAGGTGAAGGATGTCTACATTTCCATTCAGAAGGAGACGGATGCCGGCATCTACGTGTCCGGCGCCAAGGTCGTCGCAACCAACTCGGTGCTGACGCACTACAATTTCCTGGGTCAGAACATGGGTCAGGAGATCAACGACGAGAGCATGGTGATCATGTTCATGGCTCCCATGAACACGCCGGGAATCAAGCTGATCTGCCGACCGTCCTATGAGCTGGCGGCGGCAGCGACCGGTTCGCCGTGGGACTACCCCCTCACCAGCCGCTTCGACGAGAACGATGCCATCTTCGTGTTTGATAACGCCTTCATTCCCTGGGAAAACGTCTTCATTCACCGCGACGTGGAACGCCTCAAACAGTTCTATCCGCGCTCGGGTTTCGCCAATGGCCTTACCTTCCAGGGCTGCACCCGCTTCGCCGTAAAACTCGATTTCATTGCCGGCCTGCTGCATCGCGCCGCACGCACCACTGGCGTGGATACGTTCCGTGGCGTTCAGGCGCAGATTGGCGAGGTCATCGGCTGGCGCAATCTCTTCTGGTCGCTCACCGATGCCATGGCCGGCAATCCTGACCCATGGGTGAACGGAGCCGTGCTCCCCAGCATCCGCGCTTCCGTCGCCTACCGCATCTTTGCGACGGAGGCGTATCCGGCCGTGCGCTCCATCGTCGAGAAGGTGATCGCATCCGGCCTCATCTACCTGCCGAGTCATGCGCAAGACTTCAAAAATCCCGACATCGACAAGTATCTGCAGCGCTATGTGCGCGGGTCCAATGGCATCGACTACAAGCAGCGCATCAAGATCATGAAGTTGTTGTGGGACGCCATCGGCACCGAGTTTGGAGGACGTCACGAACTCTATGAGATGAACTATGCCGGTAGCCATGAGCTCATCCGCCTGTTTGCCCTGCAGCAGGCGCAGGCGTCAGGTTCGCTCGGGGAAATGGAAGCTCTTGTCGAGCGCTGCATGGCCGACTACGACGAGAATGGCTGGGTGGCCCCAGGCTACTACAACGGTGATGATGTCTCCGTCGTTGGTAAGCGCGATTGAACGACACTACCGCCGCCTCACAGCGATTGCATCTCGATCGCGTCAGTCGGAAGCCATACGTGGATCGATGTCGCAACCCAGTCGACCACGCTCCAGCCAAGCCGCACAGGTGGGCGAAAGATTCGCTTTCAGCTTTAGATCGTAAAGAGCCAAATCATTCGCAGCGAATACCCCACGCCAGCGCTCGTTTTCGCCCTTGTAGAAGAAGCGGTCGGTGCCGCCCTCAAAGGTGGTCAAGACCCTGGGCATCAGTCGATCGCCGACCCGGCGCATCTCTTCGAATGTGGCTGCTTGGACTAGCGCAGGAAATATCTTTTCCGGCACGCTGATGTTGAGAAACCGGGCCACGCGGCGCATTTCGCCCGCCAGATCGGCCTTAAGGTCGCGATAGTGCACCATGAGCAGATTCGGCCGGTGACGTTTGTCCCAATAGGTTCTCTCGAGATCAAAATAGGAAACGAACGGCATCCCGTCGGTCGCTCCGCCGAGGCCCTCGGTCAGCCACATGCGAAAGTAGGCGGCAACATCGGCAGGAATTGCCGGATACGGCTTGCCGATCGTTTCGTCTTCCAATCCAGCCTTGCTGAGCGCATCGATCATTTCGGGCTTAAATCGCGTGATCTGATTGTGGTAGGACATGCACGCGTCGCGGCCGTCCCGCGCGACGTGAATGTAGAGCACCTCGTCGAAGATCGGCAGCGCATCGAACGGCAGGTGCGATTTCATCGAACGTCGATGTGTCTGCGCGTCGAGCCGGGAAAATACGGCCTCGACGGGTGGCGCCACGCGCCGGTCTATCCAGGGTGAGGTCTCACCGAGGTCGCGCGGACCCGGCGTCTGGAAGATCAGAAGATTCACGATCTGCTGCATCCATGTCGTGCCGCACTTGGGATATGTGGCGACAACAATATCGCCTGCCCGTGGGCGGTAGACATCCCATCGGCGGCTGTCCACCATCCACGTTCGGTAGGCCGCACCAGCCCTTGTTTCAGGCATGTCCTCCCTCCTCGACCGTCTCACTCGAGTTTCGGCCCGATGCGGCGCGTTTGTAAACGGCCAGCAGCAAACGGCGGCGCAGCACGCGGCGTCGAAGCTGCTCATTAGCGCGAGCGGCACGTTGCCGATCTTGGTCCAGGCGTAAAGCCCAGTGGTGCCACACCGCAACGGCGATGAAATCGATGTTGGTGGCACAGATCGGCAGCATCTGATCGCGCGGCCGGATCGCGATCTCATCGGATGGTGAGACTGGGTGGCGCCCCGTAGGGGAATCGAACCCCTGTTTTCAACGTGAGAGGCTGACGTCCTAACCGCTAGACGAACGGGGCAGCTCTAACCGTGCTTCGTATATGGGAGGCGACTTGGGGGATCAAGCCATATTAGGGTTTGGGCGCGGCGGATCGTCTATCGCCCGGAACCATGCGGCACGAGCTCGATGCGTGTCACCGGCTCGCCCGTGAGAAGGTCCAGGATGGTGACGCCGGCGCCTGCGTGCGTATCGAAATGCACGGCCAGCCGGTCTCCCGACAGCGCGAGCGAGCGCACGGCGGCACCCGCCGGTAACAGCAGCTGCATATCCTTGGCTATGGTCGCGGACTGAACCGCCGCCGGCTTGGCCGTTCGCGTCACCAGATAGGCGATTCGGCCGATCACCGCGGCAAAGCCGAGAACAAGGATCACGCCCATGACAACGACGGCGATTTTTAGTATGCGCAGCTGTGCAGGGCTGAACGGGTCCGTGCTCTGCGTGCTTCCGCTCCCTGCAGCCTCGTGCTGAATGTTCATTGCCGGCCTTCGCCTAACGTTTCGATATCGGGATGATTGGCAGCGCTCCCATGCACCGCACCGTCGTTGTGGGTCCGGCCGACACCGGGGAACGCCTCGACAAGGTGCTTGGTGCGGGCATTCCGGACTTGACGCGCTCGCGCATCCAGTCCCTGGTTCGCGCTGGGCAAGTGACGCTGGACGGCGCGACAGTAAGAGAGCCCGGCCGCCGGGTCAAACCAGGCGAAACGTACCTCCTCGCCGTGCCCGAGCCCGAGCCGGCGAAGCCTGCGGCAGAGGCAATTCCCCTCACGGTTGTCTTCGAGGATGCCCACCTTATCGTCATCGATAAGCCTGCAGGGCTCGTTGTGCATCCGGCGGCTGGTCATGCGACGGGCACGCTCGTCAATGCGCTCATCGCACATTGCGGGCCGAGCTTGTCTGGCATCGGTGGCGTCCGGCGGCCTGGCATCGTGCATCGGCTTGACAAGGACACGAGCGGGCTCCTTGTCGTGGCCAAGACGGACGCCGCCCATCAAGCCTTGAGCGAGCAGTTTGCGTCGCATGGGCGCGATGGCCGGCTCGAGCGTCGGTACAAGGCGTTTGTCTGGGGCGGCTTGCTGCGTCCGGCCGGAGCGATAAATGCGCCGCTGGCGCGCGGTGCGCACAACCGCACGCGGATGGCTGTCACGCGCGGCAACGCAGGCCGGCACGCGGTGACGCACTACCAGGTTGTCGAGACCTACGGCGCCAGGGGCGGCAAGCCGCTAGCTTCGCTCGTGGAATTGAGTCTCGAAACCGGCCGCACGCACCAGATACGTGTGCACATGGCGCATATCGGTCATCCCGTTGTCGGTGATCCTGTGTATGCCATCGGCTTCTCCGCGAGCGCCAGCCGCCTCCCGGTGGCCGTTCAGGCGGCGTTGGCGCCCCTCGCGCGTCAAGCCTTGCACGCCTCGAATTTGGGTTTCGAACACCCGAAAACGCTTAAAATGCTAAGGTTTACTAGTCCGTTACCTTTGGACCTCGATAATTTACACAAGGCGTTTGTCGGCGCCGGCCTGCGGTCGAGGAACTGACGGAATTTCTGCTGCCGTTTGCCTGGGCACCAAATGCCCATATGCGCGTTTTGCCGGGTGTGTCTGTTCCGACGGATACAGCCAATGAATTTCGTTCTTGGTCTTGTAAGGGCCGAGACGTGATCCCACGTAGGTCACCCTCGCGTGAATGGTCGTTACCCCTGTGGAACGAAGACGTGCTTTGTCAAAGGCACGGCGGGAAGAGTAAACCGGGGACATGGATCGGGGCGCGTGTGAACCCGACCGCACTTTTGAGGGAGCAGCGCAAATCCTTCCGGATAGCGCTGACATGAGCATGGCGACAAAGACGCTTCCGTCCGTAGCGGCGGGTTCGGGTGGCCTTTCGAGATATCTCGAGGAAATCCGGCGTTTTCCGATGCTGGAACCCGATCAGGAATACATGCTCGCCAAACGCTGGCAGGAGCATCAGGACGCGGACGCCGCGCAGACGCTCGTGACTTCGCATCTGCGGCTCGTGGCCCGTATTGCCATGGGCTACCGCGGCTATGGATTGCCTATCGGCGAGGTGATTTCCGAGGGCAACGTCGGCCTGATGCAGGCTGTCAAACGGTTCGATCCGGAGCGGGGCTTCCGCTTGGCCACATATGCGATGTGGTGGATCCGGGCATCGATCCAGGAGTACATCCTGAGGTCGTGGAGCCTCGTCAAGATGGGCACGACGGCCGCACAGAAGAAGCTTTTCTTCAATCTGCGTCGCGTCAAGGGCCAGATCCAGGCGCTCGAAGAGGGTGATCTGAAGCCCGAGCACGTGAAGCAGATTGCGACCAAGCTCGGCGTGCCCGAGGAAGACGTGATCTCGATGAATCGACGGTTGTCGGGCGACGCGTCGCTGAATGCGCCCGTACGCGCCGACTCGGAGTCGGGAGAGTGGCAGGATTGGCTTGTCGACGACGTGCCCGACCAGGAAGAGCGGCTTGCTGAAAGCGAGGAGCTTCAGCTTCGCCGGTCATATCTGGAGCGAGCAATGCGCGCGCTCAATGACCGCGAGAAGCGCATCTTCGAGGCCCGCCGCCTGCAGGAGGAGCCTGCCACGCTGGAAGACCTGTCGACCGAGTTCGGCGTGAGTCGGGAGCGCATTCGCCAGATCGAGGTGCGGGCGTTCGAGAAGATCCAGAAGGCGGTGCAGAAGTCCGCTCACGCCGAGGAGGCGCGGGCGGGCACCTGAACTCACCATTGACGGCAACCATCGACTGGTTGTTTGCTTTGATGCCGGCTGCCCTTCAGGTGGCCGGCATTTGCATTTTCGAGCTCAGGCAATGCGTCGGCGCTTTTTCGTCATCGATAACACGACGTCGGGATATGGCCGCCGCAGCCTTGCCGCGCGGGTTCTGGACCTGTTGCGGGCGCAGGGCGCGAGCATCGCCAGCTGCGGAGAACCGGATAAGGATGCCGCCTTTGAGCGTGCGACCGAAGCCGTCCGGAGCGGAACCTACGACGCAATCGTTGCGGTCGGTGGCGACGGCACGATCAGGCACGCGGCAAGCGTGGTGGCGGGCACGGATGTCCCCCTCGGCATCATCCCCTTGGGCACCGGCAACGTGCTCGCGCGCGAAATCGGCTTATGCCGGGAACCTGACGCGCTGGCCAAGGCTCTGCTGGCCGGGCCGGCGAGGTCCATGATGGCGCCGACCGCCAACGGCGAAGTCTTTCTGCTGATGGCTGGGGTGGGATTCGATGGCCGGGTCATTCGGGCGTTGAACCCATCGGCGAAGGGCCTCGTTGGTAAGCTGGCCTATGCCGGCCCGCTGCTTTCGGCTCTAAAGGCCCCGGCCGATAAGCTCGAAGTTCTGTTGGATGGCCGGCTGCATCAGGCCAACTGGGCCGTGATCGCCAAAGCCCGCCACTATGGCGGCGCGTTCGTGATTGCCGAGCACGCCGACTTGCACGGGCCGGGCCTCAGGGCAGTTTTGTTCAATGCGCCGGACCGCGGCTCGCTTTTGGCGAGCTTGCTGGCGCTGGCGTCTGGCCGCCTGGCCACCTGCCGCAACGTTACAGTGGTGGGGTGCACCCGGGCTGAGATCCGCGGGCAAACCGCGGCTTCGGTGCAAGTTGACGGCGACCCCTTCGGCTCTACGCCTTTGGTCGTCGAAGCCCAAGGACACAGGGTGTCGCTAATCGTGCCGGCGCTCGCCGGCTAGGCTTAACTAATTGTTAACCGAATCGGCATTGCATCCTATCCTGCAGCCAGCCTGAGGTTTGTGGGTCGGCTGCGGTGTGTGTGTTGCCTGTGAGTAGAGGCGCGGGGAATCGGCTCGCGCGGTCTTTCGGGCGAGGGCATGCAACTCAATATGCCTTTTGGCAGACCAAGCAGCTGGCGGAGATGGATGGGGCCGCCTGCGAAAGCTTCGGACTGCATTGTAGTAACAGCGGGTCGCCGACCCTGTCCCCTACTGCCGTTCTCTTCCGCATCGTTCTCTGGCACGCTCCTAGGTACGGGACGCGTGCTGATCGCGTTTGCGGAGTCGCAAGAAGCGAGGGGAACGGCCATCAAGACGATGGAGTGGCCAATGCAGACACGCCGTCCTCCGTTAGTACGCGAACGCCTCAATAGCAGCCTCAAACTTTCCCTGCGCACGCAGCCCATCTGGCATTTCGGGCTGCTGTGGCGTGTCAAACCGCTGCAACCTCCAAGTATCAATTGACTGGGCCATGCCGTCAGCGCGTGCGAAGCGTGACGGCCACGACGCAGCGGCCGGCCCCTTGGGCCGGCTGTTTCGTTTTAGACCACGCGAGGCCGTCACATCGGCAGGCGGGCCACCTGGTGGCTGAAGTAGTTGTCGATGGCGGTAACAATCGAGTCGGCGACCTTGGCGCGCCACTTGTCCGACTTGAGCAGGGCCGCATCTTCCTTGTTGCTGACGTAGGCGAGCTCGATAAGCACCGCTGGAACCTTGGCCGTCTTCAGAACCGCGAAAGCGGCGGACCGGTCGGGACTGTCTTTCAATTCCGTGCTCTGGCCCATGTACTCGATCACGGATTTCACAAACGTCCCCGTGCGATCCTTTGTGGCCAACGTCTCGCGCTGCACGAGGTCTGCCAGAATGCTACGCACCGCGCCTGCATCACTGCCGATGGCTTTCATCGTCGCAAGCTGGCTGCTGGTCAGCAGATCGTCGCTCGTCTCGCCGCGCGATGAGCGGGCGAGATTGTTGGCAACGCCTTCGCGCAACGAATAGATGGTGGCACCGCGCACGTTGGTTCGCGAGACGTAGTCGGCGTGGATGGCGATGAACAATGCCGCCTGGTGCTCTTCTGCAAACTCACGACGCTCTTCCAGCGGAATGAACGTATCCGTATCGCGCGTCATCAGAACCTTGTAGCGGTTCGTCGTATTCAGCTTGTCACGCAAGGCCTTGCCGAAGGCCAGCACCACTTCCTTTTCGACGGTGCCATGACGCTCTGCTCCGCTGTCGGACCCGCCATGCCCGGGATCGAGAACAATGACTGGCTTCCATGTGCGGGCAGTCCGGCGCTGGGCCGGCCGCGGTACCGGAGGCTGGAGCGCCGCAAGACCTGCATTGCCGAGACTGGCGGTGGCGAACGGGCGAGGCGATGTGCTCTTGGCACCTTCCGCAGGCACGATCTCGACGATGAGGCGCTGAGGGCCTCCTGGCTTTCCGGGCTCCAGCTTTGCGCTCTCGACAATCACGGGATCGGTGACATCGATCACGACGCGCATTTTGCCTGGCGCTGCAAGGCCGCCGCGGAAGCTCTTGATCAGCCCGACGCCTTCTTTCTCAGGCATCGAGGGCAGCTGCACCTTGATGTCGGGCAGATCTATAATGACCCGATTGGGATTCTGCAGCGACAATACCTGGAAATTGGCAACTTTCTCGAGGGCGACCACAAATCGCGTGCGCGTGCTGCTGCCGGCGACATCCTCGGCAGGGGCCGCGGCAACGGCCGGCTTACCAGACGCCGTCACCGGGCCGGCCAAGGCCAGCCACGCAACGGCTGGCAAAAGAAACAAGCTCGCAGCCCGCCCCATGAAGGTGACGTACCGCGCCCGAATAGGAACCATGTCGTTTGACCCCCGTCTACGCTGAACGGTCCAAATGGCGGGACGACTCCTAAATCGCCGACGAAGATGGCTTTTTGCGGATTTCCGCAGGGCGTGTTATGTGAACATAAAGGTTAATGCCCCGTTAACTCTTTACGCGATGTCGCCTGCTTTTCAGGACCTTGCCGATCTTCCCTTCGAGACCAGGGCGACGGAAATGAGTGTGGCTCGGCCGCCGTGCGTCACCGTGGAGGGATAGGACCACCCCTGCCCCGCATGATAGCGTCATCGCGAGCGGGGCAACCCAAGCAAGGGCAATGGGCAATCCAACGGACTCACGGCGCATCCTCATCGTCGAGGACGAGCCCTTGATCGCCATGCTGGTGCAGGAATGGCTCGAAGAGCTCAACTGCACGACGATAGGGCCTGCGACCTCTGTCGGTGGCGCGCTGGAGTTGATCGCCGGCGTGGCGCTCGATGGAGCTGTTCTGGACGTTTCTCTCGGCAAAGAGGAATCGTTTCCGATTGCTGACGAGCTCCGGAAACGTGACGTTCCGTTTGTTTTTGCCACGGGCTACGGCGTGGACGGTCTGGAGTCGCGCTTTGCGGGTGCTCTGGTCCTCTCGAAGCCTTTCGAGTACGAGCTTTTCTGCGACGTCGTAGGGAAGATGCTGGTGGGTCGGCCGGGGACTTGAGGTCACATCGGCTGGAGGGCACTCCACAGCATCGTCAAGCCCGCAACCAGCATTGCGACATCCATCAGAAGACGAAATTGCCCTGCGTCGAGGTGGGAGAGGAACCGCTTCGCCACCCACGATCCGGCCATCATGGAGCTTCCGACAATGAGGCCGCGCGCGATCGTGTCGATGGGGAGTGCCCCGAATGTGTGGAAGACGATGGCTTTCGTGCCGAAGACGCCGAGCGACCCCAAGGCCTCCGTCGACACGAACGCGCCTTTGACGAGACCGTAGGCAAGAAAGAACGGCGTGTTCAACGGCCCGGTCGATGCCACGAGGCCCGACAGATAGCCCACCCCCGCGCCGGCCAGCGCCAGTCCCGGCAGCCTGATGGAAAACTTTTCATTCAGTAGCCACCGGCGCACCGGGATCATGGTCAGGAAGAACAGGCCGAGGACAAGCTCGATGACGCGCGGATCGAGTGCCAGCAGGGTGCGTGCGCCGAGCGCCGCAAACGGAATGCCCGTGACGCAATAGATCGCCGCCGCGCGCCAGTCGACCTCGCGCCACCACACGACGACGCGCGACAGATTAGCGAGGATCCCGGCGATAGCCATGATCGGCACGGCTTCCTTCGGTCCGAAGGCGAGGGCCAGGATCGGCATTAGGATGGTCGAGCCGCCGAAGCCGACAATGCCGCCGAGTGTGCCTGCCGCCAGCCCGAAACTCAGGATTACGAGCCAGATCATGCAGAAGCCCTTGCCATGAACACTGATCGAGCGCGGACGGGACCTGCACACGATTCTGGGCTGGATTGAGTCGACGGAGTTTACACGTCTGGTGACTTGGGATCGTGTTTTACTGCACGACCTCGAGGTGCACCTTGGCGAGACCCTGGCCATGCATGCCGAGGACCCCAGCTGCCGCGTGGCTGAGATCGATGATGCGCCCAGTCTTGAACGGGCCGCGGTCGTTGATGCGCACGACGACGGAGCGTTGGCTGGCGAGATGCGTGACTTTTACGCGGGTGTTGAAAGGAAGGGTTGGATGCGCCGCCGTCATGGCGGTTTTGTCGAAGGGCTCGCCGCTCGCCGTCTTCTGTTCCTGCCAGTAGAAGGATGCAATGCCGGAGAGCGGATGGGAGATGGGCCCGCGGCGCGCGGCATTCGTGGAAGGCGCTGTTGGCCCGACGGCGATAGCTGACGTAACAGCGCCCGCCTGACCCTTGTCCTGCAGTGCGGCTGTGGCGATACGACGCGCCGATCCGCCTTCGGGCTGCACCGTCGTGTGCCAGCTCGAAACGCGTTGGTGTTGCGCGCCGCCAGCATCCTCGGCCTTACCCGGCGAGGAGCAGCAGACGACGGCCAGGATGACGGAGAGCAATCGCGCGCGAATCATTGAGCAAGAGTATCGTGCTCAATGGGGCGATCCTGTGAGTCCTTGCCTTCGGTGCACAACAATGGCGGGAGCGATGCGGCTCCCGCCATGTCGGTTTGCCGAAGCTGGTCCAGGCCGATCAGCGGCCGAGGACCTCCAGCGTCACGCGCGCGAGGCCGCTGCCGATCATGCCGACCGAGCTTGCGGCGGCGCGCGACAGATCGATCACGCGTCCGCGCACGAAGGGACCACGATCGTTGATCGTCACGACGGCCGAGCGTCCGTTGTGATGGTTGGTCACGCGCACGCGCGTGCCGAAGGGCAGCGTCTTGTGCGCAGCGGTCATCGCGTTCGGATTGAACATGCCGCCGGACGCGACGCGCTGCGGCTGCCAGTAGTACGAGGCGATGCCGGAACCACCGCCGCCCGAGAAGGACGTTGTTGTAACCCGGCCGGACCGCGACCTGCGCTCTTCGCGGGCTTCAGCGGCAGCCGCCGCGCGAGATGCGCGGCGCGAGCGAGCCGTCGGCCTGACGTCATCGTCGCTCGTCATGGCGCCCAGATTCGAGCGGCCGGAGAATCTGCTCCGCCCTTCCGACCCGCCGGCCTTTTCCAACCGGCTGTAGCTGTGTGAACTGCTAAATGCGTCTGCCCAGCCGTCGGCGCGTGCCGGGGCCGAAGCAAGAAGGCCCGCGGCAATGACAGCGGCGCTGATGATCCTTTTTTTCACGAGTGTACCTCCGTTACGCGCGGCGCAAAAAATGCCGTTCGGCGAAATCGCGGCGAGGCGGAATTTCTCGCTGCGATTGCGCCGCGCGACGTGGATCGGGTGATCCAGCCCTCACGAGGTCGGATTGAAGTTGAGTCCCTCAGAGAAGCCCCTGCGTCCGCTACTTTCGTTTAGCGGCGGGACGAGCCCACCTAGTCAGACGGGGCGAACTGACCAGCCATGGTGTGACCAGTCAACTCTAAAATGTGAACCCAATTCACCAAGTCTGTGATTTGGCGCGACAATTTGTCGTCGCAACCAATGCGAGCCAGCTGTAACGCATTGCACACGTTGGTACCTTTCGCGTCTCGCTTTTCGCGAGCGCGCAATAACAACAATGCGCGAATCCAAAATGCAATTACAACGTGCCGGGGAAACCGCCGCCGTCGAGAAGCAAATTCTGGCCGGTGATGAAGCCCGCTTGCGCGGAGCAGAGGAACGCAGCGGCGGCTCCGAATTCCTCCGGCGTGCCGAAACGGCCTGCGGGGACGGACGCCTGACGCTGTTTCATCGCCTCTTCGACGGCAACGCCTTGCAGCTCGGCCATCCGTTTGGTGCTGCCGCGCAGCCGGTCGGTGTCAAACGGGCCCGGCAAAAGCGCGTTGATGGTCACGTTGCGGCGTACCGACTTGCGCGCGATGACGGCGACTGCGCCAGTAAGTCCCGCCCTCGCGCCATTCGACAGCTCAAGCGACGCGATTGGCGCTTTCACCGACTGGCTGGTGATGTTGACGATGCGCCCGAAGCCGCGATCCATCATGCCGTAAACCGTCGACTTGATGAGCGCGAGTGGCGTGATCATGTTCCATTCCACCGCCTTGCGCCAATCATCGAGGCTGAAGTCCTTGAAGTCGCCGGGCGGCGGGCCGCCGGCATTGTTGATCAGAATATCGGGGTTCGGGCAGGCTGCGAGGATCTGCCTGCGTCCCTCTTCCGTCGTCACGTCGCACGCGATCGCCGTCACCTTGGCGCCGGTCGCCTTGCGGATTTCCTCGGCAGTGGCATTGAGCGCCTCGGCACCGCGCGCTGAGATCACGACATCCACGCCCTCCTTGGCCAGCGCCATGGCGCAACCCTTACCCAGCCCTTTAGAGGCCGCGCAGACGATAGCCGTTTTGCCTTTGATGCCGAGATCCATGGGTAATGCCTCCGCTAGGTACATGAGAGCCCTACGGAGTGTGCACTCCGGCACCTGCCGGTCAAGAAGCCAAGTGAGTCCCTTATGCCAAATTGCCTTTGCCCGTCCGTTTCGGCGCGTCCATGAGCGACTGCAGGGCCCTGGACATTTTCCGCGCTTCCTCGCGCGCCTCGTCGTTACGGCGGCCGATCTCCGCGATCCATTCGCGATAGATGGCCGGGTTTACGCTGGCTATTTCCGCCAACTCACGCGGCGACTTCATCAGTATGGATGCCGCCAGCCGCTCGAGCTGGACTCGCGTAATCGGATCGCTGGTCTCGGGGGTCCCGCGTCGATGCATGACATAACTCCCGCCAATCAGACAGTGCCCAGGCTAGTACGTAAGTCGCATCGCGGTTGCGACAAGGCGCGGCCTGCAAACTTTATCCACAGAACGGCATGTTGCAGCGCGATGCCGCGAGTTCGAAATTCGCAGTGTCTTCATGATGTCGTCATGGAGCTGCCAGGATTGAATTTTTCTGACTCTAAAGCGGATGCTACCGTTGACTTTTGCGCCCGCGAGGTGTTCCTTGCGCGCATGGGGCCCATCGCGATTGCCCCGTGAGGCGACAGCCCAAATATCGCGTCCCTTCCCTCACTCCGAGGAGGACGCTCATGACGTCGCCAACTGAAATCACGACATCGCAGCTTGCTCGCCTGATTGGTCTGCCAACATCGCCATCAATCATCGACGTGCGCGACGATGACGATTTCGCCGACGATCCGAGATTCATTCCTGGATCGTATCGCCGTGACTATCGCACGGTGGCTGAATGGTCATCCGAATGCGGCTCGGCACCTGCTGTCGTTGCCTGCCAGAAGGGTCTCAAGTTGAGCCAGGGCGTCGCCGCCTGGCTGCGGACCCGCGGCATCGATGCCCAATCGCTCGAAGGCGGGTTCTTGGCGTGGCGCACCGCTGGCCAGCCGCTCGTGAAGCCCGATAAGCTGCCCGACCGCGACGCGGCCGGCCGCACGGTCTGGGTCACGCGCGCACGCCCCAAGGTCGATCGCATTGCCTGCCCATGGCTGATCCGGCGCTTCGTCGATCCCAGAGCCGTGTTTCTTTTCGTTGCGCCATCCGAAGTGCTGTCGGTTGCGGAGCGCTTCAACGCCACGCCGTTCGACATCGAAGGAGTGTTCTGGAGCCACCGCGGCGAGACGTGTACCTTCGACACGATGATCGAGGAGTTCGATCTCAAGATCAAACCTCTGCTGCATCTGGCGCGGATTGTTCGCGGCGCCGATACGGCGAGGCCGGATCTGGAGCCCGAGGCCGCCGGCCTGCTGGCCGCTTCCCTCGGATATTCGCGTATGTTCAAGGATGATCTCGTGCAACTCGATCACGCCATGGCTCTGTACGATGCACTCTATCGGTGGTGCCGGGATGCCGCTGAGGAGACACATAACTGGCCGTCCGCCAAGCAATCGGGATGAGATCGTCATGAGCGATGCAGGCTTGACCATGCCGACGGATGCAACCGATGTGCCCGTGCCAAGCTTTGCTGAAGCGCTGCGCGTGTGGGCCAAGATCGGCATTTTGTCGTTTGGTGGCCCGGCCGGGCAGATCGCGCTCATGCACCGGGTGCTCGTCGAAGAAAAAAAATGGATCGACGAGCCCCGCTACCTCAGCGCCTTGAACTTCTGCATGCTGTTGCCGGGTCCCGAGGCGATGCAGCTGGCGACCTACGTCGGCTGGCGTATGCACGGTGTCAAGGGAGGCCTCGCAGCGGGCCTCCTGTTCGTGCTGCCGGGCGCGCTCGTCGTGCTGGTTTTGTCCCTGCTGTATGCGGCCCTCGGCAAGCTGCCAATCGCCGAGGCCCTCTTGACGGGTGTGAAGGCCGCGGTTCTCGCCATCGTCGTCGAAGCCCTGCTGCGCATCGCCAGACGCGGCTTGAAGGCGAGAGCCGACCAGCTTCTCGCGGCAGCAGCGTTCGTTGCGATCTTCTTCTTCGGTGTGCCGTTTCCTCTGATCGTGCTTGCCGCGGCAATTTTCGGCTTCATGCGCAACGGTGGCACGTCTGCGGCCGTGTTGGAGCCGGCGCCGCAAGTTCCGATGAGGCAGACGGTGACGACTGCTGGTCTGTGGCTCGCGATCTGGATCGTGCCTTTACTCGGCATTGCCGTATGGTTCGGCAGTGGTCATGTTCTGGCACAGATCGGCCTGTTCTTCTCCAAGCTAGCCGTCGTGACGTTCGGCGGTGCCTATGCCGTGCTCGCCTACATGGCCCAGGACGTCGTGCAACACTTCGGCTGGCTGAATGCTGGCGAGATGGTGGATGGTCTTGGACTCGCCGAGACCACGCCGGGGCCGCTGATCCTGGTGACCGAGTTCGTCGGGTTCCTCGCCGCCTTCCGCCATGGCGGCAGCAATCCGTGGGCCATGGGCGTGCTCGGCGCCATTGTCACGCTGTGGGCGACGTTCGCCCCGTGTTTCCTCTGGATATTCGTCGGTGCGCCTTACATGGAGTGGCTGCGCACGGCGCCGCGCCTTCAGTCCGCCCTGGCGGCGGTCACGGCGGCCGTGGTGGGCGTCATTCTCAACCTGACCGTCTGGTTTGCGCTTCATGTCCTCTTCGGCAGCATCACCGAGACGTGGGCCGGACCCTTGCGGCTCTATCTGCCGCAACTCGCCAGTCTGAGTTGGATCGCGCTGGGGCTGTCAGGGCTTGCTGTGCTGCTTCTGTTCAAGCTGCACCGGAGCATCCTGGCGACGCTTGCGATCTGCGCTGCATCGTCCCTGGTGCTCTACGGGCTGGGGTTCGCGTGACGCCGGCCCGTTACAGCCAGCCACGCCGGCGGAAATACAAGAAAGGCAGGATCGCCGCCAGGAGCATGAGAAAGAGCGCCCATGGGTAGCCGAGTGTCCATTCGAGCTCGGGCATGCTCTTGAAGTTCATGCCGTAGATCGTGCCTACGAGTGTCGGTGGCAGTAGCACGACCGCGAGAACGGAGAAGATCTTGATGATCTGGTTCTGCTCGATGTTGATCATGCCGAGCGTGGCATCGAGCAAGAACATGACGCGGTTGGTGAGAGAGCGCATGTGCTCCATCAGGGACGAGATGTCGCGATGCACCGTATCAATACGTGGCAGGATACGGGGATCGTCTTTGCGTTCCCGCACGGCATTGGCGAAGAACGTCATCACCCGATCCAAGGATACTGCGCTTTCCTGGGCTCGGGAGGTGATGTCTCCCTCCTTGCCGATGGCCTTAAGCAACAAATCGAGGCGCCGGTTGCGTGTCTGCTGCCCGCCCTTGATCTCGAAAATTCCGTGCGCCGTCTTTTCGACCTCGTCCTGGATGCGCTCGATCAGATCCGCCTGCCTGTGCACGATCGTCTCCAGCAAGCCGATCGCGATCGCGGCTGCTGTGCCGCACGGCAAGGCCTCCTTTTCGATCCGCGTCAGAAAGAAGGGGAAGGCCTTGGGCTCCGCGTAGCGGACCGTCACAAGCCGGTTGCCGGCAAGAATAAATGTGACAGTTGAGGTAGACGGCGTCGGCGCTTCGAGATTGTAGACGATGAACGCCGTCATGTAGTACGCGCCGTTCTCCTGATACAGACGGTTGGAGACCTCGATCTCGCGCATTTCCGCTCGTGTCGGAATCGAGATCCCAAGCTGCAGCTCGACGAAATCATCCTCTTCCTTCGTCGGATTGAGAAGGTCGATCCAGACGGTGGAGGGGGCGATGGCCTGTGGCGCATCGTTCCGAGTCAATTTTGACCCGTTGCTATCGTAGGTCGTCAGCATGCCTGTTCTCAGCAACCACTGCCCGCGCAGTGCCCGTCGCATATCGGGCAGGAAATCGCAAGCACACGCTTACATACCAACCGCCTATCTCAGTTGTGTTGCGTCAGGACGCCGGGAGCTTGCCGCCCGAAGCGGGGGGATCGTCGGCCGCTGCCCGTGCCCGCTGGCGCCAGAGCAGCGCCACAACGCCCACAAACGCCAGCACACCGAAGACGAAGGGCATCCAATCGTCTGCGCCGGCCCCAAAGAAGCGCTGGGCCCAATCGTTGATGTCCTGGTAGCGCAACACGGCGAACAGTCCGCCTGCGATGCCGCCGAACTGGCCGACCATAGCAAGGTTCTTTCCCAGTCGACGGAGGAAGAAGAACAGCAGCAGCACGACCCAGGGGCCGATGACGACGCTCCAGCGCCACTTGAAGGCTCCGTATTCGCGCCCAAACAGAACGTCCGCCGTCTGCTGATAGCCATAGTCCATGATCGGCCAGAACAGCATTGCAATCGCGCCGATCATGATGCCGCGCTCGATCGATGGCACTTTCGATTTGTAGAGCGTATCGATCTTATTGCGCCAGACCGCGAGCATCAGCGCGACGACGATCATGACAACGATGAAAAACACTTTGAACGGCATGAAAATGACATCGAGGTCGGCGGCGTCCGATCGTGTCCGCGGATTCGCGCTGAGCGCGCCCACGTCATCCTTGAACCGTCTTTGCGCTGTGCAGCAGGCGTCTCCCGACAGCATCCGCATCGCCGGGAAGCAGTAACGCTCCTCTTTGAAAATTGCTGTCGCCGGCAAGAGCTTGTCGCGCGTGCAACTGCGGGCGAACTCCGAGAGGCCGAGTCGGCTCGGGCTTTCCTCGCGCAGGATCTTGAGGACGTTGCCGATGGGGGCTCTTTCACACGGTAGGTTGTTGGCGACGCAGTTGGCGGGCATGCCGCGATCTGTCCGGATCGCGTTCGGAGCGATTTCCCATATGCCGCGGGGGTGGGCGGACGTCAGCAGGTGTGATACGCCGAGCGAAATTCCAACGGCGACGAAAATTCCGAAAATGAACCTGAGCCGGCCGTACGGCACGTGGTACCAGTACATGTGCGCGAACGCGACCGAGGGCAGATAGAACGCTGCGAGCACGAGCAGGCCGAACAAGGGAAAAAACAGGAACAGATGGCTATGTGTGAGCAGCATCGTGAGCCACTCGTAACCATAAAATTCCCTGATCATGGTTGCGGTCGACGCCAGGAACGATGCGCCGAGCACCAAGTAAACAAACGCGACAAAAACATACGCGCCACGCGTCATCTCAAATCCCCCCTGAGATGAACCTTCATCGTGCAGGACTTAGTATCCCAACTTGAGGTGAAAAGGCAAAGACGTTGCGCGCTGCAGGGGCAGTTCAGCTTGCGTTCATGCCGCCGGCTATAGCAATCTTGCGGGGATCAACTCAGGGACCTAGTCGCTTTTGAGCCGCAGATGGCGCGGCTCGGCCGGTCACGAGGAGTGTTGGTCGTGTTTCGTTACCTCATCTTGGGCCTGTTTTTGGGCGTGGCCCTGTTGGGACAGACAAGCGGCCTGTCGAAGGCTTGGTTTGGCTCTGGTCCAGCGCCCGACGGCGCGCGACCGCAGATCCCGCTTACGCGGGCACAAGGCGAAGCGTGCACGGAAGGTTGCCGGCGCCAGCACAGCACATGCCTGATCCGCGACAAGGGATCTCCCGCCTGCAATTCCCAGCTCCAGCGATGCCTGCAGAACTGCCTGGCCGGCAAGCGCAAATAGCGCCGACCTAATCGGCGTTATCGACGACGATGACGCACATGCGCCTTGGTCCATGGGCTCCCATGACCAGCTTGCCGCCGATATCGCCGGTCCGCGAGGGGCCGGAAATGAGATTGAGGGTTCGCGGCATCGTCCCGCGCCCATAGGTGGAGCGCACGCGCTCGAACGCGGTCTCATAGGGTCCTACGATGTCCTTCGCCTTAAGGACCACGATATGCGTCTCGGGCAGAAAATTGAGCGTGACGGGATTTTTGTCGCCCGACGCAAGCACCAGGGTTCCGGTCTCGGCGACGGCGACGACGGCGTGACTGAGCCCGACTTCATCCTCGGCCCGAGCCCGCCCTTGCTGCCGCTCGAGCGTCGGCTCCGTCGACCAGTCGAGCTTTGCCAGGAACGGATCGTCGCCCACACGAACACGCTGGGGCAGATTCGATGAGCGCAGAAAATCGGCCACGGCCGACGGGACATCGGACGGCGCGGCGACGCTCACAACCGTCGCCGATTGTCCCTCGAGGAAGCTGCGCAACAGGGCCGGGAGGTCCGTGCCGGGCTCGGCGACGCGACTGGGAATTAGATGCGGCCTCGTGCTTTTGAGACGCGCCGCAACGGCGGACTTTCGCGCGGCGTCATCAGGCGCGATACCAAGACCGTCGCGAATCCGCGCAATGATCTGCGCGCGCGACCCTGTAGACGTATCATGAGCCTTTGGGCTCATCGCTCGACCCCGGCCTGACGCTCGGCCCACAATTGCTGAAACGTGCGGCCCTGCGGTGTGGGAAGGTCCCGATAGCGTGTCCAGCCGCTTGTCAGCGGCAGCCACCGGAAGGTGCCCCGGCGCTTGCCGAGGCCGCCGAGCAACGCCATGCCGAGCCTGGCTGCTGCGTGATACACCCGCGGTTTCCTCGCGAAATAGGCCCATATGCGCAGGCCTGTGCGGTAGCTCCAGGATTGGCCGCCCTCGGAGAATTCTGCCTCGCGCCAGTGCCGCAGCAGCTTCGGCAAGGGAATTTTCATCGGGCAAACGGCCTCGCATCGTCCGCAGAACGTTGATGCGTTGGGCAGGTCCGCAGCCCGTTTCACGCCAAGAAACTGTGGCGTGAGGACCGAGCCGATGGGACCGGGATAGACCCAGCCGTAGGCGTGGCCGCCGACGGCCGCATAGACCGGGCAGTGGTTCATGCAGGCGCCGCAGCGGATGCAGCGCAGCGCCTCCCGGAACGGCGTGCCGAGCATTGCCGAGCGGCCGTTATCGAGGATCACCACGTGGTACTCTTCCGGTCCATCGGGGTCGCCAGGACGGCGCGGACCGGTCGAGAGCGTCGTATACGTGGAAATTTCTTGACCCGTCGCCGAGCGCGCCAGAAGGCGAATGATGGCGCTCAGATCTTCGAGTGTCGGCACGATCTTCTCAATCGACGCGACGGTGATGTGCACCTTGGCAAGCGATTGCGTGAGGTCGCCGTTGCCCTCGTTGGTGACGATGACCGAGGACCCGGTCTCGGCCACGAGAAAGTTGGCGCCCGTGATGCCGACCTCGGCGGCCAGAAACTTTTCGCGCAAGATCGCTCGTGCTTCCCCCACGAGCTGGGCCGGTTCCGCCAGAATGCGATCCTTGGGCAGCGATGTATGCAGACGGCGGAAGTCGGCCTCGACCATGTCCTGCGTCAGATGGATGGCCGGCGCGATGATGTGACTCGGCGTTTCGCCGCGGATCTGGACGAGGTATTCGCCCAAGTCCGTCTCGACGACCTCCATCCCGGCGGACTCGAGATGTGCGTTGAGGGCGATCTCCTCGGAGATCATGGATTTGCCCTTGGTGATCGTCTTGGCGCCCGCGTGGCGGCAGATCTCGAGGACGATCTCGCGTGCCTCGGCGGCCGTCGCCGCCCAATGTACCTTGGCGCCGGCTGCTATCGCGTTCTTCTCGTACTCTTCGAGATAGAGATCGAGGTGCGCGAGCGTGTGATCCTTGATGTCCCGGCCGATGTCGCGCAGGGCCTCGAACTCGGGCAGGCGCGCCCGCGCCGCTGTTCTTTGCGCGACGAGGCCGGTCGGCAGCCCGGCAAGCGCGCGCTGCAACTGCTCGTCCGCCAGCGCCATGCGGGCATTGCTTTTGAAGGTTTCCGTAGTGATGTGCATCAGCGTTCAGCCTATGCGCCCCGATCCGCGGCGCCGATCGCGGGCGCCGACAGCTCGCCTGCCAGCACCTCGGCCACATGCCGGACCTCGATCGTCCGTCCCTGCCGCCGGAGCTTTCCCGCCATGTTAATGAGGCAGCCGAGATCGCCGGCCAGAACCAGATCCGTATTGGCCTCGACGATGTTAGCGCACTTCTTCTCGACCATGGCGTTCGAGATCTCGGGAAACTTGATCGAGAACGTGCCGCCGAAGCCGCAGCAGATTTCGCAGTCGGCCATTTCGACCAGCTCAAGCCCCTCGACGCTGGCCAGCAGCTTGCGCGGCTGCTTCTTGATGGCGAGTTCGCGCAGGCCCGAGCAGCTGTCGTGATACGTGGCGCGCGCGGTGAGCCGGGCTTTGACCCAGCTGATACCCCGCACGTCAGTCAGGAAGGAAATCAGCTCGTATGTCCGTTCCGCAAGCCGCGCGGCGCGATTCTTCCAGGCAGCATCGTTGGCCAGCAGTTCGGGATAGTGCGTTTTCAGCATTCCGGCGCAAGATCCGGACGGAGCCACCACGTAGTCGAAGCCCTCCAGGGCCGCAATGGTCTGGCGCGCAAGATCGGCGGCGGTGTCCTTGTCGCCCGAATTGTAAGCCGGCTGCCCGCAGCAGGTCTGGCCGGTTGGCACAGAAACGTCGCAGCAGGCGTCCTCCAGCAGCTTCGCGGCTGCGAACCCTACCGAAGGCCGGATCAAGTCCACGAGGCACGTCACGAACAGGGCGACACGTGGCCTGTCGGAAGGAAGACTATTCATGGCCGCGCAGGCGCCTCGGTGTGCCGATAACAAGGAGTTGAGCCTTGTTCTAGCACGCCGCTGCATGGCGTCTACCTGCGCCCGCCACGTCTATTTGGAGAAGGTCTTGAGATAGGCAATGATGTCCTTGCGGTCCTGCTCGTCCTTGAGCCCGACGAAGGCCATTCTGTTGCCGGGCATGGCATCGCGCGGGTTCTCCAGATACTTCATCATCACGTCGTCGGTCCAAACCCATCCGGCTTCGCCGGCCTTGCGATTCGCGTCCGAGTAGTTGAACCCTTCGATGGTCCCAGCTTTGCGTCCGAACAAACCGTTGAGAACGGGCCCGACCTTGTTCTTTGCAGTAGGGCCGACGTCATGGCAGGCGCGGCACTTCTTGAAGACTTCCTCACCGTTCTCCACGCTGGCATCGGCAGCGATCGCGCCCGGCGCCGCTGCGGTGGTCAGCAGCAACAGCGTCATCGTGGCGAGCACTTTCATTGCGGGACATCCTTTGGAAGTGGCCAGTGTGACTGAGCAATTGGTACCCCAGTGTCGCCACAGGAAGATATGTCGTGCATAGCGCGACCAAGTGCAGCAGTGGCATCGATTTGCTCGATTGACGGGAGGGCGGACAGCTATCGCACCTGCAGCCCCGGTGCAGTATGCTGTGCTCGAAGAGAAGGAATCGCCCATGTCGATGATCGTGCAGCCGGAACCCGACCGGCGCATCCTCGCACGCCGGGACGCCATCATCGGGGACCTCATCCGCCTGCTCGGTCGGGACGTCGTGATTTCCGACAAGGACGGCTGCCGCGCCTTCGAGACAGATGGCCTCACGGCTTATCGCGCGATGCCGCTGGCGGTTGTTCTGCCGCGCTCAACGGAGGAAGTTTCCAAAGCCCTCCGCTATTGCAACGAGAATGACATCAAAGTCATCGCACGGGGCGCGGGAACGTCCCTCAGCGGCGGCGCACTGCCGTCCGAAGATGCTGTGGTTATTGGCGTTTCCAGGATGAACCGGGTCCTCGATGTCGACTACGAGAACCGCACGGCGCGTCTGGAAACCGGCATCACCAACCTCGGCATCACGGCCGCGGTCCAGCCCAAAGGCTTTTTCTACGCGCCCGATCCGTCCAGTCAGCTCGCCTGCACGCTGGCCGGGAATATCGGCATGAACTCCGGCGGAGCACATTGCCTGAAGTACGGCGTGACTACCAACAATGTCCTGGGCGTCAAGATGGTGCTGATCGACGGCACGGTCGTCGATATCGGCGGCGCGCACCTCGATCAGCCGGGATATGACCTCCTTGGGCTTGTCGTCGGCTCGGAAGGCCAGTTCGGGATCGTCACCGAGGCCACCGTGCGGATTTTGCGAGCGGCCGAGGCGGCCCGCCCCATGCTGATCGGTTTCGCTTCGAGCGAAGCCGCAGGCCAGTGCGTGTCTGCCATCATCGCCTCGGGCATCATTCCCGTGGCGATCGAGTTCATGGACAAGCCGGCAATCGAGGTCTGCGAGGCGTTCGCCAAGGCCGGCTATCCACTTAACGTTGAGGCCCTGCTCATCGTCGAAGTCGAAGGCTCCGCCGATGAGATATCCGAGCTGCTGGGCCGCATCGTTGCGATTGCGCGCGCGCACAATCCGATGGTTGTGCGCGTCAGCGAGAGCGAGGCGCAGAGCGCCGCCATCTGGAAGGGCCGCAAGTCGGCGTTCGGCGCTATCGGTCGCATCTCCGACTATTACTGCATGGATGGCACCATCCCTCTTGGCCGGCTGCCCGAGGTTCTCGTCTCCATCAGTACGATCTGCAAGCAGCACGGGCTGAAAGTCGCCAACATTTTCCATGCCGGGGACGGCAACCTGCATCCGTTGATCCTCTACAACGCGAACAATCCCGACGAGGTCGCGAAGGCCGAGCATTGCGGGGCAGAAATCCTGAAACTGTGCGTCGAGGTGGGAGGCTGCCTGACCGGGGAGCACGGCGTGGGCGTGGAGAAGCGCGATCTGATGCCTGTGCAGTTTACCCCCGCCGAGCTCGCCCTGCAGATGCGCATCAAGACCGTGTTCGATCCGAAATGGCTGCTCAATCCCGCAAAAGTGTTTCCGCTCGACGGCCGCGAAGCCGCAACGGCTGCCTGAGGAGATCCAGTGCAACAGCTCGTTCGACCCGCTACGGACCGGGAGTTGGCAAATGTGCTGGCCGATGCGAGCGCCAACCGCACGCCTATCGAGGTGATGGGGGCGGGGTCCAAGCGCGCGATTGGGCGCCCGTCGCAAGCCGCCATATCTTTGACGACCAGCTCGCTGGCCGGCATTTCGCTGTTCGAGCCGACCGAGCTCGTCATATCCGCGCGAACCGGGACGCCGCTCTCGCGCGTCGAGTCGGAGCTCGCGTCGCACGGCCAGATGCTGTCGTTCGAGCCGGTCGATCTCGGCCCCGTGCTCGGCATCGAGCCGGGCCACACCAGCATTGGCGCGGTTCTGGCCACCAACCTTTCGGGCGCGCGGCGCGTGGCCAGTGGGGCCGTTCGCGATCATGCCTTGGGGATCAAGGCTGTCTCGGGTGCCGGTCAGCCCTTCAAGTCCGGTGGCCGCGTCATGAAAAATGTTACCGGCTTGGACCTGACGCGCGGTTTGTCGGGAAGCTGGGGCACTCTCGCGGTGCTGACCGAGGTGACGTTCAAGGTCATGCCGATCCCCGAGGAAACCGGAACGCTCGTTCTGCTGGGCCTGCCGGACAGCATTGCCGTCGAGGCGTTATGCGCCGCGATGGGCACGCCGTTCGAGGTGTCGGGCGCCATTCACCTGCAGGAAGCGCTCTCGGCACGCCTTTGGCATGCGGGCGTGCGGACTGCCCAAAAAGCTGTGACAGCGCTGCGGCTCGAGAATTTTTCCCGGTCCGTGACATACCGGAAACAGCGTCTCAAGGACGCGCTGAAGCCTTTCGGCGAGGTGCACGAGCTCGATCACGCGAGCTCACTGGCGTTTTGGGACGAGTTGCGGCAGCTGTCCGTGCTTCAGCGCAGCGATGTGCCCCTCTGGCGCATTTCGACCGCGCCGCGATCCGGGCCTAAGATTGTCGCCGCCATCAGGCGCTACATGCCATGTAGCGCCTTCTACGATTGGTCGGGCGGCCTGATCTGGGTCGAGGTGGTGCCGGCTGGGGATGCTGGTGCCGCGGACGTGCGGCGCGTCGTGGCAACGCACGGCGGACATGCAACTCTCATCCGTGCCGAACCAGCCGTGCGCGCGGCTGTCGATGTGTTCCAGCCGCTCGAGCCCGGACTGTCTCATATCAGCCGCGGGCTTAAATCCATCATGGATCCTGCCGGTATTCTCAATCCGGGACGGATGTATGCCGACGTGTGATGTCTGGCTCGATGGTACGCTGGCATAGATACGCAGTTGCCCTAAAGTGACCGGCTACAGCTAACCGAATCGTCCCGCATGCAGACGAACTTCACACCCGAACAGCTTGCCGATCCGCGCCTCGCGGAGGCAGAGAGCATTTTGCGCCGATGCGTCCATTGCGGGCTGTGCACGGCCACATGCTCGACCTATGTGCTGGTCGGCGACGAGCGCGACTCGCCGCGCGGTCGCATCTACCTCATGAAGGACATGTTCGAGAACGATCGGGATGCCAGTCCCGAGGTTCAGCACCATGTAGATCGCTGTCTGTCCTGCCTATCGTGCATGACGACATGTCCGAGCGGTGTCGACTACATGCACCTGGTGGATCTGGCCCGTTCACACATCGAGGATACCGGCCAGCGTGGCTTCAAGGACCGCATGCTGCGGACACTGCTTGCCAATCTCATTCCCTATCCCGGTCGCTTTGCGCGCGCCCTGGCGCTGGTACCGCTTGCCAAGCCGTTCAGAGGCATGTTCGAGCGCTTGGGGTTGAAGGAAATCGTCGCAATGCTCGATCTTGCGCCGCCAAAGCCGGTCAAGGGCGCCAAGTTTGCGGGTCCCGGCACCGCCGCGACGCGGGTGGCGCGGCGCAAGCGCGTCGTCCTCCTGGCAGGATGCGCGCAGCAGGTGCTACGACCCGAGATCAACGATGCCACCATTCGTCTTCTGGCGCGCCGCGGTGTCGATGTGGAGGTGGCCGCCGGCGCCGGCTGTTGCGGCGCGCTCGTGCACCACATGGGCAAAGAGGCGATGGCCATCGAGCAGGCCAAGCGCAACGTCGACGCGTGGTCGAAGGTGCATGCCAGGGATCCCATCGATGCCATCATCATCAACGCCTCCGGATGCGGGACGACGGTCAAGGACTATGGCCACCTTTTGAAGCATGAACCCGGCTATGCCGAACGTGCAGCCAAATTGGCGGGGCTGGCGCGCGACGTCACCGAGTTCCTCTCGGAGTACGAGCTGGGAGCGCCGCGCCGCTGGTCGTCCATTCGCGTGGCGTATCATTCCGCGTGCTCCATGCAGCATGGCCAGCGCATTACGGATGAGCCGAAAGCATTGCTGCGAAAGGCCGGCTTTACGGTGCTCGATGTCCCCGAGGCCCACATCTGCTGCGGCTCGGCGGGGGTCTACAACATTCTTCAGCCGCAGCTCGCCGGCGAGCTCAGAATTCGCAAGGTGGCCAACATCGAGAGCGTGCGCCCCGACGTCATCGCCGCCGGAAATCTCGGCTGCATCACTCAGATCGGGTTGGGAACGGCGCTGCCGATCGTACACACGGTCGAGCTCCTCGATTGGGCCTACGGCGGCCCGGTCCCGAATGGGCTGGAGCGATTTGCCGGCTTCGTCACCGACGTTCCCGAAGCCGCGGAAGAAGAAGCCCAGGTTGCATGAGTAAGAGCCCGGACCGGCGTGACGAACAAGGCCCGTTCGACATCATTGGCGATATCCACGGCTGCGCTGACGAATTCCAGGCTTTGCTGGCGGAACTTGGCTACGAGCTGAAATGGGACGGCGCCGGCCCGGACCGACGCTGCATTACGTGCGCACCGGCCGGACGCCGCGCCGTCTTTCTGGGCGACTACGTCGATCGCGGTCCGAAATCCCTCGATACCCTGCACATCGTCATGTCGATGATTGGATCGGGCCAGGCTCTTGGCGTGCTCGGCAATCACGACGCGAGGCTGATACGCTGGCTCGACGGGCGTAATGTGCAAGTAACCCATGGTCTGGCAGAGACTGCCCGGCAGGTTCAGGACGTCTCGCCTGCGTTTCGCCAGGAGCTCAAACGTTTCCTGGATGATCTGCCCTTCCACATCTGGCTCGATGGCGGCGCGCTTGCTGTCGCCCATGCCGGCATTCGGCGCGATATGCTTGGCCTTGCCACGTCCGCCACGCGAGCCTTCTGCCTTTACGGTGACACGACGGGCGAGCGCGACGAGTTCGGCTTCCCGGTTCGCCGCAACTGGGCCGCGCGCTACAGTGGGACGACGGCGATCGTCTACGGTCACACGCCGATCGTGGCGGCGGAGTGGGTGAACAATACCATCTGCATCGATACGGGCTGCTGCTTCGGCGGCCAGCTCACGGCGCTGCGCTGGCCTGAGCGCGAGCTCGTGGCGGTGCCGGCGTTCGATGTCTACACGACGCCCGTACGCCCGCTCCCTGCCACCTTGGCGGTCGCCGGCGAACGGTAGCTGCATACTTATTCTTGTCGGCGATGGCCATCTCGCTGCAAACTCGCAGGACATCTGCGCCACACGAGGCACTGCATGACCGAGTCCAATCCCTTCGCCACCGGTATCGCATTTTGCGAGGATCGCTTCGTCCCGATCGAGGACGCAAAAATTCCCATGCTCGACTGGGGATTTCTCCGATCCGATGCGGTGCAGGACACGGTTTCTGTTTTCGATGGAGCCTTTTTCCGCCTCGAGGATCACCTGACCCGGTTCGAGCGCAATTGGGCCAAGCTGCGTATGCAGTGCCCTTACGATCGCGACGGCGTGTGCGCTATCCTGACCGAGGCTGTGCGCCGCACCGGCTTTCGCGAAGCCTACGTGCAGATGCTCATGACGCGCGGCCGCGCGCCGGTCGGCAGCCGGGACGTGCGGCTCGCCCGCAACCGGTTCTGGATGTTCTGCATTCCCTACGTCTGGATTGCCAGGCCCGAGCAGAAGGAAATCGGTCTGTCCATGCACATCTCAGGAATCCAGCGTGTACCCAAGGAGTCAGTCGATCCAACCATCAAGCACTACCATTGGCTCGACTTTCAGATGGCCCTCATGGAGGGCTACGATCGCGGCGCGGATACTTGTGCCGTCGTCGACCGCGACGGCAATATCGCGGAAGGACCCGGCTTCAACATCTTCGCCGTCAAGGACGGCCGCGTGATCACGCCGCCGGAGGACGTGTGTCTTGACGGCATGACGCGTGACACGGTCTTCAAGCTCGCCGCCGAGACCAATCTGCACCTGAACAAGCGTCCGCTGTCCCCTGCTGAGATGCGCACCGCCGACGAAGTCTTTATCTCGACCACGGGTGGTGGGGTGATTGCGATCACACGCATTGATGGGCGCCCCGTCGGCTCGGGTCAGCCAGGGCTGGTGACGAAGCGGCTCGACAGCCTCTATTGGCAAAAGCGCAAGGCCGGCTGGCATGCGACGCCCGTGGATTACGCGGCACCCGTGCAGTTCGAGCCCCGATAGTTTACCGGCCGGGCCGTGCTCGCAGCGGCGCCTCGATGGCGTCCGGGGATGGTGCTTGTTCGATAGAGTAAAGTTCGCTCGGCGTGACGACGAGGCCCACCGCCATACGAATGGACACGGCGATGACCAGCAAGGCCAGAAGCACCCGGAGCTGTTCGGCCTTGAGCCGCTGTCCCATATCCACGCCGAAGGCCGCGCCGATAACTCCCCCGATCATCAGCGGAGCCGCCAGCACGATATCGACGCTGTTGTTTTGCACAGCCTGCAGCACCGTCGTGAAGGCCGTCACGAACACGATCTGAAAGACCGATGTCCCGATCACGATGCGTGTCGGCATGCCGAGAAGATAGATCAGGGCTGGCACCAGCAGGAAGCCGCCGCCCACGCCCATGATAGCGGTCAGCCAGCCGACAAAAGCCCCGATCACCACCGGAGGAATGGCGCTGATGTAGAGGCGGGAGACGCGAAAGCGCTGCTTGAAGGGAAGTCCTTGAATCCAGGTGTGGTGAGCGCTGCGCTTGGGCGCAGCCGCGGCCTGCGACAAAGCATGCATGGTGCGCAGGCTTTCGATCAGCATGAGAGCGCCGATCACGCCCAGCAATACGACATACGCCAGCGACACGAAGAGATCGACCTGGCCCAAAGCCTTGAGCCAGCTCAACACGTACACGCCCGTCACGGCGCCCACGAGACCGCCGCCGATCAGAAACAGCCCCATCTTGAGATCGACGTTGTCGCGCTGCCAATGGCCGAACGCGCTGGAAACGGAAGAGGCCACGACATGGCTTGCGCCGGTACCGACGGCCAAAGCAGACGGGACGCCGAGAAAAATCAGCATCGGTGTGAGGAGAAAGCCGCCACCGATGCCGAACATGCCCGATAGCACACCCACAGCGAGACCAATCCCCAGCAACATGAAAACGTTCAGGGACATCTCTGCCATAGGCAGATAGAGCTGCAAGGCTGGGCCCTCCATACGTCGCGGTGCGTCCCGCAAGCTGGTCGCGCGCGCTTGGTTTGGGCGTAGCACGTCAGCGCCCGCGGTCAAGCGTGACGCATGCGCCCGGTAGAAAAGATCCTGTTGAATGGGCTAGAGCAGGATCGCTTCGGATTGAATCACCTCTCCTCGGACGAGGCGCCTCGGCCGAAGCGTGAATCCTGCTCTACTTCATCAGTTTAGAGTGAGATTCGCGTGTCGCGGCGGAGCCGCGCTACGCGCGGACGCATGGAAGCCGGCAGTGCTTCCATGCGAAACGGTCGCGCTCTAGCAGCTCAACCTTTCCGCACCACATTGTCGATGGTAGCGTGCCGGCCCAGATTCGCTGCGGAGGCCGAATGGACAAGATTAACCGGCAGATTGCTGGCGAGTTGGGGGTGAATGCGGGACAGGTGGCGGCTGTCGTCGAGCTGTTGAACGAGGGGGCCACGGTGCCCTTCATCGCCCGTTATCGCAAGGAGCGGACCGGTGGCCTCGACGATACCCAGTTGCGCAAGCTTGCCGATCGGCTGAGCTATCTGCAGGATCTCGAGAAGCGGCGATCTGCGGTCCTCGCCAGCATTGAGGAGCAGGGCAAGCTCACGCCTGAGCTGGCGACGGCCGTTGCAGGAGCAGGCACCAAGGTCGAGCTCGAGGACCTCTATGCGCCCTATCGGCCGCGGCGCCGAACCAAAGCCCAGATTGCGCGTGAAGCGGGCTTGGAGCCGCTTGCTGACGCTCTCAGCAGCAATCCGATGCGATCGCCCGAGGTCGAAGCCGTCAAATTTGTTGATGCCGGCATGGGCATCGCGGACGTCAAGGCGGCGCTCGACGGCGCGCGCTCTATTCTGATCGAGCGCATGGCCGAGAATGCGTCTTTGATTGGCACGCTGCGCGAGTGGATGTGGGCCGAGGGCTTGGTCACGTCCACTGTGATTTCTGGCAAGCAGACCGAAGGCTCAAAGTTTTCCGATTATTTCGAATTTCAGCAGACGATCGGCACGCTCCCGTCGCATCGTGCGCTGGCGCTATTGCGTGGACAAAACGACGGCTTTTTGAAGCTTGGATTGGATATCGCTGACGCAGGCTCCGGGCCCCATCCTGCGGAAGCGAAGATCAAGCTGGCCTTCGATCTCGCCGATAAGGGCCGCCCGGCGGATGCGTGGCTGGCTGAAACGGTTCGGTTGGCCTGGAAGACGCGGATGGCCGTCAGCTTGAGTGTCGACCTATTCGCGCGCCTCAAGCAGCACGCCGATGCCGAAGCGATCAGCGTCTTTTCCAAAAATCTGAAAGACCTTCTTCTGGCCGCGCCGGCCGGTGCGCGGCCCACGATGGGCCTCGACCCCGGCTTCCGGACGGGTGTGAAGGTGGCGGTTGTGGCCGCGACAGGCAAGGTTCTGGACACGGCCGTCATCTATCCGCACCCACCGCAGTCGGACTGGCAGGGATCACTGGCAGCGCTGGGTGCGCTCGCGCTGCGCCACAACGTGCAGCTTGTCAGCATCGGTAATGGGACGGCGAGCCGCGAGACTGACAAGCTCGTATCCGACCTCATTGCCAAGGTGTCTCAGCTCAAGCTTACGCGCGTCATGGTGTCGGAGGCGGGCGCTTCGGTTTATTCGGCATCGGAGGTGGCGGCCATCGAGTTTCCCGGTCTCGATGTCACTCTGCGCGGCGCCGTTTCGATCGCGCGGCGTCTGCAGGACCCGCTCGCGGAGCTTGTCAAGATCGACCCGAAAGCCATTGGCGTCGGGCAATATCAGCACGATGTCGATCAGTCGCGGCTGGCGCAGTCGCTCGATGGTGTCGTGGAGGATTGCGTCAATTCCGTCGGAGTAGACGTCAATACCGCGTCCCACGCACTTCTGGCGCGCGTTGCCGGCCTCAACAAGACGCTGGCCGAGAACATTGTCGCATATCGCGACGAGAACGGCGCTTTCCTGACGCGCAGCGCCCTCAAGAAAGTCAGCCGTCTCGGCCCGAAGGCGTTCGAGCAGGCGGCAGGGTTTCTGCGGATCATGGACGGCAAGAATCCGCTTGACGGCTCCGCCGTGCATCCAGAGGCCTATCCCCTCGTCGAGAAGATTGCCGCGGCCACGCAGCGACCTGTGGCTTCAATGATCGGGGACCGGGAATTCTTGCGCAGCGTGCGGCCGGTGCAGTTTGCCGATGCCGAGTTCGGCGTGCCGACCATCGCCGACATTCTCGTCGAGCTGGAGAAGCCCGGCCGCGATCCACGGCCCGAGTTCAAGACGGCGAGCTTCAAGGATGGTGTCGAGAAAATTTCCGACCTCGAGGCCGGCATGCAACTCGAAGGCGTCGTCACCAACGTCACCAATTTCGGTGCGTTCGTCGATATCGGTGTGCATCAGGACGGCCTCGTGCACATCTCCGAGATGGCAGATCGGTTCGTGAAGGATCCTCGCGAGGTCGTGAAGGCGGGGGATGTCGTCAAGGTGCGGGTGAAAGAGGTCGATGCGCCGCGCAAACGCATCGGGCTGACGATGCGCTCTGGTGCCATCACGTCCGGCGTCCCGGGAGCGCGCCAGAGCGGTCCGCCGTCGCGCGGCGGCGGGTCGGCGGCGCCGCCGGCGAATCCGCAAGCAGACGCCGGTGAAAGCGCGCTCGCTGCCGCGCTCAAGCGCGCGCAGGAGAAGCGGTAGCGCTTCGATCTA
>JBJXDX010000130.1:0-41308 GCA_046154585.1 Hyphomicrobiaceae bacterium | reverse complement strand
TCCCCCAGTCCCCCAGTCCCCCAGTCCCCCAGTCCCCCAGTCTGGGGTTCGGTGATTTGATAGTCGCGTCAACCGCTATTGTTCGTTTCCGCCGACGCGTGAAGGGCACACGCACTCTGGCCCAGGTCCTTCACGCAACTACCCGCGATTGCACGCGTTCCCCAATTGATGTTGGCAGCCAGTAATTCGATCATGTCCAAGTTCGGCGTCTAGCGCCGACCGCACGCACACGGCAGCAGTGTGACCTCAATCGCGTGATCGACAGCGACGATAAGCGGACCGAGAGATGGCCGCGGTTGATGACCGCGCGCACAGCCGCCGCTTATTGTGATGAGCGTTCGCCGTATTCGTTCCGCCGCGCCGTTGGTAGACTGTGGCCTCGTCCCCTAACAGTACCGGGAAAGGGCGAGCGATGGCTGAAAGAGGACCTCGACCTGGCGATCGATCGGCTGACCTCCAAGAACGTTCGCGATGCCGCCGACGTCCTCTGAGAAAGCCGCTGGACTGGCCGCGGTACATGGTCGTGCGGCGACTGAGGAATGGCGACCTTGCGTATTATTGGACGCCGCGACTCAAAGATCTCCGCGACGGCTTCACGATCCAAGGTGAGGCGCTCGGTTGCAGCTATGGCGATGCGATCGAGCGGGCGGCAGCGCTCAATTTGCACCTGGATGCATGGCGGTGCGGTCGAGTAGAGGCCAAGAGCCCCGATACTGCACCGAGGTTCGGTACGGTTGCCTGGCTCTTCGAGCGGTATCGCCGCTCGCCCGCGTTTGCCCGCGTAGGCGCGCGGAGTCGGCCCGAGTATTTGCGGGCCTTGAGGCGTATCGAGGATTTGCCGACGAGGACGAGTGGTCAAGTTGGCGATTTACTTGCCTCATCGATCTCTGCGCGAGCGGCAGACAAGATCTACGCTGCCCTGCAGAACGGGCCACGCGGCAAGCGCGTGCGCCAGGCCAACCTGTCGATCGACATAGGGCGACGGGCGTGGAAAATCGTGCGGCGGCTCTATCCCAATGTCGTGGGGACCGAGAACCCCTTCGAGGGCGTGCTCAAGATTGGGGGTAGCAAGACCAAGGTCGCCGCCACACGTGCGGAGGCGTATGCCCTCGCTGAGGCCCTGAAAGGGATTGGGGAGCCACACCTCGGAGCCGCGGCGCTCATTTGCTTCGAATGGCTGCAGCGTCCAGAGAACGTACTCACCGGGAAGATCACGTGGAGGGACTACCGCGCGGGCGATCATCCAAAGCACGTCCGCATATTCCACCACAAGACGGGAGAGATTGTGCTTCAGCCACTCGAAGACGAGGGCCGCCAGCTCTATCCCGAACTCGAAGAATATCTGGCTGATCTGCCGCGCCTGGGCGTCGCGATCGTTGTGACCAAGGGTTCGCGAGGTCCCTCTCGGCCTTACGCCATGGTCTATGCGCAAGCGAAGGTGCGTGAGGCCCGCGAGGGGGCCGGTCTCGGGCCACACGTGACGCTTGATGCATGCCGACACGGTGGAATGACGGAGCTTGGTGACGCGGAGCTAGCCGAGCAAGGTGTGATGGCCTTGTCGGGGCACAAGACTCCTCGGGCCGCGAGGCTCTACGTGAAACGTACGGAGCATCAGCGCGTGAGGGCGGCCGCGAAGCGCCGCGACTTCGTTGACGCGAACGAAACGGCGACGAGAGTCGAAATGAAGAGGGGTGTGAAGAGTCGAAATAGAACAAAAAGATCGCAGAAAAGTGTTTGAGATCAATGGCGCTCCCTACGGGAGTCGAACCCGTCTTTTCAGATTGAAAATCTGACGTCCTAACCGATAGACGAAGGGAGCGTTAGGGGCATCGTATAGGGGGCTTTGCGGACGCTGGCAACAATCTGGGATGGCACAGCCGTCGCGGTGCCTAGGGGCCAGATTTTTCTGCTGCCACCCGGCGATCCGGGGCGAAGCGGATCAGCCCTGGCGGCGCGGGTCGGCGGCGTCCTCAATCTGGAGCTCGATGCGCTCGCGCCCGCCCCAGGACTCGCGGCGCACCATGCCGGCGACATGCAGCGGCATGCCCGACGACGACAGCAGCACGTCGCCCAGCGGCTGCCCAACCGCGCGGAAAGCGATGGCATCGAGCCGCGCGCCGTCGCCGGCTTCGAGCGTGCAGCGGATATGGGCTTCGCCCATGACCTTGGCAAACTTCACGCGATGGGCGGGGAAGGCGAAGCGCGGCTGCGGATTGCCTTGGCCGTAGGGCCCGGCGCGCTCGATCAGGTCGATCAGATCGCCGGTGACGCCGGCGGGTGTCAGCGCGCCGTCGAACTCGAGCCCGGCGCGTTGACGCGCCGCGCTCGTGGGATCGTGGAGCACCGCGCGCAGGCGGTCGCCCAGCGCCTCGAAGCGATCGCGGCGCACGGTCAGGCCGGCCGCCATGGCGTGTCCGCCGCCTTTCAGCAGAAGGCCTTCGGCAACGCCGGCGCGTACGGCGGCGCCGATGTCGACGCCGGCCACCGAGCGCAGCGATCCGGTCCCCTGCTGCGGATTTTCCCAGGCAATGACGCAGGCGGGGCGGCCGAAGCGCTCCACCAGCCGGCTGGCGACGAGACCGACGATGCCCTTGTGCCATCGCTCCGAACCCACGAGCAGAATTGGCAGATCGGGATCGGCATTGACCAGCCGGTCGGCCTCGGCGACGGCCTCTTCCAGCATCTCCTTCTCGATGGCCTTGCGCTCGCGGTTGAGCTTGTCGAGCAGCACGGCAATGCGCGCGGCTTCCGTTTCGTCATCGGTGGCGAGGAGTTTGGCGCCGAGCGCCGCGTCGCCGATGCGGCCGCCGGCGTTGATGCGCGGGCCGAGCACGAAGCCCAGATGATAGGGCGTCGGCGCCTGGTTCAGGCCCGCCGCATCGAACAACGCACGCAGGCCGATGTTCTCGCGCCGGCGCATGACCAGGAGGCCGCGCGTCACGAAAGCGCGATTGAGGCCCTGCAGCGGCACCACGTCGGCCACCGTCGCGAGCGCCACCAGATCGAGCAGCTGCAGGAGGTCGGGCGGCGGCCGATCGACCGTGTAATGACCGCGCCGGCGCAGCTCGCGCGCGGTGGCGACCAGCACCATGAAAGTAACGCCGGCTGCGCACAGATGGCCGAGCCCGGACAGATCGTCCTGACGGTTCGGATTGACGACGGCGTGGACGTCGGGCAGGCGCTCGTCGGCCTGGTGGTGGTCGACGACGACCACATCGGCGCCGAGGCGTTTCGCGTGGCTCAGGGTCTCGACGCTGGTGGTGCCGCAATCGACGGTAACGATGAGGCGGGCGCCCTCCTTGGCGAGGCCTTCGATGGCGGCGGCGTTTGGGCCGTATCCTTCCGTCATGCGATCGGGAATATAGATGCGCGCCGTGCGGCCATGCGCATGCAGGAAGCGCTGCATCAGCGCCGACGAGCAGGCACCATCCACGTCATAGTCGCCGAACACGGCCATCGGCTCGCCGCGATCGATGGCATCGGCAAGGCGCGCGGCGCACTTGTCCATGTCGTTGATGACGCTGGGATCGGGCATCAGCGCCTTGATGGAGGGATCGAGCACGAGGGGAACGTCGGCGATGCCGACACCGCGCGCGGCGAGCACGCGGCCGAGCAATTCGGGCAGCCCGTGCTGCTGGCTGATGGCGGTGGCGATGTTGCGGCTGGCGGCATCCAGGCGCTCGCGCCAGGCGAAGCCGCGGGCCGAGTTGCCAACGCCGAGGAAAAACTCCTGCGCGGCCGGACTATCGGCCTTGAGCCGTGCGAGTGCCATACGCCCCCCGTCTGCGAATCAGATGTGAGTTGTAAGGCCGATTCGCGGGCGCGGCGTGGCAACCGGGCCGATGTCCCCAGACGGATCGCCGCGATGGATCAGAGGCCGGCTTTGGTCCCGATCATGCGGAACGTGGTCTTGATGCGCCGGACGGTGCCGGTGGCGGCGCGCATGACAACCGTTTCGGTTTCGGCAAAGCCCTGGCGAAAATGCACGCCGTCCAGCAGCGAGCCGTCGGTCACGCCTGTCGCAGAGAAAATGACATCGGCCGACGCCATCTCGGCCATGGAGAATTTGCGGTTGATGTCGTCGATGCCCATCTCCTTGGCGCGCATTTTCTCCTCCTCCTTGAGAGGCATGAGGCGGCCCTGCATCTGGCCGCCGATGCAGCGCAACGCCGCCGCCGCCAGCACGCCCTCGGGCGCACCGCCGCTGCCCAGATAGATGTCAACGTTGGTCTTGGCGGGATCGGTGGTCCAGATGACGCCGGCAATGTCGCCATCGGGAATGAGCTGGATGCCGGCGCCGGCATTGCGCACGGCGTTGATGAGGTCGCTGTGGCGCGGACGGTCGAGGATGCAGGCCGTGATTTCGGAGACGGGAACGCCCTTGGCTTTGGCCAACGACTCGAGGTTTTCCTGCGGCGTGCGGTCGAGGTCGACCACCCCTTCGGGATAGCCCGGTCCGACGGCGATCTTGTTCATGTACATGTCGGGCGCGTGCAGCAATCCGCCCTCGGCCGAGATGGCCAGCACGGCCAGCGCATTGGGCATGGCCTTGGCGCAGATCGTCGTGCCCTCGAGCGGATCGACGGCGATATCGACACGCGGGCCCTCGCCGGTGCCGACCTCCTCGCCGATGTAGAGCATGGGCGCTTCGTCCATCTCGCCTTCGCCGATCACCACACGGCCGCGGATCGACAGCTTGGCGAGCTCCCGGCGCATGGCATCGACGGCGGCGCCGTCGGCGCCCTTCACATCACCACGGCCGCGCAGCCGTGCCGCAGCGATGGCGGCAGCCTCCGTCACGCGCGCGATCTCGATCGACAGAACGCGGTCCAGCAAACCTGAACTCTTGATTTCGGCCATGACAATTGCCTCCCGCTATTCCAGCACAATCGTGCCTATCACAGTTTCTCAATGCGGATCATCTGCGGCTTCTCGGATACCTTACCGTCACTTTCAATGGCATCCAGCGCCTTGCGGATCGCCTCTTCGGTGGTTTCGTGGGTAATCAGAATGAGGGGGATGGGGTCGCCGTTCGTCAGGCGCGCGTCGATGCCCGGCAATGCCGCCCTGGGCCGGCGTTGGACGATGCTTTCGAGCGAGACTTCCCGGTCGCTCATGCGGCGCGCGATGGAGGCCATGGCGCCCGGACGGTCGTAGACGGACAGGCGCACGTAGTAGGCACCCTGATGCTGGCCGAGCTTGGCGCGCTTGTAGGGCTTCAACGCCGCCGCCGGCACTGCAAACGGCGGAATGAGCACCCCGCGGGCGAGATCGACGATGTCGCTCATCACCGCCGAGGCTGTCGCCTTGCCGCCGGCACCGGGACCGACCAGCAGCAGCGTGTTGACGAAATCGCCGTCGATAGCAACGCAGTTCGTCACGCCCGATACCTCGGCGATAGCCGAATGCTTCGGCACCATGGCCGGATGCACGCGCTGCTCGATGCCGCTCTCCGTTGTCATTGCGACGCCGAGCAGCTTGATGCGATAGCCGAGGTCGTGTGCAGCCTCGATATCGGCTTGGGTGATGGACTCGATGCCCTCGATGTGAATCTGGTCGAACGCGACGCGCGTTCCAAACGCCAGGCTCGTCAGCAGCGCGAGCTTGTGGGCAGCATCGAACCCGCCGACATCGAACGTCGGATCGGCTTCCGCATAGCCCTTGGCCTGCGCCTCCTTCAGCGCATCGGCGAACGGCCGATGCTCGGATTGCATCAGCGTCAGGATGTAGGTGCAGGGGCCGTTGAGGATGCCGTAGACACGCCGGATCTGGTTGCCGACCAGCGCCTCCCGCATCGTCTTGATGACGGGAATGCCACCCGCCACAGCCGCTTCGAAATCCAGCGACACGCCCTGCTTTTCCGCCAGCCGCGCCAGCTCCGTGCCGTGCCTTGCGAGCAGTGCCTTGTTGGCGGTGACGACGTGCTTCTTGGCCCCCAGCGCCGCCTCGACAGCGCGCTTGGCGACGCCATCCTCTCCGCCGATCAGTTCAACGAACACGTCGATGCCGGGATCGATCGCCAGCGCCACGGGGTCATCGAACCACACATGATCTTCGAGGCTGACGCCGCGCTTCTTCGCACGATCACGCGCCGAGACGGCGACGACCTTGATCGGGCGCTGGATGCTGCCGGAGATCCGCGCGCCATGCTCCGCGAGAAGACCCAGCAGGCCGACACCGACCGTGCCGAGCCCGGCTACCCCGAGTTTCAGCGGCTCTTTCATACCAACGTGAGACTACCGTTTTGCTGTTTCGCGCAGCGGTATCACGTTATGCATGGTATCGACACCCTGAGCGAGGAACTTTTTGATACTCCGGGCCGCCTGACGAATGCGATGCTCGTTCTCGACCAGGGCGATGCGGACGTACTCGTCGCCGTATTCACCAAACCCGAGGCCTGGAGACACCGCCACGTCGGCCTTCTCGATCAGGAGCTTGGCGAACTCGACCGAGCCAAGATGCCGGAACGGCTCGGGGATCGGGGCCCAGGCGAACATGGTTGCCGGCGGCGGGGGCACGTCCCAGCCCGCGCGGCCGAAGCTCTCGACGAGGCAGTCGCGTCGCTTCTTGTAAGCTTCCCGGATCTCTGCAATGCAGTCCTGGGGACCATTGAGGGCTGCGGCAGCCGCCACCTGGATCGGCGTGAACGCACCATAGTCCAGATAGGACTTCACGCGCCCCAGCGCGCCGATCAGACGCTCGTTGCCGACCGCGAAGCCCATGCGCCAGCCCGGCATGTTGTAGGTCTTGGACAGGGACGTGAACTCGACTGCCACATCCATGGCGCCAGGAACCTGCAGCACCGAGGGCGGCGGTACGCCATCGAAATAGATCTCCGCATAGGCAAGGTCGGACAGAATGATGATGTCCAGTTTCTTCGCGAGTTGTACCGCCTCCGTGTAGAAATCCAAATCTGCCGTCATCGCGGTCGGATTGGAGGGATAGCTCAGCACCATAGCCAGTGGCTTGGGGATGGAGTGCCGGGCTGCGCGGTCGACAGCACGGAGGAATTCGGAACCCGTGCTCGCAGGCAGGTGCCGGATGGCCGCGCCCGAGATGATGAAGCCGAACTCGTGAATGGGGTACGTGGGGTTCGGCACGAGAATGACGTCACCCGGCGCCGTGATGGCCTGCGCCATGTTGGCGAAGCCCTCCTTGGAGCCCAGTGTCGCCACGACGTGCTTGTCGGGGTCGAGCCGGACGCCGAAGCGGCGCAGGTAATAGGCCGCCTGTGCCCGGCGCAGCCCCGGAATGCCCTTGGAGGCCGAATACCGGTTGGTGCGCGGCTTGTTGATGGTCTCGACCATCTTGTCGATGATGTGCTGGGGCGTCGGCATGTCCGGGTTGCCCATGCCGAGGTCGATGATGTCGGCCCCCCGGCCACGGGCATCGGCTTTCAGCCGATTGACCTCCGCGAACACGTACGGCGGGAGGCGCTTTATGCGGTGGAATTCCTCGATCACGGCCGTTCCCTGCGCATGCTGTGAGTCAGCTTATGTCCGGGCCGCTGTTTAGCCCTTTCGGCGGATGCACGTCAAAGGGTGAGGCCATTCAAGGCAAAACTTTACCCCCACCTTGTCGAATTGGTCTTTGGGCCGATCAATTCTTCGGCTTTTCGGCCTGGCGGGCGACTTCGGCCTGGCGAGCCGCCTCGGCCTCTTGAGCCGCCTTCTTCTTCGAAAGATCGTCGATAGCCTCTTTCTGCTCTTCGGGAGACATGAGCTTGCGAGGATCCCGGATCAAGTCGGGCATCTGCATCGACGGAAGGGCGTCAGCGCAACCTCCCAGGAGGGCGACCACAGCCAGAACGGCGAGCCGCCCGCCGAGGGTTGCCCAGCCAGCACCGGCGCGGCCGGAATGTTGTTCTACCCTGACCATCTTGTGCATATGCGAAGATGTAACCGATTCTGCGATGCCCTGGTAAGTTGTCAGGGCAATTCGATCCCGTTAGAACATGAAAATCAACGTATTGATTCTACATAGATGCAAAATTGTGCCCGCATTGCGGACGCGCCGACACACTATGTTCGACGTCCGGTAAGCCAGAGATACCGCCATGCAGAAGTCCGCACCGCCCCAAGATTTCGACTGGTCGGCCTACACCGTGACCAAGCCGGAAGATTTCGCGCGCAACATGCTGCGGCTGATGGAGGAAGGCGGCAAGGCCCTGAGCGGGTTGATCGAGCGCGCGGATACGGGCAACGGCCCCTACAGCCCCTCCAGCGAAATATCCGAGATGACCAAGGTGCTCGGCGAGGTTGCACAGAAGTGGATGCAGGACCCCGCCAAGGCCGCCGGATCGCAGACCGACCTGATGCGCAGCTACATGGACGTGTGGAACGCCACCGTGCGAAGCATGATGGGCGAAGACGTGAAGCCCGTCGCCGTGCCGGAGGCAGGTGATGCCCGCTTCCGCGATCCCGAGTGGACCTCCAATCCGTATTTCGCGTTCTGGAAGCAGACCTATCTGGTGACCAATCAGTGGGCCGAGAAGGCGTTGGACGAGACCGGCGGCCTCGACGAGCGCACCCGGCTACGCGCGACCTACTACCTGCGCCAGCTCCTGAGCGCGCTGTCACCCTCGAACTTTCCGATGACCAACCCGGAAGTCGTGCGCGAGACGATCGCGTCCAACGGCGAGAATCTCGTGCGCGGCATGCAGCAGCTGCTGGCCGACATGGGCAAGTCTGGTGATCTGCTGAAGATCAGCCAGACCGACGTGTCCGCATTCGAGGTGGGTAAGAACCTCGCCATCACGCCCGGCAAGATCGTATGGCAGAACGACGTGCTGCAACTCATCCAGTACACGCCTACGACCGACAAGGTGCACGAGATCCCGATCCTGATCGTGCCGCCGTGGATCAACAAGTTCTACATTCTCGACCTGACGCCGCCGAAGTCGCTCATCAAATACGTGGTGTCGCAGGGCTTCACGGTGTTCGTGGTGTCATGGGTGAACCCGGACGAGCGCCTCGCGCACAAGACGTTCGAAGACTACATGAAGGAAGGCATCCTGTCGGCGACCGACGCGGTGCTGCGCGAAACAGGCGCCGCCAAGACGAATATCCTCGGCTATTGCGTCGGCGGAACGCTGCTCGCGTCCACACTCGCCTATAATGCGGCACGCGGCGAGGATCCGTACGTGTCGGCGACGTTCCTGGCGGCGCAGGCCGACTTCACCAAGGCCGGCGACCTGGCCCTGTTCATCGACGATGCGCAGCTCAAGGCGCTGGAAGAGATGATGGCCGAGCGCGGCTATCTCGACGGCTCGCGCATGGCCACCGTGTTCAACATGCTGCGGCCGCGCGACCTGATCTGGCCCTACATCGTCAACAACTACATGCTGGGCAAGAAGCCGTTCCCGTTCGACCTGTTGTTCTGGAACCAGGACTCGACGCGGATGCCGGCCGCCAACCACAACTTCTACCTGCGCCAATTCTACCACGAGAACAAGCTCGCCAAGGGCCAGATGTCCATCGGCGGCGTGCGCCTCGATCTCAAGAAGGTCAAGCTGCCGATCTATGAGCTTGCGACCCGCGAGGATCACATCGCGCCGGCCCGGTCGGTCTACATCAGCTCGGGGCTGTTCGGCGGCCCCGTCGAGTACGTGCTGGCGGGCTCCGGCCACATCGCCGGCGTCGTCAATCCTCCGCCCGAGGCCGACAAGAAGCCGAAGTACCAGTACTGGACCAACTCCAGCCGCGCGCCGACGCTGGAAGATTGGATCGCGAGCGCCAAGGAGACTCCAGGCTCCTGGTGGCCGCACTGGACCAAGTGGCTCGCGTCGCACTCGGGCGACATGATCGACGCCCGCACACCGGGCGCGGCGCTCGGCGTGATTGAGGACGCGCCGGGGTCCTACGTCAGGACGAAGGGCTAAGGGCTAAGGGCTAAGGTCTTCGCTCGACTGGTAGAAACGTGAGCTGCCGCGCGTTGCCGTGGATCCCGGGTCGCGTGCGGGAGCGACACATCACATCCCAATCATCCCCTCGGCCCGCGCTTGCCCGGGATGACAAAGTTGGTATGCACTGCCGCTCCCCGCCCCAAAAACTGTCATCCAGGCCAAGCGAGCGAAAGCGAGCGCGAGCCGAGACCCTGGGCCACAAGCTCGCGTGATCGTCATTGCGCCGCTATTTCGCCTCTGTCCAGCTCTCCGAGAACGCCAGCGCGCACGTGCTGAACGGGCGGCCTTCGCGCTCGCGCCGCCACGGACTGCCTACGGCGTCGACACCGTTGCGCGTCAGCCGCGCGCCCATTGCCGGAATGAGAACCGTGCACACGCCATAGGGGCGGTCGGGCTGCTGGTTGGGTTGTGTGTGGATGAGCAGCGGCTCGCCGATGTCGTACCACGTCAGCGCGATCTCCTCACCGCGCGCCTTCACCCGCTCGGTCCAGAAGTAGCGCGGATCGCCCGATTTGGAGAACTCCGCGTCGATGACGGGTGTCGCGGGATCTTTCGTGTCCACGTTCAGCATGCCCTGCACGGTGGATGCCAGCCAGCGCGCCATGGCAATGTTGTCGGAGTAAATCAGCCGCCGGTTCTCGGTCACCTCGCTCTTGATGTAGAGAACGTGCCCCGGACCGGCCGGAGAAAAAATGATGCGCCAGAAGCTGGCGTCGGTCGAATTGGGATCGCCATCCTTCTTGCTCAGGCGAATGAATGGGTTCTCACCAGTCAATATGGTTGTGTTTGGATCGGCAACGCTCATCGAACATGTCCTCCATGGCCCTGCGCGTGAGGGATGACACGCCTTAGCAGCTTGTTGTTCGCTGGTTCCCTGACAAACTGTAACCGACCCGTTGCCAAAAGTGAAAACCGGCCGCAGCCGGATCGCTTTCGAACGCGGACATCGGCAAACTAAGCTGCTAGGAGAGAGCCCCAAGCTCTTGCGCACGCTCAATGATCGGAGAGAACGGTTAATGCAGAACGTCCTGCGTCGCCTCATCGGTGCGAAGACGACGATCCTCGGCGCCGCGCTGCTGGCCCTCGCGCCGGCGGCTGCCCTGGCGCAAAGCTGCGGCAACAGCGGCGCCGGCTTCGATACTTGGCTCGCCCAGTATCGCACCAAGGCGGCCGCACAGGGGATCTCGGCGCGTGCGCTGTCGTCCGCCCTTGATGGCGTCACCTACGATCCGACGGTCATTCGCCGCGACCGTGGGCAGCGCTCCTTCAAGCAGAGCTTCGAGGAATTCTACGCCCGCCGCGCCGGCCCCGGCCTGATCAAGCGCGGGCAAGGTCTCATGCGCACGCACGCCGGCTTGCTCAGCCGCGTGGAGCAGCGCTTCGGCGTACCACCGGGCGTTCTCGTCGCCATCTGGGGCCTCGAGACCAACTACGGTGCCGATACCGCCGGAAAATACTCCATCATTCAATCGATCGCGACGCTGGCCTATGATTGCCGCCGCTCTGCCTTTTTCCAGAACGAGTTGATCAACGCCCTGCGCATCGTCGAGCGCGGCGACATGGCGCCGGCGCAGATGCGCGGCGGCTGGGCCGGCGAGATCGGCCAGGTGCAGTTCCTGCCATCGTCCTACATGAAGTACGCCGTCGATTTCGACGGCGACGGCCGCCGCGACCTCGTGCGCAGCGTGCCTGACATGTTCGCGTCCACCGCCAACTTCCTCAAAGGCCATGGCTGGCGCCCAAACGAAGGCTGGCAGCCAGGCTCGGCGAACTACAACGCGCTGCAGGAATGGAACAAGGCCCAGGTTTATTCACGCACAATCGCCGTCGCCGCGGCACGCATGATGGAGGGACGATAGATGACGCCGCGAAAAGTCACGATCGAATTGCTCGACGAGATCCAGGACGGCTTCAACAAGCAGGACGTGGACGCGATTCTTTCGCACTTCGTCGACGACTGCATCTGGGTGATGGCCCGTGGCCCCCAGGAGCCGGAGGGACGCGTGTGCAAAGGCAAGGCCGAGATCGGCGAGGTCCTGCGCTCACGCTATGCGCAGATCCCCGATATGCGGTGGGAGGAGATGCGGCATTGGATCTGCGACGACACCAAGGCTATCTCCGAATGGGTCGTGCGCGGCACCCCTAAAGGCGGCAAGCCGTTCGCATATCTGGGCTGCGATCTGTGGGAATTCCGCGACGGCTACGTCACGAAAAAGGACACGTACTGGAAATATATCGGCTGAGGCCGAGGCCCATGACGAGACGCTGCTCGCCATGGGACTGAGCACCTGAGCGTCCACGCGTGTTACGGACAGAACCATAGCGGGTCGACGATGATGCAGCCGCGCGTGCGCCAGTCACCCGGACGCCGATCGTAGCGCCGCCAACCGCGCGGCGCGTTGGCATGGCGCGATCCTGCGCGGAACCCACGGTTGAAGCTGCGGCGGCGGATTTGTTTGCGCCGGATCCCCTCGCGATTCTGGACTTTGACAATGCCCGCCTCGGCGGCAGGCTTGGCCGCCAGACCTGGCGCCGCCGCTGCATTCGCGAACGAGGGGGAGAAGGCCAGCAGCGACACAACCACCGCCGCCGGCGCAAGAACTTTGAACGTGGAGAAAATCCCTTCCCGAAAGATGATTGCTGCAGCAGGCAAAGCAAAGCGCTGCAACTCGCGGAAGAGAAACCCCCCGGCAAAGTTCCCTGCACGAAATTTGGGATCCGCACCGTAGGGTTAGCGCTAGCGCCTCAGCTATGTTTGCGCCAGCGCCTGCTCCAGGTCGGCGATGATGTCGCTCGCGTCCTCGATGCCGATGGAGAGGCGCACCACGTCATCGCCCGCACCCGCCGCCGCACGCTGCTCCTTGGTGAGCTGGCTATGTGTCGTCGATGCCGGATGGATGACGAGACTGCGCGTATCGCCGATGTTGGCGAGGTGCGAAAACAACTGGAGCGCGGCAACGAACTTCACGCCCGCGTCGTACCCGCCCTTGAGGCCGAACGTGAAGACAGCGCCGGCGCCTTTGGGGCAGATCTTCTTGGCGAGCCCATTGTATTTATTTTCCGGAAGCCCGGCGTAGTTGACCCAGCTGACCTTTGGATTCTTCGACAGCCACGTCGCAGCAGCAACGGTATTCTCGCAGTGCTTGGCCATGCGCAACGGTAACGTCTCGATGCCGTTCAGGATCAGGAAGGCATTGAACGGGGCGATGGCCGGGCCGATGTCGCGCAGCCCCATGACACGACAGGCAATGGCGAAGGCGAAGTTTCCGAACGTCTCGGCCAGCACCATGCCGTTGTAGCTGGCATTGGGCTCCGTCAGCACAGGATACTTCTTGCCTGCCTTGATCCAGTCGTAGGTGCCGCAATCGACGATGACACCGCCGATCGAGTTGCCGTGGCCGCCGATGAACTTGGTCAGCGAATGCACGATGATGTCCGCACCGTGATCCTTGGGTCGGCACAGATAGGGCGTGGCCAGCGTGTTATCGACGATGAATGGAATGCCGTGCTTGCGCGCAATGGCCGCGATGGCAGGCAGATCGATGACGACGCCGCCCGGATTGGCGATCGACTCGCAGAAAATGGCTTTGGTCTTTTTCGTGATTGCCTTCTCGAAGCTCGCGGGCTCTGTTGCATCGGCCCAGGCGACGTTCCAGTTGAACTTCTTGAAGGAGTGATTGAACTGGTTGATGGAGCCGCCATAGAGCTGCCGGCCGGCGACAAACTCATCACCCGGCTCCAGCAGCGTGTGAAACACCAGAAACTGCGCCGCATGTCCCGAGGCCACGGCCAATGCCGCCGTGCCGCCTTCCAGCGCCGCGATTCGCTGCTCCAGTACCCCTTGCGTCGGATTGCCGATGCGCGTGTAGATGTTTCCGAACGCCTGCAGGCCAAAAAGCGAAGCTGCATGCTCCGCATCGTTGAAAACGAAGGATGTCGTCTGATAGATCGGTGTCGCGCGAGCACCCGTCGATGGATCGGGCGTGGCGCCAGCATGAATAGCGAGCGTCGAAAAACCGGGCGCGGAATTGGACTCGGACATGAAAACTCCTCTCGGCCAACAGTCGAGTGGCAGCATCAAAGCCAAAGGCGCCCGGGTGTCAATGCCGTCGGAAGCAGGATCGCCCCAATCTCGGCGCCAATTCCGCTTAGGCTCACAAGCTTAGAACATGTTGGAATAACCCTGGCGCGCCGAACACGCATTCGCAACACACTGCACGCAGATAGGCACGTGGATGGCTGCGAAGGGTTTAGTAGCCGCGCTCACGATCGACAAGCTCCTTCAACGGCTCGCCTGCTAGAAAGCGCTTGGCGTTCTCGGTGAACAGCTCCGCTACCATGCGATCGCGTGTCGGATGCCCGCCGCCGATGTGCGGCAACACCAGGATGCCTTCCGCCTTCCAGAACGGATGCTCCGGCGGCAGCGGCTCCGTGCGAAACACATCGAGGATCGCACCGGCAATGGTCTTTGCCTTCGCCGCCGCAATCAGGTCCTCGTCGACGATCAGATGCCCGCGCCCGAAGTTGAGCAGCCACGCATTGGGCTTCATGTGCGAGAGCCGCTCCTTGTTCATCAGCTTGTTGGTCGCCTCGGTCACCGGCAGCAGCAGCACTACGTAGTCGCTCTGCGCCAGCACCTCGTCGATCTGCTCGGGCGCATAGACCTTGTCGACGTGCGGCACCGGCTCCACCGTGCGCTTGGTGCCGATGACTTTCAGCTCCAGAGCCGCCGCCTTGCGCGCCAGCTCCTGGCCGATGGCACCGAGCCCCAGGATGCCTAGCGTCTTGCCGGCGATAGGCTCCGACACGCGGCGCACCCACTTGCTCTCGCGCTGCTGCAGCGCGGCAGCCATATAATTTTTGGTGATGTGGAAAATAGCGCCGAGAATGTTCTCGGGCATCTGCACGCGATGCGTGCCACGTGCTGCCGTCAACAGGTGCCGCGGCGTCAGATCCTTGCGATCGAGCCAATGATCAACGCCGACCGTGACGGACTGCACCCACTTGAGCTTCGGCATCTCGCCGATCATCCCGGGTGCCGCGTTGATCGCCATCAGCACTTCAGCATTTTGGAGATGATTGGCGTCCGGCGTCTTGTCGGGCGGCAAGGCGACGATGTCGTAGCGCTCGCCGAGGCCGGCAGCGGCGAGCGACTCGACATATGGCTTCGTGTTTCCATACAGCAGCAGCATCAATGGCTTTTTCTGCATCTCTCGCCCCTCAAGCAATCTTGCCGCCCAGCTCGTCGTCGAGATGGACCTTGATGATCTCCTCGAAGCTTGACTCAGCCTTGAAGCCCAGCGACTTCGCCCGCTCCGTCTCGAAATTGCGCGGCCAGCCGGCAACGATCTGCTCCACGAACGGGTCACGCTCGTGGCGCACCCGCTTCACGACCTTCTCGCCCGCGATCTTGCGCAGAGCCTCGAGCTGTTGTCCCACCGTCACCGCAAGGCCTGGCATGCTCAGATTGCGGCGCGGACCGATCTTCTCGCCGTCGATTGTCGCCGCGTGCAGCAGGAAACCGACCGCCGCACGGGGCGAAGCATGCCAGTGCATGACGTCTTCCGATACCGGCAGCACCGCCTCGTGGCCCGCCAATGGCTCGCGGATAATGTTGGAGAAAAAGCCCGACGCCGCCTTGTTCGGCTTGCCCGGCCGCACGCAGATGGTCGGCAGCCGGATGCCGACGCCGTCGAGGAATCCCTTGCGCGTGTAGTCGGCCAGCAGCAATTCACCGATCGCCTTCTGTGTGCCGTAGGACGTCAGCGGCGTCGTGAAGAAATTGTCCGGGATCTTGTCCGGGAACGGCGCGCCGAACACCGCGATGGAGCTGGTAAACACCACTCGCGGCTTGTTTCCGGCCTGGCGGATCGACTCCAGCAGGTTCATCGTGCCCTGCAGGTTGATGCGATAACCCTTGTCGAATTCCTGCTCGGCCTCGCCCGACACGATCGCCGCCAGATGGAAGATCACATCCGGCTTGCCGGCGACGAGCTTGTCCGTCTCACCCGGCGCCGGCAGATCGCCAACCACGATCTTGACGGGAAACAGCGCCCCCGCGGGCTTCTGCGCCGCGACGACATCATAGAGCGTCAGCTCGGCAATCTCCTTGCCACCGAGCTGTCCGTCTGCTGCCAGCCGCTCGGCCAATTTGCGGCCGACCATGCCGGCGCCGCCGAGGATCAACATCTTCATGCCTGTCTCCTGAAGCTCCGCGTCCCCACGAAAAAGGGGGGCGACAAGGAAGGAATGCCTGTTGGGCACCAAACTCTAACCCAGTTTCACGCCGCAGGCTTGCGCCCATCCGAGGCCTTCGACCGTGCCGGCGCGCGGCTTGTACTCGCAGCCGACGTAGCCCTTGAAGCCGCTCTCGTCGATCATGCGGAACAGATAGCGGTAGTTCATTTCGCCATCGTCGGGCTCGCCGCGGTCGGGTGGGTTGGCGATCTGATAGTGGCGCGCGAGGTGGCCGAACTCGCGGATGGCCATGGCCGTGTCGCCCTCCTGGATTTGTCGATGATACAGATCGAACTGCAGGCCCAGGTTCGGCTCGCCGACCTCGTAGATCACAGCGCGCGCCTCGGCGGTCGTGTTGAGGAAGAAGCCCGGAATATCGCGCGTGTTGATCGGCTCGATGATGACGTCGATGCCGGAGCCGGCTGCCATCTTCGCCGCCTTCTTGAGATTGGCGACGTACGTCTTGCGATCGGCGCCGTGATGGCGCAGCCCCGGCATCGCATGCACCCGCGGGCAGCCGAGCGCCGTCGCATAGTCCAGCGCCGTCTTCACCGCCGCTTCGAACTCCGCTTCACGCCCGGGAATGCCGGCCAGGCCGCGCTCGCCCTTAGTCCAGTCGCCCGGCGGCAGATTGAACAGCGCTTGCATCAACCCGTTTACTTTGAGGCGCGCGGCGATCTCTCCGGCCGGATGCTCATAGGGAAACAGAAACTCGACCGCCTTGAATCCGGCCTTGGCCGCCGCCTCGAACCGATCCAGAAACGGCACCTCGTTGAACATGAAGGAGAGATTGGCGGCAAAGCGCGGCATGGCATGTCCCCAGGCTATTCTTCAAAGCGGCTTCATCATGTGCGTAATGGCGCGATCGCTCAACTGCTCGATGCGCTCGACACGGTAGCCGCGCCGCCCATACCAGTCGATGAGATGCTGCAGCACCGCGCCTGTGTAGAGGCGAACCACGTCGCGGCCCAATTCCCTCGCCCGCACCTCGGCCGCCTGCAACAAGCCCTTCCCGAGCCCTCGGCCTTGACCATCCGGGTTCGTGGCAACGCTCCAGATGAGCAGATCGTCCGGCCGCGCCTGGACGACCAACGCACCGGCCAAGCCGCCATCTTCGGCCAGCCAGACTTCATAGTCGCGGAAAATGTCCTGGTAGTCCGCGAGCAGCGGTAGCGGCTCGCACCCCAGAAGAACACGGTTGCGGGCATAGGCCACCTGCTGCAAGGCCAGCACCGCATCGAGATCGTCGATACCGCCCTGCCGCAACGACAACCCGCCCGCAACAAGCCGCGTCAAAGCGCGAATCCGCCATCGACGATGAACGTCTGCCCCGTGGTGAAGGCGCTCTCGTCCCCGGCGAGATAGACGGCGATCGCCGCGATCTCCTCGGCCGTGCCGAGCCGGCCCATGGGCTGGCGGTCGATGAACAACTGCCGCACGTCCTCCTCCGACTTGCCGAGCGCCTTGGCCTGCGTGGCAATGCGGCTATCGAGCGAAGGCGACTCCACCGTGCCCGGACAAATGGCGTTGCAGCGGACGCCTTTGCGGATGAAGTCAGCCGCGACCGCTTTGGACAAACCCACAACAGCCGCTTTGGTCGCGCCGTACACATAACGGTTCGGAATGCCGCGCACCGAGCTTGCACCCGACGCAATGTTGACGATCGATCCGCCGCCCTTTTCCAGCATCGCCGGCAGAAACGCCTTGATCGTGCGGTGCATCGACCGGACGTTCAGGTCGAAGGAAAAGTCCCAGTCCTTGTCCGTGCACTCGAGCACGGTGCCGTGCGCCACGAAGCCCGCCGCGTTGAATAGGATGTCCACCGCGCCCACGCGTTTGGCCATCGCCTCGACCGCCGCCGTGTCGCGCACGTCGAGCCGCACCGCCTCCGCAACGCCCTCGCTCTTCATCGCCTCCAATCCCGCTTCGTCGATGTCGGTGGCGATCACACGGGCGCCCTCGCGCGCAAACGCCAACGCGCACGCCTTGCCGATGCCCGCCGCCGACGCCGTACAGAAAGCCGTCTTGCCTTTGAGCCGTCCCGTCATGTCACACCCATTTACCGAAGATCCCGTTGAGCTCCTTATTGGAAACGCCGCTGAAGGTGAAGCTGAACGTCCCCTTGTCCTTCATTTCCTGCGCAGCGGTCAGGACGGCGCCGTAGGCAATGCGGGAGAGACCGCCGCCAACGCTGATACGCTTTACTCCGGCCGCCGCCAGCGACGCCTGCGTGAACTCCTTGCCGGCCCCAATCATCAAAACGTTGACCGGCTTTTTGACCGCCGACACGACGGCACGCACCTCATCGAGCGTCGACAGTCCCGGCGCGTAGAGCACATCCGCGCCCACGGCCTCGAAGGCCTGCAGACGCTTGATGGTGTCCGCCATGTCCTTGCGGCCATGCAGCAGGTTCTCGGCGCGCGCTGTGAGCGTGAACGGAAATGATTGGGCGCGGGCCGCGGCGACCGCGGCGCGAACGCGATCCACCGCTAGGTCGAAATCGAAAATCGGCTTGGCCGAATCGCCCGTCGAGTCCTCCACGGAGCCGCCGGCCAGTCCCGTCGCGGCGGCAAGCCGGATGGTCTCGGCGACGCCCGCGGGATCGTCCGCGAAACACTTTTCCAGATCGGCGTTGACCGGAAGATCGGTGGCCTCGCACACGGCCCGGCAATGCGCCAGCTTCTCGTCCCGCGTGATGTGCCCATCCGGCCGGCCCAGATTGAAGGCGACGCCGGCGCTTGTCGTCGCCAGCGCCTCGAAGCCGGCGTGCTCAAGCAGGCGCGCCGAGCCGACGTCCCAGGGATTGGGAATGATGAAGGTACCCTCGCGCTCGTGCAGCGCGCGGAAGCGATTTGCCTTCTCGGCTTGACTGGGCATGACGTGGCCTCCCTGAAATGGCAAAATGTTTGCGCCACCTATAGCACTCATCGGCAGGACTGAGACCACCCGTTCGTTTGGCTCCTGCCACGACAGGACACGCTCACATGACCAAACGCATCGGCTTCATCGGCGCCGGAATGATGGGAAGCGGGATCTGCAAAAGCCTGCTCAGGGGCGGCTATCCCGTCACGGTCATCGCGCACAGGAACCGTGCCCCCATCGAGGAGTTGGTCAAGCTCGGCGCCCAGGAGGCCAAATCCACGACGGAGCTTGCTGCCGGAGCCGATGTCATCATGCTCTGCGTGGACCGGGCCGAAACGGTCGAGACCCTCATGGCCGGGTTCGAAGGCGGGCTGCGCTCGGGCCAGTACGTCATCGACATCACCACGGGCAAACCCGATACCTCCACCAAGCTGGCGGCCGGTCTCAAGGCCAAGGGCGTCACCTATGTCGATGCGCCGGTGACCGGCGCGCCGGTCCACGCCGCCACAGGTCAGCTCGCCTCTATGGTCGGCGCCGATCCCGCCGTATTCGAAGCCATCAAGCCCGTCCTCGACGCCTACAGCGCGCAGGCTTTGCTGTTCGGCCCGACAGGCGCCGGCATCACCGCGAAGCTGCTCAACAACTTCGTCACGCAGAGCAGTTGCCAAATCATCATGCAGGCCTATCGGGCAGCGCGGCGGCACGGCGTCGACTGGGAGAAGCTTTATAATATCATGCTAAAGGGCGCGGCCCGCTCCGGTTCGCTCGAGCGCATCATCAGCGCGGCGCTCCAGGGCAACTACAAGGGCCAGCAGTTCTCGATCTCCAACGCCTGCAAGGATATCGACTACGCCGGTGCATTGGTCGCCGCCGATCCCGACGGCGCACGCATTCAGGCGGCAATTCTCGGCGCCCTCCAGCGGCCCGTCAAAGCTGGCCTCGGTGATCGCTTCGTCAGCGAAATGCTCGATCCGGATGTGGAGCGGCGGGCTTCATAGGTCGCCTCCACGTCACAGATTCTCGGACCGGAAATACCGCCGATAGCTCACGTTCCGGCCCGACAGCATGAACACGCCATCACCACGATAATGCACCGTGGCCGGATACTTCGGCGATGTCGCCGCATGCGCCTTGACCACCTCGAGAATGAAGAAGTTGTATTTCGCGAGCATGGACACGTCGATCACTTTGCATTCGAAATTGGCGTAGCACTCCGCGATCAGCGGCGCGCCTACGCGTTCGGCTTTCGCCGTCGTCAGCCTGAATTTATCGAACTTGTCGGTGTCGGCCCCCGAGCAGTTGCCGATCCCCACGACCTGCCGGATCAAAGCCTCGGTCGGGATGTTGATGACGCATTCGCGGCTGCCGCGGATCATCTCGAAGCTGTGGTTGGCGGGGGTAATGTAGCAGCCGACCAGCGACGGTTGAAATTCCATAACCGTGTGCCAGCCCATCGTCATGATGTTGGACTGCCCCTTCCAGCCCGAGCTCACCAGCACGATCGGCCCGGGCTCCAGGAAGCGGCGGATCATGGAGACGGGAAAGTCCTTTTTCCTGAAAACCTTCACGGCACAATCCTTTCCGGTAAGTCCTCAACAGCGCGGATTACCTCTGCTCGTCCGCCGACAGAGGGACTGCTATGCTTTGCCGAGACTAGGGCAACGCTGGGGGACGCGCGATGTTTCAACCTGTGCTCGACTGGCTTGTCGACGACAATGGCCGGTCCACCGTCTCGACAGTGATATCTGCCATCGCGCTTGCGGTCGCGCTATTCGCAACGTGGATCACGCTGCGCAACAAGGCACACGACGATCGCCGACAGATACGGGCGAGCGTGCATTCCCTGCTGTCGCAAGTGTTCGAGCTGAGGAGCAAGAACGAGAGCGAAAAGCTCGAATTGCGCAGGACCGGGGACTATCAAGCCTACAATACGCGAACCAACGCGAACCTCGAGCATCTGACTGCGATTACGCAGCTGGCGCGGGAGATGATCGAGCAGCACCGCGTCGCGCTATCGGCGAGTGAGTATGCGATCGTGGCCAACGCTCTGGCCATGAGCAGCGATCCGACTGCTGCCGCATACTGGAAAAAGGCTGTCGACAGCGCGGCAGCCGGATACGCGAAAGCAAGCACCCAGCAGAACTTCGGCACGTATCTCTATGAAACGGGACGCCACACCGAAGCCAGGCAGATGTACGACGCGGCCGCCGCATCGCTCCTGCAGCAGGCAGCCGATCCATTCGCGCTCGGACGTCACCATCACGTGCACGCGATGACGCAGCAACAGGCGGGTCTGATGGCCGATGCCGAGACCTCTTACGCCGCGGCGTCACAGCTTTACGCGTCCATCCGCAATGAGCAGAGGCGCGTCTTTGCGCAAGAAAGCCTCATCCAGTCGAGACTCGCCCAAACCCTGCCCACGCAAGCGCAAGCAGCGTCGGCACAAACGCCGGCGATGGTGAAAAGTGCTTGAGGCAGCCTCTCAGAAGCGCGGCAGATCTGACCGGGACATCTCGCGCAACCGCGGTTGTGATGCGCGCGCCGAGGTCGGGATCGAGCGACCGGACGTGTCGAACCTGTCCCAGGTCACCAGCACCGGCGCGTTCTTGGCAACGCGGGGGTACAAGTCCAGGACGTCCTGATTGTACAGGCGGATGCAGCCCTTGGAGACTGCCGTACCGATGGTCCAAGGAGCATCGGTGCCATGGATGCGGTACATGCTCGAGCCGAGATAAAGCGCGCGCACGCCGAGCGGATTCATCGGGTGGCCGCCCGGGACCCAGCGCGGCAGGCGCGGATTTTCAGCGACCATCGTCGGCGTCGGCGTCCACGATGGATTCTCACGCTTTTCCGTGACCGTCGTGGTGCCTTCCCAGCGGTCTTCCTCGCGCGGAATGGCGATCGGGTAGCTGACGGCCTGCCCGGGATGGGTCACGAAATACAGGCGGCGGTCGCCGAAGCTGACGATAATTTGACCTTCGGGATACTGCGGATTGAAGCGCACGACCTCGCGGCCGCTGCCGTCGACGTCCTCCTTGCCGCCCCAGTCCCACAGGATCTGCGCCGATGCCTGCCCGATTTGCAGGCACAGAGCTGCGCCAACCACCGCAAAGGCAAGGGCTGCGTGCCTCAAAGACGCTGCAGACCGCATGACAGGCTCCTCATCCACCCGGAAAAGTCCCAACGTCGGCACACATAAATGCCGACCGGTAAACAAACAGCTCCATTCCCTCCCGGTTCCACTGCGACCATCAAATGTGGTGGCAGTGAGGCACCTGTGTTAGGCACGCGTCGTGCACCGCAACACTGTGGCGCGTTGGCACGGTTGCTGCGCGGCCTACTGTCAAGGCTTTGATGCGCAACGCGCCTTCACAGGGCCGACCGCCGGAAACGGCCATGTGGTAGCCGATCGCTGGGATTTGCTCAGTTGCGACCATATCCACGCCCCTTGGCGTAGCGCTCGAGGCGCGTCTCGAGCGTCCCGGTGTGCACCTCGAATAGGTGATTGTCCCAGTCGTGGAAGTAGATCGACGAGCCCTCGCCCTCGACACGAGCGCGTGACTCCCGGATATCGAGCCCCAGCGCCTCGATGCGGCCCTTCAGCTCGTCGAGGTCCTGCTCGCGCACTCTGAATGCCACGTGGTTGTAGGTTCGCGACGGCAGCGGCTCGCCTTCCATGATCGCTATCCACAAGCCTCCCGCGACGAAGAACTTCTCGCGCGACAGCGAGAACGTGTCATCGCCGCTGGCGTAGACCTGCCGGCCACCCAGCACGCTTTCGATCATTCGGGACATGCGCTCCAGATCGCGCACGATGAAGGTGAGATGGCTCAAGCCTTCGATCATGACCACGCTCCTTCAACGATCGAGAAATGCCTTGGCCTGATCCATGTCGATGAGCGGATAGACGTCGAAGTGGGCCGGGATGATCTCGGCCCACTCGTTGAGCAGGCGGTGCAGAATTCCATTGTCGGCCACGTCGAACAGAATGACCGCGCCGCGGCCGGCGCGCGCCCAGGCGCCCTTGCAGGTGCCGTTCTGCTGCAGCGGGGACAACCACCGCCAATAATCCTTGCGCTTGGGCGTCATGGAGGATGGCGGCTCGGGGCGCGGCGTGGAGATCACCAGGAACAGCATTTTCCCACTCCTCAGAACAGGCCGCGCTTGGCGAGATTGCGCATCAGATCGCCGGTGCCGAACGTCCACGGCCGCGCCTTGTCGGCGTGCACCATGCGATTGGTGAGCGCGCCAAGCTCGGACGCGCGGATCGTCACGACGTCGCCTTCCTTGTGCGTGAAGCCCATGCCGGGGGCGCCGCGATCCTCGGTCGGCGCGAACATTGTTCCGAGATAAAGGACGGCGCCATCGGCATACTGGTGCGTCTTGCCGATCAGCTCGCCGACGAGATCAGCCGGATCGCGAGCGATCTCGCTCATGGACGATTTGCCGGTCAGGCGGAAACCGTCGGGGCCTTCCACCTCGAGATGCACATCCATGCGGCGGACCGTGTCGAGCGAGAACGTGCCATCGAAAAAGCGGACGAAGGGACCGACGCTGGCCGATGCGTTGTTGTCCTTGGCCTTGGACAGAAGCAGTGCAGACCGTCCTTCGAAATCGCGCAGGTTGACGTCATTGCCGAGCGTGGCACCGACGATCTTGCCCGCGGTAGAGACCACGAGCACGACCTCCGGCTCCGGGTTGTTCCAGGTGGAGCGCGGATGCAGGCCCGCCTCCATTCCGTGGCCAACCGCCGACATCGGCTGTGCCTTGGTGAAAATCTCGGCATCCTCGCCGATACCGACCTCGAGATACTGCGACCAGGCGCCGGCTGCGATCAGCGTCTTTTTCAGCTCGAGCGCCTGCGGCGAGCCGGGTTTCAGCTTGCGCAAGTCGCCGCCGAGCTGCTTCTGCACCTGCGCGCGAATGGCCTCGGCTTTTTCCGGCGCGCCCTTGGCCTGTTCCTCGATGACGCGCTCGACCATGGAGCGGGCAAACGTCACGCCGGCGGCCTTGATGGCCTGCAGATCGATCGGCGCCAGCAGCCAGGGCTTCGTCTCGTCGCGGCCTGCTTCCGGCGTATTGGCGAGAAGCTCGGCCAGCGCACCGATGCGCTCGCCGCCGGCCTCGCGCACGATGTTCGCCGGATCGGGCGCCTCGCACAGATCGCGCATGGTGGCCGCATGGCGCGAGATGTCGTGCACGCCATCGACCCGCACGGCAACGACGGATGGTCCCTGGACGTTGGGCAGCCAGACCCGGCCGGCCAGCGCACCGGCGGCACCGTCCTTGGGCAATGTCGAGGCCTCGGTCAACCACTCACGCATGGCGTATCCCCTCTAGTGTCCTGATTCCGAAGTTCGCCTGATCTCAATGCTAGGTCCGGGAGCGAACTTCGGAATCCAAAGGGACACTAGCATCACAGACTTGCTCGCGTGATTCAGATCGAGAAATTCGCTCGAAGATGTGCGGCAAATGCCGGCGAATTTCTCGATCATCACACTAGCGTTGTTATATCAGCGGCCGGTGCAGGCCCGATCCTTGTCAGACGGGTCAAAAGACATCGGTGCGGCACTCGGCTTCACATCCCGCGACGTCAGGTAGATGGCGAGCCCGAGCACCAGCGCAGCGGCAATGGTAGCAAAAATCCACTGGTACGCGACCGGTGCGTATCCACTGGCCGAAATCGGAAACAACGCGGGAATGAATCCGGTCCCGAGCGGGACGAGCGCGCAACCGATGAGCTGCGCCATATTGGCCGTCGTAGCCCCCCGTCCCGCCAGGCGCGGCGGATAGAAGGCACGCGCATGCGTCACCACAACAACGCCGTAGGAGGAGGCCGCGCACAGCGCGATCAGCAGGCCGATGGCGAGCCACGTCGGCAGCCGCGGCTCAATGGCCAGCCCGATCAGGATGGCGATGGTGACGCTCGCGCCGGCCACTGCGACCCACTTGCGCGTGTCGAAGCGCCGGTCGAGCGGGCCAAACGACAGAACTCCGAGCGTCTGGCCGATGGCCATGGCAATCAGGACATTGCCGCGCGCCACCACGTCCAACCCGTGCACGTCATGCAGGTACGGGCCCGCCCAAAGTCCCATGATCGATGCCATGACCGCGTAGGCGATGGTCTGCAGGCCGAGGACCCGCAAGAGGCCGGGAAGACGCAGGATCTCCACGAAGCCGCCGACGGCCTCACGCGCGCTTTCGGCTTTCTGCTCCATCTTTGCATGCCCCGGCGGATCGTTGCGGACCAGCAGAAGAAACAGCATGCCCACGAGCGCAGACACCCCGGCCATCACTGTAAACGCGGCACGCCAGCCCATGTATTCGCTGGCGAGCGCCAGCGGCGTGCCGGCCAGAACGACGCCCAGCATGCTGAGCGCGAACACCCAGCTCATGACCGTGCTCCAGCGCTCGCGCCGGTACCAGTGCGAGCACAACACCACCGTCGACATGAAGCTGCCGCCGTGACCGAGGCCGAGCAGAAAGCGGGCAGTTGTCAGACCTGTACCCGTCGTAACGACCGCATGCATCAGCGCGCCGACGACGGCCAGAATGGCAAGGCCGGCGACGGTCAGGCGCACGCCGATGCGATCGAACAGAATGCCGACCGGCACCTGAATCGCCAGCAGCGCAAAAAAGAACGCCGAGTTGGCGAGCCCCAGTGCCTCCGGTGTCAGCGCCAGATCGCGGATCAGCTCCGGCGCGATTACTGTCGTCGAGGAGCGGAAGAATTGCGACAGAATGGTCGTCGCCGACAGCATCGCAATCAGGACGGCGGCGGCGCCAAAGGGCGGGCTTGGGCTCACGACAGTGGCTCCGTAAGGTTATCAGCACCTGTCGCGGGGATGTGGCACGGCAGACGTTCACCAAAATTCGATGCAGGCCGAAGCTTCGGCGTTCCAGCCGAACCGGCGGCTCCCGGGGACATGCGGGTAGGCCATCTGCGGTCGAGGGGCAAGGCCGAACCGTGCATCACTCGCGCTGCGACCTGAAATTTCGTTTTTCATCAAACGCTTGCAAAACAGTGCCGCGATTGGCGTTTGTTGCATGGGCATCTGTCGCCTTCGGGTGACGCTTCGCCCGATGCGGAAACCTTGAGGCAAATTCTCGGTTCAGATGATCTGTGGTTGGGCATATGTTGTCGCACCCAAGTCGTCCGATGCCCGACCCGAGCGCGAGAACGCCATGCCAGCAGCAAAGTCCCGGACAACCCGGCTGATGGCCAAGAAGCATCCGCCTCGCGCCGCCGCGCGTCCTAAAGCCCGCCCTGCCTCCGGCGAAATGGCCTATCGCGCCGTCCACCGGCGCATCTTCACCGGCGAGCTGGCGCCGGGCGTGACCTACTCGGAGCGAGAGATTGCGGATCTCGCTGGCGTAGCACCTGCAAGCCTCGGGCCCGCCATCACAAAACTCGCCGAAGAGGGTTTGGTCGAACGTGATCCGCGCCGAGGCATCCGCCTGTTGCCGATCTCGACCGATGAGATGATCGACATCTTCGAGATCGTGATTGCGCTTGAGCCGATCGCCGTGCGCTACTTGGCCATGCAGACGCTCCGGCGGGGCGAACTCGACAGCCTTGTCGCGACCGTCCGGCAGATGGATGCAGCGTTGCTCACCGACGACCGCCTGGCATGGCTCAAGGCGGACGAGCAGTTTCACAAGCACATCCTGCGGCTGTGCGCCAATCGGCGCCTGGCCGAGGCGATCTCGGTCTACGCTACCCCATTGCACCGGTTTCGCATGCACACGCTTGGCGCCCGGCCGCTACCCGTGGCCTCGAACCGGGCCCATGCCGCCGTGGTCGACGCAGTGCGCCGCGGCGATGCGGAGGCCGCCTTCTCCATCCACCACAGTCACCTGACGCAATCACGCAGCATGCTCATGGCGCTGGTCCACGACAGCCGCGGCACCGGGCACTGATCGCAGTGATTGCGGCCATCTGACCGGCCCTTCGCTCACGTCTCATCACGACCGCTCACGCACCGAACGCTTCTGATCAACGTTCGTCACGGCCCCGTGACGTGCCCTTTCCAGCGGCCGGGCGCGATCCATATCAGCGCCTGTGAGCGGACGAGTAGCCGCACCTGAGTTGCCAGACACGTAACCCGAACCCCTTTATCCAACGGAGACGAACCATGAAGACCCTGATCTCAGCCTCGATCCTTGCCATCGGCCTGTTCGCTGGCGCCGCCAACGCGGCCTCCCCGGTGTTCGACGACATCAACACCACGGCGCCCCGCTCCGGCACCTTCGAGGATCTGAAAGCCACTGCCCCCCGCGGCACATTCGAGGACATCAATGCCACGGCCCCGCGCGCCGGCGTGTTCAACGACATCAACCGGGTCGCCCCCCGCTCGGACGGCGTTTACGGGGGCCTCGAGCAGAGCGCGCCTTGATCCTCGCGACCACGTTGTCCTCTGCGAACAGGCCCGGGAGCCATCGGCTCTCGGGTTTGTTGTATTTGGAAGGGTTTGCGGGTCGGAGCCACTGCGACTAGCTTGCGGGCAGCAAGACGAACCGCAGTGAGGCCGATGCCATGAAGATCCGCGCCGCCGTCATCACCGAGATGGAGAAGCCGCGTCCGTACGCGATCTCGCATCCGATGACGATCGAGGAGTTAGATCTCGACCCGCCGGGCGAGGGCGAGATCCTCGTCAAGATCCGGGCGGCCGGACTCTGCCACTCCGATCTCTCCACCATCAACGGCGATCGTCCGCGCCAGATGCCCATGGTCCTCGGGCATGAGGCGGCCGGCGAAGTGATGGAGCTGGGCGCCGGCGTCAAGGACCTCAAAGTCGGCGACCACGTTATCCTGGTGTTCGTGCCGAGCTGCGGGCACTGCATGCCGTGCATGGAAGGGCGGCCAGCCCTGTGCGAGCCGGGCTTCACGTCGAATGGCGCCGGCACGCTCTTGTCGGGCGAGACGCGCCTCAAGCGCAACGGCAAGCCCGTGTATCATCACGTCGGCGTGTCCGCGTTTGCCGAATATGCGGTGATCTCGCGCCAGTCGGCCGTCAAGATCGATCGGACGCTTGCCTTCGAGGAGGCTGCGCTGTTCGGCTGCGCCGTCATCACTGGCGCGGGTGCCGTCATCAATACGGCCAAGGTCCCGCCCGGAACGACGGCGGCCATTGTCGGGCTCGGCGGCGTCGGCCTGATGTCGATGCTGGCGGCAAAGCTGTCGGGATGCCGGCAGATCGTGGCCATCGACATGCTCGACGACAAGCTGAAGCTCGCCAAGCAGCTCGGCGCGACCCACACCGTCAATGCGCGCGATCCCAAATGCGTGGAGCAGGTGAAGGACATCACGCAGGGCGGCGTCGATTTCGCGTTCGAGATGGCAAGCTCGGTCAAGGCGCTGGAGCTCGCCTACAAGATCACGCGGCGCGGCGGCACAACGGTCACCGGCTCGCTGCCGCATCCCTCGCACACGATGGCGCTGCCCGCGACCAATCTGGTTGCCGAGGAACGGACGGTCAAAGGCAGCTATGTCGGCAGCTGCATCCCGAACCGCGATATTCCGCGCTTCATCGCGCTCTATCAGCAAGGCCTGCTGCCGGTCGACCGCCTGATGAGCGAGCGCATCCGGCTCGACGAAATCAACGAGGGCTTCGACAAGCTCGCCGACGGCGGCACAGTGCGTCAGATTCTGCTGCCTTGAGAGGCGGGCAGCGCAGGAAACGCGTCGCTCTCGGTGGATGAGGCTGCGCTGCCGGCTTCGGGGGGCGCAAGGAATTTTGACCTCAGATCCACGGTGGCGCGCCGTCCAATATGGGCCAAGTTGCGGTCCAGCCATTTGTTGGTCTCGCTGCGGCCGGCGTTGTGGAGATACGACAGCAGCTCCTGGTCCGGACGCAGCTTGGTCTCGGGAGAGAGAGACGCCGTATACCGGCCGGCATCGACGAGATGAAAGCGGTGGTCCGCGAGCCGCGCCAGCCGGCCCTTCTTGCCGCGCCAGCCACGCGCCTCCCGCGCGGCCTCGATCAGCTCGATGTCGCGCAACAGCGGCTGGTTGAAGGTGATGCGGTTGACATCGAAGGCGATCTCGCGCGCGCCCTTTGGAATGCCGGCTTTCGTCACCGGTGCGATCTGGACGATCAAGGTATCCGCCACCGGGCTCTCGCCTGCCAGCGTGACAAGATCGGGATTGGCGGAGAAGCCGCCGTCCCAATAGGCGTGACCGTCGATCACGACGGCATGGTGGATGGTCGGCAGGCACGCGGAGGCCAGAACCGCCTCGACGGTCATCTCGTGCCGCCGGAAGAGGCGCATCCGGCCGGTCGCCACGTCGGTGGCCGCAATCAGCAGCTCGACATCCGTAAACGTGCGCAGCCGCTCAAAATCGATATGGGTCGTCAGCAGCCGGCGCAGCGGATCGAAGCCAAGCGGGTTGAACTCGTAGGGCGAAAACAGGCTGGCCGCCACCTGCCCCATCGGGGCGGACCGGCTCATGCCGAACAGGAAGGGATTGAGGCGCAAAAGGTCAGGTACGCCGGCTTCCTGCACGGCCGCCCACACGCTGCGCAGCTTGTCGCGTGCACCGGATTTGCCGCCTTCACTCAAGCCGGCCGCGAGCGCCACGGCATTCACCGCGCCCGCGCTGGTGGCGCTCAGCCATGCGAAATCGAGATCGCCCTCATCAAGCAGGCGATCGATGACGCCCCAGGTGAAGGCACCGTGCGCACCTCCGCCTTGGAGCGCCAGGTTGAGACGTACGCGCTTGCGACCAAATCCGAACAAGCCATGCCCCCGCTGCCGCCGTGCGGCCGATCATGGCAGAGGCGCGACCGCGAGCACAACCGGCACATCCGCCACCAAGCCGTTCGCAATTGTGACACCGAACGCCGCGGACAGCGGGGCCGGTTGCAATACGTCCGCGGCTGGCCCATCCGCCGCCACGCGACCGGCCACCAGCAACACCACATGATGGCAAAAACGCGCCGCAAGCGTCAGGTCATGCAGCGCCACGATGACCGCGCGGCCTTCTGCCGCAAGCTGCCCGAACGTGCCGAACAAACCCAGCGCGTGCGCCGGATCCAATCCAGCGGTGGGCTCATCGGCAATGAGGACGCGGCTTTCCTGGGCAAGTGCACGCGCGACCAGCACGCGGGCCCGCTCCCCGCCGGAGAGCTGCGAGACCGGCCGATGCGCGAGGCCGGACACATCCATGGTGTGCATGGCGGCATCGACGGCAGCGTGGTCCCGCGCATCGGGCATCATGCCGGCGCGATACGGCAGGCGGCCGAGCGCCACGACACGCTCGACGGCCAGCGGCCAGTGCACGATCCGCTCCTGCGGCAGGTAGGCGATGCTGCGCGCAAGCTCGGTTCGCTCGAGCGAGTGCAACGCGCGCCCGTCAAAATCGATGGAGCCCGCTTCGAGCGGCAACAGGCCGGCCATGGCCCTGAGCAGCGTCGACTTGCCAGCGCCGTTGGGACCGATGACAGCAGTGATCTTCCCCGCCTGCGCTCGGCAGCTCACGCGCTCCAGGATCAGCCGGCCGGCCAGGTTCACGGTGATGTCGCGGGTGTCGAGCATCATGGCGCGAGCTCAGCCCGCGTCTTCAGCACCAGCCACAGAAAGAACGGCGCGCCGAGCAACGCGGTGAGAACGCCGAGCCGCAGTTCGCCGCCGGGCGTGACGATGCGCAGCACGATATCGGACACGAGCACGAGGGCAGCTCCCCCCAGCAGGCTGGCCGGGAGCAGACGTGATGGTGCGTGACCGACCAACGGTCGCAAGACGTGCGGCACGACAAGTCCGACAAAGGCAATGGTGCCGACGATCGCCGTTGCAGCGCCCACCGCCAAGGCCGTGCCGGCGACGATCCGGTAGCGCACGCGGGCGAGATCGACACCGAGGTTGCGCGCAGCGTCCTCGCCCAGCGTCATGGCATCGAGGCTTGGGCCAAGCATCAGCAGGATCACCACGCCAGCCAGCATGAGCGGCCCGGCCAGCCACACATGCGTCATGCTGCGATCGGCCAGCGACCCGAGCAGCCAGAATATGATCTCCACCGCCGCGAAGGGATTTTCCGACAGGCTGAGCACCAGCGAGATCAGCGCCGTCGCCACGCTCGAGACGGCTACGCCGGCGAGGATCAGCGTCAACGCGCCGCCGCGCTCGCCGGCCAAGGCCAGCACCACCAGTGTCGCCACCGCAGCACCCGCCAACCCGCCGAGCGGCAGCGCCAGCGCGAACGCCGCCGATACGCCGCTGTGAATGGCGAGCACCGCGCCCAAACCGGCACCGCTTGACACACCGATGATGCCGGGCTCGGCCAGCGGATTGCGCAGGTAGCCCTGTAGCGCGGCACCGGCGAGCGCCAATGCCGCCCCCGTCAGCACCGCGAGCAGTGTGCGCGGCAGGCGGATTTCCATGAGGATCAGCTGCGCCGCGCCCTCGCCCCGCGGCAGGCCAAAACCGGCCGGCCCGATCATCAACGACAGCAACGAAAGGGCGATCACGCCAAGGGACAACAGCAAGAACAGCCGCGACTCAGCAGCGGTGACCCGGCTCCACACTGTCTGAGCGCTCGTCATCGCGCTTCGGCGCGCGGCGTCATCGTCGCCCGCACGGCCGCAAGATGCTCCACCGCCTCAGCCAGATGCAGCGTTGCGCACAACCACAGGCGCCACGGCAGCGTTGTCGTCCGCCGCATGCGCATCAGCGCCGCCAATGCCGGATGACGCAGATTATCCGCGACCACCGTGCGATATTCGTCGGTCGGCCCAGATAGCACGATGAGATCAGGCGGATCGGCAACAAGCGCCTCCAGCGGCAATTGCCCGCCGGAGCCGAGATTGAGCTCCGCTGTCAGATTGGTGAAGCCCGCCGCGCGCAGCACGGTGTCGGCGATGCTGCCGGGGCCCGACGCCAGGTTGTTGACTTGGTACACGACAGCCTTTGGCCGCCAACTTGGATCCGCTGGCGCAGCGGCAGCGATACGGCGATCGAAATCCGCCAGCAGCCGCTCGGCTTTCTCCCGCTCACCCACGGCATCTGCAATGAGGCGCGTGACGGCGCGCGCGCCGTTAAAGTCGCTCGCATCCGGCACCTTCAGGATCTTCAGCCCCAATCGCTCCAGCAGTGCCACGGTCGCCGGCGTGGTGTACTCGCCCGCAATGACGAGGTCGGGATCGAACGCCAGCACCTCCTCCGCATTGCCGCGCGTCCAGGGGATGCCGCGCGCCTTCTCGGCCACCGCCGACGTCAGCGGATCGGCCGCGAGGTGGCTGACCGCGCGGATACGCTCACGCGGCACGAGATCGACGACGATCTGGTCGGCGCACGCGTTCAGCGTGACGATGCGCTGTGGCGCGCCATGGGCCTGCGCGGAAGCCGGCCCCGGGGCCAGCACTCCCGCGAGCATCGCCAGGGCGATCCCGCTGCACCTCGTCACCTGATCCTACCTGCTTGCTCCGCTCGCGAGCGCCAAGCCATCCTCGCCGCCGAAGGTGATCTTCACACCGGCGTAGGCGGCGATCCTGGCCGTCTCGAAGCCGTAGACTTCCTGATAGTGCTCGTCGAGCAGATTTTCCACCCGTCCGAACACCTCCACACCGGGCTGCAATTTCCAAGATGCCGCCGCGCTGACAAGCCAATACTCGCCCAGCGCCACGCGCGTCTGAGTGAAGAAGGGCAACTCGAATGCAAAATCCCTGGCCTGCCCATTGTAGATCGCGGCCAGAGTGACATTACCCCGGCCTTCCGCAAAGCCGTAGGACACATCCACGCGGCCCGTGTTCTTCGGCCGCCGGATTTCCTCAAACCCCGCATCGTCGCGCGCATCGAGCCACGTGTAGGCACCGCCGATCGTCAGCGACGGCATAATCTGCCAGCGCAGCGCCACCTCCACACCTTCGCGCGTGCTCTTGCCCGACCGATTGTCGACCCCGATTATCGGAAACAAGCTGAAGTCCGTAAAAATTTCATTCCTGAAATCCGTGTTGAAATACGTGACGTCAAGAACGGCTCGTCCCTTGAGGAACGAGTACTCGATGCCCGCATCCCAGCCGAAGCTTTCTTCCGGCTGCAGGTTCGGATTTGACACAAACCCCGTGAACTGCCCGAACTGCTCGACCATGGTCGGCAGCCGCACGCCGGTGCCGACGCTGGCATGCGGACGCAAACCAAACTCCCTGAGCGCCAGCGACGCCGATGTCCGCCAGGTCGTGAAATCCTTGAACGAGTCGTTGTCATCGTGACGGACGTTACCGGCGATGAACAACCGGTTGGCGAACTCGCCGCGATATTCGGCCGCCGTCGCAAGGCGATCGCGCTCGCGAGATCGGTTGTCGCCCGTGACTGGCGTAAAGCTCTCCATCTCCTTCTCGACAAGGCCGGTCAGGAAGTGCTTTGCCGCACCGCCAACGCCGGGCGTGTCAAATTTCCACGTCGCCGAGTACGCGAAATTCGACCGGTCATTGTCGTTTCTTGAAAAGAAAGGTCCGGACGTGTCCTCGAGATTGGTCTCGGCGTAGTTGACCTTGAACTTGTGCGTCAGCGCTCCGCCGAACGAATCCAAACGCGCTTCGACGCCTGTCAGCCAGGAACTGGTCGCGAAATGGCTGAAGCTATCAATCTGTTTCGAGAACCCCGTGCATGTTGGCGGGGCTGGGAACGGGCAGAACAGATCGTCGTCGCGATCGCCGCGCTTCTCCGAGTTGCGCAGGAAAAAGTCGACGGCGAACGTATCCGTAGGCTTCACGCCGCCTTTGAAGAGGAAACTGCGGCGTGAAAACGCGTCCGTCTCCCAGCCCTGGTCGGCGATGTTGAAGCCGTTGGAGCTGGTCGCGCTGTACGAAATGAGCCCGTGGGCACGGTCCGTGCCCCCAGACAGCGTAACACCACCCGCGACGGTCTTGTACGAGCCGGCCTCCGACCAGATGCTGCCCTTGGGCGGCCTCTTGCCCGTCTTGGTCACGATATTGATGGCGCCACCGATCGCGCCCGAGCCGTACAGACCGCTCTGTGCACCACGAATAATTTCGATCCGCTCGATCTGATCGGTTGAGAGCAAGGCGAAATCGAACTCGCCCGTGCCGGGCTGATTGGCCACCATGCCGTCGATCAGAACGAGCGTATGGTTGGCCTCCGCCCCGCGCAGGCGCACCTGCGTCTCGCCGCCGAAACCCGCCGACCGACTGACGTAGACTCCCGGCATGCTGCGCAAGGCATCCGCAGCATTGCGTATTTGTCGCCGCTGCAATTCCTCGCCTGTAATCACCGAAACTGCGGAACCGATCTTTTCTGCTGCGACGCCATCACCGCCAGCGTCGGCTTGCTCCGTTGTCCCGCTTGCACCTCCGCCTTGTGCCGGCGCGCTCACGGCGGGGGTGCTTCTCCGCACTGGCGGATTCGACAGCGTCGCCCCCTCCACAACAATGCCCGGCAACGGCGTCTGCGCCGCCGCAGGCGATGCCACAAACCCACCAACCGCGCTCAATACAATCGCCGATACACGACAGAACAAGCCGCGGTGCGATGACCGCGCATCAATAGCCATAGGAGTCTCCCGTTGCGACTTCGGGAGCACCCGTCGAGACGACCTCGGTTTGCCAATGCATATTGCCGCGATGGATCGCGGTCTACACGCGAGCTAGCTGCCTATGCTCCCGTGCAAAAAACCCATTTCGGCTGACCTTCGGACATACCCGGCGACTGCTCCCAACCCACCACAGTCGCCGCTACGGTTGTCCGTTCCCCCGCACGCCCCGTACGGAAGATGGGCGACCCGTGTCGGCAGGTCTCCTGGCTCGCGGCTCAAGCGCCCCGCTCCGGCCTTCCCGAAGGTGCGATGCGCACCTTCAGTGGCATTTTGGAGCAAGGCTTGCCGCTTACAGTTGCGGGGGCAGCCGCGGCATTGGACGAAAGTCCGTACCGCGTTCCCTTTTCACTCGCCGCTGCCACGTTGCAGCACCGGCAAGAACCGTCACGCACCACCAACGTGGCAGGGCGGGCATACACGAGTCAATCGGATGGGATGAAGTTCCAGCGGGTGTGCCGCGAACGACACAGGCTACTGGACGGCCGCCTTGATGATCGCGGTGAGGAGTTTGTCGATCTCGTTCAGCGCCGCGCGCGACGGCTCATTCGCCGGCTGGGGAAAGGGCCTATAGCCGACAACGATCTCGCCCGGCGTGGCCGCCGCCTCATAAATGAAAACGGTGTAGGGGCAGAAGGCAACGTTGGCGGCGTCCGCCTCCATCATCTGCCGCGACAGCTTGGCCGAGCAAAACGACATGAACTCGGCATGCTTGTAGACCGGCCGCGTCGAGCCGACATCGGCTCCGGTGCGATCCAACATCTGGCTGATGGAGCCGGAAAAATCGACCTTCAGGCCGCGCTCGATGATGGCGTTGGAAAGCTCGAACTTGACGTCGTCGAAACTCGCCTTCTTGGCGACCGTTTTGAGATCCTCCGCGGATGCGGACTGAACGAACCCAACCCCTAACAGAAGGACCAAAACCGAAAGCACGCGCACAACGATCGGCATGGGACTATCCGCGAATGCAAATGAAGGCGCTGCGTTCAAAAACACCAGATGCGGCCGGCAAGGGCGGATAGATCAACCAGCAAGGCCTCACCGCGCACCGCCATCAGGTAGACCGCGCCCAACACCACGGCGAGCGTCCCGCCGCCGACGGCAAACTTGGCCCATGCCGGCGCCGACGCACCGGCGCGGACGTCATGATCGGATGTATGTGCCAACCGGCGTGACATTGGTTCCTTTGGCAGTCAAGACTGCCAATCTGCAATATAGGGCTTCGGCGCGCCTAAGAGAAGGCGGGCCCGGCATGATCCTCCGAAAGACCGGCATCAACCCGTGGCGGGAGCGGTCCGCAGGCGTTCCACGGGCTGTTCCTTGATCGGCCAGTTGATGAGCGCGGCAAAGACACCGAGCGCGACCGACAGCCACCACATGGCGTCGTAGGATCCCGTCAGGTCGAAGAGCCGGCCGGCAAACCAGACGCCGACGAACGACCCGATCTGATGCGACAGGAAGACGATCCCATAGAGCATAGACATCCACGCCGGGCCGAAGAACGTCGCCACGAGCGCGCTGGTCAGGGGCACCGTCGACAGCCACAGGAATCCGAGCAGCACGCTGAGCGTGATGACCGTGACGGGCGTCATCGGCAGATACAGGAAGCCGAGGAACACCACCGCGCGCGCGAAATAGATGAGGCTCAAGCCATAGTGCTTCGGCAGCGACTGGCCCCACTTACCCGCCAGCCAGATGCCGATCATGTTGGAGATGCCGACCAGCGTCAGCGCCGTCGGCGCCACACTTGACGGCATGCCGAGATCCGCCACGTAGGCCGGCAGATGCAGGCCGTAGAAGGCCAGGTGAAAACCGCAGACGAAAAAACCCGCCGTCAGCAGCCAGAAGCTTCGATGACTGAAGGCCTCGCGCAGCGCCTCGCCCATCGACTGCGGTGAAACGGTCGCAATCGCTTTGGGCTTTCCCACCAGCGGCCAGCCGAGCGGCAGCATGATCGCAGCCGTCACCGCCAGCACGCCGAGCGAGGCCTTCCAGCCCAGCCACTCGATGAAAACGTGCGTGTAGGGCAGCGCGATCAGCACGCCCAGACCACCGCCGACGCTGACAGCCGCAATGGCGCTGGTCCGTCTCTCCGGTGGAACATTGCGTCCGACAACGCCCACGAGCGACGTGATGCCCGTGCCGCTGATGCCGACGCCGAGCAGAATGCCGCTCACGATCAGAGCCGCCTCCGACGTCGCCGCCTGCATCAGGTACAGGCCGAGCATCGTCGACAGGGCTCCGGCCACGATCACGCGGCCTGCGCCAAACCGATCCGAGATGGCGCCCGCTACCGGCGCGCCCAGGCCCCAAACCAGATTGGCCAAGGCGATCGCGAGCCCGAACGCCTCGCGGCTGATGCCCAGGTCTTTGGTCATCGGCGGCAGGAACAAGCCCATGACCTGTCGAAGCCCCATCGAAATGCCGACGATGGCTGCGGCCGAGACGACAGTCAGCCAGATGAGGCGCGCATTGTCCTGAGCAGCCGGAACCGCTTTCTGCATAAGACTGTCCTACTGGATGACGCGCATCGCTTCGTGACGCCCGGCGGTTATATCCGCAAAGTGCGGCACCGCTGACTGACATTTCCTCAGTGGCGGGTTGCGATTTTCTCAACCCTGACGCGCCATCGGCGCCTCGATTTCGCGGCGTTCCAGCTCGACGACGGGTCCATCGGGCTCAGCCAGCCCGCGCGCGGTCAAAAGAACTTTGGCAACCCCGCCAACGGCCGTGATCCGGCACAGGTTGTAGCGGCCTAGAGGTTCATCGTGATACCGCCTTCCCAGAGATGCCGAAGTGATACCGACCACCGGGATAGTCGCCCCACGAGATGAGCAGAACGCCAGCGTATTGGTGTGGTTGTGCCCGTGCAGGACGAGCTCGGCACCATGCTCCGACAGCACCTGCTGCATCGCCTCCGCATCCAGGAGCTTACGCGAGGGAGAGCTTTGACCAGGCAATGGAGGGTAGTGAATCAGCACGATGCGTATGAGACGCTCACGGCCGAGAATATCCAGAACGCGACCCAGGCGCTGCAGCTGCTCGCGGCCGACCCGCCCTCTGGCGAGCACCGGCAGCGTCGGAATGGCTGAGTTTACACCGATGAGCGCGATCTGCCCGAAACGGCGCACGAACGGAAACGGGTGGCCGCTCGCACCGTAGCCCGAGCCCTCAGCATTCGGCCGCATGTAGTCCTGCCAGCGTGCAGTGCCCGGGTCACGCCACATGCGCACATAGATGTCGTGGTTGCCGGGAACGACCGTCACACGGTCCGCAGACCCGATGCTGCGCAGCCATTCCAGCGCCGCCGCCTGCTCGCCGGGCAGGCCCAGGTTGACGAGGTCGCCGGTCACCGCGATGTGGTCCGGCCCCTGAGCCAGCAGATCGGCCACCAGGCGATCCACGACAGCGCGCAGGTGGACGCCCTTGCGCTTGCGGTGCCAATTGACGTAACCGAGCAGGCGCTTCACGCGCCAATGCGCCATGCCGAACCCAACGATCGGCGCAAGGTGGATGTCGGACAGATGGGCAAGGGTAAAGGTCTGGCTCATGGGCAAGCGTCTTAGACTCATTGCCGATCCGAGACCAGCGACGGCGAAATCCCGCGGACAACCTTATGCGCAGAGGTTCGCGACATGATGCTGACGCGGGTGACGAAGAAACTGATCCAGCGCTACTGGCGGATGACCCGGGCCCTGACGCTCGGCGTGCGCGGCATCGTCATGGACGGCGAGGGGCGCGTGCTGCTGGTGCGCCATACCTATACGCCGGGCTGGCATTTCCCGGGGGGCGGCGTCGAATTCGGCGAAACGGTCGACGCAGCCCTGCGGCGCGAGTTGCTGGAGGAAGCCGGCATCGGTCTGACCGGGCCGGCGGAGTTGTTCGGCATCTATGCCAATTTCGACCTGTTTCCGGGCGACCACGTTCTCGTGTTCGCTTTGCGCGCGTGGGATCAGGCCCGGCCGCTCACACCAAACCGTGAGATCGCCGAGGCGCGCTTCTTCGCAACCAACGCCCTCCCTGACGGTGCCACGGCCGGAACGCGGCGGCGCATCGCCGAGCTTGCGGGCCAGTTTCCCGTGCAAACCGTGTGGTGAAGTGACAAGAGCGCTCCGGAGACAGCCGGAGCGCTCTTGCAGTCACGCAGCATAGTGCTTCCGGAAAAGTGGGAACTGGTTTTCCGACAAGAAGCACGACAAGCAAAGGCTAGTACCACCAGCAGCAGACGTAACGGCCGTAGCGGACCGAGTAGACCCACTTGCCGCAAACCGGCGGCTCATAGGCATGGAAGTGCGGCTTGAAGAAGAAGTGCCGGTGTGGAAGTGCTTGCCCTTGGCGTGAGCCGCAGGTGCGGTCAGGCCGGCGATCGAAACAGCCACCGCCACCGCGGCAGCCACGGACTTCATGGACATTTTAGTTGCTCCATTTGCTCATGCTCTTCTCAACGCGGCCGTTGACCAGCGCCGCAATCGACTGCTGGGCGGCCACACGACCATGAGTAGCCGGAGGTGTCGTGCGCACATGTCACTGCGCGAACAGAGCAACGCGATTCCCGCACTTGCTATCGCGCGTGATGGCCTAGGAATATTGCCGCGCGCTCCACCGCCCGATGATCGACTGCAGCGCATCGAGGCCATCGGTCAGCGCGGCGGGGCCGGGCTGCAAGATGATCGGCGACTTGATCTCGTGCAGCTCGCCCACCTGCACGGCCGGAACTGCGGCGAATCCCGCGCGCGCTGCAACCTTCTCGGGCCGGAATTTCTTGCCGCACCACGAGCCGATAATGATGTCCGGCGCGCGCCGGACCACCTCATCGGGATCGACGAATCGCTCGCGCGCGCTGCGTCCGGCGGAGAGTTCCGAAAAGACATCGACGCCGCCCGCGGCCTCAACCAGCTCCGACACCCAGCCGATCCCCGAGATCAGCGGATCATCCCACTCCTCGAAGAAAACCTTCGGCCGGCGCGTCATGCGTGCAGCGGAGGCGCGCACGGACTCGAGACGCCCCGAGAGCGACCGCGCGAGATCATCCGCGCGCCCGGATGCGCCCACCAGCGCGCCCAGCGTGCGGATCATGTCGAAAATTTCCGCAATGGTCCGCTGGTTGAACGCGTGCACGGCAATGCCGCGGCGAATGAGATCGGCAGCAATGTCGGCCTGCAGATCGGAGAACGTCAGCACCAGATCGGGCCTGAGCGCTGCGATCTTTGGAATATCGGCCGACGTGAACGCGGAGACGCGCGGCTTCTCGCGCCGCGCCTCCGGTGGCCGCACTACATAGCCCGAAATGCCGACAATGCGATCCTGCTCGCCGATCAGATACAGCGTCTCGACGGTCTCCTCGGTCAGGCAGACGATGCGCGCAGGCGGGAACATGGGATTCCCCGCGATCCACCTCAATCCTCGAACGGATCCTTCATCAGGATGGTGTCCTCACGCTCGGGGCTAGTGGACAGCAGCGTCACCGGGCATTCGATCAGCTCCTCGACGCGCTTGACGTACTTGATCGCCTGCGCCGGCAGCTGCGCCCACGATCGCGCCCCCGCGGTCGATGCATTCCAGCCGTCGAGCGTCTCGTAGATCGGCTTCACCCGTGCCTGCTGGTTCTGGCCCGCTGGCAGGCGGTCCAGCCGCTCGCCATCGAGCTCGTACCCGGTGCAGACTTTGATCTCCGGCAGTGGGTCGAGAATATCGAGCTTGGTCAGCGCCACGCCATTGATGCCGGACACCTTGATGACCTGGCGTACGAGACAGGCGTCGAACCAGCCGCAGCGGCGAGCGCGGCCCGTGTTGACGCCGAATTCCTTGCCGCGTTCGCCCAGGAGACGGCCGATGGCATCGGGCGCGCCATTGGCATCCAGCAGCTCGGTCGGGAAGGGGCCTGACCCAACGCGCGTCGTATAGGCTTTCGCCAATCCCAGGATGTAGCCGATGCTGGCCGGCCCCATGCCCGAGCCGGCCGCAGCCTGCCCCGCGACCGTGTTGGATGACGTCACGTAAGGATAGGTTCCGTGGTCGATATCGAGCAGCGCTCCCTGCGCGCCTTCGAACAGGATGCGCTTGCCGGCGCGGCGCTCCTGATCGAGCAGCGCCCACACCGTATCCATGTACGGCAGAACCTTGGGTGCAATCGCGGTCAGCTCGCGGATCAGCGCTTCCTTGTCGATCTCGGGCTGCCCGAGGCCACGACGCAGCGCGTTGTGATGCACCAGCAGCCGGTCCACCTTGGGCCCGAGGTTGTGCAGATTCTTGAGGTCCTGCACGCGAATGGCGCGGCGCCCAACCTTGTCCTCGTAGGCCGGTCCGATGCCGCGGCCGGTGGTGCCGATCTTCTGGCCGCCCGCGGATTGCTCGCGCAGTTGATCGAGTTCGCGATGCAGCGGCAGAATAAGTGTGGCGTTCTCCGCGATCTTCAAATTGTGCGGGCCGACATCGATGCCCTGCTTTCTCAGCCCCTCGATCTCATTGGCGAGATGCCACGGATCGAGAACGACGCCGTTGCCGATGATGCTGAGTTTGCCAGGCCGCACCACGCCCGACGGGAGCAGCGCCAGCTTGTAGGTCACACCGTCGATGACGAGCGTATGGCCGGCATTGTGGCCGCCCTGGAACCGCACCACGATGTCGGCGCGCTCCGAAAGCCAGTCCACGATCTTGCCTTTGCCCTCGTCGCCCCACTGGGCGCCGACCACCACCACGTTTGCCATGGAAATCCTCGCGTCGCGCGCTCACGAACCCGGCGCGCTCTTACCCCGTAA
>JBJXDX010000129.1:0-17039 GCA_046154585.1 Hyphomicrobiaceae bacterium | reverse complement strand
ACGTCTCAACCGCCGCCCTCATACTTGAACGAGACTTTGACCTTGGCCCGGTAGGCTTCGACTTTTCCGTCCTTCAACTGGATGTCGAGCTGTGCAATCTCCGCGACACGCAGATCTCGCAGTGATTTTGAGGCTCTGTCCACGGCAGCTTTGGCAGCTTTCTCCCATGACTCTGTGCTCGTGCCCACGAGCTCGATGATCTTGTATACGCTCTCGGCCATGGCTTCCTCCTCAGCGACGCAACATCATTGTTGTTTCTATTTTGCCTGACGCTCCAGCAGTAAGAACGACGCGTGATCCATAGTCTCCTTTCGCGAGAACAATGGGGTGGGCGCCTGCGTTACGCAGTCGCCGTGCGCGCTACAGGAATACAATAACAATGCGTCCAGTGGGGCAACCCCGGAACGGGGACTTGGGGCTCAGACGCCATAATTGACGACGCGGTGAACGTTGTTGTCAATGGCACCGTGCAACATCACATGTACCTGCTATCACGGCCGCCCTCGTTTGACCGGATATGACCGCCCTGGCCTCCGCAAGGACATCTGCTACAACGATACACGGACGTCCAGATGGCGGGCACGTGGGCGAGCCGCGGCCTGTGGCACGCGCGTCAAAGCCGCTCACGTCGCCCGCAGATTTAACGGAGCAGGCCCATGGATAAGAACGAATTCGATGCAAAATTGAGAGCGGATGGCTACACGGAAATCGAGACGAAGTCGGTGGCTCCGCGGCCAGCAAACGATGGCAATGGCCATCCCTTCGCAATACGCGGTCTCGTGCTTGCCGGCGCCTTCACCGTCATCCAGGACAGCAAGCCAACCACGTATCGGCCCGGCGAGGTTTTCATGGTCGCGGCCGGACGCGTGCATTCTGAAGAGGTGGGTCCGGAAGGCGCCCAAATTTTGGTGGGGCGCAAATATTGAGGGGCAGCCGATGTACCAGCTGATCAGCGCCACCCCCAGCCCTTATGCACGCAAGGTGCGCATTGCCTTGATGGAGAAGGACATCCCGTTCGAGCTCCTGACGGAGGTGCCGTGGGATAGCACGACAAGCACGCCGAAGTACAACCCGCTCGAGAAGCTGCCGGTGCTCATCTGCGCAGATGGTTCCTCGGTGTACGAGTCGCGGTTCGTCCTGGAATACCTGGAGCTCAAGCATCCAACGCCGGCGCTGTTGCCGAAGGACGTTGACGGCATCCTGGCCGCCAAGCGGCTCGAAGTGTTGTGCGATGGAATTTGCGACGCCCTGGTGCTCATGTTCTTCGAGCGCATGCGGCCCGAGGCCTCCCGGAGTGCCGAGTGGACGGCGCGTCAGCGGCGCAAGGTGGATGGCGGCCTCAAGGAAATCGCGCGCCTGATCGGCGCCCGGCCTTTCGCCGTCGGGGAAAGCTTCGGCCTCGGCGACATCGCTGCGGCTACGGTCGTCGCCTACATGAGCGTGCGCTGGCCGCAGATGACCTGGCGCGAGCAATATCCCAACCTGGCGGCCCATGGCGATCGCATGGAGCAGCGCCCGTCGTTTCAAAAATCTCGGCCGGTACCACAGGTGATCTCGGATAAGATCGTGTGAAGCCATACATTCCGGCACCACTAGCCAGCAATAGCCCGCTTCGAGGCGCGCCTGCTCTTCCCGCACCGCACCCACGCAACGGAAGCCTTTGCGCGCCAGCGGGGTCCCGCGTTTCGCCCTCGACCTGCAGCCTCGTTGGGATCGATCAGTGGGAACCGCACCGGCGGCGCCGACCTCAAGGCCGTCTAGTATCGACTTGCCGAAAACACCGGCCACCCCGACTGGGAGCTTCCGATGCCAGCACGTGTCTCGTCGAGCTTCTTATTGATCGAGGTGACCTCATGATCAGATGGGCGAACGGCTAACTTGGACAACCGTGCACGCACTGGTCTCTTGCAGCAAGCATGGGGGATTTCCATCGTTCGAGACAAGACTTCGTAATACGGCGCATTCAGTCAGGCCAGCGCTCCTCGCATCGCATGGCCGACGACGATCATCAGGGGAATGGTCGTGTTCAAGAATTGAGTCACAGTTTCAGTGGCGCGGGTGTTGGCAGCAAGACGCCTGAGTGGCGGCAGATATGTCGCGATGGACTTTGCTTCGTGCGCCATCGCCTGCTGCACCACTTGTGCCGCGTGCGCCAGGCTGCCGTTGCGGACGTGCGGCCTGAGCGTGACGTGGAGCGCGGCCAGATAGCCAGGCCAAGCGGTCAGATGACGGTAGAGGCTCGGTACAACGGGACTGAGGGTCGAACGGTCGCCGACGCCAAGATCATTGATGAGCCGCCGCAGCTCTGGCGTCATGGCATCAGGCGATGTCATGTCCGGTAGCGGACCGGGTATGGCCGCTGGCGGTGTCCAAATCCCGGCCGGATGCGGGCTGGCAGAGGCCTCACTTCCCAGCCGAGCGATGAGCCCCAGCATCGAGAGGAGGTTCACCGGATTGGCCCGGTTATAGGCGTCAAGAGTATTGCAGACCTGGGCAAGCGCATGGCCGCTCAGCCCGAGCACGGCACGGGCATTGACCTCGATCGGGGGCAGGAGATTGGCCGGCGTAGCCGTGCGCGCTATCCGCCATGCGGCGTCTTGGATCAGCCCGCTGCGAAACAGCGGTCCGATGCTGTCCCAGACCTCCTCCAGGGGCGCCAGGGTGCGTGGCGAGATTGCGGAAGATGAGCGCCACCATGGGCACGCCACTCCACCGGCGAATGTCGGCATAGATGGCGCGGATATGATCTGGCGCATCCGCCTCCCTGACCTCTGGCAATACGCGCGCGGCATCGGCTCCAGGCATGGCGAGAATCCTATGTTCCACTCGAGGCCTTCTACGTGAATCAGTTCACCGCTGTTCCTCTCTGTCGGCAACGGGCAAGTGGCCAGCGACACCACCATCAACATGGCCACGGCCAATGCCGAACGGGCTTTGGGCGGGGCCGCCAACGATACTGCCCGAAGCGTTTATGGCACTGGCAACGACAAACTCCTCTGCAAAAACCCAAATCCGATAACTGTAATTTGCGGTCGTGCTTTTGCTGGTTTGGTCTCTGCTCCAAGCTTCGAGCATCAAGGCAGGGAGCAGCCATGCGCAAAGTCATATGCGCGGTCTTGGCTACCATCATGCTGGCTGCTGGCGTTCATCTGCTAATCCAACAGCTATTCGGCGATTCAGCGATCGCCGCGCACATGTTTGCCTTCGGAGGGCTTCTCACCACCGGTGGCGCCGCCTGGCTCTGGGCGGACATGACAGTGACGCCGGCTCCTACGCGGAGGATCATCGACCGACGGTGACGGCAAGCTGATGACATCAAGAACGTTGATCAGTGCGGTGGTGCCTCTCATTCTGGCGGCTGATCCGCCGTCAGCGCGACACAGCGGTCACCTGCCAACGGGCCATGCGCGCCGAAGTGATCGAATTCTGCAACGGCGTCACGCCGTCGCCAGCGTGGCGCCCGTGATCGCATTGTCCGGCACCGTCTCGAGGGGCATCCAGTTGCGCGACCGCACGTAGTCGGGGCGCGGGTTTTCGACATCCACGGGCCGATTGGCGACCCTGTTGAAACAGAAGTAGGCCTGCCAGCGGTCCTGAGCCGATAGGTTGTGACCCGAGGCGTGCAGCAGGTTGCAATCGAAGACGACCAACGAGCCTGGCTTGCCGATGATCGGCACGGGCTCGCCATGCTCGGCGATCAGGGCCTTCATGTCGGTCGGACCGACCGACCACACCTTGTAGGCGGTCGAGGTGTCAAGATAGGGATCGAGCCGGCCACGCTTGTGGCTGCCTGGCAGGAAATACAGACAACCGTTGACTTCTGCGGCAGCGTCCAGGCTGATCATCATCGTTAGGAGATCTGGTTTCTGGATCCCGTCGCGCATCCAGGAGCCGTAGTCCTGATGCCAGGGCCAGACCGAACCCTCGATGGCCGCCTTGATGTTCACCTTGGTGTGGTGGAGATAGAGCTTGTCGTCGCGCAACAACTGCTGGGCGATGCCGAGTGTGCGCGGCAGCCGGACCGCCGCTTGGAACGCGGGCGATGCCGTTGGCCCATCGGTCTCGTGCAACCGGAACATCGCCTTTGGCACGCGAGCCGTGCCCTCGCGCACGACCATCTCACACTCAATCGTCGACACGCGTGCCACTTCGCGGCGCATTACCTCCACCTCGATGGCATTGAAGAAACCATCAAACAGCAGATACCCGTCGCGGTCGTATTGAGCGATCTGAGCGGGAGTTAATCTCACTGGTCTCCTCCGTGTCTGCTATGGGGGCTGGGACCGCGTGCTTGGTTGGGCCGTTCCAGCGAACTTGGCTCGTCGCGCCGAGGCGACACTTTGTCCTGGCCTTCCCGGGTCACATCATGCCGGTAGGGGTCGCGCCGTCCTTTACGCGATCCTGCATCGAGAAGATTGAGCCGTAGCCTTTCGACCAATCGGGCGGCAACATGCAGGGGCGCGGATCGTGAACAGCCCAGAGTGCGGGCTTGCCACGCACGATCGCGCCCGAGTAGCGCGATGTGAGGGGGTTGTACGTGTACGGCATGGCGTTGGCATTGGAATAGACGTTCAGCAGCAGCGGTCGCGCGATCGGAGAGTGATTCGGTTCGGAATAGTGCAACGCGCGACAATTATGGATTGTCACGGAGCCGGCTGGACCATCAAGGTAGACGACTTTTGACATATCGATCTTGGCGGCATCATCCTGCGACAGGCAGCCGACCCAGCGGCCGGCCTCGTCATACTCGCTGTAAATCGGCCCCTCGTGACTACCCTTGAGGATGGCAAGCGGTCCCTGCTCGCGTCCGCAGTCATACAGGTAGGTGCCGGCGGTGCAGGGTGTGTAGTTGGTGTGAGGCCAAGCTGGAATGTCCTGGTGCCACTTCACTTCTGCGCCACCCTTCGACCATTTGAAGTTCAGCTTGGAGTGATGGAACTTGACGTCTGGCCCCACCAGATCGGCGACGGCATCGGGCAGGTTCGAACTTTCGCCTGCAGCATAGTCCCAATAGACGGCATCATGGTCGTTTGGGCTCGACAGCCGGCGCAGGCGCGGTTGGGCGGCTGTGTGGTCGGGCTCGATGTCCCATTTTTCGTCGCGATTGGTCACCTGCCGGCTTTCCTCGACCATGCGCTCGGTCACGGCGCGCAATCGGGCGATCCAATCGTCCGACAAGAATTTTTCGAGCAGAATGAACCCATCTTCGAAGTAGCGCTGGCGCTGCTTCTGGCTGAGGACCTTAGGCGGAATGGACAGGATTTCGTCTGGCGTCATAGGCACCTCCCACATCCGAAATCCAAGAGAATGTTCAAACCGCGACGACGCATGATCGTGTGAATCTCATCCGAAGACGTGATTACGGAGGATTTCGCGGCGCATTGGGCGGTTGGGTCTGCTCAACGCAAAGAAGGCATTCCATTGCGGGTTATCGGATTTATTCTCTTCAGCCTGGTCAGCATGCCTGCGACCATAAATAACGCCATTGCGCGCCTTGCGTTCTTCCACTGCTCTCGGGCCTGAAGGATCCATGCTAAGTTCCTCCGCGCTCACAGGATGCCTGCAATCCGTCGCGAGCACAATCCGCCCGCCGCCGGGCCAGTTACAATCATTTCTGTGCTATTTGCGATCCGTCTGACGCGCACGGATTGCAACGTTTAGAAGGCACTATTTGCGCCCGCGCAGGAGTTCGCCATGTCCTCGAAGCCACAACCCTTCACCTTACACGTCCTTGATGCTGACATCGATGACCTTGGGAAGCGATTGGCCCCAACGCGGCTGCCCGATCAGGTGCCCAACTCGCGCTGGGAGTTCGGTGCTGATTTGAGCTACATGCGCGCCCTCGTGGAGTACTGGCGCACAACTTTCGACTGGCGGGCGCAGGAAGCCAAGCTCAACGCGTTTCCGCAGTTCAAGGTCCCACTCGCTGGAATCGACGTCCACTATCTCCATGTGCCGGGAATAGGGCCCGATCCGAAGCCGCTCTTGCTGCTGCACGGCTGGCCCGGCTCCGTGTTCGAGTTCCTCGACATGATCCCGCGTCTCGCGGACCCTGCGCGCTTTGGTGGCAAAGCCGAGGATTCCTTCACGGTCATCGCACCGTCGCTGCCGGGCTACGGGCTGTCGTTCCGGCCCAACCAGAAGCGGTTCACGATTCCGGAAATTGCCGACTGCTTCGCCGAGCTGATGACCTCGGTTCTGGGCGTCAAGAGGTTCGGCGCCCAGGGCGGCGACTGGGGTGCTTTCACGTGCTCGGCTTTGGGTGTGCGCCACCCCGACAAGCTCGCCGGCATTCATCTCAACATGCTCTCGAATAATCCATACACCTCGACGCCGAGCGCAACCGACACAGCCGAGGAACAGCGCTACTTCGAAGAGATCAAACGCTGGTCCAAGGAGGAAACGGGCTACATTCAGATCCAAGGAACGCGTCCGCAAACGCTCGCCTATGCTTTGACGGATTCCCCGGCCGGGCTTGCAGCCTGGATTGCGGAGAAGTTCCACACCTGGACGGACCATGACGGCGACTTTGAGACGGTGGTCGCCCGTGACCACCTGCTGGCCAACATTTCGCTCTACTGGTTCACCGGCGCCATCGGCTCCTCATTCTGGCCCTACTACGACCGTCTCCACGGGCCCTGGCCCATCCCACGGGGCAAGACCGTCGATGTGCCGACGGGATACGCTGCCTTTCCACGCGAGATTCGCCGTCCCCCGCGCTCCATTGCTGAGAAGGATTACACCGACATTCGTCATTGGACAGTGATGTCAAAGGGCGGGCATTTTGCGGCCATGGAACAACCCGCTGCTTTGGCAGGAGACGTGGCCGACTTCTTCCGGCCGCTGCGAAAAACATTCTGAATGGCAATCGCTGTCGTGCGCGATGTTTTGGAATGCCACCGCCTACAGGCGTAGCCCGTTCCCCCGATCAGCACGCCGAATGTCCGCTTCCTGTTCGATAGTGTTGCAAAACTCCCTTCAGGAAACGGGCTGCCCCCAATGATTGTCGGTATCGTCGGTTATCAGGTGAAGTGACCTTGCGCGGCGCCCTGATCTTGATCGTTAGGCTGGCATCGGACTTGGTTGTTCGGATTGCCAGACGAACTTGGCAAGCCGCTTGAGGTTCTGGGCCAGCGCGGTAAGGAGAACTTCATCCTTGGCGCCGGTCAAGCCGCGCAACCGCAGCCGATCGAGTTTGTGAATGCGCTTCATGTGCGCGAAGCGCATCTCGACTTTCTTGCGCTCCACGCATGATTGCGCGAATGCCTCGGTGCCCTCGAGAGAGCGAACGTAGTCTTTCTGGTTGTGGCCGTCGTGCAGCGTGGCTTGAGATCGCAGCGCATGCAGTCACGCGTGCTCGACCGGTACGGCAGGATGCGCCCCTGATCAATGACGCCGGAGTGTGTGAGCTTATTGCCTGCAGGACAGATGTAGACGTTGCGCTCTCGATCGAAGGTGAAGTCCGCCTTCGAGAACTTGCCCTCAACACGTGCTGACCTATCCCACACCGGCACATGCGGGGTGACGCCGCGATCCACGAGCCATTTCAGAAGCCTGCCGGTACCGTAGGCCGTGTCGCCAGCCAGGCGTTGCGGCGTCATCCCGAAGCGAGCCATGACGCGTCCCAACATCGTCTCGGCGATTGTGGTCTCCTCGCGAAGGCTGGAGCGCGTGCCTTCGGCGTCGACGATGATCCCGAAGCGATTGTCGATGAGATAATTGGCATCATAGTAGAATGTGGTGTCGATCCCTTTGCGTGCGATCCAGGTGGCTTGCGGGTCGGTCTCGGAAATCTCCTTGCGCGTCTCACCATCGCGGCGCCCGTTGCCGCCTCCATCTGCACCTCGCTCGTCGGACGCGGCATCGAGAACAGCGATGTACTCCCGGACGGCACGGGAGGCTTGATCTGCATCTTGCCAGCGAGGCGCTGCCTCGCCTGAAGCGCGCTTGCGCTTATTGACGTCAGCTTTGATCAGGCTCGCATCGACCGAAAAGGCATCGCCGCCGACTAGACCTGCTGCAATGCTCGCTCCAACGATCCGCTCGAAGACACCACGCAGGACATCGCTTTCGCGGAAGCGCTCGTGACGCGCGCGTGAGAATTCGGAATGGTTCGGGATCGCGTCCTCGATGGACAGTCTACAGAACCATCGGTAGGCCAAATTGACTTGAACCTCGGCACAGATCTGTCGCTCCGAGCGGATCGCGAAGATATAGCCGAGGATCAGCATCCGCAGCATGAGCTCCGGATCAATCGAGGGCCGGCCCGTTGACGAATAGAACCGTGCCAACTCCTGATGGACCCAGCTGAGATCAAGTACCGCGTCGATCTTGCGGACGAGATGGCTTGCCGGCACGACCTCGTCCAGAGCGAACGCGTAGAAAAGCTGGCCTTGCCCCGTTGTTCGACGCCCCATCATCGCCAGCCTCCGTCGCAATCCCTGCTGCATCGACGGAATCACTGTTCGCCAGCGATCTCAACGGGCGTTTTGCAACACTATCTGTTCAGAACCGGACCTCGGCACGTCGCAGTACCGCGTCCGCTTACCGCTGCAAGCGGAGCCCCTGGGAACGCCGACAGGTATCACCTTAGTGCCATGAGCGGCCATGGTGTGGTTCGGAAGCTCGGCTCGCGAAGCGGCCTTTGCTCTCGCTACTGGAGAAGTAGGACTGGCAATCGCCAGATGCGATCCGAGTGATCTCATCGCTTTTGTGGTGACGCGAGTTCGGCTAGACTAACCTCGAGGAGAAAAAGTCATGACCACTATTCTCATCGAGCAGCAACAGATCGCCGTCGCGCCGGCCGCAGAGGGGGCGAGTTTATGGCTTTCTGCAATCGATCTCGAGCGCGTTACCGGCTTTACGCTGAAGCCTGAGGGGCTGTGCAAAGAAGCAATCTGCGTGCCGGTCCCGCGTGGCGACGAAAGCTTCGTAAAGAACGGCGCCGTGGACGCCGCCGCATTTTGGCGGCACATCGGCAATCCCGTCGTACACGACGAGGCCGGCGACGTTTGGGTTCTCGGGATCGGCGCCGGCGCGCGCACGCAGGTTCTCGAAGCGCTGGAAGCTCCGGAGTTCTGCCTCCCGGACCTCGACGGGCACATGCACGCGCTTTCGGCACAGCGCGGCAAGAAAGTCTTCCTCGCCACCTGGGCCAGTTGGTGAGGCTGCCGTAACGACTTGCCCGTGTGGCAGTCACTTTATGCCGAACTGAAAGATCGCGGCTTCATGGTGATGGCCATCGCCATGGATACGCCTGAGGCCGCCCGCCCGTTCATGGAGGCGGCAAAGCCCGATTATATCTCGTTGATCGATCGCGACCATCACGTCTCGGCTCTGTTCAACATGGTCAACGTTCCCGAGTCAGTGTGGATCGACGAGGGGGGCCATGTTGTGCGACCCGCGGAGAATGCAGGCTCGTACGAAGGCTTTCGCTCGCGTAATCGCGAAACCGGTGAGATGCCTGCCGACGCAGCCGAGAAGACAGCCCGCGCCAAGCAGATCTACATGGATGCCGTGCGCGACTGGGCCATCAACGGCGCCGCCAGCAAGCACGCACTCACGAGCATTGCCGCTCAGACCCAGCTACGGCGGCCGGACGACAACATCGCGCTCGCACATGCGTACTTCCGTCTCGGCAACTATCTGCTTCATGTGGGTCACGGCGATGCGGCGCAGAGGCACTTCGACGAAGCCAAGCGCCTGCACCCCAGCTCCTGGAACATTTGGCGCCAAACCGCCGCGAAGAACGAGAACGGCTTCGCGTCGAGCCCGGAGTTCTACAGGCGCGTCGATGCACTTGGCGACCGGCGGTACTACGAGCAGGTCAAGATCGAGGGAATGCCGTAGGGAGAGGTGATCGAGGCCTCAAAGCAATCTGTGCAAGAATGATCAAAGGTACGCTGCAGGCAAAGTGGCGTCATCTAGTAGGAGCACTAAATGGCGCGCATCCCACTACTGAACGAGAACGATCCTGATCTTCCTGCCGACGTGAAGGCGGCGCTGATAACGGCCGGCCAGGCGCGCGGCAAGATCTTGAACGTCTATCGCGCCTTGAGCAATCGCCCGGAGGCGCTCCTTGCCGTGACCGGACTCCTGCAGACGGTCTATCGCACCAATTCCACGCTCACTCCACGGCATGCAGAATTTGCTTATCTCACAGCAACGGCCGTCAACGATTGCTTCTATTGAATTCCCACCCATACAGTGCTCGGTCGGAGCCTGGGACTGACGGAAGATCAGATGCGGCACCTGACGGCGGACTCTTTGCCGGATGGGGTCTACACGCCTGCCGAGGCGGCCATCGTGCGATATGCGCAGAAATCAACGAGGCTGGAGCCGATTGACGACGAGCTTTACGCAGACCTCGCCACGCATTTTTCGAAGCAGCAGTTGGTTGACCTTTGCCTGACCGTCGGCCTCAGCAATATGATCAACCGCTTCCACGCTACATTTAGGACGGATATTGACGACCTGACGACGAACGAAGCTGAAGCGGGTGATGCGCTGCACGGCGCCTGTCCCATCCGGCGGCCCCAAACGCCATCGCAGTAGCCCATCTGCCTGGGCGAAGGAGACCACCAAAACGGCACCGTGCACATTGTGCTCAGCCGCAGCTTGCCCCCACACTGGTCGTGCCGTTGCCGTGCTACAAGAAACTTGGGCGTGGAGACACAGCGCTTGACCGGGGTGCTTTTTTTTTGGCAGTGCTCCGATGTGCTGCCTGATGCGGTGCGGGGCTAATAGGAGGGACCGCGATGTCAACCCAAGTCGATCTCTATGGGGCGGCTTATCGAGGCCTCGCAAGCGCACTCTATGCTGATATTCGCCGTGAAGCGTTCGGCGAAGATATCGGCCAGACCGGGTGGCTGACCGCTGAGGAGCAGGACCTTTTCATCTCGTGGCTAAGCTTATCTCCAGCGAGCCGTCTGCTCGACTTAGCATGCGGTTCAGGTCGACCAACCTTGCGGATCGCTGAGAAGACCGGATGCCGAGTGACAGGCCTCGACCTGCATCAAGAAGGCGTCGCGAGCGCACAAGCAAGCGCAAAGGAACCGCGATATGAGGGGCGCGCTGATTTCCGTCAAGGTGATGCCGCTGAGGGGCTCCCGTTTGAGGAATCCAGCTTCGACGCAGTGATCTGCATCGATGCAATCAATCATCTACCCGATCGGCCGCGCGTTCTTGCGGAGTGGCACCGTGTCCTGAAGCCTGGCGGGCATTTGTTGTTCACGGACCCGATCGTTCTGACAGGGCCCGTGACCAACCAGGAAATCGCTGTACGCGCGTCCATCGGCCTGTTCGTCTTTGTTCCGGCGGGGCTCGATCAAGTGCTGCTGGACCAGGCCGGCTTCGAGATCGAGCGCGTGGTGGATCGCACGCAGAACATGGCCGACAACGCAGCCGGTTGGCGAGACGCGCGATCCAAACGACAGGTGGATCTGCGCGCAATTGAAGGCGACGGGACATTTGACGGCCAGCAGCGATTTCTCGAGACCACGGCCGTTCTCGCAAAGCAGACGCGGCTCTCTCGTATTGCCATACTCGCGCATAGGCGTTCTTAAGGGCTTGCCGGACGCGGCCGCAGTCTAGCATGTCCCCTTCTGGCACTCATCCTCCGGTGGGAGGTTTGCTTCTAAGGCGAAGTCTCCGCCGTGCCAACGCCAATGTAATTTAGGGGAGATTTGACCCAGTGCGGTCCCGGACAAGGCAGCCTGGCCGATCGCCTCCATCAGTCTGAAATAACCGCAATCAAGCAAGGGTGATCCGACGAGGGACCACCGTGATCGCTCACTCCCGCCAAGACTGATAGCTTGATCGCCGGGCGCTCCGAGGTCGGGGAAGGTGGAGGTTCGCTCATGTCCAAGACCGCTTTCGTATTTGCCGGCGGTGGGAGTCTAGGCGCCGTCCAAGTCGGCATGTTGCATGCGCTTGTTGCGCATGGGGTAAAGGCGGACTTTGTCGTGGGCTCCAGCGTCGGAGCCATAAACGGCGCCTATTTTGCCGGCAACCCAACCCTCGACGGGGTCACAAAACTAGAAGCACTCTGGGTTGCTATCCGGCGCAGGGATGTGTTTCCTGTGAATTGGCGCACAGCAGCAGGGTTCCTCTGGCGTCGCGACTTTCTCATTGGCTCCGATGGGCTACGGATGCTGATCGACAGTCACCTTCCTTACCGCCAGCTTGAGGACGCCCAGATCCCAGTTCACGTTGTGGCAACGAACCTTCTATCTGGGGCGGCAGTCGTTGTCTCCCGAGGCGCGGCTGCAGATGCCATCATCGCCAGTAGTGCCATCCCAGCCGCCTTCGCACCGATATCGATCGACGGACGCTACCTTGTCGATGGTGCGATCACTAGCAACACGCCCGTCAGAGTAGCCATCGGTCTCGGAGCGGAGCGCCTGATCGTGTTGCCCACGGGGTTTGCCTGCGCGCTGCAGAACCCACCGAATGGCGCCGTCGCAAATGCGCTGCATGCTTTGACCCTACTGATCGCCCGACAGCTGGTCGCCGAATTGGAAGTTGTGGATAAGGCAATTGATTTTGCCATAGTGCCAACCCTCTGCCCGCGCAGCGTTTCGCCGTACGATTTTTCTCGTAGCACTGAACTTATCTCGGCTGCGGCCGAGAGCACGCGTCAGTGGATTGCCGCCGGTGGCCTCCACAGGCGAGAAATTCCAGATGCCCTGCGCGCGCACCATCACTCGCCTTGATGCGGCGGTTTGCTGCACATGCTGCGTGGAGACTTTGCCTTAGCGGCTATGGCCATTGAGACGGCACGGCACAATGTCTGCTTTCTGGGACCGAGTTGGTCCCCTGCTCGACTTCCGAATTTGGCACTGACTGCCCGTTCGCGGCGGTGCAGTGATTCGACAGCAATACGAGGTACTTCGGACGTGCCCGGTGTGCGCCGCGATCGGCAAGGTTTGACCCCACGCTGCCATCGGTGAAATTTGCTGCGGGCTGGCCACAGACGTGTTGCGGCGACCACAGTAGAAGCGCCGCCATGTAGTAGTGGCAGTCGCCTGGCAAGATTTGCTGGCTATGTCATCGGGCTGTGAGCCGTTGCATCGGATTGAGGCTCGTCGCTCCACACGTTGTGATGTGGTGTCGATCGCGTTGCATCCGGGCGCGTAGCTCTCGTCACCTCCAGCAACCGCCGCGGCGCCTCTATCAGCGGGTCGCGCCCGTTCAGGCGGAACGATGCCGGCAGCAAGGGGCCATGGAGCAGTGCCTCCTCAAGCTCGGGCCATTGATCGATGTCGGGCTCGACACCGGCCTCGCGAGCGAAGTCCACAGTCAGCGACGGCATGTGCTGCTTGTCGGAGGCTTGACCCGCGGTCTTGGCCATCGATCGCTGCATGTCCGTCGGCGATGGCAGGAGCCGCGCGCCGCTCCAGGCGTAGGCGATCCAGCGGGCTTGCAGCTCGATCGGCGGGAAATACGGCCCCGTCACCTGGAACATGCCGGCCAACGCAAGGCCCGGCAGCTCCGGGTGGAACGTGCACTTGTAGAGATCGAGATGCGGCGTGCCGGCACCGAGACGCTGGCGCAGCGTATCGGACAAAAACGGCAGATTGAGCTCAAACCCCGTGCCGAAGATGAGACCATCGAACTGGTCTTCTGAGCCGTCCGAAAAATGGACGGTCTGGCCATCGATAGCCGTGATCCACGGCTTGACGTCGATGCGGCCCTCCGCGACGAGCGGTAGATAGTGCTGGCATTGGGTGACGCCGGCCGCCGCCAGGTTCTCGTCGGGCTTCGAGGCGCCAAACATCTCGGGGCTGCCGCTGGTCCTCAGGATCAGCCGCCTCAACTCTTCCGTTGCTTCGTGCTTCGGCAGCGTCTCTTGCGCCAGCGCGGCGGAACGCGTCTGGATAAGATGCTTGATCGGGATGCCGGCCACGATCTTTTGCATGATGTAGCGCTGCCGGCGGTTGGTAGTCGCGACGTGCGCAGCACCTGTCATGGCGAGATCGCAGGCAATCTCGAGCGCGCTGACGGCGCAGCCGGCGACGAGCACGCGCCGGCCACGATAGCGATCCGGGTCCTTGTACTGCGAGGCATGAGCGACCTCGCAAGGTCCCGCGAACGAGGCAAGGCCGGGGATTTCCGGGAGCATCGGCTTGTTGAACCGGCCGCTGGCAATGATGACCTTGTCAAAGTTTTGCGCACGCTCGGCGCAGTCCTCGTCGATAGTGGTCAGAGCCCATCCGCTACCTATCGACTGCGATAGTCCGACCACGCGTGTCCGCAGCTTGATCCGCTGAACAAGGCCAAACTGGTCGGCATACCGTTCCAGGTAGGCGAGCATGGTCCGATGGCTTGGATAGACGGGTGTTCCCGGCGCATGCGCTAGATCGCTGAACTGGGTCATCTCGCGACACGTATTCGTATGCATCGAAGGCCACACCCCGCTGTAGCGAGGATCGGCAGCCCACTGCCCGCCGAGGCGATCCCCCTGTTCGAATAGCATTGGCTCGAAGCCGTCCCGTTTCAGCCAGCGTGCCGCCGCAAGGCCGGCTGGACCTGCTCCAATAATGGCGACGGTCTGCATGAAATCCTACTGCTGGCTCAGCGTCGATGCTGGACCCTATCGAGGAAGCTCCTTAAGCTCCTTGGTTCAGGCGGGAAGTATGCACTTGACATAGAAGACGCCTAGGCGTAGGGTGTTCCTACAAAGGGGACACACCGTGAAAAACACTGATCCGCGCGACGCCATCTTCCACGACGAGGACAAGGCACGCGCCTATTTCGAAGCGCAGCGCTGGCCCGATGGCAAGCCGTTCTGCCCGCATTGCGGCTCAGTCAACGTGCACCGCCTTGAAGGCGCCTCGCACCGCCCCGGCTTGATCCAGTGCAACGACTGCTTGCAGGCGTTCACCGTCACGGTCGGCAGCGTCATGGAAAGCTCGCACCTGCCACTGACCAAATGGGCGCTGGCGTTCCACAAGATGGCAGCCAGCAAGAAAGGCATCAGCGCGAAACAGATGCAGCGCGAGTTGAACCTTGGCAGCTATCGCACGGCTTGGTTCCTGACGATGCGCGTTCGCGAGGCCATGAGCCTACCAAAGATCAAACCCGGCCGAATTGGTGGCTCCGGCAAGGTCGTGGAAAGCGACGAGACGTTCATCGGCGGCAAGGCCAAGAACGTGCACAAGAACAAGCCCATCCCCAAGAAGCACGCCGTGCACGCGCTGGTGGAGCGCGGTGGTCATGTCCGCGCCAGCCACGTTGCTGACGTGAGCGCAAAGACGCTGCGCAAGGTGATCGCCAAACACGTCGCCAAGGGCTCAACCATGAACACCGACGACGCGCTGGCCTACTACCACATGAGCAAGGAATTCGCGGCGCATGGCGTCGTGAACCACTCCGCAGGCGAGTACGTCAGCAAGGATGGTCAGTCACACATCCAGAGCGCCGAGGCGTTCTTTGCCATCCTGAAGCGCGGCGTCATGGGCTCGTTCCATAGCGTCTCAGAGCAGCATTTACAGCGATACTGCGATGAGTTTGCGTTTCGCTGGAACACGCGATCGGCGCTTGGCGTCGAGGATGCGGAGCGCGCCCGCCTGATGGTTCAGGGCGCCATCGGCAAGCGCCTGACATATCGACAAGCTGACAAGGAAGGGCAGGCGCAGGCGGCGCCGAAAGGCCCAGCGACTTAAGGGCTGTTAACATAAAATTAATTTGTTATTGCCCTAATGTATCCTACAGGCTACACTACATAATGCTTGAGGTCCGTAGGACAGACGAGTTCCAAAAGTGGCTGCGTGAACTACGTGACATGCGCGCCCGCAACAAGATCCTCATTCGCGTTGCCAGGTTGTCTCACGGAAATCCGGGAGATGTCGAACCAGTGGGCGAAGGCGTCAGCGAGCTTCGGATCAACTACGGACCGGGCTACCGCGTGTACTTCATCCAGCGCGGCACAAGGTACATCATGCTATTGGCAGGCGGAGACAAGAGTACGCAGGACGGCGACATTGCTACGGCAAAGCGCCTAGCTGCCGAGTACGAGGAGTAACAAATGGCGACCAAAGCGAAGAAGAAGGCAAAGCCTTTTGACGCTGCCGAGTTTCTCGACAGCGACGAGGCAATCGCGGACTACATCACGGAGGCGCTGTTCACGGCTGATATTGAAGTAATTACCCACGCAATAGGGGTGGCGGCCAAGGCGCGCGGAATGACAGAAATCGCGCGTGATACGGGGCTATCCCGAGAGAGTTTGTACAAAGCCCTAAGTGGCGAGGGCGATCCGCGCTTTGAGACAATCACTCGCGTTTTGCAGGCGCTCGGACTTCAACTGCGAGTAGAGCCGGCACCGCCTGATAAACGGGCGGCTTAGATCAGCGCTTAAGGGAGGGAGGCTTCGGCTTGTCCTTCCCCACCTTGGATTCTTTGTAGGGCTTAGGCGGCGTGTTGAGGGCACGCCGTACAGCCTCATCGCGGCGTTTAATAATTTCTTGTTGCGTAGGAGGTTTGTCCAATGGCCGTTTCTCGTACACGTCGGTCTCCTAAGATCAAGCAGCTTGTGAAGCAGGTGCCAGACCTAAAAATAATTGGCACTCTACTTTGGGGGTTACAACAAAAGGAACGTGACGACGCGGATAGAAGCATTGCCATCCTTGGAGGCGCACTCGTTGAGAACGCGCTAAAGCAAGCTCTTCTATCGCAGTTTATGGCGCTAGGCGACGACGAAGCCCTCTTGTTTGACGGTTCAGACACGCCCATGGGAACCCTGCGCAGGAAGTCGTGCGTCGCATACGCGCTTGGAATAATCGGCCCAAACACTCTGCACGACGTGGATATAATTCGGCGCATCCGCAACGACTTTGCGCACTCGCTCTCACTGGACCTGACATTTGACGCACTTGAAGATGAATGCAAGAGGTTGCGCAACGGCGCACCGCAATCAGAGCTGGCTCCACAATTTCGGACGGTAGGGTGAGTGGATTGTCTGCCTGACAGCGGGCACGGTTGTGCCTGCGAATCAGGAGCATTCGATGAGCAGACGACCGAGGCGGAACCACTCGCCGGCC